>JBGAFW010000018.1:0-150636 GCA_044227045.1 Labilithrix sp.
GTCTGCAAGAACGGCCACGAGACGCGGATCGACTGCGGCTCGTCGCTCACGTGCGCGTCCTCGGGCGTCTCGTCGGATCGATCCATCGGCGTCTGCGCAGCGACCGCCGCCACCGGCGCGAGCGACGCGGGCGTCGGAGCTTGCGACGCGTCGGCCGCGCCGCGATGCGACGGCGCGTCGATCAAGTGGTGCGCGTGGGGCAAACCGCGCAGCTACTTGTGCAAATCGATGGGCCTCAGCCGCTGCGTGACGGACGAGCGCGGCGCACACTGCGCCAGCTAAATCGGCGGACGGGCGCTCGCGCTCGCGACGTGTACGCGCGATGATGGTATGAGCATTCGTCGTCATGAAGCTCGAGCGGTGGCATGCGTGGATCGCGGCAATCGTCTTGGGCGGCGCCGTGGCGATCGGCGCGACCAAGTCGTGTGGCGATTCGCATCTGGCGATCGACGGCGGCGCGAAGGCGGAGCCACCCGTCCCCGCGCCCGCGGATCTGCTCTGCGATCTGTACGTGGCGTCGCCGAACACGTCGTGGGCGAAGCTCCAGCGTGGCGTCGGCGGAGCGGTCGGGATCCTTCCGGCGAATTTGCCGGGCGTCGTGATCGCGCTCACCGATCTCGATCCGCAGCTCGCCGTCGAGCTCGACGGAACCGCGCCGATGTACGGAGCGGTCGCGGCGGATCCGGCCGACCCGAGCTTCGTCGTCGCGATGAAGCTCGTCGACCCACGACGAACGAAGATCTTGTTGATGAGCGGCGACGCCGGTCGCTACACCGCGAAGGAAGACGCTGGCCCGCCAGGGATGACCGTGCTCGTGCCGAACAGGCCGTATGGCTCGGCGGCGCCGAAGCTCGAGATCGCGATCACGCCGAATGGCTATCTGCTGATCGGAAAGAGCGAAGCGGATCTGGCGCGGCTCGGCCCTTACGTCACGCGCACGCTCACCGCCCGTCCACTTCCGGGTGACGCCGCCGCGGTCGTCGAGATCCCGCGCGCGGCCTTGCAGTCGACGCTCCGGCCGAAGATCGAGTCGTACTGGAAGGACGGCAAGTCGTTTCTCCTCACGCAAGACGAGCGCATGCGAAAGGAGCGCGGCCGGCCACCGGACTTCGGCGATCCGATCGCGATCATCGGTGTGATCGACAAAATGCTCGGCAAGCGAATGGCGATCGTCTCGGATCTCGAGAAGATCCGCCTCGTCGTCGACATCACCGACGACGCGACAACGCTCACCGCCAACCTCACGCCCGACGCGACGAAGCCCGACAGCGCGGCGAAGAAGTGGGTCGAGAGCATGAAGACGGGCGACGCCGCGCCGCTCCTCGGGCTACCGTCGACCTCCGCCGTCGCGCTCTCGATGCGCGACGGTGAGGCCGAGCGTGCAGACCAAGACGCCGAGCTCGAGAGCGCGATCGCCTCTGCGCTGGGCCCTCGCCTGAAGGAGCCCGAGAAGCTCCACGCCGTCGTCGAGTCGATCACGAAGGCGCGCGACGAGTCGTTCGCGCTCTCCTTCGGACTCGACGATCCGCCCGGGCTCTTGTTGCGCGCGCCAATGAGGGACGCAGACGCCGCGGTGAAGGCGATCGAGGGCGTCTTCGCGCTCGCGAAGAGCGATCCCTTCAAGGAGATCTTGGGGCTCAGCGACGTCACCACGAAGAGCGAGGAGCTCCCGGGCCTCGGCAAGATCACCGTCTCGACGCTCGTGAGGGCGGCGAAGAAGGACGCGCCGCGGAAGCCCGACGAGAAGCGCCCGTCATCCCCAGCGCAGCCGCAGCCCGCCGCGAAGCCCACGAGCCTCGGGCTCGCGTATGTCGTGAGCCAAGGGACGCTGATCGCGGGCGGTGGCTCGGAGCCGGCGGTGACGCTGAAGGTCGGGGCGCAGCCCGATCACAAGCTCGGCGAGGAGCCTGCGATGAAGCGCTTCACCGCCGCGCTCGGCAACGACGCGTCGACGATCCTGATCGCGCAGCCCTTCCGTCTCGACCCGAAGCGATCGAACCTCCCGGTGTCACCGGTGGGCGTGGCGGTCGGACGCAAGGGAAGCGACGCGTTCGTGCGCATCGACATCGCAGACTTGCTCCTTCGCGAAGCCGCGCGCTGGCAGATGGGCTTCTGAGGCGTCACGCGAGCGACAGATCGATCTCGCCGCGAAGCCACGCCAGGTAGAGGTGCCTCGCGAGCTCCGGTCCGTCGCTCGCGCTCGCCTTCGCTTGCGTTTGCCGCGCACGTGCCGCGCGGAGCAGCTCTTTTCCGTGGAGTGACGAGCCGGGGCTCTCGCGCAACGCGGCGAGCGCCGCGTCGACGAGAGGTTCGTCCGTCGCGAGCGATGCCGCCGCGCCGAGCGTGATCTGCATGTCGAGCAGCTTCTCCTCGCGGAGCTTCGCCAGGCCGTGTTTCGGCGCTCGCCGCTCGGCGACGAAGATCAAGGGATGCGCGAGCTCGCCATGAAGGAGGATGGCCGTGATCGCGCGATCGAGCGCCGTCTTGGCGGGGCGAACGCTCCGGAGATAAGGCGGCAGCTCGGGCTCCACGAGCACGCGCCCGGCCGCGCCGGCGAGCGCGGCGATCTCACGGATCCTCGCCGCCGAGGTCGCGGGCGCATGGCTCGCGAACGACGAGGCCCAGCGGAGCGCCTGCGCATACGCGTCGTTGTTCGACGTCGCGCCCGCGCGCGACGCGACCCCGGCGAGATGCGCCGCGGTGGTCGATGCCACCATGACGATCACGACGTCGTCGGGGCTAACGCTCGTGAAGACGGAAGGGAGCGGAGGCTCGTCCACCACAACGAGGACGTTCGAGGGCGACGCCGGCGCGACGCCGTAGAGCGCCGCCGCGACCCGTGCTCTCTCTTCGAGGAAGCGCGTCATGCGCCCACCCCGTCGATGAAGAAGAGATGTCGACGGAAGCGATCGAGCACGCCGGCGACGAACCGCGCGCTCTCCGCTTCGCTCGCGGCGGGAGCCAGCGCGCCGGCGAGCGTCGCAGAGACCTCCTTCGCACGTGCACGGGCGCGCGCGTTGAGGACGGACACATCGCTCGACGAGCCGTCGAGCTCCGCGATGACCGCGAGCGACGACCACGGGACGCGAAACGATCGGTGGACCGCGTTCGTGAGCACCGCGCTCGGCGCGCCACGCGCGCAGGCGTTCGACGCACGGACGCGGACGTGCTTCGCCACCGCCACCCGCGCGCCCGCGTCGAGCGCGGGCGGCTCCACCGAGAGAAGGAACACGTTGTCGAGCATGCCGCTCGCGAGCTGATGGGAAAAGGCCGCCGCGTCGCTCGCGTCGACCAGCTCGCTCACGCGAACGAACCCTGGAGCGAACGGCAGCGCGCGGACGAGGCCTGCCTCTCCCACCGGCGCGAGCACCGCGCCCGACGTCGTTCGGTACTGACCTCGCTCCGCGGCAGGCGTGAAATCGGCCCAGAGATGGAGATCGACGACCGACGCGAGATGGATTGCCGAGAGCAACGGGGACGGAGAGGCCGCATTCGCGTCGGCCCGTTCGACGAGCACCTGGAGAAAGGGCGTCCCCTCACGCGCCATGTCGAGCGCGAGATCGAAGGGCGCGGCCACGTCGTGAAGACGTCCTCTTCGCAGCGGCGTCTCGCAGAGGATCCGTAGCCCGGCCGCACCGAGGTGATCGGCGAGGTCGCCCGCCGAGAACGGATCGCAGCGCTCGGCGAGAAGATCGTGGAACACGTAGCGTGCGAAAGGTGCCTCGGGCGGCGTCGCGCGCGCGACGTGCTCGAGGTACTCACGCGCCGCCATCTTGAGCGCGGCGAGAAACCCGCGCGGAGGCTTCGTGCTCGAGCGAGCCACCTCGCCGATCATCTTCAGCGCGTGCTCGACGCGCGCCTTCGGATCGTCTTCGGAGGGAAGCGCGGAGTCTCGCACGAGCTCGCGGAGCGTGCGCCGTAGCTCCCAGCCGGGGAGCGCGTTCACGCTGAGGAAGCCGACGCCATGCGGCGCAAGCGCGTGGTGCATGAGCGCGAGGAGGTCTTCGCGTACGGGATCGGGGATCCAGGAATACATCCCGTGGGCGATCACGAAGTCGAAGGAGCCGCGTTCGATCTTCGGCTCGCGCCTCACGTCGCGAATGTCGGCGGCGAAGAGCTCCACGTTCTCGATCCCCGAGGCTTTCGCCGCGGCGCAGCCGGCGTCGATCGCGGTGCTCGCGAGATCGAAGCCGACGAACCTCGCGCCGGGCAGATACGTCGCCGCGGTGAGCAGGTTCTCGCCATTGCCGCAGCCGATCTCGAGGACGCGCGCGGTGGAAGGCAACGCGGGGACGCGCGCGCTCCGCGGCGTCGCGGCGGGACGGGTGAGCGCCGCGAGCGTCGCCATCGACGCCGGATGCGTGTCGCTGTTGGCCTCGGTGTCGTAGGGGACGTCGTCGTACTGCTTCATGTCGCGCGCGATCAGGCCTCGCCCAAATCAAGAGGCGAGCTGGTCGGCGACCGAACGGAGCGTCGCCGCAGGATGGTCTTCGATCATCAGGTGATGACCCACGATGACGCGCTTCAGCCCAGGAATCGCGGCGAGCTCGCGGAGATGGTCGGCGGCGACCTGCTTGTCCTTGATGATGAAGAGGCGAGCGAGCCTCGACACCTTGGGTCCGCCGGAGGAGTCGGTGAGGTAACGAAGGACGAAGCCGCCGAATCCCTTCGCGTGCGGCATGTTGAAGATCATGTCGGTGGTGACGAGCGTGACGTCTTTGCCATCCGCGCCGTCGCGGACGATCATGACGCCTTCGGCTTCGCCGATGCCGCGCAGCGTGACGAGGCGGACGTGGTCGTCCTCCGGGAAGTCCTCGTAGACGAGATCGACGCGCTTCGTGATCTTCTCGACCTTCGCCTTCGAGCCGCTCGGGCACACGATCTTGGCGTTGGGGTAGCGCTTCGCGAATCGACCGGCGTCCATCCGGTGAAAGCCGTTCGGGACGACGACATAGGCGACCGGGCCGAGCGACTCGAGCTTCGTCATCGACGCCTCATCGAGTGCCATTCCGTTGTGAATCACGAGCTCTCCGTTCGCGCGCTTCGCGACCACCATGACGCGCTTCAGCGGCGGACCACTCTCGAGGTCTCCTTCCGTTCGCCACACACGCTCGGAGATCTGCTCGAGCGGGCCATGAGGCAGGACCTTCCAGTCGTCGGAGGCGTTCGTCATCGTGGCGCGAGTATCACGCGCCTGCTCAAGGGTCGCCAGCGTTCTTCGTCGACTTGTCGACCGCAAAGGCGATCCGCGTCACGTCTGCGCTCCGGAGGGCGTCGATCGCGCGAACGACGTCGCCATGCTGCGCCCTCGTCGACGCGCGAATGACGGCGCGCGCCGGATCCCCTGGTTTCTCGCCGGCATGCGCCGCGCGCGCGGCCTTCGTGAGCTCGTCCGGCGTGATCGAGCGGCCATCGAGCGTCATCTGGCCGTGCTCGTCGATGCTCACCGAGAGCACGCTCTGCACGACCTCCGCGCTGGGCGCCTTCGGGACCTCGAGCGGTATCCCTTGCGAGACGATCGCCTTCGCGGTCACGAGGAACACGATCAGGAGCACGAGCGTCACGTCGACGAGCGGCGTCACGTTGATGCCCGTGATCGCGCCCTGCTCGTCGGTGGAGGACACTTCGTCGCTTCTGCGATTCATCGAATGAACGACGTCTTCGCTGCGTGTGCCTTCCAAGGCTACAAACCGGCGCGTTCGCTGTAGCTCGGCAGGCTACGGCCAGGGCGATGGCCACGTGTCCTCGCGTAGATGCATGACGGCACGACATCTGCGATCGGGCTGCCATGCGCCTCGTTCCCCTCGCCACGCTCGCCCTCGTCTTCTTCGGAGCCATGCACGTTGCCCAAGCGGACGAAAAATCCGGATCACCCCAGGAGGTAGCATCGAACGAGAGCTCCTCGAGCGAAGCGCCGGCATCGAGCACGGGCCCGTCCACGCCAAGCCACGACACCGCGGCGAAGCCCGAGCCGTCCGAGACGCCGCCGCCGCCGGCGCGATCGGGGTACGCTGGCGCGGGTGGTCTCTACCTCCCCATCGACGGCGGGCTCACCGCGCTCTCGGTCGAAGGTGGCGTGTCGCTGAAGAGCACGGGCTCGTTCGACGCGGGCTTCGGCGGTCGGATCGCGTTCGGTGAGTCGAAGTACTCGTCGGCCTTCGCGTTCCTCCCGCAGGTTCACATGCACTATTGGTGGAATCACTTCGGCGTGGGCATCGCCTCCGGCGCGGGGCTCATCGTCGCGTCGCGGAAGAAGTCCGGTGGATGGGACGGCGGGCTCGTCGGTCTCCTGATGGTGGCTTCACCTGCTCGGGTGCGCTTCGGTCATGCCGTCGATGCGCGCTCACTTCTGATCGCGTCGCACCTCGGGTCATGAGCGACGCGCGACGCGACGGTACCCCGCCGAGAGCGCGAACAAGAGCGCGAGCATGAGGACGATCGCCGCGCCCTCGGGCCACTCGAGGCGATGCGCGACGAGGAAGCCAAACGCGACGCCCAGCACACCCGAAAGCATCGCGTAGCCCGCGACGCCGGCGAGCGTTCGGCCGAGGAGCCTACCGCCGGCCGAGGGGATGACGAGGAACGCGCTCACGAGCACGACGCCTGCGAGCCGGATCGCCGCGACGACCACAGCCGCGAGGAGCGCGAGCAGCGCGCTCTCGAGCCAACCGACCTCGATGCCGCTCAAGCGGGCGAGCTCTTCGTCGAACGTCGCGTACGCGAGCCGCGTCCAGGCGAAGACGACGAAGCCAAGCGTGATGACAGCGATGCCGAGGACGATCCAGAGATCGTCCGAGCCGACCATGAGGATGTTTCCGAAGAGGAGCTGCTCGGGATCGAACGTCGCCTCCGTCCGCTTTGCCTTCTTGAGCAGGACGATCCCGACCGCGAAGCAGACGGCAAAGAGGATGGCCATCGCGACGTCGGACCGGAGGCCACCCCTGCGCCGCAATGCACCTATCGCCATCGCCGCGACCGCAGTGAAGGGAATCGCGACAAGGAGCGGGGCATGCAGCTCGATGAACATACCGAGGGCAATCCCGCCAAAGGCCGCGTGCGAGAGACCATCCCCGAGATAAGCGAGCCCTCGCGCCGTCACGAGGACACCTAGAAGCGCAAGAAGTGCTGCGAGCACCGATCCGGCGAGCAAGGCCCGCTGGAAGATCGGGATGGCTAGGTAGCTGAGATCCAAGGCGAACGAGGCTACCGGGGCTTTGGAGAGCGCGCTACGATTCCTCTGGGTGGTGGGGCAGGTCGAAAAAAGCCGCGAAAGTCGGAAGAGGCGGCCATCCATAAAGACCGACTCGAGCTTTATGCCGTGCTGCACATTTAGTAGAGAGACAACACCACTCCCAAAAGAGAGTTGAGGTTCTTGGGATGCGCCCGTCTTCACTTAAGCTCCAAGCCGTAAAGATTCCGTTCTGGCTTCGAGCCACCTTGCTTGCCGTGATGGGTGCGTTTCTCATCATGATCGTCGCGCCGGGTTGCGGGCGATCGAGCCTCGAGCCGGAGTCGCTCGACAGCGGCACCTCCTCTTCTTGTGGTCCGTCGAACTGCCCGACCGGATGCTGTGACTCGACCGGCACCTGCCGCACCGGCCGCGACGTCCGCGCCTGCGGATCGACCGGAGGTCGCTGCTCGGACTGCGTCGCGAATGGCTTCAGCCTCTGCACGAGCTCGCGCGTCTGCGGGCGAGACGACCCGTCGTGCAGCCCGTCGACCTGCTCCGGATGCTGCGCGACCGACGAAGGTCGCCGCCGCTGCCTGAGCGGCACCGAGCCGTCGGCGTGCGGCAAGACCGGCGCGCAATGCAGCGACTGCGCTTCGCAAGGTCGCGCCTGCGACGCCTCCACCCGCGCCTGCGGATCGACCAAGTGCGACGCGAGCAACTGTGACGGATGCTGCGTCGGTGACAAGTGTCTCCCCGGCGACGTCGCGTCGGCCTGTGGGACGAAGGGCGCGCAGTGCGATTCGTGCGCGTCGGGCCAGCTCTGTCGCACGCAGGCAGGCGGCGGCGGCATCTGCGAAGGCACGAGCACGTGCGGTCCGGCCAACTGCGGAGGCTGCTGCAACGCGGCCGGCCAATGCGTCACCGGCAACGACACCACCGCGTGCGGCAAGCAAGGCGAGAAGTGCGCGGCGTGCGGAGCCAACCAGATCTGCATCCCCGACGGCCAGCCCAACGCACGCACCTGCCAGGCGCAGACCACGTGCGGTCCCACGAACTGCCCAGGCTGCTGCGTCGGCAACCAGTGCGTCGTCAACGGCACGCCACAAGCGTGCGGAACGAACGGCAAGCAGTGCATCAAGTGCGGTACGAACGAGACGTGCAGCAATGGCACGTGCGTCGGCACCGGCGACTGCAACCCGGTCACGTGCGCAGGCTGCTGCGTCGGTGACATCTGCGCGGTCGGAACGCAGAACACCGCGTGCGGTGTCGGCGGTGGTCTCTGCGAGAACTGCAACAACAAGGTCCCGCAGCGCGTCTGCCAGACGGGCGTCTGCGAGCTCCCGAACTGCGGGCCGCTGACCTGTCCGAACGGATGCTGCTCGGGCAACACGTGCGTCGTCGGCACGCAAGACAACGCGTGCGGCGCGACGGGTGGCGGCGCTTGCTTGGACTGCACCTCCACGAACCAGATCTGCCAAAACCGGCAATGCCGAGACAAGTGCGGTCCCGCGAACTGCTCGGGCTGCTGCCAAGCCAACAACACGTGCGCGACCGGCATCGCGAACAACGCATGCGGATCGGGCGGCATCGCGTGCTCGAACTGCAACGTCGGCAACTCGTTCTGCAACGGCCTCGTCGTCCCGCGGCGATGCAACAACCAGCAGAACACGTGCCCGGCGCCGTATCCGCAATGCCCGGGCGGCACGACCACGCCGCAGACGCCGGCGCTCCAGAGCGTGTGCACCGACGCCGATCTCGATCTGATCGCGACGGCGTGCGCGCTCGGTCCGGACACGGGCACGTGCGCGGCGACGGTCGCAGCGGCTCCGGCGGGATGCCAGACGTGCCTCAAGCCGTTCAACAAGCCGTTCGAGGACAACGCGGGTCTCTACGCGTGCGCCGCTTCGTTCGTCGACGCAAACTGCCGTCGTGCGACGGGCTGCGAGCTCGATTGCTCGAACACGAGCTGCACGCAGTGCCTCCCGAGCTCCACCGATCAGTGCCAGGCGCTCGTGAACAGCAACGGCGGCCAGTGCCGCACGTTCTTCCAGGCCGCCAACCAGTGCACGACCAATGCGCTCCAAGCCGGCCAGCTCTGCAGCCAGTTCTCGTACGCAAACTACGGGCAGTGGCTCCGCGGCGTGGGCGATCACTTCTGCGGCAACGGTCCCTGACCTTCGCCTGAGCGCGAAGGGTCACTCCACATGCCGCGCGCCGGTTACGACGAAGTCGTCCTCCTTACGGGCTTCCCGTCGTTCGGCGCGCGGAAGATGTGCGAGGAGCTCGTCAAGGGGCCGCAGCGAACGTTCGTTCATGCGGTCGTCCGCGCGAAGTTCCGCGCCGAAGCGGAGGCCGCGCTCGACGCGCTTCCACTCGAGCAGCGACGTCGCGTGAGCCTCATCGAGGGCGACGCCGCGTCGATGGATCTCGGTCTCTCGGGCGAGGAGCTACGGTCGCTCACGCCCGAGGTCGACATCATTCATCACATGGCCCAGGTGTCGTATCTCGGCGCCGACAAGACGCTCGCGACGCAGGTGAACGTCGGGGGCGCGCGCGAGATCCTCGAGGTCGGCGCGCTCTGCAAATCGCTCAAGTGCCTCGTGTATCACTCGAGCGCGCAGGTCTCCGGCGATCGCACCGGCCTCGTGCTCGAAGACGAGCTCGAGAAGGGGCAATCGTTTCGCAACGACGTCGAGGAGACGCTCTATCGCGGCGAGCGCGTCGTCCGCGCGGAGATGAACAAGAAGCGCATGCCGATCGCGATCGTGAGGCCCACGATCGTCGTCGGCGACTCGCAGACCGGGGAGGTCGATCGCTTCGACGGTCCGTACTTCTTGATCCTCCTCATCGTGACGTCGCCGCCCGATTTCCCGCTGCCGCTCCCGGGCAGGGGAGACACGTTGCTCAACCTCGTGCCGGTCGATTACGTCGTCCGCGCCGCTCGCGCGATCGGCCGCGACCCTCATGCGCCCGGGCGTACGTTTCACATCGGTGACCCGGCGCCGCTCACCGCGCGTCGCGTCTTCGAGCTCGTCGCCTCGGCCGGTGGCCGGCGAAGCCCGCGAGGCTTTCTCCCTGCGAACCTCACGAAGGCGCTCCTCCGTACGCCCGGGCTCGATCGCCTCGCGCGCAGCCCGCGCGCGTTCCTCGACGCGCTCGCGACGCCGGTCTCGTACAGCTTCGCGAACACCTCCGAGCTGCTCGCGAGCCAACGAGAAGACGTGCGCTGCCCGCCGTTCGAGAGCTACGTCGAAGGCCTCGTCGAGTACGTGCAGCATCGCCTCCGTGAAAAGCGCGCGAAAGAGAGCCTCGCCGAGGTCGTCGACGATCCGCTCGTGTGATCTGCTGGCGTTTTGCTATGAAGAGCGCCATGGGCGGCGCGGCGATGGCTACGAACAGCGCGACAGAAGGCATGATCACGCGCCGGCTCGTCGTTCGCGCCAAGGACGTCGTCTTCGTCAAAGGGATCATCGAGGCGCATGATGGCCTCGCGCACGTCTTCGCCGAGAGCGGCGGCGATCTCGTCATCGCGGCAGCCAAGGGCCGCGAAGACGAGCTCGATGAGCTCGTGAGCGACCTAGCACGCGAGCTGGGAGGCATCCTCGATGGCGGCTGAGTCGTTCGACTACGAGGTCGCGATCGTCGGAGGCGGCCCCGCCGGATCGAGCACGGCGCTCCATCTCGTGCGGCGCGAAGGGGTCAAAGCCGACCGCATCGTCGTGCTCGACAAGGCGAAGTTCCCTCGCGACAAGCCGTGCGCAGGCGCGGTGAGCCAGCTCGGGCTCGACGTGCTGCACGCCATCGGGGTCGAGGCCGACGTGCCGAACATCGTGATGAACGGCGTCCGCGTCATCTCGCATCGCGACATCGGCGAGACGGTCGACCACATGGGCATCGTCATCCGTCGCACCGAGTTCGACGCGCATTTGCTGCATACTGCACGTAATGACGGCGTCCACGTTCGCGACGGGGAGGGGCTCAAGGCGATCGCCCGCCGCGATCAAGGCGGCTTCGCGCTCACCACGAGCGAAGGCAAGACCGTCACGGCGCGCTTCGTGGCCGCGGCCGACGGCGCAGGGAGCACCACGCGCAAGCTCCTCGATCTACGCGAGCCGGATCGCAAAGGGCACCTCTACGTGCTCGACACGGAGACGATGCCTGCCGACACCGGCGTCGATCGCGGTCTCATCGACTTCGACCTCACCGTCCTCGACGACGGTCTCGAAGGGTATTACTGGGACTTTCCGACGAAGCTCGACGGCGGCACGCAGGTGAGCCGCGGCATCTACCACGCGAACCTCACGCGACCCGACACGCCGAACGGCGAGAGCGTGAAGGACGTCCTGGCGCGCGCGCTCGAGAAGCGAGGCGTCGACATCAAGAAGGTTAAGCTTCGTCCCTTCAGCACTCGCCCTTACGTGAAGGGCTCGATCGCGTGGGTGCCTGGCGTCGTGCTCGTCGGCGAAGCCTGCGGCATCGATCAGACGACCGGCGAAGGCATCGCGCAGGCGATCGACATGGGGCGCATCGCGGCGCGGCATGTCGCGACCGCGCTCACGACGAAGAGCGATCGCTTCGACGCCTACGAAGAGGCCGTCCGCACCTCGACGACGGGGAGGCATCTCCTCCAGAGCGCGTGGCTCGCGCGGCGCGTGTACGGCCGCTTCGGCAAGCCCGCGCGGCGCTATTTGCTCACGTCGACGTTCGCGCGCTCGCAGGCGATGCGCTGGTATCGAGGCGAGAAGCTCAGCATGTTCACGCAGCTTCGGCTCGGGCTTGGGCTCGTCGGCTCGGCGATGCCTTCCTTCTCCGATCGCTTGGTGAAGCAGCTCGGCCCGAGCATCTAGCTCTCGTCGTCGCCGATGATCTGCGGGTGAATCGTCGGCGAGCTCGAGTCGATGTCGAGCACGCTGCCGGTGTCGTGACGTGAGTCGGGCGGCGGCGGGATCGTCGACATACCGCTGTGGCCGAGGGCGTTCTTGTGCTCGAGGAAGCGCAGCGTGCCAGGGCCGCTCGTGCGCTCGAGCACGGCGCGGAGATCTCCAGGCATCGGCGCCTCGATGATGAGGCGCTGCTCGGTGCGCGGATGGGTGAACTCGAGGCGAACACAGTGGAGGAAGGTGCGGTCGAGCGCGTTCTTCTCCTCGAAGAAGCGGTTCGTCGGGGCGTGCCCGTAGCGATCATCGCCGAGCACGGGATGACCGATCGCGGCGAGGTGACGCCGGATCTGATGTGTGCGGCCCTGCTCGGGGACGACGCGAAGCACCGAGTGCCCGCTCGCGACGGCGAGCCGGCGATAGCGAGTGCGTGCAGGATACATCTTTCCGTCTTCGCGGAGATCACGCGTGATCGCGCCCTTGCTCGGCGTGACGCCGCGCGCGCCTGCGACGTAGATCTTTCGCGCGCTGTCGGCGCCGAGCACGGTCTGCCACTTCTGCGCGAAGTCGGCGCGCTTGGCGAACATCACGAGCCCGCTCGTCCCGACGTCGATGCGGTGGACGGGCACCGCCTCCTCCGCGCCGGGGATCTTGCGGACGCGCGCGACGAGCGACGAGGCGTATTCGCCTTGCTGGGTGGTGGGCTCGTGCGCGCCCTTGTCGACGACGAGCACCTCCTCGTCCTCCCACATCACCTTCGGCGCCAAGAGCCCGCTTCGACGGAGCAGCGCGATCGTCTCGACTTCGTCCGTGAGGGGGATCATGTCGAGCGGCCGCAGCGTCGTGACGCCGAAGCCAAGGCGCGTGAAGTGATCGAGATCGCGCGCGAGCGTGTCGGGATCGCACGAGACGTACGCGATGATCGGCGTCTCGAGGCGCGTGAGCAGCTCACGCGCGAGCGGGCTCATCCCGCGCCGCGGTGGGTTGACGACGGCGGCGTCGAACGTCGCCTTTTGCTCGGCGAAGCGACGGAGCGCGGAGGCGACGTCGGCGGCCTCGGCACGCACGGGAAGGCGCGCTCGCTTCGCGGCCTCGTCGACATGCGCGACGGCCGGCGCGAACGACTCGACGAGGTGAACGTCCGCTCCGGCCTGCGCGAGCGCGAGCGCGATCGCCCCGGAGCCTCCGTAGAGATCGAGCACGCGCGGGCGCGCCGACGACGAACGTGGTGGCCGCGTCCCGCGCGATGATGGAGGAGAGGACGTGCCCTGGGGTTGCGCGGGCGCGGGCGCGGCGCCGAGGCCGAGCAGATCGATGACCGTCGAATGAACGCGCTCCGCTTGCCCGCGGTGTGCCTGGACGAACGAGCCGTACGTCGCCTGATGGGTCGCGAGCCCGATGCGATCGGGGGCCGAGGCCGGACCATGAACGACGACGGTCTGGTTGCCGAGGATCTGCGGCGACTCACCTTCGTGGAAATTGATCGCGACGCCGAGGATGCGCGGCTCGGTGGACGCGAGCCAGCGCGTCACCTCCGCGAACGGCTCGGGATCGCTCGCGATGCGATCGCGTTGCACCACGAGCGTCACGAGCACGCGTGCTTCGTCGTTGGCGGCCTCGGGCTGACCCTCGCCAGGAGATCGGATCTCGCGGAGGTCGACGGCGCGAAGGGCGCCGCTGTTCGGGTTCGCCGGGTCGAAGGGGGCGAGAGGTCCCTTGATCGCCTCGTCGGCTGCGATGCGCGCGCGGAGCGTAGCGGCTACGGCGGAGATCGCGGGCGACACGACCTGGCATCGCGGGATGTCGACGACCTGATGGCCGCCGCCTTTTGCGTACAGCCCGAGCTTGCCGTTCGGAGCGACGATCAGCTTGGCGCGTGTTCGATACTCGGTGATCGGGTCCGCGGGGTGGACCGGCTCGGTGTAGACGAGCTCGAGTGACGCGTAGCGCGAGGCCGACTGCACGACACGTCCGCGCTTCATCGAGAGCTGCTCGCCATAAGGCAGCGCGATGACCGGGCAGCCTCCGCAGCGATCGGCATGCTCACATACGACGCGGAGCATGTGGTGCGCGCTGCTGCCGAGGGCGGGCGACGAAGCCGACACGAGCAGATCGCTCGACGGCGGCGGCTCCCCCAATCCGGGGCGTGATGACGAAGGGGGCGGCATCGCGGCTCGAACAGAATACACGAGCACGGCGTGTGCGGATGCTCGTGGTAACGAGCTCCGGCGCAAAAGCGGACCCGCTCTCGCGTGTGGGGGCGGCACGCTGGCCCGGCGACCGACCGCGAGCACTCGCGGGTGGACAGAGATTGAGAACCTCGCCTGTCACGGTACGCTGGTGTGGAGACCGATGCGGCCAAGGCACCTCACACCATGATGATGCCGCGTACGTCCGACGTGATCGCCGGCAAGTACATGATCGTACGTGTGCTTGGCGAGGGTGGGATGGGGATCGTGTACGAAGCGACCCATCAGCGTCTCCGTCAACGCGTCGCGATCAAGATGCTGCTGCCTGCCATGCTCGAGCATCCGGTCATCGTCTCGCGCTTCGAGCGCGAGGCTCGCGCCGCGGCACAGCTTCGCGGTCGACACGTCGCGCGCGTGAACGACGTCGATGTCACCGCGGACGGCGTGCCGTACATGGTGATGGATTTCCTGGAAGGTCACGACCTCCAAGTGGAGATGGAGCGGCGAGGGAGGCTGCCGATCCCGGAGTCCGTCGATGTCATCTTGCAAGCATGCGCGGCGATGGTCGAGGCGCACCAGCTCGGGATCGTGCATCGCGATCTGAAGCCGTCGAATTTGTTTCTCGAGATCGAGCCACAGGTGCCCGCTGCGCCACGCGCCGCGCCTGGACGGATCGTCAAGGTGCTCGACTTTGGGATCTCGAAGGTCGCGCCGCACGCAGAAGGTGAAGAAGGCAAGCTCACCGAAGCGGACACGATCATGGGGACAGCGAATTACATGTCGCCCGAGCAGGTCAAGGCGCAGCCCGTCGATGCACGCGCCGACATCTGGGCGCTCGGCGTCATCCTCTACGAAGCGCTCGCGGGGCGCGTCCCGTGGCTCGGCGCTCCTGCGCAGGTCGCCGCCGCGATCGTCTCGGAGGACGCGCCGGACATTCGTTCGTACTGCCCCACGGTCACCGCGGAGCTCGCGCGCGTGATCCACCGCGCGCTCTCGCGGAGCCCACACGATCGCTTCCAAGACGTTCGAAGCTTCGCCGTCGCGCTCGCGCCGTTCGCGCACGTCGGGAGCATCGGACGCAACTTCGCCGAAGGCATCGTGGCTTCGGGCTCGTATCCGCGCGGCGTCGCGGTGACGCCGAGCGGGGACTCATCTCCAATCTTTCCGTCGATGCCGCCCGCGAACGACACGGGCGAGAACGCGAAGACGGTGCTGAACGCGCCCGGCGTCGCGCAGGAGCTGATGCGCGCGCACGACGCGCGGTCATCGCCGTCGGGCGGAGGCTCGTCGCCGGCGCAATCGACCGGTCGCTCGACGCACAGCCGTGGCCGCGCCGCGCTCATCGGCGTGCTCGTCGCGTTCGTCTTCGGCGTCATTACGATCGGCGGGGTCGTGCTCTTCGTGCGGCCTCGCATGATCGCAAAGCCGGCCTCGATCTCGGCGATCCCGAGCAGCGTGCCCACGCCTTCTCCTTCCACGTCGGTGACCGCCGCTGTGACGCCGGCCTCTCCGTCGACGGAGCCAGCGTCGGAGCCAGCATCGAATACGGAGCAGACCCCGGCCTCGAGCGCGAAGCCCGCGACGACGAAGCCCGCGACCACGACGACGGCGAAGGCGAGCTCCACCAAGCCCGCCGCGCCTACATCCGCGGTGAAGCCTGTTCCCTCGGCGAGCAGCGCGCCGCCGGACAAGCCGCTCTTTTTGTAGGGTCCGCGAGAAAATAACCGCAACGCGTCGCACGTTCGATCATCGGAACGAACAGACGCTCACCACTCCAAACGCGAAGCGACGAACGTGCTCCACAAAATCGAGTTGGGCGCGACGGTCGAGGTGTCATGTTGCTCGCGAATGAGCGACGTGACAGAGGTCTCGGCGGCGATCTGCCAACGACGGTGAATGCGGAGCTCGAAGCCCGTTCCGATCTGACTCGCGATTTCGATCGTATTCGGAGTCAGAGGAAGGAGCGTGGTGTCCGTACGCCATTGGCCGACGCCCATCTGGAAGAACGGCGTGAAGCGCGAGATGCCGCTGAGTCGTGCGCGGCCGACGAGCATGCGCGTCGACGCGGAGAGACGCATCGCCTCGACGAGGCTCAGCTGATCGCCTGCGAGCTTGGTCGAGTTACGCCAATCACGGAACGCAAGTGACGCGCGCGGCGCGACGCCGAACCACGCGTTGCCGAGGCTCTGCGGATTGGGATCGTCGGAGAGCACCGCGGTGTTGTTCTTCTGTGGCGACGAAGGCGTCGGCGCAGCGAGCTCCGTCCCGGTGCGCACGTAGCGATCGGCGTCCACGAGGATCTTCATCCAGTCGACGTGCTTGGGCTCGTCGGCCTGGGCGGGTGTTGTCAGCGTCGCCGCAGCGACTGCGACGGCTGCTGCAGCAGCCAACTTCCATCCCATCGTGCTTTGAAATTTACCTGTCATCGTTCGCTGGATCGAGTCTTCCCCATGTCGTCAGCGCGGAGGACAAGGAGGGTCGTCGCGACAAACTTCAGCAAGCGACATGCCTCACGGCACTGTGCAGCTTTCGTCACCAACGGGCAGCCTCCACCTCGCGAGCGGTCGCGAATTGCCTCGATGCACACATCCGCAATTCCGTTCAGAAGCTAAAAGATGAGGCTGTGTGGTGAGCGGCAGTGTCATTTTGGCCACCTACATTCGGCGCATGATTGGAAGGGCCGTCCTCAACATTGAGGACCATGGACCTCACGCTGGTTGTCCCAGACCCCAGCCGTCGACATGAAATACCCACGGATCATGAGGATCTCGCACACGTTCGCCTAGCCATGAAGTGACCCATCCCCGAGCTCGAAGCTCACCTCCCTCGAAGTGCACTTCGAGCGAAGATCGGATCTTCGCCAGCGTCCCGAAACCCGGCGCCCGCGCGGGCGTAGCTCCTTCCACGACCCATGTTCGGGATGACCGCCACGACCGAGTTGCCGCGCTTTGCCAGCTTCGGTTCGGTGCGTGATACAAGCGGTTCCGTGGCTGATTCGCGTCCACGCTCCGAGGACACAGCGTCACTCGACGCCGCGATGGACCGGTACGCGCGCGGGGATGACGCCGCGTTCGGCGAGATCTACGACAAGCTCGCGCCACGCCTTTACGGCTTTCTTCTGCGTCAGACCCGCGACCGCGCGAAGGCCGAGGACGTCGTGCAGCAGACGATGCTCCAAATCCATCGCGCGCGCGGCCGCTTTCTCCCCGGCGCAGAGGTCACGCCGTGGGCCTTCGCGATCGCCCGACGCCTCCTCATCGATCAACATCGCCGTGGCGGACGCGAGGTCCTCGCGCCCACCTCCGAGGAGAACGTCGGCGAGCTCCTCGTCTCGCTCGACGCTGGCGCTGACGAGCTCGCGATCGCCAAGGAGGTGGCTGCTCGGCTCGGCGAAGAGCTCGAGAGGTTGCCGGAGAATCAGCGCGTCGCGTTCGAGCTGATCAAGCAAGATGGCCTCAGCGTCGCCGAGGCCGCGCAGGTGCTCGGCACCACGGTCGCGGCGGTGAAGCTCCGCGCGCACCGCGCTTACGAGGCGCTCCGCGCCGTGCTGGCCTCGTCGAAGGCGAAAGAGGCGGAAGAGAACGAGAGCGATCCGGGTCGTGCATCGGCGGCTGCGGAAGTACGCAAAGCGGGAGGACGCAAAGCATGAGCGCCGAGACACCGCCTCGAACGAACGCTCCGCCGTCGGACCTTCGCGCGCGCATCCTCGCCGAGGTCGCGCGAACACCCGCGCCGACGCGTACCGAGCATCGAAAGAAGATTTTGCTCATCGCGGCGGTCGGCGCGCTGTCGACCACCACGCTCTTTTTCGCGATGGGAGGTTTCGCGCGAGGTGCGCGACCGATCGAGCTCGTCGCCTTCACCGCCGGCTTCGCGCTCGTCGCCGCGCTGGTCCTCACGCGCATGTCCGCGGGCGTGAGCGGGTCGATGCTCGGTCGCCCGCGGCATGTGCTGCTGCTCGTCTGCGTCGCGGCCGCGCCCGTGCTCGCGATCGCGGCGCTGGTCGCGTCTGCGGTGTGGCCCGAGCAGGCGGCGGAGCCGACGCCTGACGGGGCCAACATGCTCTGCGCCCTCATCACGATCCTCCAAGGGGCGCTGCCGCTCGTCGCGCTCATCGTCCCGCGACGGGGAAGCGATCCGGTGCATCCGGCGATCACCGGCGCGGCGCTCGGGATGACGGCAGGCGCGTGGACCGCGATGATGGCCTACTTGCGCTGCCCGCATGCGGCGGCCTTCCACTGCATCATCGCCCACGTCGTCCCGACGCTCGTGCTCACGGCCGTCGGCGCGATCCTCGGACGCGCCCTGCTTCGAGTTCGCTGAGTCGCAAAAATCGAGATCGCGGCAAAGCGTTGGCTTCATAATCGCCAGCGACACGATGCCTACTCTCTCGAAGCGCCCTCATCCGCTGCGCGTCTTGATGATCTCCTCCGAGGTCGAGTCGCTCGCGCGCACGGGTGGCCTTGGTGATGTCGTCGACGCGCTTTCGGTCGCGCTCGCGGAGATCGGCGCCGACGTGCTCGTGGTGACGCCGCTCTATGGCGTCACGCGCGTGCCGCCGAACACGACCCGCTGGCCGTCGCATGTCGACGCGCGATGGGGTTGGGGGCCTCACGACGTTCGCTCGCTCGGTGTCGTCGAGCTCGAGCCGATGCGCTTTCCATCCGGCGGCTCGCGTCGCGTGTGTCTGCTCGATGATCCACCGCTCTACCAGCGCGCAGGAATCTACAGCGATCCGCACGGCACCTTCGGCGACAACGAGCTGCGCTTCGCCGTCATGTCGCGCGGCGGGCTCGAGGTCGCGAGCATGGTGTGGCCCGATGGCGGCCCCGATGTGCTGCACGCGCATGATTGGCATGCCACCTTCGCGATCCTCTATGCGCGGCTCGTGATGGGCGAGGCATGGGCGCGCGTGCCGGCGGTGTTCACCGTCCACAACCTGCAGTTCCAAGGCGTGCTCGATGAAGGCGCGCTCGACCGGCTCCATCTCCCGCGCGCGATCTACCGCCCGGAGATCCTCTGGCACGAAGGCCACGTCAACCTGATGAAGGGCGCGACCGCGCTCGCCGACCGGATCACGACGGTGAGCCCGACGTACGCGCACGAGATCCTCTCGCCGCACGCGGGCTTCGGCCTCGACCTTCACCTCCGCGCGCATGCCCACAAGCTCGTCGGGATCGTCAACGGCATCGACACGACGCGCTGGGATCCTCGCACCGACGCGGTCATCGCGGCGCGCTACGACGAGAAGAGCGCGAAGACCGAGCGCTCGAGGTGCAAGCGAGCCCTCCTCGAAGAGCTCGGGCTCGACGCGAGCGACGGCGCGCTCCATCGCTCTCCGCTGTTTGGCGTCGTGTCGCGCCTCACCTGGCAAAAGGGGATCGATCTCTTGCTGCCCCTCTTGTCGAAGATCACCGATCGCGGCGCGAATGTCGTCGTGGTGGGTCAAGGCGACCGCCACCTCGAAGATCACCTCATGTTCGCGGCGAGCTTGCGACCGCGGAAGATCGCCACGCGGATCGCGTTCGACCCGGCGCTCTCGCGGCGTGTCTATGCGGGCTCCGACTTCTTCGTCGTGCCGTCACGCTTCGAGCCCTGTGGCCTGACCCAGATGTATGCGATGCGCTATGGGGCGCTGCCGATCGTGACGGACGTAGGTGGTCTTCACGACACGATCGAGCCGATGGTCTTCGGTGAAGGCGTCCCGGTCGCGACCGAGTCGGGCAACGGGTTTCTCGCGAGCGACGTGTCGGCGGACGGCGTCTTCGCTGCCTTCGAGCGAGCGCTCGCGCTCTTCGCAGACGAAAACGGAGCCCTCGAGCGAGCCGTCGTCCGCGCGATGAAGCGCGCAGCAGGATTTGCGTGGGCGGGATCTGCCTACAAGTACCTCGCGCTCTACGAAGACTTGTTTAAGGAGAGGGCGCACTCCTAGCCCCATCCGGCTCATCGTCGGATAAGATCCAAAGGATGATGGGCGGCTCCTCGATTCTCGGCGGGTTTGTAGTGGCGCTCGTGCTCGGCGCAGCGGGCTGTGGCGGGCCCTCGCAAGTGAGCTTCGTCAGCAACGAGCGACCGAATGCCTACGGCGCGCCGCAGGGCGTCCCTCCGCCTTCGGCGGCGCATCAAGAGAACCCGAACGGCGCCGTCGAGCTCGGCGAAGACGAGTTCATCGAGCCCGAACATCCGCTCGCGAACACGAAGCCAGAGCGCGCGCTCGTCCACATCCACGGGCCGAAGGACGTCGTCTGCTCGGGCGTCGTGGTCGGGACGCGTCTCGTCGCGACGGCGCAGCGTTGCTTGAAAGGGCAAGGGCAGGGCGCGACCGTGCTCGGCCCCGATCGCGAGTATCGCGTCGAGATCGCGTCGAGCACGCTGACGTGGACGAACCGCAAGGCGAAGTACGCCGTCCTCCCGAAGTGCGACGAGACGGAGCTCGACGTGGCGATCCTCGTCCTCGAAGAGCCCATCCCGTCGCTCGTCGTCCCGCTGAAGATCGTGAGCGCGCCGGACACGGGTGCACGCATCCACGCGCTCGGCTTCGGCAACTGCGCCGACTCGAAGGCGATGAAGGAGCGCTCGGGCACGGTGCGGAGCCGCGTGTCGCAGGCGGTCGTCATCGATCTGCCGTTGTGCAAAGGCGACGTCGGCGGTCCGGTGCTCGACGGACGCGAGGGAGAGGTGATCGGCCTCATCTCGCACCGCGACGATCCCGAAGGATCACCGCTGAAGACGACGACGATCGCGCGCCTCGACACGACGTACGCGCGCGACCTCCTCACGCAAGCGAAGATGCTCGCCGAAGGAGCCGACTCGGCGAAGGTCCAGAGCGTGGCGTGCCGCTGAGGCGGCTCACGCGCACTTAGGTACCGATCGCGTCGGCGAGGTACTCGCGCTCGCCCGCGCGGACCGCGATGCCGAGCCGGTTCTCGCGCGGCGGGATGGGGCACGTCGCGAACGTGGTGAACGCGCAGCCGGGGAGCATCGCGAGGTTGAAGTCGATGAGGAGCTCTCCGTTCTGTCCGGGGAGCGGCGCGTAGACGAAGCGACCAAGCCCATAGCTCTCGCTCCCCGAGGTCGCGTCGCGAAACAGGATGAAGAGTCGGCGCTGCGAGCTGTCCTCGTAGACGGCCTCGAGCCGATGCGTGACGCCATCGCGATCGAAGGCGACGACGCCTGGCGAGACGAACGCGGCGGCGATGTGCTGCTCCTTGGTCGCAGGATCGAAGCTCTCGAAGTCGAGGTCCACCGCCTTCGGCGACGCGTGCGGCTCGAAGCGCGCGTGGACGTTCCAGGACGGATCGATCGGGTAGCTTTCGATCCCGGCGTAAGGGCGTGGGATCTGCCGGTGATCGCGGACGCGAAGCGCGAACGTCTCGCCGCGCTCCATGAGCTCGAGGATGAAGCCGTCGACGTCGAGCACGTCGGCCTTGCTCTCGCGATCCGAGGTGAGGACCACGTTCGCGTCGCTCGCGAGCGCCTCGCCGTTCAAGCGAACGGTGACGCCATTCGCTGGCGAAAAACGCGCGACGTTGCCGGTGAGCTCGATCGTGCCGACGTGCGCCGGCGCGCCCTCGGGAAGACGTGCGCCGGCGTCGCTCGCCGAGCCGATCGTCGTCTTCCCCTTTGTGAGGTAGGCCTTGCCGACGAGCGAGAGCCACCCGTTCGCAGAGCGGAGCCGCGCGACACGCGCCGCGTGGGCGCTCTCGATCGACTCGCGGTACGCGTCCGTGATCAAGGTGCCAAGCGGTTCAGCATGCGCGGGAACGGGATCGTCTCACGCACGTGCGGCAAGCCACAGATCCACGAGACGGTGCGCTCGATGCCGAGGCCGAAGCCTGCGTGCGGGAACGAGCCATAGCGACGGAGATCGAGGTACCACTCGAACGCTTCACGCGGGAGCCGATGCTCCGTGATCGCCTCTTCGAGCTTCGAGAGATCCGACTCACGCTCGCCGCCACCGATGATCTCGCCGTATCCTTCGGGCGCGAGGACGTCCATGTTGAGCGCGAGCTTCGGGTCGCTCGGATCGCGCGCGAAGTAGAACGCCTTCAGATCCATCGGGTAGCGATGGACGATGAGCGGACGGTCGAACTGCTTCGAGATCGTCGTCTCTTCATCGCCGCCGAAGTCGTCGCCGACCTTCGCGTCCGGGTGGCCGTTCTTCTGGAGGATCTCGATCGCCTGGTGGTACGTGATGCGCGGAAAGGGCGCCTGCACGTTCTCGAGCATCTTGATGTGACGCGTCCAGAACTCGGGGTCGTCCGGTCGCTTCTCGCTCGCGAGGACGTCGATCTCTCGGCGACGCGTCTCGAGCACGCGCGCGACGACATAGCTGAGGAAGTGCTCGGCGAGCACCATGTCGCCTTCGAGATCCATGAAGGCGACCTCGGGCTCGACCATCCAGAACTCGGCGAGGTGGCGACGCGTCTTCGACTTCTCGGCGCGGAACGTGGGGCCGAAGCAGTACACCTTGCCAAACGCCGCGGCGCCCGCCTCCATGTAGAGCTGCCCCGACTGCGTGAGGTAGGCCGGCTCGCCGTGGTAGTCGGTCTGGAAGAGCGTGGACGTTCCCTCGCACGCGTTGGGCGTGAAGACGGGCGCGTCGACGAGCGTGAAATCGTTGTTGTCGAAGAAGTCGCGCACCGCCTTGATGATCGCGTGACGGATCCGCATGATCGCGTGCTGCCGCTTCGATCGGAGCCAGAGATGGCGGTGATCCATCAAGAAGTCGGTGCCATGCTCCTTCGGCCCGATCGGATACTCGCGCGCGGTCTTGGCGACGACGCGGACGTCTTTGGCGTCGAGCTCGTAGGTGCCCTTGATCTTGCCGTGCTCTTTGACGAGGCCTTCGACCTCGATGCTCGACTCTTGTTGGATGTGATCCGCTTCGGTGAAGAGCTCAGGCGAGACGTTGCCCTTGAAGACGACGGCCTGGACGATGCCGCTGCCGTCGCGCACCTCGAGGAAGTGCAGCTTTCCGCTCGATCGCTTGTTGTAGAGCCAGCCGCGAACCTTGACCGTCTCGCCGACGTGCTCGGAGAGCTTCGCGATGCTCACGACGCCGGGGGAGGGCGGCACGCTTGCAAAAGCCGCGGACGGTCGCTTGTCGATTGTGGCTGTGCTCTCTAGTTCCTGGCTGCTCATGAGGGTGAGCCTTCGTTACCACGCCTCCGGATCGCGGAAAAGGCAGGCCGCCGTGATTCGAGTCGCTCGACCGTCGCGCGCCGCGCTCAGCGCTTCAGACGAGCGCCGCGGCGAGCCTCGCCAGCGGCTTGGGAGGCGCGGACGTCGTCGCTGTCGAGCAACAGGGGAGGGATGGGGGTCGGCTTGCGCGCTTCGTCGATCGCGACGAACGTGACGCGCGCGGTCACGCAAGGCCAGCGGCGGCCGGTGGTCGCCTCCTCGCCTTCGACGATGACCTCGATCTCCATCGACGTGTGGAACGTCGCCGTGACGCGGGCCGACAGCCGGACGACCTCACCCACGCGCACCGGCAGCTCGAACTTCAAGTCGTCGACGAACGCGGTGACCGCCATTCGTCCGGAGTGCCGCTGCGCCGAGATCGCCGCGCAGAGATCGATCCACGCCATGATCTGTCCGCCGAAGACTCCACCGAGCGCGTTCGTGTGCTGGGGAAGCACGTACTCGGTCATCTGCGTGATGCTGGCGTTTTGGGGCCGCGGCGTGAGCGTCGTCATGCCGCCGGAGGGTAACGCACGCGGGATCCTCCCGCCGCGTTTTCGATGTCGCCGGGCCACGTCGACGAGCAGGCCGAACCCGCGCCGGGGTACATGTTCGAACCTCCTCGACGCCAAACTCCTCACGAAGTGGCTCGGGCGCGTCGCCCAGCTCGACACCTCGAGGTGTGGGGCGACATCGAAGGACGCGCGTGCTCGCCAAGGTGCTCGGCCTCGACATGCTCCGTGTCATCGCCGAGGACGTCGAAGGATTTGCGTGCCAGGTGCGTGTTCTGCGCGGTCAGCGGCCCGGCGCGTTGGCGGCGTAGGACTTCGCCACGGCAGCGTTCGCGGCGTTCATGATCACGTTGCTGCCTTCCGTCGCGCCCGAGACGACGTCGACCTTCGTGGACTGCTGCTCGACGATCCGTTTCGGGATCACGTCGCGTGCCTTCGCTCCGATCGGGGACGCCTCGAAGTCGTCGATGCGGACCGCGGTGATCCGTTGCTTTTCGACCGTGATGGTGACGGTCGCCTTGTCGATGTTGGCCGCGGAGCCCGTGAACTGCCCATCGGTGAGACGACTCGCGTCGACCGGCGCCCCCTGCGACGGGACCGTCTTGCAGCCGGTGAGGCCAAGCATGAGGAGCGCGAGCGGAACGACCAGCGATCGCATGACGAGCGTGAACGTGCATTTTGCGAGCCTGCGAGCAAAATGGTTTCGGGCACGCGCTCGACACGCGAACGAACCTGGGACCGGAAGCATCGCCCATGCCGGCGCATGTTGTCTCGAGCGATACGCGTACGCGACCGGCACGCGTGATGCTCGCTTCGAGGTCATGAGGATCGCCTTCGTCGTTCTCTTGGTCATTCATGGCGCCATTCACCTGCTCGGCTTCGCCAAGGCGTTTCGCCTCGCCGAGATCAACCAGCTGGCGCAGCCCATCGGCCGCGCGCTCGGAAGCGTCTGGCTCCTCGCGGCGCTTCTCATGTTCGCGACGGCGGCCGCTTTCTATGCGTCACCGAAGCACTGGTGGCTCGTCGGGTGCGTCGCGCTCCTGGTCTCGCAAATCGTCATCGTCACGTCGTGGCGAGACGCGAAATTCGGCACGTTGCCGAACGTGATCCTGCTCGTGCCGCTCGTGCTCTCGCTGCTCGATTTGCGAAGCACCAGCTTCCGATCGATCTACGACGCCGACGTCGAGCACCAGCTCGCGCGGCTCGAGCGGGAGACCTCCTCGCGCGCGCTCTCGTCTGCGCGCGTGGAGCCGGCCGACATCGTGACGGAGGCGGACGTCGCGAAGCTCCCTCCGCTCGTGCGAACGTACCTCGCGCGCACCGGCGCGGTGGGCCAGCCGCGCGTCTACGACGTACGCACGCACTGGCGCGCCGAGATGAAGAGCAGCCCCGACGCGCCGTGGATGGCCGCGCACGCGGTGCAGCACGACTTCTTCGGCGACGAGCCGGCGCGCCTCTTCTTGATGGACGCGTCGCGCTCCGGAGTCCCGTTCGTCGCGCTCCATCGCTACATCGGCGCCGAGGCGACGATGCAAGTGCGCGTCGCTTCGCTCGTCAACGTCGTCGACGCGCGTGGTCCCCAGATGAACCGCAGCGAGACCGTCACGCTGTTCAACGACATCTGCTTCTTCGCGCCCGCGGCGCTCATCGACGTGAACGTGGTCTGGGAGCCCGTCGACGCCCATTCCGTTCGAGGGACGTTCACGAACGCCGGAAACACCATCTCGGCCGTGCTGACGTTCGACGCCGCCGGCGATCTCGTCGACTTCGTGTCGGGCGATCGCTTGATGTCGGCGGACGGCAAGACGTACGAGAGCTTCCCGTGGTCGACGCCCATCCGCGACTACAAGACGTTCGGCGCGACACGCATCGCGAGCTACGGAGAGGCGATCTGGAAGCAGCCAGGAGGCGACTTCGTCTACGGCCGCTTCACGCTCGAGGCGATCGAGATCAACGTCGGGCGCGCCCGCTCCTCGGCCCCGCGCGTGACCAAGCGTGCGGCGGCGAGCCCCGCGCTCGTCCCCCACGCCACGTCCGGGACGTGATCCGGCGAGACTTTACACCGTAAAGTAATGTGCTACCACGAGGGTGGGGAGCACGAAGACCGTGATTCTACGTATCGCCATGGGCACACTTCTGGGCGTCCTCAGCTGGACACTTCTCGAGTACGTGATCCATCGCTGGATGGGCCACGACCGGCGCTTCCGCAGGACGCCGTTCGGCGTCGAGCACGTTCGCCACCACGCCGAGGGCAACTACTTCGCCCCGACGTGGAAGAAGGTGCTCATCGCCCTCGGCGTCGTGGTTGTACTCTCACTCCCCGCGATCGCCTTCGCGGGCGCGGCGGGCGCCGCGTACGTCGCCGGACTCATCGGCTTCTACGGCGTCTACGAGGTGATCCATCGGCGCGAGCACACGCACGAGGGCTTCGGCGCGTACGGACGTTGGGCGCGGCGGCACCATTTTTACCACCACTTCGTCGACGGCCGGATGAACCACGGCGTGACCTCACCCATCTGGGACGTCGTCTTCGGCACGTACCGCAAGCCGGACATCATCAAGGTCCCGAAGCGGCTCTGCATGGCGTGGCTCCTCGATCCACGCACCGGCCTCGTCGCGACGAAGCACGCCGCCACCTTCGTCCTCGCGTCGAAGTGAGCGACTTCGGCAGAGGGCACGTCGCGCCGCTCTGCCGAAGTGCGCGATGACTTCGGCAGAGGGCACGTCGCGCCGCTCTGCCGAAGTGCGCGATGACTTCGGCAGAGGGCACGTCGCGCCGCTCTGCCGAAGTGCGCGGGGCAAAAAGGCCGGTGAATCTGCGCTCAAGGCTTGACGAAGCCGCACGGCTGGGTCATAGGAATGAATATTCATTCCGAGCCTACGTGACCGCCGCCGCTAGCCACCTGCCTTCGTCCGACAAACGCGACGCGATCCTCGACGCGGCCGTCGCGTTGTTCGCCGAGCGCGGGTTTTACGGCACGACGGTGCCCGACATCGCGACGAAGGCGAAGGTCGGCGCAGGCACCATCTACCGCTATTTTCCGAGCAAAGAAGCCCTCGTCAACGAGCTGTACAAGAAGCACAAGGAGCGGCTCGCGACGGCGCTGCTCGGCGGGCTCGACTTCACGTCCCCGACGCGCGGCGTCTTTCACGACTTCTGGCATCGCGCCTGCCACTTCGCTCGCGACAACCCCACGGTCATCCAGTTCCTCGAGCTGCAACACCACGCGGCCTACCTCGACGAGGACAGCCGCCAACTCGAGCGAAGCCTGCTCGGAATGGCGCGCGTGTTCTTGGAGGGCGGCATCCGCCAACAGGTCTTTCGCGATGTGAACCCGAGCCTCCTCGTCGCGATCGTCTGGGGTGCCTTTCGAGGTATTTTTCAAGGCGGATGCGACAAGACGCTCACGCTCGACGACGCGACGATCCTGAGCGCCGAGCAATGCGTGTGGGAAGCGATCCGTCGCTGATCGCTCTGTAGACGCGCGCGAACGACCTTTCACGAAGCGCCGCGGAAGAAAGTGAAGCGGGGAGGAATTTCCGCGAAACGCAACCGTAGGACAGGCATCGGAATGAACGTTCATTCCGCACGAACCATCAGGAATTACGGAGTCCCATCATGGCGATGACCTCGACGAGCACGAAGACGATCCTCATCACTGGCGCGACGGCAGGCATCGGAAGGCATGCCGCCCTCGAGCTCGTTCGTCGCGGCCATCACGTCATCGCCACCGGTCGTCGCCAAGGCGCGCTCGACTCGCTGCTCGAAGAGGCCGCGAAGATCCGACACGACGCCCGCCTCGACGTGCTCCGCCTCGACGTGACGAGCGAGGCGGACGTCCAGCGCGCGCGCGTCCGCGTCAACGAGCTCACGCATGGTCGCGGCGTCGATGTCCTCGTCAACAACGCGGGCTACGGCCAGATGGGTCCGCTCGAGACGGTGAGCGACGCCGATCTCCGGAAGCAGTACGAGACGAACGTCTTCGGGCTCATGAGCGTGACGCGCGCGTTCGTTCCGCAGATGCGCGAGCGCGGCGAAGGTCGCGTCATCAACGTCGGCAGCATCGGTGGCCGGGTGACGTTCCCGCTGATGGGTGCGTACAACTCGACGAAGTACGCCGTCGAGTCGCTCTCGGACGCGCTTCGCAACGAGCTCGCTCCGTTCGGCGTCTCCGTGAGCATTGTCGAGCCTGGTCCCATTCGCACCGAGTTCAACGATCGCGCGATGGAGACGATCGATCCGTCCGCCTTCGAAGGCTCCGCCTATGCTCCCGTGCTCGCGCAAGCCGAGCGTTTCAAGAAGCAGTTCGAGTCGCAGTCGGCGGGACCCGAGGTCACCACCCACGCGATCGTCCACGCCTCGACCGCACGCCGTCCTCGCGTGCGCTATGTCGTGCCGTTCAGCTCGTCGGTGATGCTCACCGTCTTGAGCATCATGCCGACGCGCCTCATCGATGCGCTGCTCCGGCTCGCGTCCGGCCTCACGAAGAAGCACCTCGAAGGGCACATCGCACGCCCTCGCATCGAACCTTCGGCGACCTGATCGTCGCTTCGCTTCGTCTTCCTTCGCGTTACGACTTTCTTCTTCTTCTTCTTCTTCTTCTTCGAGCTCTCGTGTCTCCCGCGCGCTGCTGGGCCCACAGCGCAACTAAAATTTGGCTTAAGCTCCGGCGGGGTGACGTCTCGACCTCCACGTCTCGACGACGTCACGGCGCGCCTGGATTTCCTTTGCTTCGCAATCATGCGTGATTGCGCGTGACGCCGAGTAAGACGAAGAAAGTCGAAATGAAATTTCTGATATCGGAGGCCGACGCGGTGGACGAGGGGGGTGGAGGCACGGCACCGTTCGCGCGCAATGAAGCATCGCCTCAATATGCGCCTCGTGTGCGGCAGCGCTTTCACGCTCGCCACTGTCCTTCTCGCATGCGGCTCCGAGCGCGCCGGGTTTAGCACCGACGTCGCGAACACAGGGCCTGCCGGATCGTTCGCGTGCGGCGCGTGCAACGGCGCGCAGTACACGTCGTGCGACGGCAACGGCGCGAGGACGCAGCAGGAGTGCGCGTTTGGGCAGGTCTGCATTCCGAACCTCGGATGCGGCGACTGCGAGCCCAACAAGACGACCTGCGTCGGCGATGAAGTCCGCAAGTGCGACGACAAAGGCAAAGCCGGTGAGGTCGTTCAGACCTGCGACGCTGCGAGCGGACATGCCTGCTCGAACGGCGCGTGCGTCACCGGCTGCGAAGCCGCCGCCGCCTCGCAGTCGAACGTAGGCTGCGAGTTCTGGAGCGCCGATCTCGACCAGTCCGACGGCGTCACGAACCCCGCGAGCTCGAAGTGGGGGCTCGTCCTCTCGAACGCGAGCCAGATCGCGTCGCACGTGAAGGTCGAGAAGAACGACGCGCCGGTCGGCCAGCCGGTTCAGCTCTCCGTGGTGTACGAGGGAACGATCGCGGTCAACGACCTCGTGCAGATCGACATGCCCCAGCGCGAGCTCGATTGTGGCAAGGCGCCCGACGATCACTTCGCGCCGGGTACGTGCCTCAGCTCGAACGCGTTTCGCATCACGAGCGACGCGCCGATCGTCGCGTACCAGTTCAACAACATGGTGCACAACTACTCGACGGACGCGTCGTTGCTGTTGCCCACCGCGGTGCTCGGCACGCTCTATCGAAACATCGGCTGGGGATCGGGCCTGCCGTTTCCGCTCGGTGGTCCGTACGGCGACTACGTGCAGCGATCGTTCATCACGATCGTCGGCACGGAACCCAACACGGTCGTGACGGTCAACCCGTCGTGGAGGATCGTCGGCCACGATCCGATCAAGGACACGCCGGCGGGCGGCACCATCCAGTACACGATCGGCCCGTTCGACGTCCTGAACCTCGAGAGCGATCGCGCCACCGGCATCGGTGAGTGCGGCGGACCAAGCCACACGAAGCCGCCGTTCTGCACCGACCTCACCGGGTCGATCATCCAGGCCAACCACCCGATCGCCGTCTTCAGCGGCGTCGAGAGCGCGGGCGTCGGTCCGCTCGACGCGCCGAAGCCGCCGGATTGGGGTGAAAACTCGGGCTGCTGCAAGCAGCACCTCGAAGAGCAGCTCCCTCCGCTCGAGGCGATCGGCAAGAAGTTCGTCATCTCGCGAAGCCCGGTTCGTTCGGTGCCCGGCGACTACAAAGAGCCCGACGTCATCCGCTTCGTCGGCGCCGCCGCCGTCTCGGAGGTCACGACGTCGCTGCCCGCGCCGCTCGATCACTTCACGATCAAGCCTGGTGACATCATCGACACGTGGACGGACAAGGACATCACGGTCGTCGGTACCGAGCCGCTCATGGTCGCGCAGTACCTCGTGGCGCAAGACTACGTGAACGGCCCGAAGAAGAAGGGCGATCCGTCCTTCACCGTCTTCCACCCGATCGAGCAGGCGCGCAACGAGTACGTCTTCCTCTCTCCGCCGGGATGGACCGAGAACTGGGTCGTCATCGCGACCGAGAAGAGCAACGAAGTGAAGATCGACGGCGTCGTCCCGAACGACTGCGTGCTCACGAGCGCCGGCACCGTCGACGGCAAGGAGTACCAGTCGCGTCGATGCCCGCTCCCCGACGGCGTGCACCGCCTCTCGGGCAAGGACGGCTTCAACATCATGGCCTACGGCTTCGGCGACGCCGACGCGTACTCGTTCGCCGGCGGCGCCTTCGTCAAGAAGATCTACAACCCGCCGCCGCTCGTCTTGAAGTGAGCGAAACGCCGATCACAGACGCAGATCGGCGGTGAGTGTCAGCGTGCGTGGTGAGGACCACGCACGCGTCGACGTGACGACGCCGGTCTTCGGGTCGAGCTGCACGACGGGATCCTTGCCGTCTTCGGTGACGAGCGGCGACGGTCCGTCGTAGGTCGGCACCGCAAGAGACAAGAGGCGGCGCGTGGTCCCGTCGGGCGCGGCGAGCATCACGATGTCGTTCGGATACACGTCCAGGGTCGTCTGATCGGCGAGCCCATCGAGCGTGGAGGTCGTTCCTCCCCACGTGCTCTTGATCGTCAGCGGATAGCGGCCCACCGGCAGCGAGACGGTCGCTGTCGTGAGCGCCGCGAGCTCGGTGGCCGAGAGTGTTTTGTCGCCGACGTGCCCCGGATCGAAGGGACCAAACACCCACTCGGCGTGCGAGGGGTTTGGGACAGCATAGCCGAGCCATGGTGTGAGGAGTGAGCCGCTTGCTGTCATCACGTCGAAGTCCGCCGACGAGCGAAGCTTCACCGTCTCGCCGATCTCGCTGAACCCAACGTGATACGCAGGCCGCTCGTTCGGGCCGAGCTCGATCTCGTACCAACCGGCGAAGGCGTGCGGGAGCGCGCCATAGGGAGGACACGTCGCGGACGTCTCCTGGCACACGGAGAACGTGCTGACGACGCCGCCGATGCAGACGGCGCTCGCCACGCCGCAGTTACCGCAGCGCCGGTCGAACACGCGGCCGTCCGTCGCGCACGCTCCTCCTTCGTAGGGCACCGGTCCGAGCGCCGGCTCGGTGAACACCTGCGCGTAGTACCGGCCCGAAGGCACCTCCGAGATGTCATCACCGAGGAGGTTACCGACGAGGTACTCGCTGTCGTTCGTCGTCGAGAAGAGCGCGACGATCGCGACCTTGCCGTTGAAGAGCAGATAGTCGTGCACGGTCTCGTTCGCGTAGAAGTCGACGTTCAGCGTCGTCGACGATCCTCCCCATCGTGATTGCGTCGTGACGACGCCGCGCTTGTCGAGGACGTCGAGCTGACGATCACGCAGGATCTCGAACGGGCCGGCCTTGCCGAAGTACTCCTCGCGAACGCCGGCATATGGGACGACGAGGCTCGCCGACGCGGACGACGTGCCCTTCGCGCGCTGTTCGCTGAGGATCCCGTCCATCAACCCGAGCTCCGCTTGGGTGAACGACGCCGGCGCGGCCTTCGCGGCGGCGACGTCCGCGGGGGAGATCGTCGACGCGTCGTTGTCATCGTCGAACGCGAGCTCGATGCGTGACGCGATGGATCGGCGATCGTAGCGAAGCGAGCTGATCGGGAGCGTCGCGGGGACGAGCGGCGAAGGCGGCGTGAGCTTCGTCGCGATGCGATCCTTCAGCGTCTTGTCGCCTGGGCCTGCGCCCGCGAGGTTCACGACCGGCGCGACGTTGCCGATCGCCATCGCGTCCCAGATGCGCGGCAGGGCAGCCTTCTCCGCGGGGAAGAGGAGCTGGTAATGCGGCGCCTTCTCGATCGCGACGAGCTCTTCGACGGTGACGTACCCATCGGCGGGCTTGTTCGCGATGATCCCGTCGACGCGCCTCGCTAGCGTGAGCGCCTCGGAGTCGATCGCGCGCGCGCGTCCCAGGTTGTCGAGGTTGCGGCGGCGCAGATACTCCTTCGAAGGATCGGCAATCGTCGATCCCGTCGCGCTCCCAGGCACGCGCGAGATCGACGACTCCGAGCCAGCCACGTCGTCCTCCTCCGCGCCGGGCACGCAGGCGGCGCAAGCCAAGAAGCTCGTCACGAAAGCAAAGGAAGGAACGCCAAGGCCCAAGCGGCCAGCCCGGAAGCGAGAGAACGTCATGGTGCCGTGGAGAGCCACGAGGAAGGTCGATGTCGCAGGAAATCGACCACGCTCCGCAACGGCGCGGATTTTCAGGTCTTCAGGGGAGATACCGCGCGCAGACGCCGGGGCGATCGTCCGTCGTGAAGCCGTAGCGGCGCGCCGCCCAGTACGCCGCGAGGTAGTCGACGCCCGGGTAGACGAGCTTCGCGTCGCCGCCGTCATAGAGCGCCCAAGGCTGGCGCTGCCAGATGAAGTCGTCGACGACGCGCTCGTTCACGTCGGTGGCGAGCGAGGCGGTGTCGCAGAGCGGCTCGGCCGTGCACTTCGTGTCGTGCGGCATGTACTTCGCGAGCGACTGCGTATCGCGCGGCGCGCGGACGCGAGGCCCAGGCTGGAAGAGCGAGAGCTGCGCGAGCGCTTGGTCGGTCTCTGTCTTCGGCGAGGTCGGCCTCGTGCTCGCCCACAAGAACGCGAAGTACGAGTTCTTGTGCCCCTTCAGCGCGCCCCACAGCTTTCCGTCGAGCGCCGTGTCGCGAATGCGCGCGAGACGACCCGGATGCTTCTCGAGCGACGCATAGACGTACGCCATGATGAACGCGATGTGGTTGGCGAAGTAACCCTTGCCGCAGTTGCCGTCGAACGACCACGTCTCGATGATCGAGAGCCAATCGTCCGCGTGCGCGTCGTAGTAGTCGCTGAGCTCCTTGTGCGTTAGGACCATCGCAGCGGAAGGATCGTCGGCGCTCATCGCGATGCCCATCTGGATGAACGCCGCGAGCATGATCGTCGAGGAGGGACGCTTGATCGGCACGTTGATGCCGATCACCTGCTTCACGAGCACCGAGAAGTCCGGGAAGAACTCGCGCATGCCGTTCATCCCAGACTCGCTGTAGTCGCCGGTCGAGAGGTCGATGAGGATCTTTCCGTTCGCCATCTCGCTTGGCGCGAGGATCACGTTCTCGAGGTCGAGCTTCTTGTCGAGCGGGACGCCGTTGACCTTCACGCGCGCCGGTACGTCCTTGCGCACCTTCACGAGCTCACGCGCCATCGTGACCACGTCGCTTCGAATGATCGCGCGCGTCGCCTCGTCCGACGTCGCGAAGTACGCGACGTAGTAGCCGAGCATCACGCCGGTGTTCTGGTCGCGGCTCGTGCCGCCGTTCCAGTCGTACATCTGGCCTTCGAACGCGACGTTGCAGTGCCACTCCGGGTCGCTGCCCGAGCAGCGATTCGCTTGGTTCAGCGCCACGCCGTTGGTCTTCGGGATGACGACGCGCGCGAGGTATCCAGGGTCGCCCGAGACGAGAAATGAGCGATGAAGCGTCTTCACGAGCGCTTGCACCTGCTTCTCGGCGTCGGCGCTCCGCGTCGCGATCAGGTTGAACGACGCCGCCGCTAGCGCAGAGCCCGTCCAGATCGCCGCGTCCCGAAAGCCGCTGTAGTACGCGATCTGGGTCAGCGCCGCGTCCGTGTAGTTTGCATTCATCACCTGGCCATGCGGCAGGTTGACGAGGCGAAGGCGCTTGTCGTAGTCGCGGGCGCGATCGACGAGGCTCGTCGCCGCGTCGGGATCCACCTTCGCGTTCGTCTTCATGTCCCAGAGCTTGCACGTGGTGCCTGCGGCAGGGCCGCTCTCGCCGAGCGCGCATTCGTCGGCGCAGGCCGCGGGCGAGCACTTGCCGCCGAAGCAGCCGCCGCTCGCGCACGTCTCCGTCCGCCATGCCCGCTGCCCCTTGTCGTCGATGACGCAATACGAGCGGACGTCGTGGGCCGCGCACGTCTCGACGACGCCGGTGGTGCACGGGGGCTCTGGCTTCGCGCTCGGGCTTCCGGAGGAGGACGACGACGTCCCGTCGGCGCCGGACGACTTCGCGTCGCCAGACGAAGACGAATTCGACGACGGATCCGTCGCCGAGGACGACGACGAGGACGATGGGGGTGAAGCACACGCGACGAACACGGTCGCAGCGGTCAGCAGCAGTCTTCTCATGGCGCTCCCTCTTCCTCTTCGCGAACGAACAGGCGGGAGGTACTCGCGCGGATGACCCGAGGCATTTGCGTGCGTGCCAAACTTCTTTCGTGATCACGCCAAACGAAACCGAAAGCGCGCTAGAAAGAGGCAGAAAGACAAACTCGCCCCACGACGATGGAACGCGCGCCCACCCTCGACGACTACACCCATGCTCCGCTCGGCCGCTTCGCGGCAGGCGAGGGGTGGCTGCACTTCTCCACGAACGTCGAGCCGTTCCTCGCGGGCGTGGTCCTCTGGGGGGCGATCAGCGTGGACGCGATCGAGGCGGTGCTCCGCTGCGCGACCGCCGCGACCCAGAAGCTGCCGAAGCTGCACGCCGCGATCGTCGACGGCCGGCGTGCGCGGTCGCTTCATGCCCTCTGCTTTCCCCTCGTCTCCGAGTACGTGATCCGACAGCGCGACGAGCTCGCGCGATCGGTGTCGCAGCTCGCGGGCGTGCGCACGACGGGCATGATCGGCGCGATCAGCGAAGGCTTCTTCCGTATCGTCCCGGCGCCCTATCCCGTGAACGTCTTCGAGGAGCGCGGTGAGGCCCTTCGCTGGCTCGGCTGCGAAGCGCACGCGAGCGCGATCGACGAGGTCGAAGAGCGCGCGACGCGCACCGTCTCGAGCATCGCGTCCTCGGTGCACCAGGTGCTGAGCGACCTCCTCCGCGACGGAGGGAACCCCGACATCGACAAGACCGCGCGCTCGATGAGCATGTCCGTCCGCAGCCTCCAGCGCCGTCTCCATGAAGAGGGCACGTCGTTTCAGCGCGAGCTCAACGTCGCCCGGGTCCGCCGCGCGCAGCGCCTCATGCTCGACACCGACGCGTCGCTCACGACGATCGCGATCGAGTCAGGCTTCGCGTCGCCGTCGGCGTTCAGCGTCGCCTTCCGAAAGCTCGAGGGCATGTCGCCGAGCGACTGGCGAAGCCTTCGGGGTCAAAGGCCCTGAGATCGGCGCGTCTTGGGGGGAAAATCCCCGTCGCCGAGGTACGGGATGGATTGGGTGATCTGGATCGACGACCCATCAGATCCTCCCGATCACGGTCGGGAAAAAGCGGCTTTTCCAGGAAAGATACAGTGGCACGACATGTGTACACATGTAGGTATCATGCGTACCCGATCGATCGCCCTCCTCTCTCTTCTCATGTTGGCGGCGGGCTGCTCCCGCGAGGCATCCGACGAGGATAGCGACGCGTCCGAGGCCGAGGTGAACGAGCTGAAGTCGTACTGGGCGGACGCGAAGCGCCTCGACCTCAGCGACCTCACGCGAGCGACGGTCGGGTTCGCCACCGAGGGCCTGAACGATCAGCTCTCGTCGAACAACCTCGGCGCTCGCTTCGACCCTCCGCAGGTCTTCGCGGCGCATGCGGATCCGAACCGCGTCCTCCCCGACGTCGCCGAGATCAAGGCGCTCGACACGGTGGTGAGCGGCCTCGGCGCACGCTTCGGTGAGAGCGAGCTCGGCACGCAGGTGAACAAGGTCCGCCTGAACCACCTGAGCCGGGGCGCGGACAAGTACTACGTCGAGTCCGCCTTCACGGCGCGCGCAGGCATCCGCCACGACTGGGGCTACCAGGCGAACGGCCTGACGAATGGCGCCGGCGTGAACGTCGGCATCGACGCGGGCGCAGAGCTCACCTCGCGCGTCATCCTCGCGGCCGACGACGACAAGATCGGCTCGCTCGTGCGTGCGCCTCTCGCGGCGGCCAAGGAGATGCGCGGCTTCGTGTATCCGCGGTCGATTCAAGACGTTCGCAAGATGAAGCCGGGCGAGATGTTCGCGCTTCGTGGGCTCGGCAAGCTCGGCGGCAACTTCGGCCTCGGCGCTCCGATCTTGATCGCCAACCCGACCGGCGGGCTGACGTACCAGATCGTGGTCTCGGCTGGCGTGTCGGGCGTCATCGGCGGTCAGCTCGACGTGCAGCTCGTTCGCCTCGATGGTGACGAGGTCGTCGTCGATGTCGGCGTCGAGAATGGAAAGGCGCTCTCGTTCCAAGCGGCGGTGCGTGACGGCTGGGGCGTGAAGGGGATCTGCGACGACGGCGAGCGCTGCCTCCGCCAGGTCGACGTCGGCCCTGCACACGTCGACCTCGCGCGCCTCGTCGAGAAGGCGATCGAGAAGCGAATGAACTCGTACCTCACCTTCCGGATCGAAGGTCAGGCCTCGAACGCGAGCACGCGCGTGAGCCTCTCGCGCTTCCGCTTCCACCTCGACGCGGGCAACTCGGACGAGGTCGAGAAGGCCCTCCAGCAGACGCTCAAGTTCGACGTGCGCCTCGCGCAGGCGCTCTACAACCGTGACCTCGGCGAGCGTGAGCCCGCGGTCGTCGCCGACTTCGACGCGGTCCGCGCCTCGACCACCTCGACCCGCAGCTTCGGCTTCGAGCTGCTCGGCATGAACATCTACCACCGCGCGGTCGTGAAGAAGGAAGGCTCCTTCGTCGTGCAGACGCCCGAAGGCGCGAAGTCGATCCTGTTCGACACCGTGCACAAGGACGGCGGCTGGTTCCAGATGGATCACGGCTTCACCCGCACCGGCGTCGCCGCGCAGACGCTCGACGCGCGCAACCCCGAGTCGTTCCGCAGCGAAGCAAACCTCTTCCTCCAGACGGCGGTGGGCGACAAGCACATGGACGACGATGTCATCATCGACAACGTCGACGCGCTCCTCCTCGGCGTGATTGGACCGAAGGGCGTCGACGCGCTGGACGAGTACGGCAACCAGATGCAGCGGATGGTGTGGTCGAAGTGCCCCGCCTCCGAGGACCGCGAACGCCACACGACGCGCTTCGACGAGGAGTGCAACGTTCGTCTCCTCGACGACCCCGAGATGAATTCGCTCAAGACCAAGGGCCTCGCCGCGGTCGAGCCCTTCATCGGCAACCTCTCTCCGGACTTCCAGAAGGTCGTCCGCGAAGCCGCCAAGACGCGCCTCACGCTCCAGTCGGTCGGCATTCACAACTTCGACGCGGCGAACGGCCCGAACGCCTCCTTCACGCTCGACGTCCGCTTCGACGACAAGGCGCTCGGCATCCTCACCTCACGCACGAAGGAGCAGTACAAGGCCTCGCTTCGTGAGTACCTGGCCGCGGTGCATGCCGATCGCATGAAGGTCGGCGCCGAGATGGACAAGGACGCAGCGCGACGCGCGGTCGACGACAAGTGGGGCGGCGACATGGACAAGATGGCGAAGGTGTTCGAGGCACGCGCCAAGGATTACCGCCTCATCGCCGACGCCGAGCGCCTCCTCCCCGTCACCCTCAGCGGAAAGCGCTTCGTGTCGTACCCGCTCGGCATCCGCTTCAACGTGGACCGCGACGCCGCGAAGACCTACGAGTCGGCCATCCTCGACTCGACGAGCAACGACCGCGCACGTGCCGCGTCGCGTCTGTTCGACGACCTGATGAAGGAAGCCGACCGCATCAACGCCCCGCTCTACGACGAGCACACCGCGGCGTTCCCGCTCCTCTCGCTCGTCCCCGCCGAGAACCTCGAGATCGGCATGGCGGTTCGTGCGGACGTCCGCAGCACCTTCTGGGTCAAGCGTGAGCGTTACCTCAAGGCCGGCTTCGCCAGCACCACGGCGAAGGCGAAGGGCAGCGAGGTCTCCACGATCAGCGCCGGGATGTTCGACCTCGACGCGATGATGGGTGCGAACTGAGAGCACAGGTCGCGCACATCGTCTCGCGCGCCTCGTGAGAAGCCAGTCGATACGAGACGCCACGACCGCTAAGCTCTTCGGAGTGCGCCGGTCGTGGCTTTTCGCTTCGTATGTCGTGGGGTCACTTGGTCTCTCCGCGTGCTCGCTCCTGATCTCGACGAGCGATCTCGACACGGACCCCGACGCCGGCTCCTCGTCGGGAGCAGACTCCAGCCGAGACGGCACGCCCAGCGAAGGTGACGCATCATCATCATCGTCATCGTCGTCGGGTGGTGACAGCGGCGGCGCCGACGTGGTCGTCCCTGACGCCGGCACGTTCTGCGGCACGCACGCGAACGCGACGTTCTGCGAAGACTTCGAGGCCGATGCCGGCGTCGCGCGCTGGAAGCCGAGCGGCGGCGCGGGCGTGGTGGAAGGGCAGTCGCTCGACTCGCTGCTCTTCAAGAGCCCGACGCGCTCGCTTCGCACCGAGCTGCCTGCGTCGCCCGCCGAGAAGCTTCGCTTTCTCGATAGCCCGCTGCTCAAAGCGACGTCCTCGATCCATTTCGAGGTCAGCCTGAACCTCACGACGACGACGCAGAATGTCTCGCCGATCCTCTTCGTGATGCAGGACAGCGTAAACTACGGCGAGCTCGCGATCACGGTGCGCGAGGGCGCGGTCAGCGTCGTTCAATACTGGTCGAACTGCGGCCAGTCGATGTGTAGCTGGAACGAGCCCGAGATCGTCGGATCGTTTTCGAATCGGTGGTTCACCGTCGCGCTCGACGTCGACTTGCCGCCCGTCTCGAAGGTGGCGATCGGCATCGACGGCGCGTCGCCGACGAAGTTCGACCTTCGCACCTCGGCGGTGAAGGATCCCGACGTCCACATCGGCGCGGGGATCTGGGCCATCTCGGGGACCACCGACACGCCGACGAAGTCGAACATCGACGACGTCCTCTTCGTCGTGAAGTAAGCGCGCGGAGTGCATTGTCTTAGAAGGCGCCTTGGAGCGTCGCAGTCGCTCCGCCGTTGGCCACGGGCGTCACGCCGACGTCGACCTTGCGTGGGAACACCGCGATGCCAAGTGTCCCGACGACGCCGACCGTGAGCCCGACCGCCGCCGCCGCAAACCATGCGTCGCGCACGCCAGGCGAGGTGCAGAACATCGAGTCACTTCCACTATCCACATGCGTCGATGAGGACGACGCCGACTCGATCGGCTTGCACGTGGACTGCGTGAGCTTGAGCATGCCCCACACGTACGCGGCAGGAAGGCCAACGGCGAAACCCGCGATGCCGGTCGCGACCGAGGCGACGAACCACGGATTCGTCTTCTGCTCCGGCTTCTGCGTACCCGCGTCGCGCTCGAACGGGAAGGGCGCGCTCGTCGTCGACACGTTCGAGCCGACGAGCGCCGCGGTGTCGAGCGCGGGGATCTGAACGACGCGCTGCTCGGCCTCGGCGATCGTGATCGTCTTGCGAAACGGCGCCTTGCCTGGCGCCACCGCCTCGACGACGTGCGCTCCAGGATCGACGACCGTCATCAAATCCCATGCGGGCTTTCGAAGCGTCGTCCCGTCGACGTGCACCTCGAGGCCTTCCTCTTCGCGTGCGACGTGAACCGCGAGCTTCGGCACACGCGCGCTGAGCGAGGTGACGTGCTCGTTCGCGATCTTCTCGCGATCCTTGCGACCATCTTTGGCCGCTTGGCTCGAGGCAGCCTTCATCTCGAGGAAGGCGGAGCCAAGCTTGCCCTCCTTCTCATGGCAGATCGCGAGATTGAGGAGCGTGCCGCCACCTGGATCGAGGCGCTGGCTCTCGGCGAGCTTCGGGCATGCCTCGGCGAAGCGACCGCGATCCATCAGCGTGCGCCCTTCGTCGAAGAGCGACTGCGCGAGGAGCTGCTCGGATGATGAAGCGGGCTCGGCCGCCGCCGCCCGCCCTTCGGCCGCGAGGCCAGCGCCGAGCGGACACAACAGAAGAAGCAGCCGCGGAAGGGAAGAACCCCAACGAGTCATCATCGTGGACGCGCGTGGCGTAGCACGCCCCCGAGAATTTTCCCGGGGCGATGCCTCGAAATTCGAAAAAGCTCGATGTTTCGAGCTCTTCTCGCGCTTGGTGCTCGGCTCGCCGTCCCTTGCGGCTACGGAGGAAGCGCGCGCACGTCGAGGTTCCACGGCCCGAACGCGCCGCTGTAGCCGTCGACTTGGACCCAATAGGTTCCGGGGTCGAGCGTGAAGTCGAGGAAGCTTCGCTGCGCGCCGAAGCCCGGGTTGCACGCGTTCGGAACCTCGATGCCTGGGCACGGGTTGCCATTTCGAAGATCGAGCAACGTCGTCATGTTCGACCCGATCATGTCGAACACCATGCGCCTCTTCTGCGTGAGCACGAGACGCATCAAGTTGTCCTTCGCGCTGCCGATCGGTTGCCCTGGTGAGTCGCAGCCCGCGTTGAAGTCGGCCGTCGCGGTCGTCGTGTCGCCGATGTAGAAGCCGCCGGTCTCGGGGATGTCGGTCGGGTTCACGCACCCGTCGGAGGTGAGCGTGACGGGCGCGACGGTGGGTCTCACGAGGACGGTCAGCGAGGTGTTGAGCCCTTTCTGATCGGTGATGACGACGCGGTAGCTTCCCGGCTGGACGTTGCGCTTCGACACGCGCTGCGGCGTCGCGCCTTGCGCGCAATCGATGAGGTCGGCCGTGCCGCACGTGGGCGTGTTGAGCGAGACCGCGCCGAGGTCGTTTTGCGGGAAGCGTCCGACGATGAGGACGTCGCTCGGCACCGTGATGTCGAGCTTGTACGCGGCGGTGGGGCCGCCCGGGAAGCAGCCGTTCTTCACCGCGTCCTCGTGCGAGCCGAGGTCGACCGGGAAGGTCACGTTCGCCGAGAGCGCCGGCGCCGTCGCGCATGTCTGGTCGGGCGGCGTGAGCGTGGGCGGGTAGGTCTTCACCAAGATGTTGGCGTCGATCTGCGTGGAGCCCGCGACGCTGAAGACGTGGATGCCTGGCTGGAGGTTACGCGCATAGACGGGCGGAGAGCTCCCGAAGCGGCAGCGCAGCTCGTCGACGCACGACGCATCACGAAGGCTGACGACCGGCGATCCCGATCCCGACAGCGTCGAGGCGAAGATACGCACGTCGCGTGGCGTCGTGAGGTTGAACGAATAGGTGAGCTCGCCCGTCTTCTGGTTGCCGTTGCAGCTCGAGGCGAGATCCACCTTCGCGTCGATCAACGACACGGTGAAAGGAAGCGGCTCGCCGGCGCCGTCGACGGGGACGGGCTTCGGCGCCGCGCACGTCTCGTTCGTGGGTGCCCCTCCGGGATCGAGCATGTCGACGCGGACGTCGACGGCAGACTCGCTCTGCGTCGTGACGATCGCGTACACCGTCGCGCCCGCGGCGACGTTTCGCGCGATCGCGCGTGCGTCCGGAACGCCCGCGAGGCGCGCGCACTGGATCTCCGACGCGGCTTGGCCACACGTGGCCTCGAGCGCGACGGCGACCTCGTTGGGCTGGGCGCTCGTCTGCGCCTTCACCAGCACGTCTTTCGCGGTGCCGCCGGCAGGGACGGTGATCGCCACGACGATGTCGTGTGCGGCTCCGGGGTTCTGCACGGTGCACGTCGTCGCGTAGTCCTTCTTCGCGGCGATCGTGTTGAGGAGGAAGGTGCCTGGCGTGGTGACGGCGAGCGCGGTCGTGCAGTCGTCGTTCGCGGCGGTGGAGCACGGCTGCTCGTCCACTTGGCCGTTGCAGTTGTCGTCCTTGAAGTTGCCGCACACCTCACTGCGTGTGCTGCTCACGGTGGGGTCGGCGTCGTCGCAGTCCTTGTCGATCGCGCAGTGGTCGTCCGGGTCGCCGTCGCCGTCGGAGTCGCGCGGGAGGTGCTCGCACGATTTGGACGCCTCGATGCAGCGGTCGATCGTGCACGTGTTGTCGTCTTGGCAAGAGACGACGGCGCCAGGGACGCAGCCTTGGCGAAGACGGCACTTCTCTTGGCCGTTGCAGTACTCGGTGTCGGCGCACTGCGTGTCGTCGGGCGTGTTGCGACAGCGAGAGATGGCTTTGTCGCAGCGATCGTAGGTGCAGGGGATCAAGTCATCGCATTGGATGTCTTCGCTGCACGGGCCGCCGATCGTCGGGTCGATCTCGACCCCCGCCTCGTCCTTCGCGCCACCCTCGTCGGCGTCCGCGCCCGCGTCGTACTGAACGACGAAGTAGTCGCGGTTGTCCGAGCTGCATCCGTGAATCGAGAGGACGCTCGCGACGAACGCCACGACCAGAGCGAGCCATACGAGGACGACGCGACTGTTTCCCACCGGGTAATTTCCGAGCTTCTTGGCGCCGGACTTCGTCCGTGGCGGCTACCTCAGAGGGCTTTCACGAGGGGTACTTCGTGTCCGTTCGGGCACTTCGCCTTGAACTCACGTTCGGCCTTCTCGCGGGGAATTCGCACCTTCGAGCTGCACTCGGGGCAGCGCACTTCCACGATGTCCTTTTCGTCGTCCCCACCACCCGCGGCCGCATCATTCGGTGGAACCATGGGGTCTAGCCTAGCACCAGACCGAGCCCCACCCACTCGATTCGCATCCTCAGGAAGAGGCCCCCCGAAAGCGCGTGTCGTGATACGAGACGATCCTGTTGAAGAGCCTGTTGCCGCTTCGAGCCGTCCTCGTGACGGGCAAAGGTGGTGTCGGCAAGACGACCGTCGCCGCGTCTGTCGCACGCTTCGCCGCACAGCAAGGCAAGCGAGTGCTGGTGAGCGAGATCGCAAATGAGGACGCGACGACGTCGGCGCTCGCGGACGTGCTCGGCATCGAGAAGCTTCACGATCAGCCCGTCGAGATCGCGCCGAACCTGAAGGTCGTGGCGCTGGCGCCTGCGCTCGGCCATCAGCGCTTTCTCCGTGACGTCTTGCCGATGAACTTCTTGGCGGACGCCGCGATGAAGGCGGGCGCGATCCGGCGCTTCTTCTCTGCGGCGCCGACGTTCCCGGAGATGGGCGTCCTCTATCGGCTGCTCGACCTCGTCCGTTTGAAGCGAAAGGACGGTGAGCTCGAGCATGAGATGATCATCGTCGACCTCCCTGCGACCGGACATGCGCTGGCGCTCGCGCAGATCCCCGCGTCGCTCCTCCGGGTGATCCCGACGGGGCCGATCGCGGCGGCCGTGCGGGAAGGCCTCGAGCTCTTGACCGATCCGGCGCGCACGGGCGCGGTGGTCGTCACGCTGCCAGAGACGTTGCCGGTGAGCGAGGCGATCGAGCTCGTGGCGGGCATTCACGAGCATCAGATCCCGCTCGCGCACGTGTTCGTCAATCGCGTCCCGTTCGATCCGTTCAGCGAGGAGGAGCGCGAGGCCATTCGGCGCATCCTCGACACGACGCCGCCCACGCTCGGCGAGCGCACGCTCGAACGGATCGATCGCGCACGCGGCGCGCTCGACCGCATCTCGCGCGCGATCGTCGATGTCCCGATCAGCACCGTGCAAGACGTATGGCTCGAGGGGCCGCGGCTCGCCGAAGAGGTCGCCTCGCTCATGAACGTGAGCTTCGACGCCGCCTCGGCACGTGAAGGAGGAGGACGATGAGCTCTTCGCGCCCGCCCGACGTGCGGCCCGCGTTGCCCGAGACGACGCCGACGTTCCTCGAGCCGCTCATTCGCGACAAGCGCGTCATCGTGTGCTGTGGAGCAGGTGGCGTGGGCAAGACGACGACCGCGGCCGCGATCGGCGTGGCGAGCGCCGTCCAGGGTCGCAAGGCGCTCGTGCTCACGATCGATCCGGCGCGGCGCCTCGCGGAGGCGATGGGCATCCCGGAGGCTTCACGCACGCCGAGCCCCGTGCCGCGCGCGAAGCTCGCGACGCTCGGTGTTCCGGTTCAAGGCGAGCTCGACGCGTGGATGCTCGCGCCCGACGTCGTGTTCGAGACGATGGTGCGCCGCCTTGCCGGTGACGAAGCGCGCGTTCAAGAGATCCTGAAGAACCGCCTCTACCAACATCTCTCGCGCATCGTCGCGGGCATGCAGGAGTACACGGCGGCCGAGGCGCTCTACACGCTCTCGTCGGAGGGCAAATACGATCTCGTCGTGCTCGACACGCCACCTTCACGCAACGCGCTCGCGTTCCTCGAGGCGCCGCGCAAGCTGTCGCTCTTCTTGGACGAGCGCGTGATCGGCGTCTTCTTACCGAAGAAGGGCGCGTTCTTTCGTGCGGCCTCGGATCTCGTGGAGCGGGTGTTCACGAAGGCCTTCGGTGAGGGCTTCTACAAGGAGCTCCAACAATTCCTGGGCGCCTTCTCTGGCATGTTCGGCGGAATGCGTGCACATGCAGAGGCCGTCCGCGAGCTGCTCACCTCCGATCAAGCCGCGTTCGTGCTCGTCACCTCGCCGGAGCCTGCGGCGCTCGCTGAGGCTGGATTCTTTCAGGCGAAAATTCAGGAGCTTGGGTTGCCTTTCGCCGGCTACGTCCTGAACCGCAGCTGGGCGTATACACGGGGTTTCTTCGCCCCCGAGGAGATCGTCCTCGGTCCTCACGCCGGTGAAATCGACCGTGTTGCATTACGCAAATTGCGCCAGCTCGCGGACGCCGAACGATGGCGGGCGCAGCGCGATCGCGACCTGCTCGCACGTTTGAGGATGGAAACAGCGGCCGGTGCGGCGATCGCGACCCCCCATCTCGGGGGAGCGGTCGAGGATCTCGAGGGACTTGCGGAGCTTGCACGTAATCTCGTTCACCTCGAAAACGCCTGATAGGATGCGGCATGTAGGGTAGGGCTCCGCAACGAACCCGAGGTCTGCCCACACCGAGCGGCTCGTTCGCTTGGTGCTGGTGAGACCTCTGACTCCTCGCGAATGAAGGCCGTCGATTTCTACAAGCTCCCGCGCGCGATCCAGGACCGATTCGTCGGCTCTGTGATGAGCGGCTTCCCGCCGGCGCCTTTGCTCGCGAGCAAGGGTGGCGTGCCGACGAAGCTCGTGTGGCTCGGCGTCAGCGCGGGGTGCTTCCTCGCCGTCATCATCACGGCGCGGCTCGGATACGGGTCGCTCGACAGCGGCCTGTCGCTCCACTCGGCCAAGGCGCTGCCGCTCTACTTCTTGTTCGTCTTCGGGTTCGCGTTTGGCCTCGTGCAGGCGTTCGCGCGCGTGGTTCGCGAGCGCGCGCTCCCGTACACCGCGGGCATCTATCTGTTCCCCGCGTGCCTCATCGACGCGCGTGACGATCAGTTCAAGGTCTACGAGACGCGCGACCTCACGAGCGTCGAGGTTCAGGGCGCCGCCATTCGGATCGCCTTCCCAGGCGGCGCGCAGTTCCTCTTTCCGCTGACGAAGCCCGAGAACGGCAAAGACCTCGTCACCGAGATCCAGGCGGCGCGCGATCGCGCGATGCACGCGAACGCGACGGAGGATCCGAAGGAGCTCGTCGCGGTCGATCCGCTTCACAACCCGCGCTTCTCGAGCCCGGTCGGACCACGCGACGCTTACGAGCTCGCGCGTCCGCCGTGGGGCAAGCTTGGTCCGGCCGTCGCGGCAGGCGTCGCGATCGTGATCGGTCCCTCGCTGTGGGCGCTTCGCAACCGCGGGAGCGACAGCAAGATGTACGCGCTCGCGACGAAGGCGAACGACACCGAGAGCTACAAGCTCTATCTCCAGCACGGAGAGCGACAGAAAGAGGAGGTCGCGGAGGTCCTCTTGCCGAAGGCGGAGCTGTCGGACGCCGTCAAGCTCGGCACCGTCGACGCGCTCTTGAAGTTCAAGGCGTCGCATCCGAACACGAAGATCTCGACCGACATGAACAACGCCATTCGGGCGGCCATGCTCGCCGAGCTCGAAAAGGCGAAGGCTCCCGGCACGCTCGCGTCGCTGCAGGAGTTCAACAAGAAGTTCCCCGATCACGGGGTCGAGCCGGAGTACCGCGCGGCCGTACACGCCGTCTATGCGCGTGAGCTCGACAGCTACAAGAAGAAGGCGCCGAACAAAGACAAGGACAAGGCCGCCGTCGCGTTCATCGAGCGCTTGTTTGCGTGGGCCGAGAAGCATGGCCCGAAGGTAGACGTGCGCTTTCGCCGGAAGGCCTCGTCGTCGATCGAGCGCGCCGATCAGACGATCCTGAAGTCGCCGACGTTCATGGGGGTCATCACCTATCCCTCACGCTTCTTCGACGACAAGCACGCGGCGCCGCGTGAGGCGACGCTCGGCAAGGCGATCTCCACCCAGCTCGACGCCGGGCTCGCGCCCGAGCTCTTCGAGGTGTCGGTGGGCAGCGTCGTGACCGAGGCCGATCTGCCCGAGCCCAAAGACCCGACCTTGTACATCACACATAGCGTCGAGTGGGGCGGTCAGACGTACACGACGAACCGCCCGCGCGGCACCTATGTCGGCCTCAACTTCCAGTTCGAAGCGGCGTTCATGATCCCGGGAGACACGAAACCCTTCAAGCTGAAGGCGGAGATCTTCCGTCATGCCGCAACACACGTGCTGAAAGAGGACGAGCCGATGCTCGCGACGGGTCAGGCGGAAGAGAAGGTTTACGACACGATGGCGCAAGACGCGTTCGAGAAGTTCTCGAAGCAGCTCCTCGCCAGCTTCTTCGTTCCGAAGCCCGAGCCGAAGTAGCTACTTCGTGATCGGGTAAAGCAGGACGCGGATCCCGTTGCGGAAGCCCGTCTGATGCGTCATCCGATACTGGAACGCTCGATCGAGCAACGCGAGCGCGTCGGCGACGTTCGCTATCGACTCGCTCGGGCGCGCCCCGAGGTGGATCTGGCTGAGATCGTCACGCACGATGTTCGTGAGCTTGTGCTCGTTCTCGTAACCGTCATCGTGGAGCGCGCTCATCGTGATGCTCGCGGTGCGATTCGAGACGGAGTCGCGCACCTCGAGGTGTCGTCCCGTGAGGGTGGCGTCGAGGATGTGATAGCCCGTTCGGTTGTCGACGAGCGTGATCGGCAGGCCGACGCGATCGCTCCCGAGGAACATCGCGAGGTCACCGAGCTTCGGGCGATCGGACAGCCGAGACGTGTCATCGGCTTCGACTCGCGCGACGAAGAACATGTCGCGCCCGCGGTACGAGGTGCCCTTCGCGTCGATCGCGCCGAGGACGGCTGACAGCGACGCGCGTGCGTCGGCCACGATCGCGATTTGAACCGGGAGGCTCTCCTCGGTGGCGTCGCTGGCACCGCGAGGGGTGTCTTCCCACGTCGCCCCGCCGTTCGCCTGAACGATCAGCGTGAGCGACGACACGTCATCGCTGTCCGTCGACACGCCGAGGACATTGGGGAGCTTCACGGTCGCGCCGGCGCCGGTCATGGGCTTCGGCGACGCGAACGCTGCCAGATGCACGATACCGGCGCGGCTGAGGAGCAAGAACGCGAGCGCGACGACGATGGACGCGGCGCCCAGGATGCCGCCGAGCGTCCACGGATGGACCTTCTCTTGAGGGGCGCCGCGGCTCGCGCCGATCGCGGGCGCGATCGTGACCGCGAGGATCGCCGCGCCAAACAGCGCGTGAAGCCCATACGCGCACATCGCATGCGAGCGCACGGGGAGGAGCTCCGCCAAGATGCGCGCCTTCTGGCTGGCGTCGACCGACTCGCCGCTCACCGCTCCGAGGACGAGCACCTGCTCGCGTGCGACGAGCGCATGCTCGAACAGACAAAGCGAGATCACTCCGGTCACGCATGCGACGACGGCGAGCGCCAGATGCGTGCGCGCCTCCGCGGCGTCGAGGCCGTCACGAAGCGCCGCGGCTCCACGCGCAGCCACGACGAGCACGAACGCGATGATGATGACGGAGGCGATGGCGACGGCGGTGAGCCCGCTCGGTTGCATCTTTCGGAAGAAGGCGGCCGTGAGCGCGAGGATCGCGATGCACCATAGGGCCGCGATGACGAGGGCGATGATCCAGCTCCGCTTCGCGAACCCCTGCGCGTTCGGCGAGACGCGCTTCGCGTCGATCGTCGCGAGCGTGCCTGCCGCGCCGATCGCGACCACCGCACACGAGAGGCTCGCGGTGAGGTCGCCGAGCGCATGGAGGTTCGACAGCTCGCTGATGGCTTCGCTGACGATGCGCGTCAGGACGGCGCCATTCACCGACGCGAGGATTCGCTCGATCCTGCGTGCGCTGAGGAACACGTTCGCGGAGGCGACGACGAACGGCACGAGGGCGATGAGCGCCACTCCGCCCGCTGCCCGAAGCGCCTTGCCGCGCGTCCACATCGCGCCCAGCACAGCGAGCACGGGTGGGAGGAGGATCGTGAAGAGCAAGAGCAGGTACATGCCCATGCCGCCTTCTTTGACGGCCATCCAGTGACGGGCCATCCCGCCGCTCGCGAAGCCGCCGAGCGTCACCAAGATGCCGAGGATGGCGACAGTGAAGACGAGCGCGGTGAAGACGCCGATCCACGTCGTGCTTCGAGGAAAGGGCAGGCTCGGTACGTTCGAAGGCCCCGGGCGGTACATGCCTTGATTCATGGCTCTCTCTTCCTCTTCCTCGATGCAGAAGGACGGTGCTTCTGCGCCGCCGTCGCGCGCGAACGCTACTTCCGCGGAGTCGTACCATGCCCGAGGCGAATCGGGCGGAGGTCGAGCGTCTCGCCGGTCTGGACGTAGCCGCCCTCGAAGGGGTCTTCGGCGAGAAAGAGCGGCGTATCGAGGTCGATGATCTTGAATCCGCCCACACCGGCCGCGATGCAGGCCGACATGCCCATCGCGAGCCGCGTCTCGACCATTCCGCCGATCATGCGGTCGAGGCCGGCCTCGCGGGCGCGATCGATGATGTGGATCGTCTCGAAGATCCCCGACTTCATGATCTTCATGTTGATGGCGTCGGCGGCGTCGTTCTGCACTGCGCGGACGACGTCGTCGGCGCAGGTGATCGACTCGTCGAGCCCCACGCGGATGCGCGTGCGCTTGCGAATCTCAGCCATCGCTTCCCAGTTTCCGGGGGCGATCGGCTGCTCGAACAAGATGATCCCGAGCCGCGCGATCGTCTTCGCGAAATGCAGCGCCTCGTCGAGGGTGTACCCGCCGTTGGCGTCGACCAGGATGCGCGCGTCCTTGCGAGCCTCGCGGATGGCGCGCACGCGGGCGATGTCGAGATCGACGTCGGCCCGTCCGGCGTCGTCTTTGCCCGCGACCTTCACCTTGAGGGTGCGAAACGCAGTGAGCTCGAGAGCCTCGCGCCGCGCGTCATCGACGCTTCCGGTCGTGATCGTGATGTCGGTCGTGATCTCGTCCTCGGCGTTGCCGAAGACCGACCGGAGCGACATGCCGGCGAGCCGTGCACGCGCGTCGACGATCGCCGTCTCGATCGCGCACCGCGCCGAGGGCGAGCCTTTGCATGCATCGCGCACGCGTTCGGCGAGCAAATCGCTGTCGTGGATGCTGCACCCATCGAGGAGCGGCGCCGCGAGCTTGCATGCCGCGAGCACCTCGGCTTGGGTCTCGCCGTTGAAGGCAGGAAACGGCGCGCCTTCACCCCAGCCGCGACCACCCTCTTCGAGGATCAGCTCGACGAGGACGTTGCTCGCGACGTGCTGCGCGCCGCCCGAGATGCCAAATGGCTTCTTCATCGGGACGTCGAGCTTTCGGGCGACGAGCTGGGCGATATGGGTCTTCGACATTCCAGAGAACGAGAGACAGGTAAGGGGAGGAACGTAACGCGATCACTCGAGGAGGAATGCCTTGTAGGCCTGATCGCTCGGGGGATGTCCCAAGAAGCGCGCGACGAGCTTCGAGGCCTCTTCGCTGTCGCCCGGCGCGAGGATGGAGGCGCGGTAATCGGCGGCTGTCTTTGGATTGAGCAGGCCCTCTTTCTTGAATCGCGTGAAGAGGTCTTGTGCGATCGACAGCGCCCATTGGTAACCGTAATAGCCTGCGTCGTAGCCGATGAGATGGCCAAAGCTCGCCTGGAAGTGCGTGCCTTCGACGTATTTGAATGGCGTGTACGCGTCGTTGATCTCCGCCAGCACCTTCGTCGTGTCCATCGGCACCGGGCGCGTGTGGTAGGCCTGATCGAGCGCCGCGAGGTAGAGCTGCCGCTGCGTCGAGAGCGCGCGGCCAAACCCGCGAGAGCGGAGCATCGCCGCGTGAAGTGGCGCGGGCAAAGGCGCGTTCGTGTCGTGATGACGAGCAAACAACGCGAGCGTGTCTTTGTTCCAGGCCCACTCCTCGAGCATCTGCGACGGCGACTCGACGAAGTCACGCGCGACGCTCGTACCGGCGAACGTCGAGAGCTCCGACTCGCTGAGGAGGTGATGGATGACGTGGCCGAACTCGTGAAAGAACGTCACCGCGTCTTGATGGCTCATCAGCGCAGGCGCGGCCCCGCCAGGCTTCGGGAAATTGCACTCGATCGCGGCGATCGGCATGAGGCGCGAGCCATCGGGCATCTTCGTCGTGTCGCGGATGCTGAAGACGGCGGCGTGTTTGTACTTTCCCTCACGCGGATAGAGATCGAAGTAGAAGCGGCCGATCACGCGACCCTCCGGATCGGTGACCTCCATCGCCTCGACGTCGGGATGCCACGTCGGCGCGTTCGCGGCGGGGCGATAGCGGATGTCGAAGAGCTTCGACGTGATCGCCAAGAGGCCGTCTTTCACGCGCCGCACCTCGAAGTACTTGCTCACCTCTTTCGAGTCGAGGCCGTACTTCGCCTTGCGCACCTGATCTTCGAGATAGAGTCGATCGGACGGGGGAATCACGTCGGTAGGCTTTCCGCCGAGCTTGACGTGCTGCGCGCGAAACTCCGCGAGCTCCATCTCGCCTTTCTTCGCGATGTGCTTTCGCAGGCCTTCGAGGAACGTCGCGACCGTCTTTGCGTCTTTGGCCATCCGCGGCTCGAGGACGTAATCGGCCCAGGTCGCGTAGCCGAGCAGCTTCGCCTTCTCGTTACGGAGCGCGAGGATCTTGTCGATGACCTCGATGTTCTTGTCGGCGGCGCGGTTCTCGAATTGCTTGTAGAGGGCGAGCGCGATCTTCCGGTCTTTGACGTACGTGACGACGGGGAAGTAATCCGGGTAGTCGGTCGTGATCTCGATCTTGCCGTCCTTGTTGGGCGGATGCGATTGCAGCCACTCCTTCGGCAAGCCCTCGAGCTCGGACGGCGTCGCGGAGATCGTCAGATGCGACTCGGCGAGGTTCGTGTCGAAGTCGAGGCCGAGCTTCGTGAGCTGCTCGTTCAGCTCGCGGAGGCGCGCCTGCCCCTTCTCGTCGAGATCGAGGCCGTTTCGCCGGAAGTCGCGAAGGGTGCGCTCGAGGAGGCGCGCCCGGGCGGGAGAGAGCACCTCCTGCTTCGCCGCGTAGCGTTTGACGACGCGCGCCAGCTTCGGATCGAGCCACAGCGACGTGTCGAGCTTCTCGATCTTGGGCTCGCAGAGCTTGGCCTTCTCACGCACGCCGTCGTCCGGGTGAGCGACGGCCATCAGGGAAGGAAAGTCGCCCGCGTTCTTCAACGCGAGGGTGACGCGATCGAGCTTGCCGACCGTCGTGTCCCACGTGAGGGCGGCGGCGTCGGTCGAGCGGTCGAGCACGCGGATCTCGTCGAGCGTGATCTTCGCGCGCGCCATGCTCTCGTCGCAGAGCTTCTCGATGCCGGTGCGCGCGGCGACCGCGTCGTTCTCGCCGCTGCCCGGTCCCGCTGTCGTGCGACCGAGCCCGATGATCACCGGGTCGATGCCGAACGCCGCGGGCGTGATCGGCGCCGCTGGGGTGGAGGCGTCCGTCGCCGGGGCCGCCAGCGTGGCGGTGCGCGCGCCGCTCGCGTTCTCGGCGCGAGGTGCGGGCTCACCTCCGCACGCGAGCGCGGCGGTGAGGAGCGCGGAGATCAGCGTTGCCCGGAATTTGCGGGAGATCATGGTCATGAGAGCCGGGGCGAAGCATGCCGAAGACCTGGCCCGAGCGCCAGCGCGTTCGGCGGGTTTGATCACACCGAGAGCACGGCGCCGCGCGCAGCCTCGCCCGTCGCGGCCGCGATGGCGCGGGCGTAGACGGCGACCTGCCTCGCGTACCCGTCGACGCGATCGCTGAAATCGATGTCCGTCTTGAAGTCGACGACGGTCCAACCCGAAGGCGCCTCGAAGAACGCGAGGTCGACGACGCCCTCGATGATCGTGCCGTCGTCTTCGCGCATCATGATCGCGATCTCGCGCTCGATCCGGTCGGCCTTTCTCGCGCGCTGCATCAGCGGGTGCTCGAGCGCAGAGATCACCACGTCTCTCGCGGCGGCGACCTCCTCTTCGGAGGCGCCGGCGATGCGCCCCTGGATGCGCGCCGCGTCGGCGATCGCGGTCTCTTGGGCGTCGAGGTCCACCGTCGCGAGGACGGCATGGACGAGGATGCCGAAGCGCTTTCCGTGCGGGCGGGCACGCCTCACCGCGTCGGTCTTCTCGATCGAGACCTCCTTCGGCGGTGGCAGGTTCGGCGCGACCTTGTCGTCTTTCATCTCCGTCACGGTGCGGACGCGCATCGACGGGCTCGACGCGCCGGCCACGGCGTCGTTGCGACCGGACTTCCACGCGGCGTGCCGGGCGAGGCTCTCGTTCGCCGCGTCGCCCTTCGCGAGCACGCGTTGATGCCGGAGGCCCGCCTCGTCTTCGCGATCGAGGTGGAGGACGTGCGGATCCCAGAACACGACCCGGTGCTTGCCGACCGTGGGCCGATGAAGACCAGGGCGCACCGACCACTCGGCGTCGCGCTCGACGTTGTCCGGACGCCAGAAGACCGTGTCTTCGCCGAAGGGCGGACACCCGGGCGCCTTCTGCGAGGCGCGGCGGTCCTCGGGACGCGGATAAAGGACGGCCGAGAGCGGCTCGAGCCAGCCGTCCGTCTCTTCGTCGCGATCGTCGCCGAGCACCGGCAGCACGAGGAGCTCGCGCGCGCGCGTCGTCGCGACGTAGAGGAGGCGATGCGCCTCTTCGCGATCTTGCCGGACGATCTCTTCGCGGCGGTCGAGGAGCTCCTTCGGTGATGCGCCGCAGAGCGGCACTGCCCAGAGCTTCTTCTTCGCGTCGACGTAGCGCGACGGATCGCGGTGCGCGGCGGTCGCGGTCGGATCGACCAAGATGACGACGGGGAACTCGAGGCCCTTGGCCTTGTGCACCGTCATGATGCGCACGCCGTCGGTGCCTTCTTCGACGACGGGAGCTTCGTTCACGCCTCCGCGGTCGGCGTCTTCTTCGAGTCGCGACACGAACGCGCGGAACGACGTGACCGCGCCTTGCTCGAAGCGGCGCGCCATGTCGAGCACGCGAAGGATGTTGCCGAGCGCCTGCTCACCGGCAGGCCAGATCGCGACCCCTGCGTGCGCACGCGTCTTCTCGAGGAGCTGCGCGATCGTGTCGGCGATGGTGGTTCGATTGCGCGCGACGTGGAGCGCGCCGAGCACCTCGAGCGCCGTCGCGACGGGCTTCGTGAGGTCCGTGAGCGGCTTGTCGGCGTTGCGCTTGCGCAAGGGATGAAGATGGCGATGCGCATGCTTGAAGGCGAGCAGCGCGTCGTCGCCGAGCGCGAAGAACGGACCGTGCAGCGTCGCGTACATCGAGAGCTCGTCATCGGGCCATTCGATCGCGGCGAGCGCGTTGCGAAGCGCGATGACCTCTTCACGCTCGTGAAAGCTCCGGCCCCCGACGAGGACGTGCGGGATGCGCCGCGCCTCGAGCGCGCGCACGTAAGGACGGGTCACGTCGCCGCCGAAGCTCTGGAGCCGCTTGAAGAGGAGGCAAATGTGCTGCGACTTGATCGGCGTCTCGACGGTCGAGCCGCGCTCGGTGATCGTCCAGCCGCTCTGCGTGATCATCCAGTCGACGAAGGCGCCCACCGCGTCGGGCAACGACTCTTCGATCTTCCACTGGACGATCTTCTTGTAGTCGCCATACGGCCGCGGCACCGGCAGCGCGACGATGGTGGGTCGCCCGCGCGGGTTTGGGCGGAACGGCGCGAGCGGGACGTAGACCGCCTGCGAGCGCGGGCCTTGCTCTTCTTCGGAGACACCGTCGTTCGGCACCATCTGCGGCATGAGCGGGCCGAAGGCGGAGTTGACGAAGTCTTGAATCGAGGGCGCGCTGCGGAAGCTCGTCTGCAGGTGAATGACGCTCGCGCCGTCCTTCTCGAGACGTCGCTTGATGTTCTCGTAGAGCGAGACATCGGCGCGGCGGAAGCGATAAATCGACTGCTTCGGATCGCCGACGAGAAAGAGCTTTCCGGGCACGACGTGCGCGCGATCCGGGTTGTTCTCCTTCGGATCGTCCGCGGCGAGGAGAAAGAGGATCTCGGCCTGCAGCGGATCGGTGTCCTGAAACTCGTCGACGAGCAGATGGCTGAAGCGCTTCTGGAGCTCCGCGCGGACGTTCGCGTCGTCCCGGACGAGATCGCGTGTGAGGAGGAGCAGGTCGAGGAAGTCGAGCTTGCCTGCCTTCTTCTTCATCGACTCGTAGCCGTCGACGATGCCCCAGAGCTCGACGAAGAGCGACGCGGCGAGATCGGCGTCGGCCGCGTCGAGCACGCTGGCGAGCTGCTCGCGCACGCCGTCGCGTTGCTCGAGGACGTCGAAGCGCGAGAGGTTCTCGTTGCGATTGAACCACTGCCCCGAGCCCTTCCATCCCCAGAGGCGAGAGCGCTGGAGCGTTCGAAGCTGCGCCTCGATCGCGTCGTGGTCGCGCGGGTCGCCGGTCTCCTCACGGCGCTCGATCTCCCAAACGACGCGGCCGATCTCCAGGAGCGACTTGGTCAGCCAGCTGTCGGGGTAGCCCTTCGACGCGAGCTGCGACAGATCCTTGAGGCTCTGGACGACCTCGTCGATCGACGTGGCGCGATCGAAATCGGGCCGTTCGTACGGGGTGGGGAAGTCGCGTTGCTCGACGAGCGATCGGCCCGCCTTGCGGAGCGCGGCGCGCGGGCCGTCTTGGTCGCGTTCGCGGGTGGCGCGCCGGAGCACACGGGAGACGCCGGGGTATTCCGACGCGTCGTGCGCGAGCGTGGCCTGAAACCACTTCGTGAAGGCCTCGTCGTAGAGGCGATCCTGCTCGTCTTCCGCGGCGACCTCGAACAGCGGATCGATCTGGGCCTCGACCGGCCGCTCGCGGAGCAAATCGCTGCAGAATGCATGGATCGTCCCGATCCGGGCGGCCTCGAGCTGCTCGAGGGCGGCGTTGAGGCGCTCGCGCTCCTCGGGTCGATCGGCCGCGATGTCCTTTCGCGCGCGCTCGATCTCGGTGCGCAGGCGGAGCTTCATCTCACCGGCGGCCTTTTCGGTGAAGGTGACGGCGACGAGATCTCCTTGGCCGCTCGCGAGCGTCGCGCGGCCTTGCCGCAGGAGCGAGAGGATGCGCTCGACGAGCGCCGTCGTCTTGCCCGTCCCCGCGGCGGCCTCGACGACGAGCGTGACGTCGAGATCGTTCGCGATGCGATCGCGCGCTTCTTGGTCGATGAGGCGTGACGGGATCTCGATCGACGGTGGTTGCTCGATCTGCGATGACGGCGGCGGGACCGCTGGGCCGGCGCCACGACGCTGCGGCGGCGGCATCGGCGGGAGCGGCATTCGGCTCGGCGTCACGGTAGGAGGCGGCACCGTCGGCGGCGGCGGCTCCGGATCGAGATCCGAGAACAGCGACTGCGTGGTGTCGTCGTCTTCGCGCGGGCGCTTGCTGCTCATTTGCGCTTCCTCAGATCCGCGAGCACACGGAGGGGCTCTTGCGGCTTCTTGCGTGTTCGCACTTCTTCGTAGGGGCCGCAGACGCGACGGAAATCACACCACGTGCATGCGCTCGAGCCCTTCTTCTCGATGTTCGGCGCGGTGGGCAAGAACCCACGAACGAGCGCGTCGCCCACCGTCTTCGCGACGAGGCGCGCCGCCGAGCGAGCGTCGTCGTCGAGCGGGACGGCGACCTTCTCGAAGCCACCCACCGCGGTGCAGTAGTAGAGGACGCCGTCGATGACGCGCGTGTTTGGAAAGAGCTTCTCGAGCGTGAGCGCGTAGAGGACGGGCTGCAGGATCTCGCCGCCGCCGATGACGGTGTCGTCTTTCTTCGCGCGCACCTTGCCGGTCTTGTGATCGGTCGCTCGCAGCGCGCCGCTCTTGTGGCGCTCGACGAGGTCGATCGAGCCACGCAGGCGGAGGCCAATGTCGAGGATCGCCGGCTCATCGCGGCTCTTCTCGTCTTGCGCGCGAGGATCCTTGAGCCCGAAGGAGAGCTCGAAGTGCGCGGGCGTCCACTCAGTCTCGTCGAGCATGCGGCGAAGCCACTCGCGCAGGTCGGCGCCGATGCCGGTGATCGCGTCCTTCCAGACGCGCTCGATCGCGGGATAGAGGCGATCGTGATACTCGGTCGCGACCTCGTCGAGCACCCGCTCGAGCCGCTCGTGCGCCTTCGCGAGGTTGCCGACGTTGACCGGCAGCATGCCCTCCTGCCGGAGCTGCGTGAGCAGGCGGTACTGCGTCTCGTGGACGAGCGAGCCCTTCGTGAGCGGGTCGAGATCTTCGATCGCGTCGGGCTCCTCACGCGGCGCGAGCTTGTGCACTGCCGACAAGAGGAAGCGATAGGGGCAGGCCGCGAAGTTCTGGAGGGCAGTGGGGGAGAACGAGCGCTTGTCGGTGGTGTGCTCGCGGATCGCCTCGAGCGCCTCGGGCTCCTTCGTGACGAGGCCGTCGGAGGAGCGAAGCGCCTTCGTGTCCCAGCGCGCCCAACGGAAGCGAAGCGCGCGGCCGAGATGCTCGTTGGCGTTGACGAGGTAGTGACCTTCGCCTTGCGACGAGTCTTCGTCCTTCTCGAGGACGTCCTTCAAGAGCGCGAGGTCGAACTCGGCTTCGTCGATCGCGTCTTCGCGGAGGCTCGGCGCCGGCCAGCCGATCCGAGCGTCGGCCGTGCGCGCCGCCTTCTTGGCGAGGTACTCGAAGTCGCGGAGCTGACCCTCGGCGACGCGGAGCACTTCGAGGCCGTAAAAGGAGGGTGTTCGTGGGCGCGCCTGCTCGAGATCGACGCGCGGATACGACAGCACCACGCGCCGCGCGGCCGCGCCGATCGCGAGGCGAAGCGCGAGACGTTCGTCGTCGGTGCGCTCCTTGTTGGTGGGGAGATCGGGCGTGAGCTTGCGACGTGCGGCGTCGAGCAGGAGCGGATCCTCGACGACCTTCTGCGGGAAGATCTTCTCGGCGAGGCCGGGCACGAAGACGACGTCGAACGCGAGCCCGCGCGCCTCTTCGGTGGTCGCGACGTAGACCTTCCCGTAGCGGCGCCCGAGCTCGGGGATGCGCAGCTGCGAGAGGCGTGGCTCGAGGACGAGCCGCACCTCTTGAATCGTGACGCCGCCGACCTTCGACATCGGCTCGAGCTCGGCCAGCACGGCGACGACGCGGTCGTGGCGGCGAAGCGCACGCGTCGCGAGGGCCGAGAGCTTCTCGATCCATTCGCCCCACGTGGCCTTCGATGACGGGAGCGCGGCGAGCTCGTCGATGAGCGGCAACGCGAAGCGACGGAGCGACTCGAGCGCGGCGAGCTCACGACGAACGGCGTCAGCGAGGGCGGTCTCGTCCTTCTTGTCGTACGCGTCGATGTCGTCCGCGAGCTTCGCCGCGAGGCCGTCGAGGCGCTTTCGCCAGCGATCCGCGTGGCCGATGACGGCCGCTTCGACGAGGAGGCGCTCCCAGTGACGTGGGGCGCGAAGGGTACCCGCAACGGCGGCGCGATCTTCCTCTGCGACCGGCGGCGGCTTCGGCGGCTCGCGGAGCTCTTCTTCCTCGTCGGGGTGCTCGCTCGAGGCGGCCGAGCCGATGAGCGCGTGCAAGGTCTCGTCGTCGGGCGCCGCCACGCGATCGTGCCGTGGGATCGCGGCAGGAGGCGAGCCATCTTTGTTCTCGTCCGGCACCTCGCCAAGCGACAGGTACTCCGCGAAGCGGCGGGCGGAGAGCCCCTCGGCGGCGCATGCAAGGAGTGCGAGGAAGGCGCGGCCGGAGGGATCGGGCCGCTTCGTGCCTCGCGCGAAGTAGACCGGGAGCTTCGCGCGGCGAAAGGCCTCGGCGATGTGCGAGCCATATTGCGGGGCGCGGAGAAGCACCGCCATCCGATCGAGCGGCGTGCCCTTCGCCGCCTCGCTCATGACGAGCCTCGCGATCTCGACCGCCTCGCGGCTCTCACCCGGCGCCGAGAGGACGGTGACGGCCTCCTCGGGCGTGGCGGCTTGTTCGCTCTGCGATCCGAAGAGCCCCGCATGAAGGAGGGCGAGAGGCTCCTCGGCGAGGTTCGGGACGTGTGTCTCGAGCTTCGCCGTAGGGCCGAGCGCAGACTTCGTCAGCTCGATCGCGCGCGCGTCGCCCGTCGGGACGACGGCGAGCGTCGCGGCCGCTCGCTCCACGAGCGCTTCGATGAAGTCTCGCTCGGCGCGCGCGCGAAGAGGCACGTCGACGAGGAGGACGGCGGTCTTCTCGGCTGCTGGCCCGTGGTGCGCCGAACGCGCGACCTCGGTCGCGATCTCGAAGGTGCGCGCGCGATCGGCGAGGCCGGCAGCGTCGAGCTCTTTTTCGTATGCGACGAGGAGGCGCGCGAGATCCGGATCGCGCACGTCGCGAGCGCGTGCGAGGCGGAGCTCGCCGAGCGTGCGGGCGAGGGCGCGAGGGAGACCGGGCCGTTCGCGAATGGGGGCGAGGCGACCGAGCAGCTCCTTGTGATCATGAACGACGCGCGCGCAGATCGCCTCGAGGGCGAGCGGGCTCGCGGGCGCGAGGCCGAGGCGCGCCAGCTCGGGGCGCGCCATCGACGCGGCGACGGCCGTGAGCGTGAGGCGCTGCCATCCGAGGGACGCACGGAGGGGCTTGCTCGCGGCGCTCTTCGTGGGAGCTCCGAGATCGAGCGCGCGCCGAGCGACTTCGCCCGCGGCGTCGACGGACGCAGCGATGATCATCACGTACGGCTCTGTCCGTGACGCGAGAAACGTCGCTGCACGTTGGATGCGTGCCTCGACCGTCGGGCTTTCGAGAACCGAGGACAGCCTCACTCCGAGCATTCCCATACACGTCCTATCCGAGCACCGCCACCCACGGCCCCCTTGCAAGATCGAAGGGTTACCTCATGTGGTAACTTACGTGGTAACGGCTGGTTACCGATTTGCCCTCATGATGGGCAGCAGCTGGTAACCTAGCTCGCAAAACCACGTCAGAATAGGCTTGGTACCAAGATCGCTACCAAGCTCGGCGGAGGTCGAAACAATGGTAACTCGCGTGAAGCTTGGCTTGGCTCTGAACGTGGTGGCGCTGCTCGCCGCAGGCTGCAGTGGCCGGCTCTTTGGTGGTGAGGACACGGGCCCGTCCGGATCGGGGAGCGGCTCCTCTTCCCCGTCACCTTCCTCTCCTGCGTCCGCGTTGCCGCCCGACACGGTCGAGCCAGGCGGCACAGGCCCGCAGTATCCCGGCACGGGGTTTCGCGTCCACGAGTGGGGCACCAACACGATCGTCGTCGGCTCCGACGGATCGATGCAGCGCGGTCTTCACCATGAGGAAGAAGACCTGCCGTCGTTCGTCTACGACCGCACGCGCCAAGAGGTGAAGCGTTCGTCGGTCGACGTGAAGATGGAGACGCCCGTCGCGTACTTCTACTCGGACAAGCCGCTCACAGCGCACGTCAACGTCCGCTTTCCCGACGGCCTGCTCACGCAGTGGTATCCGGGCGTCGTCTCGACGTACCCCTTCGTCTTCTCCGATCGCGGCGATCCGATCCTCGATCGCAACTTCGCGTACTCGACGCCCGAATGTCGCGCGCGCAGCCTCGAGGTGAAAGACGGCATGCTCGATTGGGGCGCGGTGGAGGTGCTCGCGCGAGACGCGACGCCGGCCGCGCCCGACGCGCCGCTCGACCGGTTCACGTGGTCGCATGCACGCGCCGTCGCGGCGAACGCCGTCCGCGTCACGCCCGAAGCCGACAAGGGCGTGAAGCTTCCTCCGCAAGAGGAGCGCTTCCTCTTCTACCGCGGCCTCGGCAACTTTCCTCTCGACGTGAAGGTCGCCGCGGCGGCCGGTCCGGCCGGTGACGACGGCGGTCTCGTGCTGACGAACCTCGACGCGGCACACGCCGCTGGCGCCGTGTTCGTCCTTCGCGTCGAGAAAGAGCGCGCGGCCTTCACGGTGCACCCGGCGGGCATCATGCCGAGCGGCACGCTCGCGGAGACCGCACCTCCGGCGACGACGCCGCTCGACACGTACGCGCAGGATCTCGCGAAGGCGATGGTCGCCGAGCTCGACAAGGCCGGCCTCTACCACGACGAGTCGGTCGCGATGGTGAAGACGTGGGCGCGCCAGTGGTTCCGAACGCCGGGCGTGCGCGTGCTGTACCTCGCGCCGCAGTCGTGGACGGACAAGCAGATCCCCTTCGCCGTCTCGCCCACGCCCGAGGAGCTCGTCCGCGTGATGGTGATTCGCGTCGAGGCGATCACGCGCGCCTCCGAGAAGCAGGATCTCGCCGCGCTGGCGGAGCTCGACGCCCCGAACGTAGGCGACCGAGCCCACGGCGAGGCTTATTTTCAGGCACTTGGACGCTTTGCGGAGCCGCGCCTTCGCCGCGCGCTCCAGCAAGCGAAGGCAGGTCCGAACGCGCTCTCGTACCTCGACGCGATCAGCGGCGTGAACGTGAACGCGCGCGCGGGGGAGTAGACACCGAGACCTTCGGAAGGAACGAAGTGACATCCACCACGATCGACCACCCGCGCTACGCGACGCTCGAGACACTCGGCCAGGGCGCCCAAGGCGTCGTCGTGCGCGTGGTCGATCGCGAGCGACCCGGCGTCCCGCTCGTCGCGAAGGTCGCGCGCGCGGGACTTCGGGACGCGGACGACACGACGCTGCGTGGTGAGCTCGCGATCCTCTCGCGGGTTCGATCACGCGGGCTCGTGCGCGTCCACGACTTCACGCGGGACAAGCGCGGCGTCGCCTTCCTCGTCGAAGACTTCGTCGAGGGCGACGACGCCGTCACGTGGGTGAGCCGCGCGACCGACCCGCGCGATCGCGTCTGGCGCCTTCTCGTGCTCGGGCTCGAGCTCACGCGGACGCTTCGCGTCTTGCATGACGCCGGTGTCGTGCACGGCGACGTGAAGCCCAAGAACATCCGCGCCACGAGCGTCGCGTCGCTGTCGGCCGCCGAGCGCGAGGCCGCGCGGATCGTCCTCCTCGATCTCGGCGCCGCCGCGTTCACGCGCCTCGCAGCGGCGAACGAAGCGGGCAGCATCCACACGCCCGCGTTCGCCGCGCCGGAGGTCTGCGCCGGCGCGCCTGCGTCTCCCGCCGCCGACGTCTTCTCGCTCGGCCGGACGCTCGCGGCATGCGCCGTTGGCCGGCGCGACGGCGTGCAGGATGGATCGGGCGCGAGCCTTCGCGATCAGGCGCCGTGGGTCCCGTCACGGGTCGGCGCGCTCATCGACGCCGCGACCGCCAAGCACCCTGCCGATCGACCTCGCGCGGAGGCGATCGAGCGCGAGCTCCGGCGCGCGCTGCGGGAGGCCGCGGTCGATGCGCCAGGCGATGCGCCAGATGCGCGTCACGCGATCGAGCAAGGTGGCGGCGCGTTTGGCGCGCTCGTCCGCGAACGCGAGCTCACCGCCGTCCAGCGTCGCGTCGCGAGCCCAAGCCCGAGCGAACGCGTGATCTACGTCATGGGCGCGCATGGCTCCGGCAAGAGCCACCTCCTTCGCGAGCTCGCGCTGCGGATGTACCTCGAAGGCCGCGGCGACGACGTGCGCGTCGTCTCGTGGCGCACGCGCGAGACGGTCGAGCAGAACGGACGGACAGCGCCGGCCGAGAGCACCACTGCCGAGCGCCAAAGGCTCGAAGGAGACGAGGCGAAGACCGAGGGGGACCGCCCCGCGCTTCTCCGCTTCCTTCGCGGGGCTGGCCCGTGTCCGTTCTTCGAGGACGCTCGGGACGCGAAGGTGCGTGCCGGCCCAGAGCGAGGGATCTCCGCACGCCCGGGAGCCGAGGCGCTGCGTGTGTATCGTGAAAAACAAGCGCTGCCCTCCTCGTCACACGCGCTCGGGTCGCGTCTGCCGCGCGTGATCGTGCTCGATGACGTGGATCGCGCGCCGGTGGAGGTGCGCGAGGCGATCGAGTCGTACCGTTGCCGCGCGGTCGCGTCGCCGGATGATGACGTCCTCGTCGTCGCGGGCGTGATCGAGGCGCCGCTCTCCGCGCGCGCGGTCGTCATCGAGCTCGCGCCGCTCGATGACGCGGCGTCGAAGGCGCTGCTCGGCGAGCTTGGCGTCGAGGAGGAGCGGCACGCGGAGATCGGCCGCGAAGCGGGAGGTCAGCCCGGGTGGCTCTTCGCGGCGCTCGGTCGATGTCCGCTCACGCGGGACGCCGCGATCGCGCGCGTCGGCGTGCTACGGGAAGAGGCCCGCCAGCTCCTCGGGCTCGTCGCGACCTTGGGAGGACAGGCCTCGCTCGCGCGGGTACCCATGACGAACGCAGCCATGCTCGCGGCAGAGTGCTTCGAGGCAGGTCTCCTGACGCGCAGCGCAGAAGGGGATGGAGACGCGGTGCGCTTGACGTCGCCGCACCTCGCGGGCGAGCTCGCCAGCGCGCTCGCCTCGTATGCGCTGAGCGATATGGCGACCGAGATCGCGCTCGTCGATCCGGCGCTGCCGTCGTCCACGTTGGCGGCGATCGCGCGATCGTCGTCTCCGCCCAGTCGCCGCCACGACCTCCTCGTCGAGACGGGGCGACGCGCTGCCCGTGAAGGTGCGCGGGCGACCGAGATCGAGGCGCTCGTCGTCCTTGCGTCGGACGCGACATCACGCACCGCGGAGCGCGTGCTTCGTCTCGAGCGGCTCCTTCGCGATGCAGGGCGCGCGCGGTCGTATCCGCAGATCCTCGGATGGCTCGACGAGCTGTCGGCGAAGCCTTCGCATGCGCACCGCGCGATCGCTCCGCTCGCCGAGCGTCGACGTGCCGAAGATCGCGCCCGCGCAGGCGAGATGGACACCGCGCGCGCGGCCGCCGACCGCGCGATCGATCTCGCGAAGGACCTCGGTGATGACGCTCGCGTTTACGCCCATGCGACGCGCGGGGCGATCGCGCTGTGGTCTGCCGAATGGAGCGTCGCGCGAGACCACTTCGCGATCGCGACCGAGCTGGCGGACGCGTTTGCGCGACGTGAAACAGGCGAGAGCCTGGACGCCGAAGAGATCGCACGGCTCGAGCACAACCTCGGCGTAGTGGAGCTCTATCGAAACCAGCCAGAGCTCGCCGCGGCCGCGTTCGAGCGGTCGACGCGCATCAAGCGCGCGCTCGGCGATCGTGTGGGCGTGCGTGCATGCCTCTTGAACTTGGGCCTCGCGCTGACGCGGATCGAGCCGCGATGGCCGTCGGCCGAGGCGGCGCTCGTCGAAGGGATGGCGCTCGCCGAGTCGCTCGAGGAGCCGCTCGGACGTGGATGGTGCCTGGCCGCGCTCGCCGACCTCGCGGTGCGACGGCGGCGAGCACGCGAGGCGGAGCGTCACGTCGCCGAGGCCGAGTCGCTCGGAGACGTCGTGCCGAAGACGGTCCGCGCCGATCTCGTCATCTTGCGCGCGCAGATCGCGCTCCTCGACGGTGACGCACGATGTGCGCTCGGCGTGCTCACCGCGGTCGACGCTGACATACGAAGAGACGACGCGCTGGTCGACGCGCGCGTCTCGATGCTCGAGGCGCGTGCGCTGCTCGCCTGCTTGCCGGTGAGCGCGGTCCTCCGCCGGCGCGCCGCGAAGAAGGCGATCGCTTCCATTCGCCGCGCACGTGGCGGTGAGCTGCCGGAGGCCGAAGAGGACGCGATCGCAGCGCTCAGGGCCGCGCGTCGCACGAAGATCATCACGGAGAGGACGAAGATGAAGGATGACGACATCGTCGAGACGGACATGGCGTGGTCGATCCTCGATGTGCTCGCGTCAGCCGCGCCACCGGAGGAATGCATCGTCCAGCTCGCGCGGGCGATCGTGACCGAGGCGAAAGGCGAGCGCGTGGTCGTCGCGCGGATCGCCGAGGACGGTGACCCCGACGCGCTCGTCGCGGCGTGGGGCATCGACCTCGACGGGCTGCCGCTCGCCGACGCCGCGAAGCGCGTCGACGCCGACACGCTCCGCGCGGCGAGGCGAAGCGAGAAGACCACGCTCTACCAGCCGGAGATCGAGACCGCCGCAGGCGTTGGCTCGCGCCTCGCGGTGGCGGGCGCACGCGCGGCGATCGTGATCGAACATCGCTTTCGCGCCCACGCGTTCGATCACCTGGCGGAGTCGCAATGCAAGCGATGGCTCACGATCGCCGACATCGCGCTTCGCATCGAAGCCGCGCCTGCGTCGAGAGAAGACGCGCTGCCTGCGATGGATTCACTCTCTTCGATGGCTTCGCTGCCTTCGCCTCGCCGAGAGCCGCAGGCGTCGACCGCGCTCCCGCGGCGCGACGCGCCGCTGCGTGAGTATCCGTCGATCGTCGGACGGAGCCCGAGCCTCCGGCGAGCGCTTGCCCAGCTCGACGCCGCGACCGAGGTCGACCTTCCAGTGTTGATCGAAGGCGAGACGGGGACGGGGAAGGAGCTCTTCGCGCGCGCGCTCCACGACCATGGCGCGCGCCGCGACCGTCCGTTCGTCGCCGTGAACTGCGCCGCGATCGCCGATTCACTGTTCGAGGCCGAGCTGTTCGGTCATGCCCGCGGCGCGTTCACCGGCGCTGACCGCGCTCGCCCCGGTCTCCTCGCGCGCGCCGAGGGCGGCACGCTCCTCCTCGACGAGATGGGGGAGCTCGCGCTCCCGCGCCAAGCGACGCTCCTTCGCGCGCTCGAAGAGCACAGGTATCGGCCCGTCGGCAGCGATGACGAACGCCCGTTCGACGTCCGGATCGTCGCGGCCACGAACCGCGATCTCGACGACGAGGTCCGTCGCGGCCATTTTCGCAAAGACCTCCTCTATCGCCTCCGCGTCCTTCGCGTCGTCGTCCCGCCGCTTCGCGAGCGCGAAGGTGACATCGAGCTCCTCCTCCGGCATTTCTTTGCGCGCGCTGGATCGCGCGCATGGATCTCACCCGCGGCGCTCGAGCGGCTCGAGTCGTACGCGTTCCCCGGAAATGTTCGCGAGCTGTCGCATCTCGCGCAGAGGCTCGTCGCCTCGGGCCTCACGCGTATCGACGTCGCGAACCTCCCGCGCGAGGTACGCGCGGCCTTGCTGGCGTCTCCGTCGGCTCCGGCACATGCCTCCCGCGACCTGGGCGACGGCGACCTCGCGCCCACCGAGGGCGCGCGCGCCGAGGTCGAGAACGCGCTGGCGCAGACCGGAGGAAACATCAGCCGCGCGGCTGGGCTCCTCGGAATCACGCGGCATGGATTGAAAAAGAGGATGCTCAGGCTCGGTCTACGTGCCAAGCGAGAGGTTGGGAGCTAGAAATGAGCTGGCTCGGGATCATGAGAACCTTCACACTCCACCCCCAGGCGCTCGCGACGCTCTCGGCGCTCACGGTGCTCGCGCTCGCGTGTGGCGGAAAGCAGGACGACTCGGCGTCGTCCTTCAGGCCCGCGTCGTCCTCGTCGTCCTCGGGTGGTGGCGGCTCACCGACGCCGACGAGCCCGGGCGCGCCCACGTGCGACGCGACGTTTGCGCGCGACATCGCCGTCTCGAGCGACGACGCGAACGGCTATCCGCCGTACGCGATCGCCGAGTGCAGCCTCGTCTACGTGAGCAGCGACGGCGCGCTCGTCCTCCGCGATCTCTCCTCGAACGCCGAGATCACGCTCGCGCCCACGTCGGAGCGCCCGCGGCGACCTGCCGTCGGCGTCGACATCGACGAGACCGGCACGCGAAAGCTCGTCATCGCGTGGGAGACGACGCTGGCCCCAGGACCTGCCGTGCGCGTCCGCTACGGCGACCGCGTCAGCACGATGCAAGGCAACTTCATCATGGCCGGAGAGCCACGCGCGAGGGATCGCTTCGTCGCGTTCACGGTGTGGAACGGCCCAAAGGAGACCGACGACACCGACGTATGGTTGTATGATGCACGTACCGGCCGGCAGCCGCGCATGGCGATCGGCGGCACGGGGCAGCAGCGCTTCCCGGATGTCTCGCGAACGCACGTCGTCGCCGCCGATTTCGCCGAAGACCCGGACGGTCACTTCGATCGCGACAGCGATCTGGCGGACATCACCGTGTTCGAGATCGCGACGGCCCACACGACGCGCCGTCTCGCCCCGAACAAGCAATCGTTCCCCATGCTCGGCGACGACGGCGTCACGCTCGCCTACCTCGAGTGGGCCGCGGTGCATCCACAACCGAAGCTCTGGGCCTACGACCTCCGCGCAGGATCGATCGACAAGGACTACGCCTCCGACCGCCTGATCGCACACGTGGAGTACGAGTCCGCCGATCCGGCACGTCCTGCCTTGGCCGGCGACACGCTCGAATGGATCGCGAACCCCGAAGGCGAGACGATGCTCTACCGCGCCCCCGCCGACGGCTCGTCGCCCGCGGCCCGTGTGGCAGGGCTCGACAAGCTCCGGCTCTTCGCTCCCGCGCCGCGGCGAGACTTCACCGTGATCGCCGCCGTCGATCCCACATCCTCTCAGCAGCGCGCGCCGCTCCTCCGCACCATCGCACGCTGACGATCGGCTGCTAACGGGAGCATGACGTGCATACAGCGGGAGCGTGCACGCCACCGAACCCGCGCGCGACGTGGCCACCGCTTACCCGACCTCTGCTTCTTCTTCGAAAACCTCTCCGAAAACCCCGACGATCGTTCACGACGCGCTCCGCGGAACCTCCTCGCGTTTGATCCTCCCGGACATCCGAGCCAACCGATCCCATCCCAACCGTCGCTTTGCGACGTGGCGAAATGGCACTCGGCGGCCCGCCCTGTAGCGCTTCGGCGCATCCCCGGTCGGACCGCGTTCGGCTCAATTGTCGTGGATTTCGCTGGGATGCCGTTCTAAACGACCGTTCAGCGCGCTCTTTCGACCATTCGTAACGAGCGCGCTTCCCTCCACGATCTCAGCCCCTAAGATACGCCCCCATGCCCAAGTCCGTCGTCGCCGTCATCAAAACCAAGCCGGCCACAGTCCTCGAGGACTACCACCGCCTGATGAACCTCGCGCGTTACCAAGAGGTCATCGACAAGAATGCGGACACCGGTCTCAAGGTCAACATCTCGTGGCACTTCTTCTACCCCGGCTCGTCCACCACGCCGTGGCAGCTCGATGGCGTCATCAAGACGATGCTCAAGGATGGGTACTCGAAGGACCTCATCCACGCGTGCCACAACCGCACCGTCGTCATCGACGCGCACCTCGGTGAGCGTGAGAACAAGCAGATCGACGTCGTCAACGCGCACGGCCTCCGCAACGTCCACCTCTACGAAGGCGAAGAGTGGATCGACGTTCGCGACGCCGTCGGCGACCTGACGAAGAAGTTCCTCTGCCTGAACGAGGTCTATCCGAAGGGCTTCTCCATCCCCAAGCGCTTCATCGGCGAGAACATCATCCACTTGCCGACGGTGAAGACGCACATCTTCACCACCACCACGGGCGCGATGAAGAATGCGTTCGGCGGCCTTCTGAACGAGCACCGTCACTGGACGCATCCGGTCATCCACGAGACGCTCGTCGACCTCCTCATGATCCAGAAGAAGATCCACAAGGGCGTCTTCGCGGTCATGGACGGCACGTTCGTCGGCGACGGTCCGGGCCCACGCTGCATGATCCCGTACACGAAGGACATCCTCCTCGCCTCGAGCGATCAGGTCGCGATCGACGCGGTCGCCGCGAAGCTGATGGGCATGGACCCGATGAAGGACTGCAAGTTCGTCCGCCTCGCCCACGAGCAAGGCCTCGGCTGCGGCGATCCGCGCGACATCGAGATCGTCGGCGACGTCGAGGCAGCGAAGGAGAACTGGCACTTCGACGGCCCGTTCAAGAAGATGACCTTCGCCTCGAAGAACCAGCACCGCATCTACTGGGGCCCGCTGAAGAAGCCGGTCGAGTGGTCGCTCAAGACGTGGCTCGCGCCGTGGGCCTACGTCGCCAGCGTCACCTACCACGACATGTTCTGGTACCCGCGCTTCGCGAAGGAGAAGATGGCGCCCGTGCTCGAGAGCGACTGGGGCAAGCTCTTCGCCAACTGGGGCAACGTCCCGGTCAACGAGAAGGGCTTCCCGGACGTCGGCTCCGCCAACCCCGAGCTCATTCAAATGGGCATGAAGCACTTCCTCGAGGGCATGCGCCTCATCGGGATGGCCGTCGCCGAGTCGCCGGAGATCAAGGCGCGCCAGCGCCGCCGCGAGCTCGAGCATCATCCCTGAGCGACGCGGTCTCCGACATTCCGACGCCCTCGCTTCCGACGTGAAGCGGGGGCGTTTGCGCTCTGCCGAAGTCGACGCGGAATTCGGTAGAGGCCGCCGCCATGTGCTCTGCCGAAGTCGACGCGGAGTTCGTCAGATGCCGGCGCTCTGCTCTGCCGAAGTCGACGCGGAGTTCGTCAGATGCCGACGCTGTGCTCTGCCGAAGTCGACGCGGAGTTCGGCAGAGGCCGGCGTTCTGCTCTGCCGAAGTCGACGCGGAGTTCGGCAGAGGCCGGCGTTCTGCTCTGCCGAAGTCGGTGCGGAGTTCAGCAGAGGCCGGCGTTCTGCTCTGCCGAAGTCGATGCGGAGTTCAGCAGAGGCCGGCGTTCTGCTCTGCCGAAGTCGGTGCGGAGTTCAGCAGAGGCCGGCGTTCTGCTCTGCCGAAGTCGATGCGGAGTTCAGCAGAGGCCGGCGCGTTCTGCTCTGCCGAAGTCGACGCCGAGTTCAGCAGAGGCCGCGTTCTGCTCTGCCGAAGTCGACGCGGAATTCGGCAGAGGGTGGTGCTCTGCTCTGCCGAAGTCGACGCGGAATTCGGCAAAGAGGGGCGCGAACGAAGCGCACTCGCGGCTGCACATCGAGTGCAATTCCGGGCGTCGAGCCGCTTGGGCCCGCCACGAACCTCGAGAAAATAGGGGTCTCCTTCTCGGTACGGACGGTGCTTGAAGAAGCTTCCGGAGGTCGTGAAGAGCATGGGTTTCGGTGGCCGGGGTGTGATGGTGTCGACGATGAGCGTGGTGGTGACCGTCCTCCTGACGGCCGTGGTGGGTTGCTCCGCGGCAAAGCCAAGCGCGTCGACGCCCGCCAGCGGCGCGAAGAGTGGCCAGCTGGGCGCGCTCAGCGCCGACCTCATCCTCGACGAGGCAGCCGAGAGCACGCTCGCGGCCACGTCGACGCTCCATGTCGCACGCGTCTGCGAAGGGCAGCAGTACGCGACCACCCAAGGCACCGACCTCTACGGCAAGGCATGCACGATGGGCGACGCGGAGAGCTGCGCGAAGCTCGGCGTCCTCTACTTGTGTGGGAGTGGGAGCGCGACGGGCGGCGGCGGCGTCGAGAAGAACGGCGCGATCGCCGCGACGATGTTCGAAAAGTCGTGTGCGCTTCACAACACCGACGGCTGTCAGCTCCATGCCGCGACGCTCATCACCGGCATCCCGAAGCGCGACACCGCGCGTGGTCTTCGCGTCTACGCGAAGGCGTGCGACGAAGGCTCCGCGCGCGCGTGCGGAACGCTTGGCGCGATCTTCATGCTCGTCGGCAAGCCCGAGGTCCAAATGCGCGCCGTCTCCTTCGTCGAGAGGTCGTGCGACCTCGGCAACGACGACGCATGCGGCAACCTCGCGGTCATCGAGCTCAATGGTATTGGAGGCCGCGAGAAGAACCCGGAGCGCGCCGTGAAGATCGCTAAAGCATCATGCGCCAAACAAAGCCCGTTCGCGTGCGCAGTGCTCGGCACGCTTCACATGACGGGCACCGCCAACCTACCGAAAGACGAAGCAGCCGCAGCGAAGCTCTTCTCCTTCGCGTGCGACGGCAACGACGCCCTCGGCTGTCTCTACTTCGGCGTTTGCACCGCGCAGGGCTTGGGCGTCGCCCAGAACCTCCAAGTCGCGAGCGACTCGCTCAAGAAGAGCTGCGACGGCGGCAACGGCCAAGCGTGCCGATTCCTCGCCGAGATGTCTTCGCTCCCGCACAGCCCGTCGATGACCTCGTCCCAGTCGGGCGGCGCGAATCCGACGATGTTCTGATCGGTGAAGTTTGCTAGCCTGCTGGGCTACGTCCCCATAGCTCAGCTGGATAGAGCAGCGGTTTCCTAAACCGCAGGTCGCATGTTCGAGTCATGCTGGGGACGCCAAAGCCCTTGGAGGCGCGCGTGAGGTCCGTGTCGCCGCTGACACGCTCGAGTGCTCAACTGGAGCGCGGGCAGTGCGCAACAATGCGCCCGCAGTGGCGCGCCCGCAGTGGCGCGCCCGCAGTGAAGCGCCCGCAGTGCAGTGGAGGCGTGGCGGCGCCCCAGTGATGCGCCCGCGGGCTTGCAAATGCGCCGATGCGCCCGCAGTGGTGCGCCCGCAGTGAAGCGCCCGCAGTGGTGCCCGCAGTGGTGCGCACGCAGTGGAGCGCACGCAGCGGAGCGCCCGCAGTGAAGCGCCCGCAGTGAAGCGCCCGCAGTGATGCGCCCGCAGTGAAGCGCCCGCAGTGATGCGCCCGCAGTGCTCCGTCGGGCATGCGCTCATACTTGTTGAGGTTTTGTACGAACACTCCGATGGAGGCCCGCAGTGGAGCGCCCGCAGCGGAGCGCCCGCAGCGCTGCGTCGGGTACGCGCTCATACTTATTGAGGTTTTCCGATGGCGCCCGCAGTGGAGCGCCCGCAGTGGACCCCGCAGTGGAACCGCCCGCAGTGGAGCGCCCGCAGTGGACCCCGCAGTGGAACCGCCCGCAGTGGAGCGCCCGCAGTGGTGTCCGCGGCACGCGACTCCGTGGCGCACGCCCGCAGTGGCTGACGCGCTTCGCCCGTCACCTTTTTCAACAAGGGTGCGCGTGCACACGAGGGGCTCATCGTAGGGCAGGGGTACCGCCGGTGATGGTGATGGATCCGCTGCAGCCTTCGTCGTCCCTTTTCAACCATGGTGCTTTTGGCGGCGGTCTTTGCACTCACGAATCTTTCGGCGCACATGGTCACGGCCAAAGACCTCCTCGGCTGCGAGTCGGTTGTGCGCGGCGCAGAGCACACGCGTGTTGGCGACCGTGTCGTCGCCGCCGAGCGCCTTCGGATGAACGTGATCGATCTCCAACGAAGAGCGGGCCTCGCATCGCACGCCCGCCTTGCTGACAAAGGAGCACTGCTCGCCATCGCGCTCGAACACTTCACGGCGTACGGCCCGCGGAAGTGCTCTCGACGCCGGTTTGGCCGCACGCTTCCGACCTTCGGCTCGGCGCTGTCCTTGCGTTCGGGTCAGCGCGACGGAAGCTGATGAGGAAGCCGATGAGGCCGTTGCGGCTTGCGTCGACGACTCGGTCGGTGACGAAGACGCGGACGACGAAGACGCGGACGACGAAGACGCGGACGACGAAGACGCGGACGACGAAGACGCGGACGACGAAGCGGACGACGAAGAAGAAGCGGACGACTCGGTCGACTCGGACCGAGACGTCGACCGTGATGTTCGCGACGGGCGGCTCGTCTTTCCGAGCCTCTCGCGCTCGAGCTTCTCGAGGAGCAGGTCGACCGCGGCATCGACGATGGTTTCGAACCGTCCGCCGTGGCGGCGATGGCTCATCAGGTCCTTCGCACGTTCGAGCTTCTTGCGAAGGTTCGTGCTGATGCTGATCTGGAGGGCATGGCGCGTCGTCGAGAGCGCGCTCAGCTTTTCTTTGCGGCGCGGTCGGTCCGGCGTCGAGCTCGGTTGCTGCACGTGCTCGGCCTGCGATGCAGCGACATCCACGCGAGAGGCAGCGGACACACTTCCCTCGACGGCTGCGGATACGGATATCGGCAGAGTCGGGCCGTTGGCGGCGCCTTCGATGGGACCTTCGATGGGAGTGAGGGGAGCGATGTTGGTGATGGGACGGGTGGTGATGGGAGCGATGTTCGCGACGGGTGCGCCGTCGGCGACGGGTGCGCCGTCGGCGAGGGACGCTATGTTGCCCGAGGAAACGCCAAGAACCTTGCCTGTGAACATCGGAATCGTTCGCTCTGCAGCGGACGACTTTCTCGCAGGCTCGGTGGACGCTGGCGACGGGAAGTCGGGGGCGCGGAGAGGGAGAGCGCGCAGGATCTCGGGTACGTCGGGCTTCGGAAAAAAGGAGGCGAGCAGGTCCTCGATCTGGCGGACTGTCTTGCCTCGTGCGCCCCACAGGAGATCGAGGCAGTTCGACGGCGTCATGTGGGCGCTTAGCTTGAAGAGCCCCGTCAAATGAACATGTCCTCCGGCGAGCGCCTCGAGCACCCACGTATACTCCTTCGCCAGCCTTGCGACCGCGACGCGCGGGCCCGCTTCGTTTTCGCTCATCTTGAGCTCTTTCATGCAATAGGCGAATAGCGACGGATAACCCATCGTCGCATAGAGCCGCCGGTCATCGACCTCGCCGAGATAACGCAATATGCCGGCCAATCCCTTTCGGTGATCCTTGCAAGAGGAGAGGAGATCGGTGTGCAGGGTTTCGTCCGACAGCGATTGCAATTGCATGCGCTGCGTTTACCACGCAGTTTTTCGCCCTCCGCAATGCCCCGCTAATGGGTTTAGGAGATACAGAACGCGAATTTTGCCAAGCGAGCCGTGAGACGCCGCTGGAAGGCCAACTGGCGTCGAAGCTCCAATGTCTTTCCGTGAGTCGCGCTGGTGCCGGCAGGGTGCTCGAAAAACCTGTCTAGAAAAATCGACGAGCGAATGTCGATTGGACCGACGAAGGAGAGTGTGGGGGTTGCGCTGCCGCAAGAGGTCTTACGAGGGTGACCCTGCACTCGCGATCGGGCCGAGGCAGTGCGTGGTGTGGGCGTTCGCTGGAATGCAGAAGCGCACCGAACAATGGGATCGATGAGCGGGCCGCGGCCGACGCCGGCGGCAGCTCGGCTTGAAGGGATCGGCGCGCGGGCTCGCGCAATCGTATTTGCATCACCCCATGGCTCACCAACCGTGGCTCACCAAGGCACGAAGACGTGGTTCCAGCACGGCCACGGCCTCGCCACCTTCTCGCGATCCCACGCCGTTCGTTGAGAGCAAGCGAACACACACATGCCTTTCGTAGAAAACCGAGCTTCCCGTCGCGGATGCAAGGAAGGTAAGTCGTCTCACGGAAAGCCGGACGGCGCCGGAAGACGACATCGCGCCGCGTTCTTTCGCACGCCTTCACGTTCGTTGGTGGTTCTGCATTTCTGCTTGGACCGACGAGCTCGTGCGATCGCCGGATGAGAAGACCTTCCGCACGCCTGGCTCTCGAACAACGGACGCGACGAAGTAAAGGGGCCCTCTGGCTCCTCTGTGTCCCTCGACTTTGTCAAAAAGGATTCGCGAGGCGTCAGCGGCAGCTCGCGAATCTCGATCCGTGACGACTTTGCGTTCCGGTTCGCCAAAATCAGAAACGGATCGGCTCTGACGCTGGCGTCCTGCTCTGTGGCAACCCAGCGACATGATCCCCCGAAGCGACCACGCTAACGCCGCCAAAACCCTCACGCAGCCATGGCACGCATGGTGCTCGGCGCGCGGCCATGCTTATGCCTTCGCGTACCTTCGTCGTCCTCCTCCTCTTCACCCTCTTCGCGCTCGTCGCTGCGTGCGTCGAGAAGCGGGACGATGACGACTCGTGCCCCACGCCAACCGCCGCGCGGGCGTCGTGCGTCTCGGGCCAGCAGGTCGCCTGTCCATGTGCCGACGGAACGACGAGCGTGCAGGCCTGCGCCCCCGGCGGTTACTTCAACGCTTGCCAATGCGCAGCGCCTGACGCTAGCGCAGACGCAGACGCAGACGCCGACGCCGACGCCGACGCCGGTGACGCCGGCGATGGAGGCTGACCCCACGTCGTGCTACGCCGCTCGTGGTGCGTCGCGGCGTCGTCTCGTTCGTCCTCGTCCTCGCGGCATGTCGCGACAACAAGACACCGCCACGCGAAGACGCTGCCGTGTCAGCGCCGGAGATGGCGGCGTCCACGACCTCGAGCGCGGCGAGCGTTCCTAGCCCGGCCGCACCTCGCGAGGCCTCGGTGCGGGCGTCGACGCTCTTTCATTGCAGCGGTGAGCGCGCGCAGCCTTCGGTGAGCATCCATGCGCGTGGGTCGCTCGTTCAGATCGTCGTCGAAGGGCAGGGCCCTTGTCCTGGCGAGGCCGAGTCGTGGAGCGTGAAGGTCGACGCCCCTCGCGATCAGGGGGACGAGCGACGAGGCGCCCTTCGCATCTCGTCGCACGGTGGCCGGCCAAGTCGCTGCCTTTGCCACGGGACAGGGACCTTCGAGGTTCATCCTGTCCCGCGCGGGACGTACCAGGTCGAGGTCGCCGGCGGTTTCAACCGGCCTGTCGCGGGCGAGGTGGTCGTGCCCTGAGAGCGCTCGCGCGGACTATCGGCGGGGCGTCGGGCCGTCCCACGTCCAGAGGCGGCCGGGGCTGTCGGGCTTGCCGCTCTCGTGGCACGAGGCGCAGGCGATGCCGTTCGTGTCGCCGGTGACGGTGAACGTGCCGTAGCGAATGCCGGTGAACGCGGGCACCTTCACGTCCTCTTTGGCCTTGAACCAGAAGTTGCCGTCGGCGTCGGTGATCGTATCGAACATGTAGCCGTCGCTGCCGACGATGCGAACGCCCGTGTAAGGCGACGGGTTCGAGCGGTCCGACGGCCAGCCCTTGCCGCCGCCGCGGCAGAGGCCGTAGCCGCCCGTGTCGTAGCCGTCGTCGTAGCCGCCTGTGTCGTAGCCGCCTGTGTCGTAGCCGCTGTAGCCGTCGCAGCCGTCGCCGCCGTAGCTGCCGTCGTTGTACGTGCCGTAGCCGCCGAGATCGCCGAGGTCGCCGTAGCTGTTGCCGTTGCCCGTGTCGTAGCTGTCGTAGCCGTCGTAGCTGCCGTATGCGTTGCCGCTCTGCTCGTTCGTGCTCCATGCGGGGGTGCCCCACACCCAGCTCTTGCCGAGCGCGATCGTGCCGCCGAGCGCGAAGTGGGGAGCGCTTCCGCCGGTGCCATGGCAGGACATGCAGTCTTTGCCCGTCACGTTGAAGGTGTGGCGCTCGTTGGCGCGGACGGTGGGCTGCTCGCCGGTGAAGGGGCCTGCGGTGAGGACCTGGCGCGCGGTCGTGACGGGAGAGCTCGCGCGGACGGGGGAGCGGTCGGGAAGGGCAGGTTGGTTTTGTTTTGCGGCGGGAGTGCCTCCGTTGGTGTTGCCGCTCGTCGATGATCCCGAGGCGCTAGAGCCTGGCGAGGACGAGGTGTTGTTGCCAAAGCCTTCCTTCTCATGGGATCCCGAGCCGATCGTGTTCGAGGGATCCGAAGAGCATCCCGCCGCGATGGCGACCGCAAAGAGAGAGGTGGTGAGGGCGAGGTGAAGCTGGCGCGTTCTCATGTCACGCGAACATTGCATCGAGGATGCCGAGTCGTTTTCGGACGCAGGATCGCGTGAAGTCGGATTCCTCGAACGACGAACCCATGCGGCGTGCGTCACGCGTACACAGTAAATGCCTATTTTATAGGCATGCGAGCGTCGATCGTCCCTCGCGCGATCCACGTACTCTCGTGTATGCGGCGCGCGCACGCAATCGTGTCGTGCGGACGCGACAAGAGCGATTGAAAGATCCATGTGAAGCAACACTTCGCGATCATGGGGCGTTCGATCGAAGCACGCGTGCTCGAAGCGTCATGAGATCATCGTCGGTGAAGCCACCTTCGCGTTGCCACTTCGCGCGATCGAACGAGGCGAGCGCGGCGCTCAGGGTCTCGCGGAGCGTCGTGCTCTTGCTCTTCAGGAACTCCTCGATGAGCGGCCTTTGATCGGGCTCTTTGCGTCGCTCGAAGAGCGGGGCGACGCGATCGACGCTGAGGAGGTAGTCCTCCGCGATCGTCTCCTCGTCGAAGTCGAGGAGGGTGAGGAGGAGCATCGTGATGAGCCCCGTGCGATCGCGGCCGGCGCTGCAATGGAAGACGACGCCTCCTTCGGGCGCGTGCGCAATGGCGCGAAGGACGGCGGCGCTTCGATGCGGAAACCGCTCGAGGTGGGGCCCGTAGTACATCGGCGTACCGAACTGCCATCCGGTGCCCCACACCTCGAAGAACGCTTTGTCCTCTTCGACGCCGTCGAGCGGGAGGTGGATCGTCGTCAGGCCTTCCGGGCGCTTGGACGCGTGGAGAGCGCGTTCGTCGTCGTTTCGAAGGTCGACGATCGTGCGCACCCCATGATCGAAGACAGCATCCCAGCCTTCGCCGGTGAGGAGGTCGAGGCCATCGGCGCGCACGACCGCGCCCCAGCGGACCTCGAGCCCACCCTTGTTAGCGAGGCCGCCGAGGTCGCGCGCGTTGAAGCAGCCGCTCCATGCGAGGTGACGGTCGCTGGTGCGGTCGCGGGTCATCGGCTGTCCACCGGCTGTCGCTCGAAGATGAACATCGGGCAGCCGAGGCTCGAGTGCATCCAGGACCGCTCGAACGCGGTGATCTTCGATTCGTGGACGAGCTTGTAGTGGAGCCGCTCGTGAAACAGGTCGCGGAAGAACGTCGTGGCGTCGGCGTCGGCCGCGTCCGTGCGCTGGGCAGGCGGGACGACATGGCCGCTGGTCGAGGCCATGTCATCGCGCTCGAGATAACGCCACACGTAGCAGTCGTTCGCGACGATGAAGCGGGGCTTCCGCTCTTCGACGTCCGCGAGAGAGGCTTGGACCTCCTCGACTCCGGGGAGGATGCCGCGGCGCTTCGGGTCGTTCTTTCCGACGCGGATGACGCGCGGGCCCTCGGGAAAGCGTGGAAGATACACGTTGAGGCCGTGCGTCTCGATGAGGTCGGCGGCGGTGGCGTGCTCGGCGAGGTATCTCTCGGCGTCGTAGCGGGGCTCGGCGAGGAGCGTGGCGTCGAGGCGAAGGCACTCGAGGAGCGCGAGGCCGAGGAGGAGGACCGAGACAGCGCGCGCGACGAGGCGGCTCGTCGGATGTGCGAGGTGCCACAGCGCGTCGAGCGCGCTGCCCGCGAACACCGCGCCCATCAGCATTTGAGGAAGCGTGAAGCGCTCCTCGGCGCGGAGCGCGGCGACGTTGAAACAGATCGAGAAGGAGAGCGCGATCCACACCGGCACGAGCGAGGCCGCGAACACGGGCGCCGAGACGCGCCGTGCGCGCGCGATCGCGATCGGAATGCCGAGCAGCACCAGCACCGACACGATCGGCGGGTAGTGCCGGCGGAAGTACGTGAAGCTGTCCGCGAAGGCGAGGAGCCTGCCGCGGGTGTCGCGGGAGAGGATCTCGAAGTCTTTGCTCGCTGGGCCGGTCAAGAACGCCACGCGCGCGCGGAAGCCCGAGGGGTTGAAGATCGCGCCGTCGAGCAGGAGCAAGAGGACGATCCCGATCACGATGGCGAGCGCGATGTCGCGAGCGATGAGCGAGCGCGGGCGGGCGGCGCGTGCCCACGTGTCGAGGACGAGCCACGCCGCGATCGCGGTCGGCGCGCCGAGGAGGAACATCGCATAGGCCTGGTCCTTCGTCGCGACCGCCATCACGGCGAAGACGGCGAACATGCGGAGGCGCCGTGGCTCGCGGCGCGCGATCGCCCGCACGAGCCAGAGCGTCGCGATCATCGCCCAGAACAGATAGGGGACGTCGAGGTTCGACGTGTGCGAGTAATAGGAGAGCGCCCAGTTCAACGTCGCGAAGAGCGCGGCGAAGATCATCACCGGCTTTCTTCGCTCGGGCGGCGCGAGCTCGCTCGCGATGAAGCCGACGCAGGCGATGACGCCGAGCGACATCAGCATCGTCACGATGCGCGCCGTCATCGTGATCGCCGTCATGTAGCCCGGCTTGATGATCTCCTGGATGACCGCCGGGATGTCCGTCGACCCGGCGTGGACGACGGCCGCGATCGTCACGGGCAGCGTGAGAATCCCGATGAGGATCAGTTGCAGTGGGGGATAGGTGTAGTAGTCACCCGGTGAGAACGTCGAGGCGAGGCCCGGGAGGACGTCTCTCGGGGCGACGCCGTCGACATCCCACGAATCCGACGCGGGCATCCCCCACGAGAGGGGTACGGCATGGAGCACGGCGGCCGCGAAAAGGACGACGCGGAGCCCCAGCGGGAGGCTCGCGATCCATCCGAGCAGCCGGCGTAAGCGGTGGCGCCTCATATCCAAGCACGCCAGCTCATATCATCTCGAATCATTCGCGAACCACGCTTTGCCCGCCCATCGTACCTGGTGTACGGAGATGCCGTGGACCAGGCTCGAAGCGATAATCCTGCATTTTGGAGGGATCGCCCCGTCTTCGTCACGGGGGCAACCGGTCTCGTCGGTAGTTGGCTCGTACGCCGCCTCCTCGACCTCGGGGCGGACGTCGTTTGCCTCGTTCGGGACTGGGTCCCGCAGAGCGAGCTCGTGCGATCGAAGCTCATCGAGCGCGTGCGGGTCGTCCGCGGGGACATCTGCGATCAGGCGATGCTCGAGCGAACGCTCGGCGAGTACGAGATCTCGACCGTGATGCACCTCGCGGCGCAGACGATCGTCGGGATCGCGAATCGCAACCCGGTGTCCACGTTCCAGACGAACATCGGCGGCACGTGGTCTCTGCTCGAGGCGTGTCGCCGGAGCCCGAAGGTGACCGAGATCGTCGTCGCCTCCTCCGACAAGGCGTACGGCGATGCCGAGAAGCTCCCGTACGACGAGTCGACGCCGCTGATGGGCCGCCATCCCTACGACGCGAGCAAGTCGTGCACCGATCTCGTGACGCAGTCGTACGCGTCCACGTGGGGCGTGCCCGCCGTGATCACGCGCTGCGGAAACTTCTTCGGCGGCGGCGACCTCAACTGGAACCGCATCGTCCCCGGCACCGTCCGCTCGATCCTCCGCGGAGAGGCGCCGATCATCCGCTCCGACGGCCAGTTCGTGCGCGACTACTTCTATGTCGAGGACGGCGCCGCGGCGTACACGCTCGTCGCCGAGCGGCTCGGCGCCAACCCCGACCTGAAGGGCCACGCGTTCAACCTCTCCAACGAGAAGCCCGTCACCGTCCTCGAGCTCGTCGATCGCATCTCGAAGGCGATGGGGTCGAAGCTCGTGCCCGTCATCAAGAACGAAGCGAGCAGCGAGATCCGTAAGCAATACCTCGACGCCACCAAGGCGCGCACGATGCTGAAGTGGGCCCCGTCCTTCTCGCTCGACGAAGGCCTCGAGCGCACGATCCGTTGGTATCGCGATCTCCTCTCTACGAATGAAGGAGCGGCGAAGTGACGTCAGCCACCGCGACGAAATCTGGGGCGGACGTTGGGTCGAAGACGGCCACCACGTGCCGCGCGTGCGGTGCGGGGTCGCTCGAGCCCGTCCTCGACCTTGGTAAGACGCCGCTCGCGAACGCGCTCCTCACCGAGGCGGATCTCGGGAAGACCGAGGCCACGTTCCCGCTCACGCTCGTCTTCTGTCCGGCATGCACGCTCGTGCAGATCACCGAAGAGGTGCCGCCGGAGGCGATGTTCAGCGAGTACCTCTACTTCTCGTCGTTCTCCGACACGATGCTTCGCCACGCCGAGGACATCGCGAATCGCCTCGTCAAAGAAGAGAAGCTCGGGCCGAAGAGCCTCGTCGTCGAGGTCGCCTCGAACGACGGCTACCTCCTTCAGTTCTACAAGAAGCAAGGCGTGCCGGTGCTCGGGATCGATCCCGCGGCGAACGTCGCGAAGGTCGCCGAGGAGAAGGGCATTCGAACGCTCGTTCGCTTCTTCGGACGAGAGGTCGCCGAAGAGCTCCGCGCCCGCGGCGAGCGCGCGAACGTCATTCACGCGAACAACGTCCTCGCGCACGTCCCCGATCTCAACGGCGTGGTCGATGGCTTCGCGAAGCTCCTCACCGACGACGGCATCGGGGTGATCGAGTGCCCGTACGTGCGCGACCTCGTCGACAAGTGCGAGTTCGACACGATCTACCACGAGCACCTCTGCTACTTCTCGCTCACGGCGCTCGATCACTTGATGAAGCGTCATGAGCTCGTCGTGCACGACGTCGAGCGCCTTCCGATCCACGGCGGCTCGCTCCGCGTCTTCGTCTCGAAGAGCAGGAAGCCCACCGAACGCGTGACGTCCCTCCTCAAAGAGGAGAAGAAGAGCGGCCTCTGCGAGCTCGCGTACTACAAGGGGTTCGCCGATCGCGTGAACGCGCTCAAGAAGGACCTCGTCGAGAAGATCGACGATCTGCGGTCCCAAGGCGCGCGCATCGCCGCTTACGGCGCGGCCGCGAAGGGCGCCACCCTCGTCAACTTCTTCGGGATAAGCAGGCGCCACATCGACTTCGTCGTCGACCGAAGCACGTACAAGCAGGGCCGCTACATGCCGGGGGCGCGCATCCCGATCCATCCGCCCGAGGCGCTGCTCGAGAAGAGCCCCGACTTCTGCCTCTTGCTCGCGTGGAATTTCGCCGACGAGATCCTCGAGCAGCAGCAGGCGTTTCGCGATCGCGGCGGCAAGTTCATCATCCCGATCCCTTCCGTGAGGATCGCGACGTGAGCGCCGAGCCGACCAAGCTCCCCGACGGCGTGCGCGTCCTCATCGGGCCGCCGATCGAAGGCGTGAAGGTGATCCCCCTTCGGCGCATCCCCGACGAGCGCGGGACGATCTTCCACATCATGAGCTCGAAGGACCCGCATTTCGAGCGCTTCGGCGAGATCTACTGCTCGACCGTGTACGAAGGCGTCGTCAAAGGCTGGCACAAGCACCGCGAGATGACGCTCAACTACGCATGCCTCCACGGCCGCGTGAAGTGCGTCGTCTATGACGATCGCGCGTCATCGCCGACGAAAGGGTCGCTGATGGAGATCTACCTCGGCCCCGACAGCTACTCGCTGCTCGTCGTCCCGCCGGACGTCTGGAATGGCTTCAAAGGCCTCAGCGCGCCGATGGCGATGGTCGCCAACTGCTGCACCCACGCGCACGATCCCTCGCGAAGCGACCGGCTCGATCCGTACACGAATCAGATCCCCTACGACTGGGCGCGCAAGGATCACTGAGGGAGGCGAGACGAGCGCTCATGTTGCATTCGAAGAAGCGCGTCTTCATCACGGGTGCGACTGGCTTCGTCGGCGCATGGACGACGCGCGCGCTGCTGCACGCGGGCCACGACGTGCATGCGCTCATGCTCGAAGGCGCCGCCGAGGACGCGCTCGCGAAGGAGCGGCTCGGCGCGGACTCGGCGATCACACCCATTCGCGGAGACTTCCTCCGTCCGAGCTCGTATCTGCCCGCGGTCGAGGCGTTGAAGCCCGACGTGTGCATCCACCTCGCGTGGTACGCCAACCCGAAGGACTACCTCTCGTCGCGCATCAACCTCGAGTTCCTCGACGCGACGATCAAGCTCGGCACGAAGCTCATCGACATCGGCTGTCCGCGCTTCGTCGCGGCGGGCACGTGCTTCGAATACGACACGTCGTGGCCCGGTTACCTCGCGGAAGACGCGCCGCTCATCCCGCGCCACTTGTACTCTACATGTAAGCGCGCTCTCTTCGACATCCTGACGAGCCTCACGCATGGCACGGCGACGAGCTTTGCGTGGCCGCGCCTCTTCTTCCTCTTCGGTGAGCACGAGGCGAAGGGGCGGCTCGTGCCGGCGGTGATCGACGCGCTGCTCGGAAGCGAGCCTGCGCGTGTGACGACGGGCGAGCAGGTGCGCGACTACATGCACGTCGGAGACGCGGGGCGCGCCATCGCGCACATCGCGACGAACGCGCTGGTGACTGGGCCGATCAACGTCGCGACGGGCGAGCCGTTGCCCGTGCGCAAGCTGATCGAGACGATCGCGACGATCATGCAGAAGCCCGATCAGGTCGCGTGGGGGGCGATCGAGGCGCGGCCGAACGATCCCGCGTTCATCTGCGCGAACGTCGAGAAGCTCGAGGCCACCGGCTTCCGACCCGAGAGCTCCCTCGAACAGGGGCTCGCGGCGACAATCTCCGCGGCGACGAAGAAGCATCTCCTCGCGCAGGGCGCGAGCCAGGCTACAGAGGGCACGAGCACATCGCGATCCGAGTCAGGATCCGAATCAGGAGCGGCATGACAGCATCGACGACGTCATCTTCTGCACCGAAGGTCGTTCTCCTCGCCGGAGGCATGGGGACACGCCTCACCGAAGAGACAGCGTACGGCATGAAGGAGTTCGTCGTCGCGCTCGGCTACAAGGGCGAGGCGATCAAGCGCTACTTCCTCGACTACTACGCGATCCACGGCAACATGCGCGTCAGCCTGCGTGACGGCGACGTGAAGGTGGACGAGCAAGGCGCCGAAGACTGGGTCGTCAACCTCATCGACACCGGTCTCGAGGTGATGACTGGCGGCCGATTGAAGCGTCTCGAGCCCCTCCTCAAAGACGGCACGTTCTGCCTCACCTACGGTGACGGCGTCGCCGACATCGATCTCGACGCGGTCGTCGCCTGCCACAAGAAGCATCGCCGCATCGCCACCATCACCGCGGTGCGCCCGCCGGCACGCTTCGGCGGCCTCATCTTCGATGGCGACAACTGCGTCAAGGAGTTCACCGAGAAGCCGCAGATCGGCGAAGGCTGGATCAACGGCGGCTTCATGGTCTTCGAGCCCGCCGTCTTCCGCTACCTCGAGAACGACGACACGATCCTCGAGGCGCACGTGCTCGAGCGCCTCGCCGAAGAAGGTCAGCTCACCGCGTACAAACACGATCGCTTCTGGCAGTGCATGGACACGATGCGCGACGTGAAGGTGCTCGAGTCGCTCTGGCAGAGCGGCGAGCCGCCGTGGCGTCCTGCGTCGGCGACCTCCTCGCCGCCGCCCTCGAAGCGGCTCAACAACAAATAGACCGAGAAAGCCGAGTCGACGCGTGAGCAACACCGCCGCCGTGAGCACCAGCGCGCCCGTGCGAGACGAAACGAGCGCCGAGGCGCGCGCGCTGACGGCCCTCCCGGCGCGCTACGGGTGGTCGCTGCTCACGACGTTCTGCTTCGCGCTCGCGAACGGGATCAGCCACGGCCGATGGCAGCCGATCGCGTGCGTGATCTTGATCGCCGTGCTCGGCGTCCTCGGCTGGCGCTTCTACGAGGGGCGAAGCGGCCCGGCGGATCTCGATGCGAGCGCTTGGTCCACCTCGAAGCTCACGAAGCTCGCCGTCGTCTTTCTCGTCGCGCTCCCGATCGTCGGCTTGGTGGACCCGACCGTCCTCGCGCAGCCTGTGCGATCGATGACGATGATCCGCGTCGTGCAAGGCCTCTCGATCGCGCTGATCGCGTCGTATGTTCCGTTCCTCGACGGCGCGAGGCGCGAGAGCGAGACGTTGAAGACGGCGCGCTTCTACGGCTTCGCGCTCCTCCTCCTCGTCGGAGGCATCAGCGTGATCTACATCACGCCGCACCCGGGCATCGACGTGTGGACGATCCAGCAGCGCGGCGCAGACTGCCTGCTCGCGGGCAAGAATCCGTATGTCTGCGCGGACGTCCCCGACACGGATCCGGAGAACGACTTCACCGTCCCGTACGTGTATCCGCCTGCGGCGATCTACATGGGCACGATCGGGCGCGTGCTCACCGGTGACGTCCGCTACATGCTCGTCCTCGCGATGCTGGTCGCTGGCGTCGTGGTCCGATCGATCACGAAGCGCACGCTCGGCTCGTCACGAGGCGCGGTGCCGTCGATCCTCGTCGACGCGCCGGCGCTGTTCTTCTGGCAGGCGCCGCTCCTCTACATGTGCGTCGAGCTCTCGTGGGTCGACCCTCTGCAGGTGATGCTGATCACGCTCGGCGTCGCGGCGTACGTCGCCGACAAGAAGACGCTCGCCGCGATCATCCTCGGCGTCGCGATCTCGTCGAAGCAGTCGATGTTCTGGGTGTATCCGCTCGCGGCGATCGTGCTGCGCTTCGATCTCCGTCGATGGGTGATCATGGGGCTCGCGGCGCTCGTGCCGGTCGTCCCGTTCGTTGTCTGGGACTTCAAGGCGATGAAGCACGCGAACTTCGACTTCATGTCGGGCCTCCCCCCGCGACGTGATGCGCTCTGCTTCACGAACGCGCTGTATCAATGGTTCGGGATCGCGTTCCCGACGGTGAGCGCCTTCGTGTTGGCGGCGATGACGGTGGCGGCGGCCTGCCTCGCGAAGAACAAGACGGCGTTTTACTTCGCGCTCTCCGTCGTGCTCACGTACTTCGTCTTCTTCTTCTTCAACCGATGGGCCTTCGCGAACTACTACTTTCTGCTGACTGGGCTCTCGGCCCTGATGGCGGCGCTCGCGGTGCGACCTTCACCGGACGCGGTCGCAGAAAAACCTGTTGTCGTGACCCCCTGAAAATGAGACCAGAATGGCCACGAACATGAAGGTCATCGTCACGATGCCGGCGTACAACGTCGAGAAGACGCTCGTACAGACGTACGAGGCGCTGCCGGTCTCTCTCCGCGAGCACATTCTTCTCGGCAACAACGTCAGCGAAGACGGCACCGCGGAGCTCGCGAAGAAGCTCGGCATCCAGGTCATGACCCACGACCGGAACTACGGTTACGGCGGCAACTTGAAGCGCCTCTACCGTGAAGCGCTCCGGCAAGGCGCCGACATCGTCGTCGAGGTGCATCCCGACTTCCAGTACGAGCCGTCGCTCGCCGACATGCTCGTCGAGTACGTGAAGCGCGGCTTCTACGACGTCATCCAGGCCAACCGTATCCGCAGCCGCCAGGAGTCGCTCGCAGGTGGAATGCCCGCCTACCGCTACTTCGGCAATCGCGCGCTCACGTTGTTCGAGAACCTCTGGTTCGGCGTCACGTTCGGAGAGTGGCACTCCGGCATGCGCGCCTACCACCGCAAGGTGATCGAGACGCTGCCGCTCGAGTCCTATCCAGACACGCACGCGTTCGCGAGCGACATCCTGATGGACTGCGTGATGTACGGCTTCCGCGTCGCCGAGGTGCCGGTGCCGGTGCGCTACGAGTCGCAGAGCTCGTCGGTCAACGTGCCGGGCCTCTTCGCCTACGCGGGCCGCACGGTGAATGCCGCGCTGAAGCGCCCGCCGTGGAAGAAGAAGCGGTACGGCAGCGGCGGCGCCTAGCGCTCACCAGTCGGTGTACACGGCCGGCAGCGCGAGGTCGTGATCGATCTCGGCGATGCCGGTGACGAGCTTCGCCGCGGCTTCTGCGCCTGGCTCGGAGATCTGGTCGAGCGGGAGACCGAACGACTCGAGCGACTTGAACGCCGCGGCATGCTTCTCGAGGGCCGCGAGGAACTCATCCTCGTCTTCGACATCGCCGCCGAGGCTGAGCGAGCGGACGCCCTTCGGCAGCTTCACGTTCGCGAAGTGCGCGAGCGCCTCGGTCACGTCGTCGAGCGCCTCGACATGCACGACGCGGAGCTTTGGCGCGTTCTTCGCGAGGCCCACCACCGCGTCGGCGACGAGCTCGGCGGCCTCGGTGATCGCGCCCGCGTCCGACGCGAGCGAGAGGACGAGGCGCTCGAGCTTCGGGAGCTTGTGCTCGGCGAGCGCTTGCAAGAGCTTCGCGTTGAGCGGATCGCCGAGGAGATAGAGCTCCGCGAGCGACGCATGGTCCGTCGCCGAGAAGGTGAGATCGCCGGTCGCGAAGACCTTCCGCACCTTCGGCATCGCCGAGAGCGTCGCCGAGAGGTCGCCGATCGTGTTCTCGCCTTGACGCGTCTGCGTCTGGAAATGCGTGTCGAAGATGAACGCGGTGATGAAGTCGAAGCCGCCCTTCTTCTTGTGGTCGAGCATCGCCGACGTCCAGATTTTACCTGGGCTCATGAAGTCGGCGATGAGCTGCACCGTCGTGGGCTCCGTCTTGATGATGTCGGCGATCACCTTCGTGCACGTGCCCTTCGCGATCTCGCCAGGCCTGCCGAGCAACGTGTACGTCGTGCGGTTCTTGGTGGTCTCACGACGGAACGTCGCGTCTTCGGCGGCGTCCTCCTCGGGCGTCTTGTTGGCCTTCTCGAGATCGATCTCCTCGACCTTGATGCCGTAGCCCTCCTTCGTGCGGATCTTGAGGACGCGCTCGAGGTGCTCCTGCGCCGCCTCTTCCGAGGGAAACTGCTGCGGCGTCTCGTTCGTGACGAGCTTGGAGCCTTGGATCGTGATCGTGTGCGTGATGCGGTTCTTGTCCGTCAGCGTATATCGGGTGGCCATCTAGAAATTGCTCACGATGCGGGTTTGGCAATGGCGATGAGGGTGCCGCCTCGTTTCGTGACGGTGCCGACGGCAGTGGCAGCGAGCGCGGCGGGAGCGAGGGCAGTGCCGAGGGCGTAGCTGAGCGCGAGCTCGGCTTTGCCGCCGTGAGAGGGCTTGCCCGTGAGCGCCTGAAACAGGACGTTGGGGACGGGCAACACCGCGTTGAGCGCGCTCTGCATCCATCCGAAGACGTCGAGCTCGAGCTCTTGGTGGTGCCAGCGCGTGACGGAGAAGCCGACGCGGCCGAGCAGGGACGTGAGCGCGTCTTGGCTGAAATGATAGAGGTGCCGCGGCACGTCGAGGTGAAACCACCGCCCGCGGAAGAGCGACGCTTGAAGGCCAGCGGCGTCCGGCACGGCGACGATGAGCGTGCCGTCCTTGGCGAGGACGGAGCGCACCTCTTCGAGCGTGTGCTTCGGGTCGGTGAAGTGCTCGAGCGTGTGCCACATCGTGACGACGTCGAAGGGTCCCTTCGCGCGGACCTCGTCCAACGAGCCATACGCCTCGAGGCCGTTCTTCTTGGCGTTCTCGAGCGCGCCGCCGATGTCGGTGCCGATGCCGCGAAATCCGGCCTCGCGTCGCGCTCTTGAGGATGCGCACCCTCCGCGCGAGACAGTAGCGATCGGTGAAGCTGTGACGCTTCCCGTAATACGCGGCGCCGTAGTACGCGCCGAGGTCGCGCGGGATCGGGAGCGTGTGACCGAGCCCGCACGAGGCGCAGCGATGAATGTCGAACTCTTCGAGTGACTGCGGATCGCGGACGGAGGCGAGGCGCGGCTCGAGGTCGCCGCCGCAGGCATTGCAGCGGCTCGTCCGCGTCGCCTTTGCGGCCTCCTGACCACCAAGGTCGTCTCGGCGGGTCGTCTCTCCGCTGCTGCTACTGCTCATGGAAGCCGTTCATAGATGTGGAGACGGTCTCGGCGCAAGACTTCGTGAAAGGTGGGCGGGATCGTGGTCAGCACGTCGCCGGGCGGATCCCAAAAGAGCAGATAGTCGAACCCGGGCGAGACATCACGCCAGAAGCCACTCCACTCTTCGGCCCACATGAGCTCGCAGTTGCCGCTGTAGAACCCGTTCCACCGGCGCGCCCCACAATAGCCGTCCTTTGTCGCAGCATTCTTGATGAAGCGGAGCCGCATCATCGGGTCGAGCTGCTTTGGAGGCACCGTCTTGTAGACGATGGGCATGGACGGAACGTTTGCCCAGGCGTCGATCGCGCTCGCGTGCCGGTCGAGGACGTAGAGGCCCCACGCCGTGCCGAGGGTGAAGGTGTTCTTGCTCGTCGGGCGTGGATTGAAATTCATCTGCAGGAGCCGCGCGCCGTCGGGGATGACGCTGGCGCCCGCCTCGTAGTCGTCGAGCTCCCGCGCGAGGCGAAGCATGTCGTACGACATCCCGGCGACGTAGATCGCGGCGCACGCGTAGAGGAGCGCAGGCAAGAGCTTCTTCGCCATCGTGTCGGCCGTCGTCCACGAGGACGGGATGCGAACGAGCGCGAGCGCCCAGAAGAACGGCACGAAGCGCGGCGCGATGTAGTTCGCGTCGAACGCGACGTAGGGGCCGAGCATGTACATCGCCACGAGCGCGACGAACGGGAGCGCGCTCGTGATCGTTCGCGCGTCGGGCGAGCGCCAGCGAACGAAGGCAAGGGCCCCGAGCACCGCCGCAGGGACGAGGCTCACCGCGGTGGCCTCCGTGAAGCCGTAAAAGAACTGGCCCCAGAGGTTGTAGAGCGACCAGCCGAGCGTCGAATACTCGGGTGTGTCCATCTCCTTGCCCGTGACGGCGACGTGCTGCGAGAAGATGTAGAATGCAAGCAACGCGGACGGGATGAGCGGCGGGGCGAGCACGCGGATGCGCTCGAACCGAGCTCGAAGCGGCTGCCCGCGCTTCTCGATGACGAGCTCGCTCACGATCGCCGCGAACACGAGGAGCCCGACGATGAGGATGGGGAAGGGATGGAGGTACCAGCTCAGGAGCGCGAGCAAGGTCGCCTTCACCATCGAGACGCTCGTACGCCCGCCCGTCTTCGAGCAGAGGCGATCGAGCTCGATGAGGAGAAGAAACGAAGGCACGAGGCTCGCCGCGAAGCTGAGCATGCCCATCGAGACGAACCAGTTGTGCACCATCGGCACGAGCAGCGGCGCCGCGAACACCATGCGCGCGCGGTCGGTGAAGTGCAGGACGAAACGAGGGAGCACGAACGCGATCCCCGCGAGCACCGCGGCGGCGAAGATCTTCGCCGCGAGGACGAAGCCGATCGAGCGGCCGGCCGTGAGCGTCCACAAGAAGAAGAACGAGTTCGGCTTCATGAAGCCGGTGGCCACGAGCTCCGGATAGCGATCGGGGTTCGCGAGGATCGTGACCGCCGCGAGATGCCCGGGGAGATCCTGGTAGGGCGGGATCCTGACGACCACGAGCGGCCACGCCGCGCACACGAAGAGGACCGCGCTGATGACGAGCGCGAGCTGGTTGTCCGCCAGCGAAGAACGGCGCGCCCTCGGCGACGAGGACGCGACCGTGGCCGGCGAGGTAGCAGTGACGACTTCGCCCGCAGGCATTTCAGCGGTGTAGTCGGCTCTTTTCGTGCGGGCAAGGCGCTCTCTGCCTTTGCGGAGAACGCCCGACTTTGTAAGCTGCGGACCCCATGTCCTCCGCCGCCAAATCCCCGCTGACGCTCTACACCTACTGGCGGTCGTCGGCCTCGCACCGCGTACGAATCGCCCTCGGATACAAGGGGCTGAAGTACCAGCCCATCTACGTGAACCTGCTCGAGGGAGAGCAGCGCCGCGACGAGTACAAGCAAACGAACCCGATGGGGTACCTGCCGTGCCTCGTGATCGACGGCGTGAAGTACGTCGAGTCGACCGCGATCATGGAGCTGCTCGAGGAGCTCTATCCCGAGCCGCCGCTCCTGCCGAAGCGTCCGGAGGATCGCGCGCGCGTCCGCGCCCTCGTGCAGATCGTCAACTCGGGCATCCAGCCCCTCCAAAACCTCACCGTGCTCGACCGCATCGGCGACGACAAAGAGCGCCGCCTCGACTGGCTCCGCCACTTCATCGGGCGAGGCCTCGGCGCGTGGGAAGCTCTGGCGACGCGCTTCGCCCAGGAGACGGGATCGAAGGGCCCCTTCGCGTACGGCGATCACTTCACCTCGGCCGACGTGCTGCTCATCCCGCAGCTCTATGCGGCGCGGCGCTTTGGGATCGATCTCGCGCAATACCCGACGATCTCCCGCGTCGACGAGGCGACGAAGGACCTCCCGTTCGTCAAAGCTGCGCACCCCGATGCGCAGCCCGACGCGACGCCGACCTGACCGAGCCGAGCGTCGTTCTTCTCCTTCTTCTTGCTCGCGGCCTCATCTCCGTCGCGCACGCGTGAGCGAGGCCCGCTATGCTGAGCGCCCGTGCGTTTGGGGCGATCCGTCCAGAGAAGGCTCGCGAACGTCTTCGCGAGGGCAGGCCTCGGCCTCCTCCTTTGTCTGGTGTGCGTGCTCGCGTCGCCCGCGGCCCGCGGCGCGCCGATCAAGACGTGGGGCGTCTCGCCCGAGCAAGAGCAGCAAGAGCAGCAGACGAGCCCGAACACCAACACGACGCCGCCGCCGCCGCCGCCCTCCGCGCTCGGTTCGGGGACGCCGGGTGAAGAGCCGAGCGACGAGGGTGGACCCGGCGCGCGCCGTCCATCACCGCCGGTCGGCCCGGGAGGTCTTCGCTACGTCCTCGAAGGCATCGAGGTGCGTGGCAACACGACGACGCTCGCGCGTGTGATCCTGCGCTTCGTCCCGTTTCAGCGAGGCGCCGTCCTCGACGTCGACGACAAGGAGCTCCAGCTCACGCGCTTTCGGCTCCTCGGCACCGGGTTCTTTCGCGACGTGCAGCTCTCGCTGAGGCGAGGCACGAAGCGCGGCTACGTCGTGCTCGTCGTCGACGTGGTCGAGCGAAACACGATCATCCTCAACGATCTCTGGCTTGGCCTCAGCGCCGACGCAGAGCCAAACGGTCGCGCGCGTCCGCTCACGGCGTTTGGTGGTCTCGACGTGTCCGAGCAAAACCTCGCCGGCACCGGCGTGGCGCTCGGTGGAGCGATCGCCCTCGCGGATCGCCAGCTCGCGCTTCGCACGCGCTTCAGCGATCAGAGCTTCCTCCGCTCGTCGTGGACCGCCGAGGCGCAGCTCCTCTACAACAACGCGCGCGACTTCTTCGGCAACCGTGACGTGCTCGTCGACGATCCGACGCAGACCGTCGCGCAAGACTACGCCGTCGTCTCCTACCGGCGCTTCGGCGGTCTCGTCGGCGCCGGGCACGAGATCGGCAGCGTCGCGACGCGCGTGTTCTTCGACTACCGGCTCGAGAAGATCGACACGAACCTCCCCGAGGCCGCCAGCCACAAGCGCGGCCTCGACATCGAGCCGATCGATTTCTACCTGCCCTCAGGCTCGAGCATTCTCTCGACCGTCAGCGCCACGCTCGTCCACGACACACGGGATGAGCCGTATTTGCCGACCCGCGGCTGGCACGTGCTCGGGCTTGCGGAGGCCTCCCTCACGCCGCTCGGCAGCGATTACCCGTACGCCAAGCTCGTCCTTCGCGGTTCCCGTTGGATGCCATTGCCCTGGGATCACGTCTTACGTCTCGAAGGCATTTTCGGCGGCGTGTTCGGCAACGCACCACTCTTCGAAAAGTTCTACGTCGGTGACTACACCGACCTGAGGCCGCATCGCGCCCTCGATTTGGCCTTCGATCGCCGTGCGGCGCCGAATTTCTTCAGCACGACGATCGCGGAGGTCCGCTACGGAGATTACGCAGCGCGAATCAACGCGGAGTACCGCATTCCGATCTACCGCGGCCGTAAGACGATCTACGGCGTCGATTTCTTCGGGTCGGTGGGCTTCTACTCGGTCGCCAACGGCCGTGATCTCGAGCGACGCGCCCGAGGCTACACCGGCTTCCAAACCATCCCGGTCGACCTCACCTTCAACCTCGGCCTCCGCGCCGACACGGCCGCCGGCGGCATCGCGCTCGGCATCGCCAACTTCCTCGGCTTCATCCCCATTCGATCGGAGGCGCAATGATGAAGCGCGCTCCCTTCGGTTGGTGGATCGCCTTCGTGATGCTCTTCGTGCTCGCGATCGTGCCGAGCGACGCGCGCGCCGACGATCCGCCGAAGCAAGAGGAGCTGCCGCGCCGCCAGGCGAACTTCGTCTGGGACAAGAACGACAAGACGAACCAGACGCTCCTCCGCGCGAGCTTCTCGTACCGCGACGTCATCGACAAGGCGATGGTCGAGAAGCTGACGAGCGGGCTGCCGACCGTCATCGCGATGCGCGCCTACGTGCTCCGTGAAGGCGAGGCGAACCCCGTCGCGCTCGCCGTGCGCACGTGCCGGGTCGTCTTCGATCTCTGGGACGAGGTGTACCGTCTCAAGATCTCGAGCCCGGGTGGCGAGCGTGACTCCGCCGCGTTGAACCTCGAAGGCGTGCTCCGTCAATGCGCCGAGGTGCGCGATCTCCCGGTCGCGGATAAGTCGCTTTTGACCGCCGGCAAGCCCCATTTCTTGGGTGTGATCGTCGAGGTGAATCCGGTGAGCCCACAGATGCTGACGCAGATGCGCCAGTGGGTGTCGCGTCCGGCAGGATCGACCGGCATCGGCCCAGGCGACGCGCTCTTCGGATCGTTCGTGGGCCTCTTCGTTCGGCAAATCGGCAACGCCGACCGAACCCTGCGCTTCCGCACGCAGTCGACGACGCCCTGACACCCTGACGCGTTCGGCGTCGCGCTCGAGGGTTCGCGCACTTACGCGCGGCGGCGGAGATCGGCTGTCACCCGAACAAAGGACGCAACGAATGGCTGTCACGGAACGAAGAGCCCTCTCGAAGAGGGTTTGTAACCATGTCACTGCTCCGTTCGTTTCGTTCCGTCCTCGCGCTCGCTCTTGCTCTTTGCGTCTTCGTCCCGTCTGCCCCCGTGGCGGCGGCTGGGAAAAATGACGCGGCGCCCAAGAAGGTGACGCGTGTGCTCATCAAGAAGACCGATCACACGCTGACGTTGCTCTCCACGCCGACCACGCGCGGAGGCCAGGAGGAGATCGTTGCATCCTACAAGGTGGCCATCGGGCCGGGTGGATCTGGCCCGAAGCGACAGGAGGGCGATCAGGTCACGCCCGTCGGTCGCTACCACATCACGATGCACCAGCCGTCGCAGTACAAGATCTTCCTCCGTCTCGACTATCCGACCGCCGAAGACTTCCGCCGGTTCAACGAGCTGAAGCAGAAGGGTGAGCTCACGAAGGACGCGAAGATCGGCGGCGACATCGGCATCCACGGCCCGCCGGTCAGCATCAAAGACCCCGAGGAGAAGTCGAGCCTCAAGGCCCACGACTGGACGCTCGGCTGCATCGCGCTGAACGACGACGAGATCTCGGAGGTCGCCCGTCTCGTGAAGGACGGCACCGTCGTCGACATCGAGGATTGATCCGCCTAGCAGGCGATCGCGCGGCGGATCTTCTTCACGTCCATGCGTGAGGCGCCGACCCAGCTCGCGAGCTTGGCCTCGACCTCGTCGTTGTCGTCTTCGTAGTCCTCGCTTCGCACCGTCTCGATCAGGCGATTGGCGACATCGGCGCGGATCGCGCGCGGCCCGAGCACCGGAAAGCCGATCGCGAGGAGGAGCGCCGCGTCCACGCCACGCGGCGCCGCGAACGAGACGGCGCCACGCGGAGGCAGCGCGAGCTTTGGCGCACGCGGAGACGCGCCGCGCCAGATCGAAGCGAGCGCGACCCGCGCGGCGAGCGCCCGTGACCCAAGGCCGCGCGGCATCCACACGACGCCGGCCCCGAGCTGAGCGCCGGCCTCGGCGAGCGTCGCGCGCTCTTCGTCCGAGAGGAGCACGAGGACGTCTTCGAGATCCTTCGTGAGCACGGTGCCGAGGCCTTGCTCCAGCCGATGCGCGAACGCGCGGAGGGGCGCCGACTTCGACGTCGCCGCGAGCTCCGGGACATCATGAAGCAGCTCAGCGACCACGTCGCGGGCGAAGGCCAGGAGCCGCCGGTGCACGCGGCTCTTCGCGCCAGCGCCGAGCTCGTCGGTGTCGGCGAGCCTTACGTCGGGGCGTCCGATCGATCCGCCGCGGGCGACATGACCCACGACGCGGTCCGTCGCTGTGTGTACAATGCACCCATCTTCGCGGAGCGCCAGCGCCGAGTGGCTCGCGTCGACGATCGGCTCCACCCACGCAGGCGATCCAGGCCGCGCGACGACGAGCGTCGAGGACGGCGCCGGCGCGAGCCCGACGCGAAGGCTCGCGAGCTTCGCGAACGGATGTGAAGGATCGGACGCGCGCTCGGAGCCCTGATCGGGGTATGGGGCCTTCGGATCGAGGAGACGAAGCGACGAAGACGGGTGCGACCGCGCCGAGCTCCGATCGGTTCGATCGGCGCGACCCGAGGTCGACTTCTTCTTCTTCGCGTCGACGAAGCGCATGACGAGGCGCTCGTGAAGCTGATCGCTCAGCCGATCTTCGAGGTCGCGGGTGCGCGCTTGCCACATCTCGGGCGACTCGAGCCACGCGGAGCGGTTCGCCACGTACGTCCATGTTCGAACGGACGCGATGCGCGCGATCAGCGCCTCGACCTCGGCGTCCGCACGCCCTTCGAGCTCACGAAGCTGCGGCTCGAGCCACTCGTCGCGCACGCGGCCGCGGTCGGCGAGCTCGACGAAGAGCTGCTCGAGGAAGTCGACATGCACCTCGAGCATCAGCTTGCGAAAATCCGGGACGGTGCAGACGTCCCAGAGCAGGCGGACCGTCGCTTCGTCCTTCGCACGTGACGTGATCGACTCGCGGCCCGCGAGCAGCGCGAGGCTCGCCGCGTCTTCGGCGGCCGCGGCATGCCGAAAGATCCCGTGACGCGGCGGCTCGGCCAATCGCTCACGAAGCGCGCGGATCGAGCTGAAATCCAGGTCATCCGAGCGCCACTGCACCCGCCGCACGCGCGGAAATGAGTGCGTCTCGATCGCATGCACCGTGCCCGCGGTGAGGCTCTGCGGCGTGACGGTGCCGAACGTCCCGTCGTGGATCCAGCGGCCTGCGCGTCCTGCGATCTGTCCGAGCTCGGCGTCGTCGACGTCGCGAACGTCACGGCCGTCGAACTTGCGCGTCGCCGCGAACGCGACGTGATTGACGTCGAGGTTGAGCCCCATTCCGATCGCGTCCGTCGCCACCAAGCAGTCGACCTCGCCCGCTTGAAACATCGCGACCTGCGCGTTGCGCGTTCGCGGAGACAGCGCGCCGAGCACGACCGCAGCGCCGCCTCGCCGCTTCCGCAGGCGATCGGCGATCTCGTAGACGTGGGGCATCGAGAACGCGACGACGGCGCTCCGGGGAGGGAGGCGCGCGAGCGGCGTCGCGCCCGCGTACGAGAGCCGTGAGAGCCGCGGGTGATCGACGCGGCGGGCTGCCGGGACGAGCTCGGCGAGCGCGCCTCGCATCGTGTCGGACCCGAGAAACCACGTCTCTTTCAGGCCGCGCGCTCGGAGCAAGCGCGAGGTGAAGACGTGGCCGCGCTGCGCGTGCGCGGCGAGCTGGATCTCGTCGACCGCGAGGAAGTCGACGTCGCGGTCGACCGGCATCGCCTCGACGGTGGCGACCCAATACGACGGACGGCGCGGGACACGCTGCTCTTCGCCGGTGACGAGCGCCACGCGCGTCTCGCCGACGCGCGCCGTGATCCGATCGTAGACCTCGCGCGCGAGCAAGCGGAGCGGCAGACCGATCATGCCGGTCGGATGCTCGAGCATCCGCTCGATCGCGTGATGGGTCTTGCCGGTGTTGGTGGGACCAAGCAGCGCTGTGATTCCCAAGACGTTCTCCGCGGCTCGATTCTGGACAGCCTACTGTCGAGTTTGTTCGAGCGGGACGGTTTGGGAACCACGGTTCCCAACGTGAGGCGCCGAATCGGGCTGACTTCGTACTACCATCTCAGCGCTTTCGATGCTTCCCGATGTCGTCACCGAAAAGCTCGACGCGCTCCCGACGTCGTCGGGCGTCTACCTCTTCAAGGACCGGAAGGGGACCGTCGTCTACGTCGGAAAGGCGAAGTCGCTCCGCAGCCGCGTGCGTAGCTACTTCCAAGAGGGCTCGAGCGACAACCGCTACTTCATCCCCCTCCTCCAGAAGACGATCGGCGATCTCGACACGATCGTCACCGGGACGGAGAAAGAGGCTGCGATCCTCGAGAACAACCTCATCAAGGAGCACCGGCCTCGCTACAACGTCAAGCTCCGCGACGACAAGGACTACATCTCGCTGAAGCTCGACCCGCGAGACGACTGGCCGCGCCTCTGGGTCGTCCGGAGGCCGAGCTACCAGCCGAAGGAGACCGCGCGCTACTTCGGGCCGTATCACTCGGCGACGGCGGCGCGCCGCACGCTTCATCTCGTCAACAAGCACTTCCAGCTCCGCACGTGCACCGATACGGAGATGAAGAGCCGCAAGCGCCCGTGCCTCCAGCATCAGATCAAGCGGTGCCCTGCGCCGTGCGTGCTCGAGGTGGATCGCAATTGGTACGACGAGCAAGTGCGCGCGGTCGCGATGTTCCTCGACGGCCGGCACGACGAGCTCTCGGAGGAGCTCGAGTCGCGGATGCAAGGCGCCGCCCGCGCGATGCGCTTCGAGCTCGCCGCGGTGTACCGCGATCAGCTGAGCGCGATCGACAAGGTGCGCGAAGAGCAACGCGTGGTCAGCGTCGACGACATCGATCGCGACATCCTCGGCATTCATCGCGAGGGCGATCTCGTCGAGCTCGCGCTCCTTCACGTGCGGCGTGGCAAGCTCGCCGACGTCGCCACGTTCTCGATCAAGAACGCCGAGGTGCCGGACGAAGAGGTCGTCGCCGCGTTCCTCGCGCAGCACTACACCGTCACGGAGGCGATCCCAGCGGCCGCAGGCGCTCCGTCCGATGGGCCGGCGTCTTCGAATCCCGCCGCCGGCGACACGAGCGTCGCGGCGCTGCCGATCCCCGACGAGATCATCGTCCCGGCGTTGCCCGACGCCGCGAGCGGCACGGCCGAGTGGCTGAGCGAGCGAGCGTCCCACAAAGTGGCGCTGATCTTCCCGCAGCGCGGGCCGCGGGTGGATTTGCTTCGCCTCGCGAACGAGAACGCGAGCCACGCGTTCAACGAGAAGCGGCGCGCCTCCGACGACGTTCAGGAGCGCCTCACGCAGCTGAAGGAGCGGCTCCGTCTGCCCACCGTGCCCCGACGCATCGAGTGCTGCGACATCTCCCATCTCGCGGGGCAAGACACCGTCGGCGCGGTGGTGGCGCTGCTCGATGGCGAGCCCGACAAAAAGCGCTACCGAACGTTCCACGTGCGTGGGGACGGCGGCGCGTCGGCGAAGACCGTCGACGGCGCGCCCACGCCGGGAGGAGGCGAGAGCTCGCTCGAACAGGACATCGATGGCGTCCCGGTGTCGCTCGCGGGCGACGACTACCGCGCGATGTACGAGGTGCTCGCGCGCCGGTTCCGTCGCGGCTTGAAGCGTGAGAAGGCTACCCAAGCCGCCGAAGCTGACGCGATGGCGCCTTCGTCTGCCGTCGTGTCGATCGTCGACTCGGAGATCGCCGGCGCGAGCGCGGTGGCGGAGATGCTCGACGAGACGGAGAAGAACGAGTGGGACCTGCCGGATCTCTTCGTCGTCGACGGCGGACGCGGTCAGCTCGCCGTCGCGCTCGCCGCCGCTCGCGATCTCGGGCTGCACGACCTGCCGATCATCGCGCTCGCGAAGGAGAAGGAGAACGTGATGGGCGACACGCTCGTCGATCGCGTCTACTTGCCGGGGCAGAAGAACCCGATCCCGCTGAAGAGCCACTCGGCGTCGATGTTCTTCCTCGCGCGGGCGCGCGATGAGGCGCATCGGTTCTCGAACCGCGCCCGCGAGCGACTTGGCAAGAAGCGACGAATGAAGTCGGCGCTCGACGACATCGACGGCATCGGACCAAAGACGAAGCAGGCGCTCCTCATGCACCTCGGGAGCCTCAAGGCGATCAAGGCCGCCGACGACGCGACGCTTCTCAAGGTGCCGGGGGTCACGCAGCGGCACCTGAAGGCGCTCCGGCGTGTGTATCCCGGTGGCGCTTCGGAGGGCGCTGCGCCTGCCTCCACGCCCAAGAAAACGAAGCTCGCGCCCACTTAGTTGGCAGCGCCGCGAATCTGAAACGGCGTCGAGAGCGCTGACGGAAGCCTTCGGGTGCGGCCATCAGGAAGGCAACACCGGAGGACTCGATGCCCCGCCAATTGCCGCGTTTCTCCTTGCCCCAGACGAGTGGCAAGGGATGGACGACGCGGGTTCTCGCGACAGCGATCGCGGGGACCTGCGTCTCTTTGGTCTCCCTCACTTCCGCCGGATGCCTTCGCCGTCCTGCGGGTCAAGAAGAGCCGACGACGAAGATCTCGTTCGAGAAGGTCGTCCCGCAGCCCGCGATCGAGAAGATCGATCTGCTCCTGATGGTCGACAACTCGGGATCGATGGCCGACAAGCAGAAGATCCTCGCGAACGCCGTGCCGGACCTCGTGAACGGCCTCGTCCGCCCGAAGTGCGTCGACAAGCTGACACGCAAGGCGACCGGCGTGCAGGCCGATCCGACGAAGCCCGACGCCGAGCAGTGTCCGGCCGGATCCGAGGCGGCGTTCACGCCGATCACCGACATGCACATCGGCGTCATCTCGTCGTCGCTCGGCGGGATGGGCGGATCGCAGTGTGGACCCGAGAAACGCGGCCATCAGAACGATCGCGGTCATCTCCTCGCGCGCGGCAGCAAAGGTGACGTCAAGGCGGCAGGCGATCTCCACTTCCTCGCCTGGTATCCCGACGTCGATCGGAACCGCGACAAGGATCGCCACCCCGATCCGCCCGTCCCGAAGATCGGGAGCCTCGACGAGCTGAACGCGACCTTCCGCGATTTGATCGTTGGCGTCGGCCAGGATGGTTGTGGCCTCGAAGCGCAGCTCGAGAGCGTCTACCACTTCCTCGTCCAACCCGACCCGTGGACGGACATCGACAAGGCCGCGGACGGCGCCGCGACGTATGGCCCGAAAGAGCGCATTGACGTCGAGCTCCTCAAGCAACGCGCCGCCTTCTTGCGGCCCGATTCGCTCGTCGCGATCGTCGTGCTCAGCGATGAAGACGACTCGTCGGCCGATCCGCTCGCCTTTCAGGGCACCGGCTGGCAATTCATGGATAAGCGAAACGTCCCGCGCGCTACGGGCGCGTGCGCGAGTGACCCCACCAGCAAGGACTGCACGTCGTGTGAGTTTTCGCCAAACGCTCCTGGCTGCCAGCCAAAGCTCTATAGCGAAGCCGAAGACCAGCTGAACGTGCGCTTTCATCACATGAAGCAGCGCTTTGGGGTGGATCCGCAGTTCCCGATACAGCGTTATGTCGACGCGCTGACGAAGCCGCGTGTCCCCATGCGCGACAAAGAGCACGCGCCAGGCGGCATCTATGCGCCCACGGCAGGCTGCACGAACCCGCTCTTCGCCGCGAAGCTGCCGACGAGCGAGAACGAGAACTTCTGTACGCTGCCGCGCGGTCCTCGGTCGCAGAGCCTCATCTACTTTGCCCATATCGGAGGCGTGCCGAACAGCCTGTTGCCCAAGGGAACCGACCCGGAGGAGAAGATCGACTGGACGCCCATCCTCGGCCGTGACCCGGCGAAGTGGGACGAGACGGGTATCAATCCTCATATGATTCAATCGAGTAAAGCGCGCAAGGATTTGCCTCCGCCGACGGCGAAGGACGACGCGGATCCGATCCACGGGCGTGAGTGGTCGACCGACGACAAGGATCTCCAGTTCGCTTGCACGTTCGATCTCTACGATACGGACGCTAGCGGACAAGCCGTCCCCATTCGCCGAACCTGCGAAGACGACAACTGCGATTGCGACGGCAAGAAGGATTTGCCGCTCTGCGCCGCCGATGACCGCAACATTCAAGTACGCGGCAAAGCCTATCCGACGCGACGCGAGCTCTACGTGGCAAAGGAGATGGGAGACCAGGGGATTGTCGCCTCGCTCTGTCCCCAACAGCTCACGAAGCCCGACGCTGACGATTATGGCTATCGCCCGGCGGTGCGTGCGATCACCGAGCGGCTCGAGCGCTCACTCATCGGCTCGTGCTTGCCTCGCGAGCTCGAGCGACGTGACCAAGAGGGCAATGTCGACTGCCTCGTGCTCGCGATGTTGCCAAAGGCCGGTCCAGACTCCGACTGCGAGCGCTTCAATCTGAAGGCGCCCGACAAACAAATCCTCGACCAGATGCGCCAGACGCTGCGCGCCGAGGAAGGCGAAGAGGCGACGAAACATCCTATCTGCAACGTGCCTCAAGTCGCCGTCCCGCGCGGTGAGATCTGCAAAGACGCGAGCACCGAGATTCGGTTCTGTTACGCCGAGGCCCCGGAGATCACGAAGTGCGCCCACGCCCTCGCGTTCACCAAGGCCAGCCAGGAGCTCACCGGCGCCCGCTTTACGATGCAATGCATTCAGCAAACCGGCGGAGCCAAGTGACGTAAGCGACTATTGCGTCCACTCGCCATTCGCCCCGCACGTCCATTGGACGCCGCTGACGACATGCGAGTAGCCGGGGTTGGCGCAAAACTGCGCGCTGCTCGACCAACACCAGTAGCGAGAGGCGAGACAGCACTCTTTCGAGCCTGGGTTGGTCGAGGCATTGTCGGCCGGACAGGCGCCGTTGCCCGGGGTTTCAGTGCCGCCGTTGTTCGGTGGAGTGGAGCCGCCGGTCGCCCAATTGCCGCCCGCTCCGCAAGTACGCCCATTGAGGACAGCGCCCGGCGCATTGCATTGTTGATTGGCGTCCGACCAGCAGAAGTGCGCAGAGGCCAAGCAGCAATCACGTGAGCCCGGATTCGTCACTCCGTCGTCGGCCGGGCAGCCCGCGATCTCTGGCGCGTAAGAGAGACAAGACGCATCGAGCGCGCTCGGATCCCCGGCGAGCTTTCCACGTGAGGCGAGCGCCGTGACGAGCCGGCGCGTCTCACGCGATAGCGTGGAGTGCTTCTGCGCCGCCGACCCGGAGCCTTCCTTGTCGATGTACGACTGCATGACGTGGCACGCGGAGTTGATGGCGTCGATCGAGAACGCGGGCATCGAAGAGAAGGACGCAGGCTCGCGGAAGCTGGCGACGTCGGGGTGATAGACATCGGCCACGACCGGCCCCGCGCCCGCTTGGCCGTACGAGTTGCCGGGCATGACATGAATCGCCGGAGCGTGCTCCGAGCCGGGTGCGTAACGCGATTGGCGCACGGTCCAGTTGTCGAGCCGGATCGGGCTCTGCGCGTCGTAGATCGGATCGAGGACGAGCAGCTCGCCCGTCGCGTCGCGCGAGACGAGCGGCGCGACGTGATACCACCACGCGCCGGTACGACCGAGGCCGTAGCCTGGCTGCGCGACGATGTAGACGTGGTTCGACGCGATCCCCTCGGCGGCGAGGTTCATCGAGTAGTAGAGCGCGCGCGCATAGCAGCCGTCCTCGGTGAAGCCCCACGGGATGTACGTGAGCGTGCTCAGGTACTGCACCGATCGACTCCAGTCGCGCTCGGTCAGCTCGGAGTTGGTCTGGGCGGTCTCTTCGCTCGTGTCGGCGGTGGTGCAGCCGCCGGTCATCGCGGTGAGCGTGACAAAGCCAAAACAGAGGGAGATCGACAGCGGGAGCGCGGTGAGGGAGCGGGCTTTCGTGAACATGATGAAGAGTCGACGAGCATCATGTGTGCCGAGGTAGGCAATAGAGAAATCCGCCTGAATTTCCCGCTTGCGCAACCGGTGTGACGGCTCCGATCGGTGTCGACGCTCGTCCACGCTCGATCCTGCGGATCGCGCGCGAGCCGCAGGCGAGGCGCGCAAAAGCTCGCGGTTTTCGATCCGCGTCGATCGTCCAGCGCGCGTGATTCTCCATGAGCCGAGTGGCGCGTTCGGTGCTGCTGGGCGGCTTCATGACGAAGCGACGCTCCTTCACGACGGTGGTGCTTGGCCTTCTCGTCGGCTGCTCGGCCGGCAACGACGACGGGGCCGATCGAAGCAACGCCCAGGTGACCGACGCGCCGAGCGACAGCGGCGCCGCCGATGGAGGCGAGGTCGCTTCGGTGGATGGTCTTCGCGTGTTCTCCCCGCAGCCGGAAGGAGGAGGCATCTTCGGCGAGTGGATCGTCGACGAGCACGGGCTCCCTGCCTTCTCGTACACCCTCGACGAGCGCAACGACGCACGTGCGAAGTGGCCGAACAGCGAAGACATCTTCCCGATCCATCGCGAGCGGCGCGAACACTTCTTCGTCACCGGCAACGATCGCGTCAACCTGATGGCCGTCGATGATGGCTACGTTCAGCTCTTTGGCAACGAGCGTGGCCCGACGTGGATGAATCGCTTTGCCGAGGACCAGAACAACCTCGGAGGCGGGTTCTCGTACATCCATGACGGCGCCGGCGCGTGGGCTTCGGCGTTTCGCTATGCACCAAGCGGCGCGACGACGAAGCGTGTGTTCGGCATTGGCTATTACGAGACGACGACGAAATACCGCGATCTGAGCGTTCGCCATCGCATCCACGCCCCGATGGACGGCGGCGGCGACGCGCCGTTCGTCATCGACGAGGTCACGGTGACCAACGAGTCACCCGCGGTCAAAGACGTTCGCCACTTCGAGTATTGGGACGTCAATCGCCATCAGCTCCTCACCGAGTGGGCGCGGACGGGGCTCGCCGCTGGCGCGAGCGATCGCGGTCGCGATGGGCTCAACGCGAAGCTCGATCAAGCGGTCGTCTGGGACGCGCCGACGAGCACGCTGCGCGCGACGATGACGCCGCGCGCCGGCCAGAACGTGCCGGCGGCGAGCGCCGTGAGCGCGATCGACTGGTATCCGCCGCCCGTGTTCTTGACGAAGCTCAGCGCTGTCGCGACCGCGGCGGTCGACGAGGTGTACACCGATCAACGCTCCTTCTTCGGCGGAGGTACTCCAGTGTCGCCAGCGGCGGTGTCGGCGCTAAAACAGGGCCAGGTGCTGGGCAAGACGGCCGCCGATGGTCAGCCCGCCATGCTGGCGATGCGGTCCACGCTGCATCTCGCCCCCGGGCAAAAGACGACGCTTCGCTTCGCGTACGGCTACGAGCCCGCAGGCAAGCCCGCGCAGGCCGAGGTCGCGCGATCGACGTACGCCACGCATCCCGATCCGCTCGGGGCGTCGCTCGCGAGGTGGAAGGAGCGCCTCGCCTATGTCGACATTCCAGGCTCGAACGCGCTCATGCACCGCGAGCTCGCGTGGCGAAGTCACACGCTCCTCGGTCATACCGTGAAGAACGACTACTACGGAGAGCGGTACACCGCCCAAGGCTCCGCGTACCTCTATCTGCACGGGGCCGACGGCGTGCCTCGCGACCAAGCGCTCTTCGCGCTCGCGACGACGTACTTCGATGAAGCGATCGCGAAGGGCAACCTTCGCATGATCATGGGCGTGACCGACGCGGTGACGGGGCAAAAGGCTTATTCGTTTACGGGATACGGCGTGAACGAGGGCGCCACGCTGCACGAGCATCCGAGCGACCTCGATATCTATTTCTTCCTCGGCCTCTCCGAATATCTCGCCGCGACGGGAGACCGAGCCTTCCTCGCCGAGAGCGTCGACTTTCATCCAAAGGGGAGCGCGTCCCTCCCACCGGGCGCGAACGGCAAGACGGTGCTCGACCACGTGCGCGTCGCCTTTCGCCACCTCAAGGACAAAGTCGGCAAGGGTGACCACGGCCTCATTCGGATCTCGGACGGTGATTGGTCGGACGGCGTCTCGTACGAAGACCTGTCACCGAGCGCGGTGAAATTCACGATCGACCATGGCGAGTCGATCCCCAACACCCAACTTGCTCTCGTCGCGCTTCCTCTGATGGCGAGTCAGATCGCCTCGCTCGACCCTGCGCTCTCCGCCGAGATGCAGAGCTACGCGGCGAGCTTGGTCGCGCCCGTCAAAGCGGCGCATGGAACGAAATGGTTTGGCCGCGCGTGGGTGCGTAACTCGATCAACCAAAGCTATTTGAAGGGAACCGACGACGCGAACGATCCCTACCGCGCGAGCTTCCTCGACCTCGAGGCGCAGCCATGGGGGATTCTCGCGAACGTCCTCGACGCATCGCAGACGAAGACGTTGCTCGACGAGGTCGAGTCGCGCCTCGACAACGACTCGGCGATTGGGCCGCGGCTTCGCCAAGGCGGACAGGTATGGCCAGCGATCAGCCAGGTCATGACATGGGCGTACGCGCGGACGCGGCCGGCGTCGGCGTGGCGTAGCCTCGACGAGCATCTCTATGCGACGCACGCCAAAGAGTTCCCCGCGCAGTGGGTGGGCATCTTGTCGGGGCCCGACGGCTTCGACTCGTCGGGAAGCGCAGGCGGCACGTGGGTGAGCCCCGTCACGCCGATGACGGATTTTCCCGTCGCGAACATGAACCCCGAGGCGATGATGTTCGTCGGCCTCCTTCGCGCCGCGGGCGTCGAGCCGCTCGCCGATGGCCTCCTCATCGCGCCCCGAAACGATCCCGCGCACGCTTCGTACGTGATCGATGTGCCTCTCCTTCGCTTGGACGTCTCGCCGAAGCGGATTCAGGGTGAGTACCGCGCGAAGAACGATGGGACGATCACGCTTCGGGTCGCGGTGCCTGCCTCGTCGTCCTCACCGGCGGTGAAGGTCGACGGCGTAGCCCGCAACGTCGACGTGGTGGATGGGCGGGTCGCTCTTCCCCTGACGCTTCATCGCGGAGCGGCGATCCGCTTCGAGATAACGTTCTAAACGACAGCGCCCAATCGCGCTACTTGCGTAAGCGCATGATCGCGCCGTCGAAGTTAGCCCAATAAACAAACTGGTTATCGAGGGCCAATCCGCGCGGATGGCCCTGACCGGTCGCGATCGTCTCGGCGGCCTGGCCGCTAGTGCACGCCCCCACCGGAAAGCGACGCACTTCACCCGCGTTCGGGACCGTGAAATAGACATGCGTGTCGTCGATGGCGACGCCCCACGGATCGCCGAGCATCGTCTTGCAAAGAAACTCCGTGTCTTCGAGCGCGCTCGGCCGGTAGGTGACCTCACCTTGATAGCCCGACGGTCCGTCGGTGGCCGTCCAATACAGCTTCGAGCCATTCATGACGAACGTGCGCGGGTTGCGCCCGAAGCTCGCCGTCTTGACGCCGCCGTCCACCGCGCTCTTCGCGACCTGCTGGAGAAATCCTTCGGTGCTCGGCGCGCCAGGTGACGTACGAAGCGATCCCCACACCGCGAACACATCGCCGACGGCGAGCGCGCCGCCAGGCGCCGTGCCTTTTCCAACGAGCACCGCGCCGCCCGCACACCCGCTGCGCGCGCAGCGGTAGAGATGCCCAGCAGCGGTGGTGAAATACACGTTCGTCGCGTCGACCGCGACCGCCGTGGGCTGCGCGAGGTTCGACAGGAGCAGCTGCCCGGTGCCGGCGTAGCGAAGCGGGTAGGCGTAGACGAGGTTCGCCGACGGCGAGGCGATCGCGACGCCTTGCGCATCGACCGCGAGGCCATGCGCGCCTGTGCTCTGGTTGAAGAACAACGTCGGCTTCGCGCAGTTGTCGGCCTCACACCAGCTCACGCCGCCGGTGGGCGCTTCATTGTGTGTATAGTACAAGGCGCCGCCGACCACCGCGACCTGGTCGGGTTGCTTCGTCTCGCGGACGAGCGCGGGCTGGCACTTGCCCATGATGCACGCGCCGCCACCGCAGGAGACGCCGCACGCGCCGCAGTTGTTCATGTCGTTCTGGAGGAGGTCCGGTCGGTCGCTCGGGCAGGGGCCGAGCGCATCGAAGCCGCCGCCTTCTCCCGGTACGAGCACGTCGTCGTTTCCGCCGTCCTTGCGCGATCCAGGCAGCCCCGCGTCGTCGTCGCGAAGCACGCGATCCTCGTTGCCGATGAGGAGGTTGCAGGCCGACGCTGCGCTGGCCAGCGCGACGCTCGTGAACACGGCGGAGGCCAACGCCTCTGCCCCGCGGCGCGACGCCCTACGGACGCGCCTCCGCGACCTCCTCCGAGCGTCCACCTCACGAGCGTCACCAGCCACAAGCTTCGCTTACCATGACAAGATTGGTGTCACCACGTGACGGGCGACAATTTCGGCAAGACGACCCAGCAGAACGAGCCGCAGATGGCGCTCGTCCATCGCGAGCGCTTGAAACGACCGCGCTTGTCGTGGACCGACGCGCGCGGTCCGCACGAGCTGGTCCTCGACGCCGCCGAAGGAGCGCCCGTGATCCTCGGCTCGGCGAGCCACGCGAACGTGGTCATCGCCGATCGTGCGGTCTCGCGCATCCACGCGGAGCTCGAGCCCGTCATGGATCGCGCGATCGGCGGAGGCGCCGGGCTTTGGGTGCGTGATCTCGGCAGCCGCAACGGGACGTACGTCGACGGCATCCTCGTCTCGGGAGCCCGCGTGCCCGACGGCGGGACGATCACGGTCGGATCGGTGACGATCCGCGTCGGCTATGGCGAGCTCGAGACGGCGGAAGAGCATGTGTGGGGCGCCTCGCGCTACGGTCCGCTCATCGGCAAGAGCGTGGTCATGCGAAAGCTCTTCGCGCGGCTCGACCAGCTGGCGCAGACGGATCTCGCGGTGCTCGTCACCGGTGAGACCGGAACGGGGAAGGAGCTCGTCGCGCGCGCCATCCACGACGCTTCGCCACGCGCGCGCCACGATCTCGGGATCCTCGACTGCGCGGCGATGCCGGAGACGCTGCTCGAGGCGGAGCTCTTCGGTCATCGGCGAGGCGCGTTCACCGGCGCGGAGACGTCGCGCGAAGGCATCGTCGAGCGGTGCGACGGCGGGACCCTCTTCCTCGACGAGGTCGGTGAGCTTCCGCTGGCGCTTCAACCCAAGCTCCTTCGGCTCCTCGAGACCAAGACATACCGGCGCTTGGGTGACACATCCTTTCGACAGGCCGACGTGCGGTTCGTCGCAGCGACGCATCGTGATTTGCGAAAAATGGTCAACGTCGGGACATTTCGAGAGGATCTCTACTTCCGCCTCGCTGTGGGGGTGGTCCACGTGCCGCCGCTTCGCGATCGCAGGAGCGCGGAGGGCGCGAGCGACATCGAGCTGCTCGTGGATCATTTCGTGGGCGGGCGCTGGCCGCCGACGGTCACGCGCGCCGCGCTCGTCGCTCGTGCAGCCGATCGCGCGTGGATGGGAAACGTGCGCGAGCTTCGGAGCTTCGTCATGCGCGCGATCGCGCTCGGCACCGACGATCCCGATCGCGACGCGCCCGAGTCTTCGGTGCTCGACGCAGCGCCGGAAGGGATCGCCGACGATCCGCTTCCGGCGCCGATGTCCTTCGAGCCGCTGGGCGGAGATGTGCCGCCGCGGCTCGCGCTCGATCGTCCCTTCAAGGAGATCCGCGACGCCTGGATGGATCATCTCGAGCGTGAGTACATCGGTGAGCTCTTGCGCGTTCACGATCGCAACGTGAGCGCCGTCGCGCGGGCGTCGGGCCTCGATCGCACGTACGTGCATCGCCTGATTCGCAAGCACGGGCTCTGACCTCACGCCCGTGGCGGTGGTGTCGACGCGACTCCACACCTGATCCAAGGACGCCGCCTTCAGAGCCTCACCGGCCCTGAAAACCCAGGGAACCGCTGCGCGCCTACCTTGTAAGGAAGGCGGCATGCGCGGTGCACTTCACGTCTCCATCAACACGCGGCGCGCAAACGAGCGCGTCGCCTCTTTTTTGGAGATGTAGCGATCATGAAGCGCACGAGCGGCTCTGTCCGGGGACACGCATGGGCAACGTTGGCAGCGACGCTCGTCTTGATGACGACCGCTGGCTGTACGGCGTCGAGTGGAGAGGACGATGAGTCGACGAACGCGTCGAGTGACGCGATCACCGACGCGCCGCTCGCGCTCTGCAGCGGCAACGGCAACCTGCGCAAGGCGCCCAACGCGGCGTCGCCGGTCCTCGCGAGCACGGCGGGCTCGAAGGTGAACGTCTATTGCAAGACGCACGGCGTCGCTCCGCAGCCTGGGTGGTCCGATCTCTGGATCGGCGTGAACCTTCGTCAGGAGTTTGCGCTGAGCTACATGCACGTGAGCACGCTCCAGTGCCCGAGCGACGTCAACCTCGACGAGATCCGCGACTGCTCCTCGATCGCGCAGGTGCCGTCGCCTCCACCTCCGTCATCATCTTCATCATCGTCATCGAGCTCGAGTGGCTCGACGCCGCATGCCGCCACGCTCGCAGCGACGATCCGCTCCGCGAACGGATCGTTCGAAGACAGCGTTCGCGTCGGACGCACCGCACCCGGGACGGTGAGCGTCTCGGGGTGGTGGACGGCCTACGACGCAAACAACCGCGAGGTGGGCCACGACGTCTGCTCCACGAAGACGGCCCTCTACCGCGATTCGTTCACGGGTCCGTTCTCCTGCCACGGCAACGCCGCGACCGCGACGCGCTTCGAGATCACGTACTCGGCGTCTGCGCCGGGCACGCTCGCTCGTTGATGTTGGCGGTCGTGCTCTGGCCACGAGTTGCTTTGCACGACCGGCTGACTGATCATTGGGGGAGTGAAGGAGTCGACCTCGCAGTCTCTGCCGGGAGTGGGCGACGTCTTTCTAGGGAAATACCGGATCGAGCGCGTGCTCGGCGCCGGTGGGTTCGGCACGGTCTTCGCGGCCAGGCACATCGGGCTCGATCACAAGGTCGCGATCAAGGTGCTCCGCGCCGCGACGACGAGCACGGACGCCGCGTCGACCACCGCGGTCGAGCGCTTCGTGCGCGAAGCCCGGCTGGCCGCCAAGATCGAGAGCGAGCACGTCGCCCGTGTGCACGACGTCGCGCGCATGTCCGACGGCTCGGCCTACATGGTCATGGAGTATCTCGAAGGCAGAAACCTCCAGGTCATGCTCGCCGAAGACGGCCCGCTCCCGATCGCGAAGGCGATCGACTTTACTTTGCAGACATGCGCTGCGCTCGAGGCCGCGCACGGCATCGGCGTCGTGCATCGCGACGTCAAGCCGGCGAACCTCTTCTGCGTCGTCGAGCGACGCCGCCAGGTGATCAAGCTGATCGACTTCGGCATCGCGCGCTGGCGCGGGGCGACCGCGTCACCGAGCGCCGTTGGGACGCTGACCAGCTCGCTCGCGATGATGGGCTCGCCGCGCTACATGGCGCCCGAGCAGCTGACGAGCAGCCGCGACGTCGACGCGCGCGCCGACATCTGGAGCCTCGGCGTCACGCTCTTCGAGCTCCTCGCCAACGCGGCGCCGTTCACCGCGCAGAACCTCGCGCAGCTGTGCGCGCGGATCCAGAGCGACGCGCCGCGATCGCTGCGCAGCTTCCGACCCGACGTCACGCCCGAGATCGAGCGCGTGGTCGCGCGCTGCCTCGAGAAGCTCCCGGACGACCGCTTCGCGTCCGTTCACGAGCTCGCGATCGCCCTGGGCAAGAAGGGCCCGGACGACGAAGCCGCCGAAGAGACCAAGCAACATGGTCCCCGACGTGCGACGAACGCGGGATCGCCTGTCATCAAGGTAAAGGTAGAAGAGGAGGAAGACGGTGAAGGGCCAACGGTCGCAGCTCCCCAATACGTTGCCCTGCCTCTACGGGCTCCGGCGCTCGACGAGATCGAAGAACCCACGCGTGATGCTCCCACGCGTCGTCTCGCGGCCGCCCCTCCGTCATCGCCGGCGCGGCGAGCCTCGGCTGTGCTCGTCGCCGTGTCGATCGTCTCGATCGGTCGCCTCGCGCTCGTGGTCGGGGCACGGCTCGTGAAGAAGACCTCGTCACCGATCGGGCCGCCCGTGCCCTCACTCACCACGTCCCCGCCGACCACCGCCGTCGTGGTGCCATCCCCGATGGTCGCGACGTCTCTGCTCGTGGCGCCGCCAGTGGATTCGCCGTCGCTCCCCGCCATGCCGGTGGTCTCTGCCGCGCCGCGCGTGCGCGCTTCGAAGCCGCGCCCCTCCACCGCGACGTCGAGTCGCCTGCCGGACGATCGCGAATGAAGCGGAGGACCACATGGCTCGTCACGGTGATCCTCGCGCTCCTCGCGCTGACGACCACAAACGCCTTTGGCGCGCCGCCTGCGACGACATCGAACAGCGCCGAGGCGCAGACGCTCTTCGAGGAAGGAAAGCGCCTCGTCGGGCTTGGCCGGCTCGAAGAAGGGTGCACGCGCTTCGAAGAGAGCCAGCGCATCAGCCCGGCGGGCGGCACAGTCTTGCATCTCGCCGCATGCCGCGAAGCGCAGGGACGGCTCGCGACGGCGTGGGATCTCTTCCACACCGCGCTCAGCGAAGCGCGCCGCGCCGGCCGCAAAGACCGCGAGGAGGTCGCGGTGCAGCGCATCGCCTCGATCGAGCCACGCCTCGTGCGCGTGCGCGTCATCGTCCCCACGCTCGCACGCATCGCGAAGCTGAGCGTGAAGCGCGACAACGTCGATCTCGATCCTGCGACGTGGGGCATCGCGGTGCCGGTCGATCCCGGCGAGCACGAGATCACGGCGCAGGCGCCAGGCCACGTCACGTGGGCGAGCCGCGTGCTCGCGAAGACGGAAGGAGCGACGGTCGACGTGACCGTGCCGGTGCTCGAGGAGTCGACCGCGCCGACCGCACCGCTCACGGCGATTTCGGCGAGCAGGCAAGGCGACTCCGCAGGGAAAACCCAACCACCGGCGCAGGACGGTCTTCCGCCACGACGCATCGGCGCGATCGCGTCCGTCGTGGTTGGGCTCGCCGCGACGGGCGTCGGGACGTACTTCTTCTTCGACTCGATCGAGAAGAAACGCGCCGCCGATGATCTGTGTGGAGGCCCCGCGCCAACTCCATGTCCTGCAGAAGGAGTGGCGAAGGCGGACGATGCAAAGACGTCGGGCAACATCGCGACGGTGGGGATCGGCGTCGGCGTCGCGGCGCTCGCCCTCGGCGCCGTCCTTTGGTTTCTCGATCCGGGATCGCCACGCCTCGATCCATCCGTCCCGCCGTCCGCCACCGCCCGATCGACCTTGCGGCCCGCCGCGAAAGGGGCCTCGTTCGCGCTCACGTTTTGAGCGGGCGCGCGCTGCCAACTCCGCGAATTTCAAGGCGCCATCCGCGCCAACCGGCCTCTCAACCCGCAACTTAGTTGGCACCCCACGCAGGCGACGGGTGCCCCGAAAGGCGAAAATTCAGCCTGTTTCGTGGGCTCGGGTCTTTCGCGCGGACGGCACGTCTCGTGAAAAGAAAGGGCCGTCGACGTGTACCCAACGTTGACACTCGACCATGAGACCATGTTAGGTAACGCGGTAGAGTTTTGAGGGGTTGCGGTCTTCGTGACCACACCCGAGATGAACGTCAAGGAGCGCTCCCGATGAAGTGGACGAACCGGATCGGCAAGTACGCCGCTGTCCTCACGATGGGCATGGCCGGCATCGCTTGCCTCTCGCGGCCGGTGGGCCAACAGCCCCCGACGACGAAGGTCAACTTCACGTCGACTGTCTCGCAGCAAGCCGTCGACAAGGTCGACCTCTTGTTCGCGATCGACAACTCGGCGTCGATGGGTGACAAGCAGCTAATCCTCAAGGACGCCGTGCCGGACCTCATTCAAGGTCTGCTCCGTCCGCGCTGCGTCGACACCGACGGCGTGCCGCTCAACCCGGCCGCTCTCGCAGATCCGGCCGGCAACAAGGACAACCACTACGGCTGCCCGAACGGAAGCGATCCGGAGTTCAAGCCGGTCACCGACATGCACATCGGCGTGGTGTCGTCGTCGCTCGGCAACTTTGGTGGCGACGTCTGCGACGCCGCGAACCCGCGCACGAACGACCGCGCTCACCTCCTCACGTTGAAGAAGGGCGGCGGCAACGTCGACGAGGCGACGCCGAGCGGCTTCCTCTCCTGGTTCCCGCAGTCGAAGGAGAACGAGGACCCGAAGCGCCATCCGCCGCCGGACAAGCCGATCCGCACCGTCGACGGACAGGGCGGCCTCACACCCGCGTTCCAGGACATGGTCGTCGGCGTCGAGCAGAACGGCTGCGGCCTCGAAGCCCAGCTCGAGAGCGTGTACCGCTTCCTCATCCAGCCCGATCCCTGGGACAAGATCGGCCTCGACGGCTTCAACCAGGCCGACCTCGGCGACGGCGTCGACATCGAAGTCCTCCAGCAGCGCGCCGACTTCCTCCGTCCTGATTCGCTCGTCGCGATCATCATGCTGACGGACGAAGACGACTCGTCGGCCGACCCGCTCGCCGTCGGCGGACAGGGCTGGGCCTTCATGGCCAAGAACTTCCCCGGCTCGAAGATCTACCGCGGCAACCCGAAGCAGGGCACCACGGCTCCGCGCGGCACGACGATGTGCAGCAAGGATCCGGGCAACGCCGACTGCACGTCCTGCGGTTTCCAGAGCCTCTGCGATCCTGCGCAGGCCTCCTGCCAGAAGATCAAGCAGGACCAGAACTGCACGACCTCCGGCCAGTCTGGCCAGCAGGGCGAAGGCTACAACGGCTACTACGGACCGACCGACGACGAGCTCAACGTGCGCTTCCACCGCATGAAGGAGCGCTACGGCATCGATCCCCAGTACCCGATCAAGCGCTACATCGACGGCCTCACGAAGTTCAAGGTCCCGGACAGGAAGGCCGAGCACGCGATCAAGGTCGCCGCGAACGGCCGCCGCGACATCGCCTCGTACACCTCGGTCGCGAAGTGCACGAACCCGCTCTTCGCCGCGAAGCTTCCGCGTAACCCGGGCGACGAAGTCTGCGCGCTCGCGCGTAGCACGCGAAGCCCCGACCTCATCTTCTTCGCGGTCGTCGGCGGAGTCCCGCAAGACCTCCTCCACTTCACGATCAACGACCCCGAGAAGAGCCGCATCTCGAACGACGACTGGGTGAAGATCCTCGGCAAAGACCCGGCGAACTTCAACTACGACGGCATCGACCCGCACATGATCCAGTCGGTCGCGCCGCGCTCGGGCCTCGCCGGCGCCGATCTGCCGAAGGGCAACAACGGCACGGACAAGATCCACGGCCGCGAGTGGAACACCGAGAAGAAGGACCTCCAGTACGCCTGCACGTTCGACCTCCCGGCCGCTTCCCAGCGTACGTGCGGTCAGAGCGACCAGTCCTGCGACTGCGGCGCCGACGCGACCGGCAACCCGCCGCTCTGCGGCGACGACGGCGCAGGCGGCACGACGAAGCAGGTCAAGGCGAAGGCCTACCCGACCATCCGCGAGTTCCAAGTGGTCCGCGCGCTCGGCGACCAGGGCGTCATCGCGTCCCTCTGCCCGATCCAGCTCACGAACCCGAACGCGGCCGACTACGGCTACCGCCCCGCGGTCTCCGCCATCATCGACCGCCTCAAGAACGCGCTCACCACGCAGTGCCTCCCGCAGCGCCTGCGTGACCCGAGCCAGACCGTCGACCCGAACGCGCCGGCGGCCGAGGTGCCCTGCCTCGTCCTCGCGCAGCTCAGCGAGCCGACCGACAAGTGCGAGACGTTCGGCCTCAAGCCGCCGTCGAAGGAAATCCTCGACGTCTTCCTCGAGCAGCAGAAGGCTGAGTCGGGCGACGTCAAGGACGGCGGTCTCGACCTCGCGCGCCTCCCGGTCTGTGAAATCCCGCAGAAGGCCGTCAAGCGCGGCGTCACCTGCAAGGACGACACGGATCTCCTCTGGTGCTACGTCGAGAACGATCCGGCGAACAAGCTGAACCCCGCAGGCCGCTGCCCGCAGGCGCTCATCTTCTCGACCGGTACGTCGGCCCTCGTCGGCGCCCGCTTCAGCCTCCAGTGCATCCAGCAGTTCGCTGCCGGACAAGCGGCAGGCGACACGGCGAACGCCAACAAGCAGTAACGCCTCGAAAAAGCGCGTGTGAAAACACGCTCACGCAAGCCGCATGATGGATATCATGCGGCTTGTCGCTTTTTCATGGCGCGCGGTTCCTTAGGGCTCCGCGGCAGCGACCGCGCTTCGACCACGATCCCGGCGCGGTCTCACTCGTCCCCGCTCATCGTCATCGTCTCCCATGGCTACACCTGTCGCGAACAAGAAGACGATCCTCATCATCGAAGATGAGCCGCACATCGTGATGGGGCTCCGCGATGCTCTCGAGTTCGAGGGCTTCGCCGTCATCTCGGCCGGCAAGGGCAAAGAGGGCGTGCAGCTCGCACGCGCCGAGAACCCCGACGCCGTCATTCTCGATTTGATGCTGCCGGACATCAACGGCTACGCGGTCTGCGAAGACCTACGCCGCGTCAGCCCCTTCGTCCCGATCATCATGCTGACCGCGCGCTCGCAGGAGACCGACAAGATCCGCGGCCTCGACGCTGGCGCGGACGACTACGTGACCAAGCCGTTCAGCGTGAACGAGCTCATCGCGCGCATGCGCGCCATCTTGCGACGGGCCTCGCGCCCGAGCGCGGCCCCAGAGGTCGTCGAGATCGGCGACGCTCAAGTGAACTTCTCGATGCACTCGCTGAAGACGAACGGCACCGAGCACGTCCTCTCCTTCTACGAAGTGGAGCTGCTGCGTCTCCTCGTCGAGCGCGTGGGTCAGCCCGTAGCGCGCGACGAGATCCTCCAAAAGATCTGGGGCCTCGACGCTTCGCCAACGAACCGCACCGTCGACAACTTCATCGTGAAGCTTCGCAAGAAGATCGAGAAGAGTCCCGACAAGCCGACGCACATCCTCACCGTCTACGGCTACGGCTACAAGCTCGTCGTCTGACCCTCGAGCTCGTGCGCGCAGGCGCAGGCGGGCGCAGGCGGGCGCAGGGGCGCAGGCGCGGGCGGGTGGGGCGCGCGGCGGGCGCAGGCGCGGGCGGGTGGGGCGCGCGGGCGGGCGCGGGAGAGTCTCGCCGCTCGCTTCACCGCGTCGGCACTGCGCGGCTGCGGCGATGGCCGTGAGGACGGTTCCGACGTGGCCACGTTCAACCAAGGGGTTTCACTTTCGTCAACCAAAGTGCGAGCCACGCCGGAGCTGCGCGCATGGCCCGCGGTCGCGGCCCGACGCGGGCTTCCGCTGAGTCGGATGGCAAGCTCACGTGCGTGACCGATAAGCCAACGACGGCCGTCGGCACGACGCAGCCGTCTCAACAAGGGTGGTTGTCTCAACAAGGGAGATGGTCGACGCAGCCGTTTCAACAAGGGAGATGGTCGACGCAGCCGTTTCAACAAGGGAGATGTCGACGCCCTCTTCCGTGAGGTCGTCGCCGACGCTCTTGTATCGTCCGCTACGAACGGCGCGAATGGCGCGCACGATCCCGACGCCGGCTTCAACCGAAGGCGGCTCGATATCGGACACGCGACAGGTAGGCGACCGGTATCCGTTCGACGAAACGCGTCTGCGGAACGGCTGAAGTGCGAGCTCGGCGACCACGCCATCGTGGTCTGTTGCGATGGTCGCGAGGTGGGCTCACGCGGCCACCTCCTCCTCCTCTTCAATGAGGGTGATGGTGGCTTCACCCTTTTCAACCAAGGCAACGAACAGAGCACCTCACGCTGGCTAGAAGAATGGGCTGGCCACCTTGGGTGGCCAAGGTAGCGGACCGAGCTTCTCGTGTCGGTTCTGCACGTAATGGCGCACCAATGCGACGTCGAGCTCGTCACGCGTGCGCATCGCCTCGCGCCGAAGCGCCATCCCTCGCGCATTCGCGACGAACGCACAAGCGTGGTGAATGAGGTCGCGGAAGTGGGGGTGTTCATTGATGTGCCAACGACTCGATGGTTCGGGTTTGCCTGGTCCGTCGTCAATCACCGCTCGACGGCGAAGGTTCGAAACTATTTTGATCGAAGAGAAATTCGTGAGCCCTCGACGAGAAGAATGCGCAGGGATCAATCCGAGGCTGTCTCTTCGGTCGTTAGTCACCGCACGATAGGAGACCGATCCCTTTTTGTTGTTCGGACGAGACATCGTTGACCGATTTTTCTGTGGTTGGCTCGGGCAGGCCTCACTGTTCGAGAATTCGGGGAAGTGCCTTGGGCGCCCAAGGTCCAGGTGATCGAACCCGAACCCGACGAAGTACGTCGGATGCGAAGTCGCTGAGACGACGATGGCGAATGCCTGCTCGTGGATGAGCAGTTGCCCGAAGTGAGTGCTCGCACCTGTTCTTGGCTGTCTCACGGGAGGGGGTCCCCCCGCGGTGGGATAGCTGAGACAACATCGCAACCGGCTTCGTGAGAGTGGGGGCTGCAGACGCCAAATGGATGGCGAGCGCTTTGTGCCCGAGTGAGCCCGCGGTGCTGCCCTTCCCACCCTGGACCGCAGCACGCCGCTCGATCGGGCCGTGACGATAATTACCTTGGTTGAAAAGGGTGAGTCACCCTTGTTGAAAAGGGTGAGTTGACCTCGCTCTTCGCAGTGCGATGCACGTGTTGATATGCACGGAGCACCCGAGTTCTTGCGCGCCAAATGCTGGCTCGCAGTGCGGGCGCCCGACGTAGAAGGCGAGTGTTTGCGGCCGATGTAAGAGTCGCCTGCTTGCACCGAAGTCGATGACGAATGCTCGCGCCCGAAGTGGATGGGGAGTGCTTCCGCGGCCCGTGCTTGCGCCCGAAGTGGCTCGCGACGCGCGAGGTTGCGTGAGAACGAGCCCGGCTTGAGCCAACTCGTTCGCCACGGCTCGTCGCCTTGTTGAAAAGGGTGAATCGACGTCGCTGCGTGCGTCGCGATCCTTGCGCCCAGAATGGTCCTCGCGCTCCGGCGACGCCCGCGCGCGCGGAAACGACACATGAAACCCGGGCGCTTACCTTGGGCGCCCAAGGTGGCTCGTTCACCGCGACTCGCCTTGTTGAAAGGGTGCTTGCGCCCGAAGTGGACGCGCGAAGACGATCGCGGCGGGCCTGACGTGGGGCGCGGCCTGGCCCGAAGTGGCCCGGGGCCGGCCCGGGCCTGGCCCGGCCATATGGTCACGCGGTCGAAGTAGGCGAAACGATTCGATCGGTGACATGGCATGCGTACTGCTGAAGCCACGCGCATGAGCATGAACGCGGAGTTGGTCGGTGCACAGGACAACGGACACGGGACCGTCAGTGAGGACCGGTTTGGCTTTCAGCAGACACGCAGCGTCCTCTTGATGGAGGCGTTCGAGCGTTTCGATCAGATCCCTCATCAGCTCATCGTCGAGCACGTGCTCGCGATGACCACGAAGGGCGAGGCGGCACATTATGGTTGGTCGCTTCGCGAAGCCGCGATGACGGCGCTCATTCAGCGCATGCAGACGATGCTCAAGGACAAGATCGAGATCACGTCACGTCCGCGCCGCCGGCGTGGGCGCCATATGCCGCTGTCGTTGCTGGGCGATTACGCGACTGGTCGCCGTGACGACGAATGGTTCACGGTGCTGCTGCCGTACACGACGCGTCTCGAGAGTCTGTTTCCGTTCATCGGGAGTTGCACCTGTCCCGACTACGTTGGGAGCTCACTCGGTCTCTGCCAGCACCTTCTTTGCGTGCTCAACAATGTGTTTCATCGCCGCGACGCGCGTCTCCTTCACGCTTGCGCGCTCACGCCCACACACGATCGTCTCGAGTGGGATCCAAGGCTTCCGCTGACAGGACCTATCGACCGCTTGCGAGGCCTCCGCCTCGTCATGGACCCGAGCGACCGCGACGTCATCTTCGGCGACGCGTTCGACCGAGATGACCGTCCGCGCGAGGATGTCCTGGCGGACCCGAATCGGCGCCGGTCGCTCCTTCGCGCCTTCGATGCGCTGCCATGGATCGAGGGGACGTCTCACATCGTTCGGTCGCCCGCTGCGCTGCGCGTGATCGATGAAGAGGACGCCCGCTGCTCTCGGCTGGCCACTGGCGCCGAGGACGTGGCTGCGATGAGCGACGAGCTCGCCACGCTCCGGCGGGCGCTCTATCCCCACCAACTCGAAGGCGTTCGGCGCATCCTCGCGCAAGGTCGGTTGCTCCTCGCGGACGACATGGGGCTCGGGAAGACCACGCAGGCCGTCGCGGCGTGTCACGTGCTCTACAACAGAAAGCGAATCACGCATGGGCTCGTCGTTGTTCCTGCGAGCCTCAGGTCGCAGTGGCTTCGAGAATGGCGTGCTACGAGCCCGGTGCCTGTCGAGATGGCAGAGGGGAACCCGTCGGAGCGGCGTGCCACCTACGAACTCGTAAAGAAACGTGGAGGCTTCCTCATCGTTGGCTACGAGCAGCTTCGTCGCGACCTCAACACCATTCTCGACCTCGGCATTCATGCCGTCATCCTCGACGAAGGGCAGCGCATCAAGAACTGGACGACGAAGAACGCCGCATGCGTGAAGAAGCTCACCACGCACTACCGCATCGCGCTCACCGGAACGCCGATGGAAAATCGGATCGAAGAGCTCGCCTCGATCCTCGAGTGGGTGGACGAGGTCGCGCTCGGCCCGATGTGGCGCATCAAGCCCGTTCACATCGATTCGACGGGCGAAGGTGTCGGCGATGTGTGCCGCCTCGACACGCTGCGACTCCGGATGCGAGGGGTCACGCTCCGGCGCACGCGCGAACAAGCGGACATCCAGCTCCCGCCTAGGACCGATATGCGGGTGACAGTCCCGATGACGGGCGCCCAAGGGATGGTTCACGATCGAATCGGGCGTCGCATCGCCTCGATTGCGTCACGACAGAGGAAGGGCCGGCCGCTGCCGCCCGAAGACTTCGTGGAGCTCATGCAGCTGTTGACGCAGCAACGGATCGTGTCGAATGGGCTCGCGCTCATCGACTACGAAGACGTGTGGCCGCAGATCCAGAACGAGCCGCCGAGCCCTGCGCTGCTCGAGGAGCTTCGGTCGCCGAAGCTCGTCGCATTTCGCAGCCTGCTTCGCGACATCGTCGTCGGGCAGCAACGAAAGGTCGTCGTCTTCAGCCAGTGGCGGCGCATGCTGAAGCTCGCCCATCTCGTTACGCGCGATATCCTCGAGGAGGTCGGGGCACGATCGGTGTTCTTCACCGGCGCGGAGCGAAGCGATCGTCGGACACAGAACGTCGTGGACTTCCACGACGACCCCACCGTGCGCGTCATGTTCCTCACGGACGCAGGCGGCGTAGGCCTCAACCTGCAGCACGCCGCGACGGTGTGCATCAACCTCGAGCTTCCATGGAACCCCGCCGTGCTCGAGCAGCGGATCGGCCGCATTCATCGAATGGGGCAGCGCCGACCGGTTGACGTCTTCCAGATCGTCAACGGCGTGGGCATCGAGGCGCGGATCGAGCAGCTCGTGATGACGAAGCGCGCGCTCTTCGAAGGCGTGTTCGAGGGGACGGAGAACACCGTCCGCCTGAACGATGGCTCCACGCTCCTCTCGCAGCTCGACAAGCTCGTCGACTACACCCTCCTCGACGACGAGGAAGGTGAAGAAAGCGCCGAGGTGTCGTCGACACGCGAGCTCCCAGCCGATGTGGCGGGTGCACCCGGCGGCTTCCCTGCCAACTCACCGCAGGTGCCGATGGTCTTCGCCCGACAGCTTCCGCCTGCTCCCTCATCCACCGAGGTCAGCGTCACCGAGTCCGCGGACGTCACCGACGTTACTGACGTCACCGAGTCCGCGGACGTCACCGACGTTACTGACGTCACCGAGCACGCCGAGATCAGCGAGATCCCCGACATCGAAGATCAAGCGCCGCCAAGCGATACGAGGATGCGCCACCTTGACGAGGAGGTCTCATGCACCTCTGTCGATCCTCTTGCTCCAACGAACGTCGGATTGCTTCCTTCCGGGCCGCACAAGACGAAGGAGGGCAACTCGGTCCACGACTGTTGGGCGCCGCTCAAGTGCGAGACCGGGAGCCGTTGGCGCGCCTTCTCCTCGACGGAGACCTGCCGGGGGCCCGATCGCCAGCCGGGGCTTCGCAAGATCGTGTTTGACCCCACAACCCGACAGTTCCGACACCTCGAAGGTGACGAAGGAAAGCGCTATGGGAGCGATGGGATTGCGTGAAGGTCGGGATCGAGGCGTACCATCGCCCTATGCCCTCCAAAGCATCCCGACACGGGTCGTGTGGCCGTCCCGATGTCACCACGGCGAGCCTTGCGCGCGCAACGACGCTGACGACGACCATGATGCGTGGCGGGATGGGCGTCATCGCGATCGCACTCATCACGTTCGCGTGCGGCGGCAAGCTCTCTGGCGGCGACCTCGAGGGCTCCTCCGGTTCCACGAGCACGAGCAGCAGCAGCAGCGGCAGCAGCGGCGGAAGCACGGGCACCGTTCCGACGGGCACAGCGACGCCTGCGCCGCCGAAGAAGCCCGTGCAGCCACCGACCAGCGGCGAGGACGCTGTGTATGCGGCGCACGCCTCGCCGGGCGGCTACGACCACCTCGAGATCTACAAGGCCGACTTCGCGAACGATCGCTGCATCAAGATCCACCTTGTCAGCCCATCCGACCTCAACCCATCCGGTGCCTTTCAGTACGTGAGCCTGCCGCCCCAGTGGTCCGTGCAGAGCTCCTACCGAAGCCCCGGGGCGAAGAACTGCGAGCCAGGCGTCCCGCAAAAGACGATCGAGGTCGCAACGGACGGCAAGGGAAGCATCGACTGGAAGGACGACGCGAAAGTGTTCCCATGCAAGGTGAACGTCCACGTCTCGATCGTGTTTCCGAAGTCACCGAACATCGAGACCCTCGACGCCACCGACGTCTCCGTCGACGGCTGCTAACCGGCCAGGCGGCTCACGGCGCGCTCGACCAAGGCGTTCGGCGAAGGGATTTACCTTGGTCGGCCAAGGTAACGGCCAGCGTCTTGGCAGGCGAAATCGCCGGGTTGCGAGCCATGCCGTCACGCCGTTACGCCGTCACGACACGCGAGGCCGTCACCAGCGAGCGGCTTTGGGCAAGCCTGCGAGGACGGAGGGGGTGAGGAGATGACCAAGGCCGGCGTTGACGAGGCGGGCGACGAGCTCTTTGTCGGTGGCGTTCAGCGCCTTGGCGGCGGCGCCGAGGTGCCAGCCGGCGGCGGAGAGTTGCTCGAGCAGGAAGCCGCGGCGCACTTGGGCGTCGGAGAGACGATACGTCTTCAAGTACTCGAGCGTGCCGTCGTCGCGCACGATGCGCTCGCCGATGTGGCAGTCGCTTCCCAGCTCGAATTTCGGGATGAAGCGCTGAAGCTCGAAGGGACCCATCTGGCGAATTCGCTCGACGTCCATCTCGTGAGCGAAAAGGCCGGAGGCGAGGAGCTTCGCGTAGTCGCTGTATTCGCGGCGAACGCGGGCCACCTCGCGCGTGAGGTCGTCGAGCGACGTGATGGTGGAGGCGTCGATCGGTTCATGCTTCGCCAGCGGCAGATCGGGGTGCAAGAGCGCGTAGTGGTAGAGGAGCTCGCCGACGAAGTCCTCCAAGAGCGTGCGATGCACGCGCCGGTAGTCTTCGGGATGCGGCATGACGAAGGCCGTCGCCAGCGCCTCCGCGACGAAGACGAGGACACCCACCTGACGGGGAGCGATCTCGAAGGTGCGCAGCGCCTCTTCGAAGCCCGAGAGCCACGCGCCGCGCATCACGCGCTCGATGCGGGGATCGAGGCCGTGACGGATGGCCTGTCGCGAATACTCCGGCCATACGATGTCTGGACCCGCGAAGTGGAGCGCGAGGTAGCCCTCCATCGCGAGGTGAAGCGGAAGCATGCGGACCCGCGACGTCGAGCCTTCGCCGCGTTCGCGCTTCACCATGCGATGCATGAGACGTACGAAGCGGCGCTTCTTCTCCTCCGTGGGTGCGCCGAACGAAGCGCCGAGCGAGGCGACGGGGCTTCCGTCCGGCGTGTACGAGACGACGAAGCCATGCGGGACGAAGCCGATGTACTTCACGCCGCTGTCGAAGGGCCCCGCGTCGTCGACGGAGACCACACCGTACGCGTCATACGCTCGAAGCGCGATGCGGATGTCGCGCGACGGGCTGGCAGGGGCGGGGGCGGACGCCGCCGCCGGCGGGACGTCGCGGAGCAACGGCACGATGCGGAGGGCGCCCATGATCTGCGGTGAGCCGAGCGAGAGCCCCTTGTGGTCGAGAAGGATGCGCTCTTTCTTTGCGCGATCAGCCATCGGCGGGGTCCTCCGCTGTGAGGGCAGGCGCGTGCACGTCGAGATCGGCGGCGCTCTCCACGTGGCGAGTGACGCCGAGGAAGTGGGCGACGCGTGCGTCGAGGACGCGGTCGAGGTCGGCGAGCGTGACGCGGCCGTTCGCGAACGCGAGCTCCGCGAAGGCGAGCGCGGTGGGCAGGTCCTCGGCGTCGCGGACGCCGATCGTCGGGATCGACGGAGACAGAGGCTTTGGGCCGAGGCTCTTGTCGTCGAACACGGGGTTGATGTGGAGGATGAACGGCGCTCCGGCGAGCTTCGTCTTCGCGACCACGGTGAGCACTTCGCCGACGACGCCGGGTGGGTCGTTGTCGAAGCCGTCCGATACGATCACGATGACGTCTGGCTTCCACACGAGCGCCGCGAGCAGGGGCGTCGTGAGATCGGTCGAGCCGGCGGCGTCGACGAAGAGCTCGTCGCGGTCGTCGTCACTGTCACCATGGCCACTGTCACCGCCACCAGCGTCGCGGTCGTTCGAAGCCAGGCCGTGGTCCGACGGAGGACGGTTCGACGGAGGTTTTCCCCACAGGTGCGTCCAGAAGGAGCGGTGCGCGGCGGCGCATGCGCGAACGAACGACGAGATCGCGAGCGCGACCGCGAGCGGGCGATGGCGCTTCTCGAAGGAGCCGCTCGATGACCAGCTGTTGTCGAGGACACACGCGACGCGGCCGAAGCGCGCAGCGGTGATGCGTGCTCCACGGTCGGTCGAGGCCGCGAGCATGGCCCGCAGCTCGTCGCGGCGTTGGCGGCGTTCGTCGCGGGAGAGGGAGAGCACGTAGCTCGCGACACGAACGAGCGGCAGTCGCGAGGCGTCGAGCGTGACGGCCGTTCCTAGCGCGTCACGCGTCGTCTCCTGCAAGCGAAGGCGCTCGACCGCCGTCATGCGCGGCTCGATCTTTCGGAGGAAGACGTCGCGTGGGACGGCGTGCTTCCGTGCGAGCCCCTCCGCGATCGTGAACGGGAGCTCGTACAAGGCGCTCTCGGCGAAGTGTGCTTTTCGAAAGCTCTCGAAGAGCGACGTTTCGAATCGTGCCGCCCGCCAGCCCTTCGTGAAGAAGGCGCGAAGCTCTCCGGCGAACGGCATATGGGCATGCGCCGCGGCGGTGCGGAAGCGCCGGCGATACTTCACGGCCCAGAACGTCACTGGTCGCTTCGGCGGCTGGTGATGGCGGCCCACGCTCGCGTGTTCGGCGGAGAGATAGCGCCGGATGATCGCGCGGGTGCGCCGGTTGTTCACTCGGGTCGCTGCCAGACGCTGGAAGAGGCGCATCACACGCTGCGGGGGAAGTCGCTCGAGTGCGCGGTAGATCAGCTCGCCTTCGCGCGCGCGGTCACGTGGGTCGACGCGAGCGCCTTCCTTCAGCAGACGGTAGAGGATCTCGACCTGGTTGTGGTCGTTGATGCCGCATGCGAGGACGCGCGCGTAGAGCGAGCGGTAGTTACCGATGACGTAGTCGTGGAGAAACGCGATCGAGATGCTCTGTCCTCGTCCGTCGGAATAGAACTCTCGCTGGCCGGTGCACGCGAAGCACGCGCTGATGAAGGCAAGGAGGTCTTCGCGAGCGACGCGCTCGTGGGCGGTTTCTTTTGCGGATGTCATGCGGGCGATGTCATGGGGATTCGAAGAGTCGAAGCGGCCGGCGTCGCTGGGATGGCGCCGCGCTTGGACGCCGTCACGCTCGCGCTTGGTCGTTGCGAGCAAAGGAGGCCGGCGACGAACGCGGAACGAAACGCCACCCGGGGAAGAGAAGCACGACCAGCTATTTCAGCTTCAAATGCTTATTTCGGAAGTCGAACCGGAGTCCCACAGGTGGCGCTGAGCGAGCGTAACCACGACGCCGCGCATTGTCATCGGCGCAAGGGGCTCGAGGTCTTCGAGGCCCGAGGCCTGGGTGCGAGCGCACCACGAACACGAGCACGACGAACACGCCGGCTCCGCGGCGCCACCGTGCGTCAGCGCGCGTCCGGTGCAACCGCGTGGGCGATCGGGGAGGCGAGCGCCGCAGGCTTGTCGATTTCGGTTTCGCGGTGGCAGATGAAGAGCGTGAGGTCGTCGCTGACGGGCGCGTTGTAGGTGTATTGCTCGACGCTCTGCAGCACGCGGTCGGAGATGTCCTTCGGGCGTGAAGACGCCACTTGGGCGAGCGCCTTCTGCAGGCGGACGTCGCCGAAGAGGTCGCCACGTACGTCGGCGGCCTCGATGACGCCGTCGGTGTAGAGGACGAGCGAGTCACCTCGCTGGAGCTGGATCTCGGTCGATGTGAACAGCGGATCTTCGAGCATGCCGACGGCGACCGAGGCGCCTTCGGTGATGACGTCCGTCTTCGACCCGTCGGCGTGAAGCACGTAGGGAGGAGGATGGCCGGCGTTGGCGAGCGTGATCACGCCCGTCTTCACGTCGAGCGTGAAGTAGATCGCGGTGAAGAACAGCTCCGGTTGATCGCGGCCGATGAGCGCGCGGTTCATGATCGAGAAGACCGCGACGGGATCGATGTGGGCGAGCGCTGCGACGCGAAGCTCGCCGGAGATGCGCGCCATCAACAGAGCCGCGGCGACGCCTTTGCCCGAGATGTCGCCGATGAACACGGCGAGTTGGTCGGGGCCGACCCAGAAGGCGTCGTAGAAGTCGCCGCCGACCGCATACGCCGCCTTGTAGGTGGCGAATAGCTCGAAGCCTGGCGCGTAGATGCCTTGCGGGAGAAAGCTCTTTTGGATCTGTGCGGCGAGCTCGAGGTCGCGGCGAAGGCGCTCGCGATTGAGCGACTCCTCGTGCATGCGTGCGTTCTGCAACATGATCGCGGCGGGCGCCGAGACGCCTTTCAAGAGCTCGAGGTCGGCGACGGAGAATCCACCGTGGCGCGGCTCGCCTTCGACGCGGATGATCCCGAGCACGGTGTCTTGCTCGATGATCGGCGAGTACATCGTGAGGCCGCCGCGCATCGCGCTCTCTGCCTCGGCGCCGAAGAGGGCGGTCTGGTCGCGCAAGATCGAGCGCGCGATCATGACGGGGAGTGCGGTGAAGCCGACGTTCTCGTCGTCGGGGATGCTTCCGCGCGTGTTGCCACCGGCGTGGTGGCTCAGCTGAAAGGGGGTCTCGGCCTCGGGGCCGCGCCGGAGGTAGATGCCGACCGTGCGCGCCTGCGGGTAGATCTCGAGGATCTTGTTCGCGATCAGGGCAAGGAGCTGGCTCTTGTCGATCGTCTTGCTGATCGCGTGCATGAACGCGTAGACGGTGCCGAGCTTCTCGTACGCATCCTCGAGCTGATTCAGATCGACGACGGCGCCGGCTGCTTGAAAGCTCATCGAGTCGACGCTGCGAGGCGCCGAGGGGATATCGGCGTCGACGCTGGGCGAAGATCGGGGAGGAGGTGGCGGCGGTGCGATCGTCGCGGCGCTGTGGATCGCGCTCGCGGCAGGGAAGACGTCGGTCTCGGGCGTGGCGGCCGCGTCGGGACTGTCGGGCGTCTCGGGCGGGATCGTGTCGCGGATGTTGTTCGGGTGGGCCGTCTTCGCCGGAGGGATGACGCGGTTGAACTTCGTCACGCTCTCGGTCGCGCGCCAGCGGTTCGGTGGGTGATGGTGACCAGGCACGCCGACGTCGTCGACCTGCACCTCGAGGCGAAAGCGGAGCGGGCCGAAGCTCACCTCGTCGTTGGGCTTCAGCACCTGCCGCCGCACCGCGACGTTGTTCACGAACGTGCCGTTTGCGCTGTTCAGGTCGTAGACGACGAAGCCGTCACGCTCGGGCGCGACGCGCGCATGCTGGCGCGAGATGCGGTAGTCGTTCAGCACGAGGTGGTTGTGCGTGCCGCGACCGACGAGCAGCGGCCCCTGAGGAAATGTCGCCCTGAAGCGCGACGAGGAAATACGATCCTTGTCCTCGTGGGTCTTGTTGCTTCGCGTCCATTTCCTTCGGCGTAAAGAGCCATCCAGCATACTCCAGCAACGTCACAAACAGGAGGGACGGAGCTTGCTTTTCAGGTGCTTCCTAGAAATCCGACGAAGGCGTCTCTCGTACGTACGTCTGGCGCTCGTCGTCGGATCGGCCGTCGCAGTCCCTCCGTCCGCGACAACGCGCGCAAGCCCCGCCAGCATCTCACCGGCCTCTTCTCGAGCGCGGGCGTGTAGGGAGCGCACGAGCTCCAGATTGGTACTGAATCTTGCTCGTCCCGCTGCTCGGTCAGGTGACCGAGGTGAGCACCGTCAGGTGAGCGAGTCGAAGTCGGGGCGATGCGTCACGAGCAGCTCCTGGAGCGCCGCGCGAAAAGGTAAAGCGGTGCGGTGCAGGAGTTGCGCGATGCCCCTCTCCTCCGGGTCCTCGTCGCGCAGGTAGGCCCGAAGCTCGGGGTCCGCGAGCGCGACGAACGGCACGAGCGACCCCGTGCGAATCAGCCGCCGCGGAAACAAGAACTCTCCGCCGAAGGAGCTCGAATGCGTGAGGAACAGCGCGCCAGTCTCGAGCAGCACGCGGAGCGAGTAGCTGTTCTCGAGATCGTGAACGTCGGGTCGGATGAGCCAGCGGAGGACGCCCGCTCGCGACCACGCCCACGCGTCCCGCTTGGCTTCGCTCGGCGTCGCGCGGCCGAGCGGTCCCGTGTCCCAGCCGCTCGGCATCGACGCGAGGAGCGCGGCGAGCTCGCGTCCAATCCACGTTTCGAGAGACGTCTCGGGCGGAAGGTGAGACGCGTTCACGTCGCGTCGTTCGCGCCCGTGACGAACACGATCTCGACGCGCGCGTTGCGTTCTTTGCGCTTCGCGTCGCTCGGATCGAAGAGCGGCGCGCGTGCGCCGGCGTGCTCGACCTTCGTCTTCGCGGCGCTCGCGCCGCCTTCCACGAGCACCTTGGCGATCGCCTCGCCGCGCTTCTTGTCGGCCGCGACCTCGCTCGCGTTCGGCGGTGAGGCGTCGTGGATGACGATCTGAACGCCAAACTTCGGGTGTGCGGCGGCGACGCGTCCGAGATCCTTCAACGCGGTCTCTGCTTCGGGCGAGAGCTTGTCGCCCTTGAAGAGCGAGCGCAGCGTGACGACCACGCCACGTTCGTCGCGCGAGGGGGCGAGGTCGGCCGTGCTCTTTGCCTTCGGATCGGCCGAGCGTGAGAGCTCACCGAGGAGGGCGTCGGCTTGGTCGCCGTCGGTCGCTCCGCCTGCGCGACGCGCCTTGGTGAGCGCGCTCAGGCAAGCGGCACGTGCGCGACCGGCCGCGTCAATCGGCGCAGGCTTGGGCGATGCTTCGAGCTTCTTCTCGAGATCCGTCGCCGCCGCTTCGGCCTCGGCGAGACCAGGAGCTTGTGGCGATACGAGGCGCGCGGCGCTGCACAGCAGGCGCGCTTGGGTGGCGAGCGACTGGGCCGCGACGAGGCGTGCGCGTTCGCGCTCCGGATCGACCGGACCGCTGCTCGCAGGACGCTCGGCTTCGCGTGCGACCTTGAGCTGCTTCTCGAGATCGTCCGCCTCACGCTCGGCCGCCTTGCGGGAGGTCGTGTAGCGCTGCGCGAGCTCGACGGCGCGCGCGAGCGCCTCCTTCGCTTGGGTCTCGTCTTCCGTCGCGCGTGCGAGTCGTGCGAGCGCGACGGCGTGTTGGTACGCGGCGACGGCGCGCTCCGCATGCAGCTCCGCGGCGGTGGTGTCACCCGCACGCTCGGCCTCTTTCGCCATCTTGAGCGCTTGATCGGCTTCGGCGAACGCTTGCGGCGCGAGCGACTGCGCGTCGCGACCTTGCAGGCCCGACCGCGTGCGCTCCGCCTCGCTCACCTTCGCGACAGCCGAAGACGCGGAGGAGCCGGCGCAGCCCACGCCGGCGATCATCACGACGAAGGCAACGCTCGCGAGCGATGCCTTCGCGAATCGATTGCGCCTGCCGAGGCTCATCGGGCACCTCCGTCGGCTTTCGTGACGCTCGGTGCAGGTGGCGCCTTGCGCGCGCCTGCGTCACCGGTCGTGGAGATCGCGCTCGTGCTCGTGCGCGCCGGCTGCTCTTTGCCGTCTCGTTCCACGCTCTCCATCTGTGCACGCAAACGCCCACTCTGCGCGATCGCTTCTTCGAGCAGCGCGCGTTCGCGGTCCGCGATGAGCCCAGCGTCGTTGGCGCCTCGCCTTGCCGCCGCCGCGCTCTCTTCGACGGCCGCCGCGCGGACGATGTCGCGTGCGCCTTCGGCCCATGTCTTCGCCACGCTGTCGGCGATCTTGGCGTGCGCCTCGTCGCCCGCGGACCGCAGGCGTGCGCCTCGCTCGAGCGCCGCGCGGGATCGCGCGCTGAGCTCGCTCGCGACCTCCTTCTTGGGCGATGCGTCGACCTCTTTAAGGAGAGACTCGGCGACGGCACGGTCATCGCCCGCGGCGCCAGCCTCGGTGGTCAAGGAGGCGGCGCCAAGAATACCTGCCGCCAAAAAGAGAAGTGCGACCCAACCCCGCGCACCGCCGGAACGAAGCATTCCCACGGCTTACAGCTCCCAAAGCCGCGCCACAACACCGCAAGTCGGGGAAAGGAGACGTTCGAGCGTCCGGCTTACGCGACCCACCGGATTCGGATACGTCGGTAAATATCCTACATGGACGCACAAAAGCAATCACAGGAGCGTCTCCGAAGGAATCACTCCTCGCACATCGGCCATCCACGTGGCAGAGCGGGGCCCGGCGTTTTCAGCTAGCCCAACCGATCTTCACGATCGAAGCGGGTGCGCTGAAGACATGGAGGCCAGCCTATGAACGTACGTGCAATCGGCATCACTGGTTCCCTGCTCATCGCGTGCTTCGCAGTCGTCGCATGCGGTAGCAGCAAGAGCCGCAGCGGCTTCGCGACCGAGACCGACCCGACGGTCACGCCCGATGGAGGCACGACGGGTGGCTTCGGCAACGAGAAGCCGGGCAAGGCCAGCGAGTGCGCGATCAACAACACGTCCACCGAGATGGACAAGGACTACGACGGCGACGGCTTCGCGCTGAAGGATGACTGCAACGAGTGCAACACCAGCATCAACAAGGGTGCGCACGACGTTCCGGGGAACGGCATCGACGAAGACTGCAGCGGCACGGCGGACGACGAAGAGGTCGACTGCGACGCGAACCTGTCGAAGGCGGGCACCGATGCGTTCGAGGGCGCCAAGGCGATCGGTCTCTGCAAGAAGGCAGACCCGAGCGGCAAGGACTGGGGTGTCATCGAAGCCAAGTGGGTCATGCCGGACGGCAAGTCCCTCAGCAACCTCGAAGGCGTCGGCATCCTGAAGCAGCTCGGCGTGAACGCGCCGCAGGCGGGCGCGTCGATGCTCGTCCTCTCCTCGGGTAGCGCACGCGAGCCGAGCGATCCCGATTACGACAGCTCCTCCAACACGAAGGGCTACCAGCACGGCACGCCCGACGGTTACCCGAAGGAGTCGCCGGCATGCCCCGGCGTCGTCACCGGTCAAGCGCAAGACGGCGCGGCGCTCGAAGTGAAGATCCGCATCCCGTCGAACGTGCTCTCGTTCACGTACCAGCAGAACTTCTTCACGTGGGAGTACCCGACGTACATCTGCAGCCGGTACAACGACTTCTTCGTCACGATGATGGACCCGAAGCCCGATGGCCTCGCGGACGGCAACATCGCGTTCGACCAAGACACGAACCCGATCAGCGTCAACAACAGCCTCCTCCAGGTCTGCGCTGCCGGAAAGCACAACAACAAAGACTTCCCGTGCCCGCTCGGCATCGACACGCTCAAGGGCACCGGCTTCGAAGGCCACGCGGCCACGGGCTGGCTCACCACGACGGCACCGGTCACGCCGGGCTCGGAGATCACCCTCCGTTTCGCGATCTGGGACTCGGGCGATGGCGCCCTCGACTCGACGGTCCTGATCGACGACTTCCGTTGGTCGGTCGATCCGTCGGACACGACGCAGACGAAGCCCTCCGATCCGAAGTGATCGAAGGCGCTGCATGACTCGAGGCAGGTCGCCCGGCGATCTGCCTCGTTTGCTTTTTGTCCTTCCGGCAACCGCCGCTCATGTCACCCGTCCGCCCCATCACGTGGTCGGCCGTCGAGAGCGAAGAGAGACGGACGGAAATGCAGGAGATTTGGGTGTCGTACCTTGTGCGCACCTTGACCGGCTCACCCCTGGCGGATACTCCTAAAACGAGATGATTGGGGCAGCCCGAGACCCCCCGAGATCCGAGGCACGCATCGAAGCGACGGGGACGACTGCCTTCGGAAAATACCAGCTCTTCGCGAGCCTGGGCCGTGGCGGCATGGCCGACGTGTTTCTGTCGGTCGCCCGCGGGCAAATGGGCTTCAACAAGCTCGCGGTCGTCAAGCGACTGCGCCAAGCGCTCGCCGAAGAGACCGCGTTCCGAAACATGTTCCTCGACGAGGCTCGCCTCGCGGCGCGTCTCAGCCATCCGAACATCGTCCACACTTACGAGGTCGGCGAGCAGAACGGCGTCTACTTCATCGCGATGGAGTACCTGGAGGGCCAGTCCCTCAACAAGGTGCTCAAGGAAGCTCTTCGTCGCAAAGAGATGATCGAGCCCGAGATCGCCGTGCGCATCATCGCCGATGCGCTCGCAGGGCTCGGGTACGCCCACGAGCTGCGCGACTACGACGGCAAGCCGCTGTCGATCATCCATCGCGACGTCAGCCCGCACAACATCTTCGTCACGTACGACGGCCACACGAAGCTCGTCGACTTCGGCATCGCGAAGGCAGCGTTGTCTTCGACCGAGACCGAGGTCGGTGTCCTCAAAGGCAAGGTCGCGTACATGTCGCCCGAGCAAGCGATGGGGCAGCGCATCGACTCGCGCTCCGACTTGTTCGCGATGGGCATCGTCCTTTGGGAGCTCCTGGCGCGCCAGCGGCTCATGACGGGCGAGAGCGCCGCGAACACGCTTCACAAGCTGATGAACGAGCCGATCCCGCGGCTCTCGAGCGTGCTGCCAGGCATCGATCCTGCGCTCGATGATCTCGTCATGCGCGCGCTCGAGAAGGATCCCAATCACCGCTGGCAGAGCGCGGCGGAGATGCGTGGGGCGCTCGAGGGCTGGCTGTCGGCCCAACACAGCCAGGTGCGCCAGGAGAACGTCGGCCACCGCATGCTCTCGCTCTTCGGCAACGTGCGCGAAGAAGTGCAGCGCCAGATCCAAAAGCACATGGCGGCGATCACGAACGCGTCGACCACGCAGGAGCTTCAGGCGCTGACGGCCGAGTCGCTGAAGCGCATGGAGCAGTCGGGCGCGAACGTCAGCGGCCAGCTCCTTCGGCTCGGTACGGCCGGAAGCGGCAGCGGAAGTGGCGTCATCGCGAACTACGGCGGGCTCTCGTCCCAACATCCGTCGCACGCGTACGCGAGCATGCCGCCGGCGCACCAGACCGGCCCGGTGCCACCTCAAAAGTCGAGCAGCAGCAGCGCGCTCCTCATCGTCATCACGATTGGCTGCTTCGTGCTCGCAGGTCTCCTCATCGTCGTCCTCGGTCTTCGTGATCGAAAGAAAGACATCGCGCTGACCGATCCCACCTCGTCGGTGTCGACGATCGCGTCGCCGCACACGACCGACACCCCAACAGCCAGCACGACGAGCGCACCCGCGAACCCGACCTCGACCGAGCCGACGTCGACCTCGAGCAACACAGCGGTGATCGCGAACACGACCGCGCCGCCCGCGAAGCCGACCACGAAGATTCCGACGCCCGTTCATCCGCCGACCGCGGTGAAACCGCCGCCCCCGCCGCCTCCGCCGGCCGAAGATCCAGGCTTCCTGACGGTCTCGTCCTATCCCTGGGCGAAGGTCACCGAAGGCGGCAAGGTCATCTGTCCCGTCACGCCGTGCAACAAGGTCCAGATGTCGCCCGGACCCCACTCCCTCACGTTCGAGACGGAGCAAGGCCAAAAGCAGACCGTCTCGGTCGTGGTGAAATCAAACGAGACCTCGACGAAGAACGTCGGCTTCAAGTGAAGCTTTCCCGTCTCGAGCAAAGCGCGCGATAATCGACCGTGGTGGGCGACCCGTTGGTTCGTCCGCTCCGATAACGAGCGACGTTGATTCTGCGATGACGAACCGAACATGAAGCGCCGCCGGGGACGAGACACTCGAGCACGCACGCTCCGCAAGGTCGGATGGCGCGCGGCATGCGCGTGCGTCGCGCTCGGCGGAGCATGGCTCGTCCTTGGCGGACGGATCGCGTCGCTCGATCTCGGCACCACCACGAAGGCGCCGATCGCCGCGGAGCTCCAAGGCTGCTCGAAAGAAGCGCCCAAGCCGTCCTCCGATCCACCGATCGTCATCGGTGTCTCGCTCGGCCTCACGAAAGACCTCGCGAGCTTCACGTTGCCGCTGAGCCGCGCGGTCCGCGCCGCGGAAGGTGAGATCAACGCGAGCGGTGGTGTGCTCGGCCGGCAGGTGAAGTTCGACATCGTCGACGACAAGAGCGACGAAGGCGCGGGCGTCGCCGCGGTCGCCGAGGACTTCGCGAAGCGCGGGGTCGCCGCCGTCATCGGACCCGTCGGCAGCCAGCAGGTCGTCGCGACGCAAGGGATCCTCTCGCAAGCGCAGATCATCCAGATCTCGCCCTCGGCTACGTCGACCGATCTCACGAAGATCCAACCCGAAGACAACCGCTTCCTGTTTCGAACGACACCCGCAGATGACTTTCAAGGCGCCGCGGTCATTCTCTTCGCGACGCGGACGCCGAAGGGCCTCGGCGACGCGGGCGTGCCCGTCGACGAGGCAGGCGCACCGGTCACGTGCAGCCGCCTCGCCGTCGTGCACATCGACAACTCGTACGGCAACGCGATGGCCGAAGTGATCGGAAAGGGGTTCCCGAATCGGCCGCCGAAGGGCACACGCTCGATCGCGATCGACCTGAAGATCCCTGCCGAGAACGCGAAGTCGAGCTACGTCGAAGACGTCAACACCGTGCTCGCGAAGAATCCGCAGTGCCTCGCGATCATCTCCTACGAGAAGGCCGCGGCGCAGTTCATCACGGATCTCAAGAAGGACACGCGTTACAAGGCGCTCGAAGACCAAGGCTTCTTCATCATCGGCACGGACGGTGTCTACACGTCGGGCTTCCTCGAGGCCACGCGCGACCAGACGACGTCCTACGCCGAGGGCGTCTACGGAACGAACCCCGACACCGCGCCGGGTGGCAACGACTACAACGCGTTTCGCACGATCTATTCGTCGTACTTCCCGCTCAAGGCCACCGAAGACACGCCGGCCTTCGCCGCGAACACGTACGACGCCGCGATCATGATCGCGCTTGCGATCCAGAAGGCCGGCTCCACGACCGATCGCATCGCCATTCGCGATGCGCTCCGTGCCGTCTCGACGCCGCCCGGACGTCCGATCAATCCTGCCGAGATCCAAGACGCCCTCCTCGAGCTTCGCGAAGGACGCGACGTCGACTACAAGGGCGCCTCCGGCAACGTCGACTTTCAAGCCAACGGCAACGTGACGAGCGGCTTCATCGTTTGGCAAGCCGCGAAAGACGCGACCGGCAAGGTGGACTACAAGACCGTCGCGCATTTCGACACGGACACGCTGCAGGAGCAGATCAAGTGAAACGAAATCGTGCATCCTGCACGCTTCTCGCGAGCCTCGTCGTGTTGGGGATCTCCGCCGCGACGGGCTGCAGCGCCGGGGAAGCGCAGCCCTCGAAGGGCACGTACACCGTCGCGTTCCCTTCCACCGCCGCCGCGGTCGCGACCGACTTCGTGCAGATCCTCGTCTTCGACGTCAAGCCCGACAACCGCAAGAGCCTGTGCGAGGACCTCGTCACCGCGCGGATCACGCAGCCTGAGTCGCTCACGCCCAGCGTCAATCCACCGGCGCCCGCCGCGAACATCTGCGAGATGCGCGCAGGACGAAAGCCGGTCACCGTTCCCTACGGCGAGCACGCCCTCCTCGCGGTCGCGCAGCGCAAAGACGTCAACGGCAACCTTCAGGACTTCATGGTCGGGTGCGCGATCATGACCGTCGGCGAGGGTGACGCGCCGCTCGCGATCCCCGTCCGCCTCATCAGCGTGAAAGACTCCGTGCCCGAGACCAAGTGCGGAAGCGTCGGCGAGTACTGCGACGGCAAGTGCTGACCCTCAGCCCGTGAGCGAGGACAGCCGGCGAGCGACTACTTGCAGAGGTCGGCGCCGCAGCGAATCGCCGGGCTGAGCGATGCTTTCGTCGGCGGGTCTTCGGGGCGGAGCACGAAGAAGAGCGCCGTGCCGCCGCCCGCGACCGCCGCGCCGGCGAAGATCCAGAAGAACGGGCTCGAGAGGATGCCGCCGCTCTTGCTGTCGTCCTTGTCCTTCTCTTTGACGATGCGAGGACCGGCTTCGGCGAACGCGCTCTTCGGGACTTGTGGGCTCCCGGCTTCGAGGACCGCGTTGTCGCGGTCGTCGAGCGCCTGCGCGTAGAAGTCGAGGCGCGTGCGGCCCGCGGTGGCGGGAGCGACCTCGACGGTGCCATCGCCGACGTTGATCTGCGTGACGGTGTACTCGCCCGACGACGTCCAGCGGTAGCCGACCGAGACCTTCTTCGCGACGTGCGTGGGGTCGCGCGTCGTCACGCGAAGCTGTCCGCCTTCGGTGCGCACGTTGGCGACGACCTCGATGCCGGGCTTCGAGGGGAGCGAACGGAACTGACCGCGCGCCTCCATGAACGGCTGGCTCACCTTCGGGCCGAGGTTCGGGTCGACGGTGTACTCCGGATCGAACACGAGGAGCTGGAGGAAGGCGTCGCGCGCTTGCTCTTCCTTGTCGAGGATCGCGTACGTGACGGCGAGCACGCGGTAGGCGCGCACGAGGTGATCGTGCGAGAGCCCCTTCTGCTTGACCAGGCGCTCGGCGACATCGTTGGCCTTGTCGTAATCGAGCTTCGTGAAGAGCTGCTCGGCCGTCTCGATGTCGGCCGGCGGGGCAGGGGCTTGGGGCTTGTCTTTCGGCGCGGCCTTCGATGAGGGCGAGCCGCCGCCTGGCGCCGCGAAGAGCGTGCGCGGCACCGCGATCATGCTCGACGACAGCGTCGCTGTCGCAAGCACGAACGAAAGCCAGACGCGCGACCGGGGACGCAAGCCCATCACCAAGACCCCGATCATACGCCCCGGCGCGCTCGCCGGAGAAAAAACCTCGCGCGCCGCTGCGAGCGTTGCGCTCGTTTACTTTTTGGCTCGACAATCGCGCCCATGAGAACGCGGGCATCTTGGGATGAGTACTTCATGAACATCGCGCGGGAGGTCGGGACACGCTCGACCTGCGACCGCAAGCACGTGGGTGCGGTGGTGGTTCGCGACCGGTCCATCCTGGCGACCGGATACAACGGCTCGATTCGTGGGCTTCCGCACTGCGATGACGAAGGTCACCTCATGGAGGACGGCCACTGCATCCGCACCGTCCACGCCGAGGCAAACGCGATCGTTCAAGCGGCGCGCAACGGGATGAGGATCGACGGCTCGTCGATCTACGTGACGGCGTCGCCCTGCTGGGGTTGCTTCCGGCTCATCGCGAACGCCGGCATCGGGCGCATCGTGTTCGGGGAGTTCTACCGCGACAACAAGATCTTCGACTTTTCGCAGCGGCTTGGCATCGAGCTCGTCGATTTGACGAACGCGATGAAGGACGCGAACGCCAAGAAAGAGAGCATGTGACGTGGCCGAGGCGAGCGTACAGAAGCGGGCGCTCTCGGTCGCGGTCATTCAAGGCGGCCCCGCGTCCGAGGCGGAGGTCAGCCGGGCGTCGGCGGCTGGCGTCGCGCGGGCGCTCGAGACGGCCGGGCATCGCGTCGTTCGCCTCGAGCTCAACGCGTACCTCGCCGACTCGCTTCGCACGGGCGGCTTCGAGGTGGTCTTCCCCGTCTCGCATGGCGCCGTCGGCGAGGATGGATCGTTGCAAGGGCTCCTCGAGGTCCTCGACATGCCGTACGTCGGCTCCGGTGTCATGGCGAGCGCGCTCGCGATGAACAAGCGCACGGCGAAGATCTTGTTCGAGGATGCGGGCCTGCCGGTCGCGCGGTCGATCGCGGCTGCGCGGTCTGGCAGCGCGGCTGCCGAAGCCGCCCGCGCGCTCGAGGTGCTCGGCAACAAGGTCGTCGTCAAGCCGTGCTCGAATGGATCGGCGATCGGCGTCGCGCGTCTCTCGCATGGCGCGTCGGCCGCCGAGATCGCCAAGGCGATCGAGGCTGCATGGGCCGTCGATGACGTGGCGCTCGTCGAGACGTTCGTCGAAGGACGTGAGGTGACGTGCGGCGTGATCGATCTTCCCGGCCGCGACGTGGCGTGGCTTCCGCCGACGGAGATTCAAGCGCCAAAAGATGCATTTTACACGTATGAGGCGCGCTACGCGCCGGGGCGCAGCCATCATCTCTGCCCGGCGCCGCTCGGCGACGAGCTCACGCGTCGCGTGCAGGAGATCGCGGTCGGCGCGCATCGAGCACTTGGCTGCCGGGATCTTTCTCGCGTCGACTTCGTCGTCCCCGAGAGCCGCGATGGCCGCCCGGTCGAGCCGACCTTGCTCGAGGTCAACACGATGCCTGGGTTCACCGACACGAGCCTTTATCCGGAGGCCGCTGGCGTCGCCGGAATTCCCATGGCCGAGCTCTGCGATGCGTTCGTGCGCAACGCCTTCCGGCGTGGGTCCTCACGTCGCAACGTCGCGTTGCCCCTCCCGACCTGACGGAGCGCGTGTAGGCGCTTCGTTCGCAAACGCGCACACGCACGGTCGCGTTCGTCGTCTCGTGCACGAGAAAATCGTCGCGAACCACATGTGTTCGTCACGTCGTGACATGGACAGAGGAGGCTTTCCGGCCCAAGCTGAAAAGTACGAAGAAGACGAAAATTCAAAGGGTCTGCGCGATGCGTCGTCTTACGTTCAGGGAACAACCCTTGCCACGAGCTGACTGACCAACGCTTGGCAACACCTCGAGCACCGACACGGAATCGAATCGAACCGACACCAATGGCACGCGACTCGCTTTATGGAGAGGAAGTGTTGTGGAGCGGGGGACCGAAGGTGGTCTCTGTTCCAGGCGCGTTCAAGCTGGCGGCTGTGGTGAGCGGCACGATGTCTGCGGTCGCGCTTGCGTTCGCGGTCGTGGTCGCGACGGGGCTCAAGCAGCCGGTGGGGAGCCTGCTCGCGTTCAGCTTGTGGAGCGCGCTTCTCGCGGTGGGTGCGTGGCGGCTTCCGCTCTGGTTCCGTTCGAGCGCGCGCTACACGGTGACCGAGAAGCACGTCATCTGGCAGCGTGGTCGTCTTCGCCGTTCGATCGAGCGCGACGCGATCAGCTATGCGGTCATTCGCTGGAAGACGCCCGACATCGGCGATCTCGTCCTCGAGCGCGTAGTGCCTACCGGAGCGCTCAAGCGCACGTTGAGCCTCACGCTCGCGGACGTGGAAGGCCCCGATCGCTTGTGGGCGATCGTTCGTGGGCTCACGCCGAGCGCATCGCAAGGTGAAGGTACGCGGTCGCTCGCGCAGCGGCTCGATGACGGCGAGCGTGTCCTTTGGACAGCGCGCCCGTGGGCGTCTCGTTGGACGGCGCGCCGGATCGCCACCGCGATCGGTGGTGCGTTGCTCGCATTCTCGGCGGTGCATGTCCTCATGCGGACCACGCCGCCGATCGCCCGTGTGCTCCGCGCTCACGCCCTCACGCCCGTGATGAGCGGCGTGCTCATCGGCGGCGTCGCGCTCGTCGTGCTCCTTCTCCTCGGCGTCGCGGGCTTCGTCGGCTATTCGGCGCTCCTTCGGCCGTGGCGTCTTGCGCGTGCGACCCGTTACTTCGTCACCGATCGCCGTGTGCTCATTCGCCGCGGCACCGAAGAGCTTCACCTCGATCGCCAGCGCATCGCGTACGTCATCACCGCGCCGTGGCGCGAAGGGAGCGCACGTCGTGACGTCTATCTCGTGCTCGACGGCCCGCAGGCGCGTGCCTTCTCGCCGAGCGGCGCGTTCGGTGGCGCGGGCGCAGACGAAGAGCGGCTCGTCCCGATGTTCACGGCGGTCGAAGACGCCGACACCGCGACCGAAGTCCTTCACGTGAGCCGCATCTCGCTCACGAACGAAGCGCCGCGCGAAGCGGCCTGATCGCGGCCTCGTAAGCGAGCTCGTCGCGATCGACATCAGAACGTCCCGAATTTCACCGCGAGGCTCGCGGCGGGACCGCTCAGTTGACTGGAGCGCAGGCTCGCGTCGCTGGCGGCGCCGGCGATGCGGTAGGTGCCAGCGAGCGAGATGCGAAGCCACTTCAGCACCGTCATCTCGGCGCCGAGATCGGGCTCGATGACCCACGTGACGACGCTCGAGCCGCCATCGCGGCTCACGCCCATGCCGCCGAGAAGGACGCCGCCCGTGAGATGAAACATCGACGCTTCGCTCCCGACGATGACGGCAGGGCGAACGCCGCCGTAGCCGAAGTCGATCGTGGTCTTCGTCCCGTTGGAGACGGACTTGGCGTCGGTCGCGAGCCCATAGCCGGCGCCGCCGAGCACGAAATGATGGTTGATGATCCAGCCGCCCTGCGAGCCGAGCAGCAGGCCCGCGGAGCCGTTCACGCTGGTCAGCTTCAGCTCGGGCGCGCCGTAGCCTCCGCTCTCGATCGTGGAGGTCGAAGCGGCGGCGTCATCATCGGCGAGCGCCTCGGGCGAGAAGAACATGAGGAGGACCTTTCGATGCCAGGCACGACCGACCTCGATTGGTCGCGCGTCGTGTCCGGGCACTGCTCGATGTAGTGGATGGTGAGATCGTCACCATCCACCGTCCGGTGAAACGTGCATCCACCGATCGGTGGATGGCGCGTCAGACGCGGGGCGTGAGGGGGCTCAGGATGCCGCGGCTCATCGCGACGGTGACCGCCGCGGTGCGGTCGTCCACGCCGAGCTTCTCGAACGCGTGGAGCAAGTGCGTCTTCACGGTGGCTTCGCTGATGTGAAGGTGCTTCGCGATCGTCTTGTTCGTCCCGCCCTCGGCGACGAGCGCGAGGATCTCGAGCTCGCGGGTCGTGAGCGCCGAGGGCGCGCGGAGCCGCTTCAGCATGTGCGCCGCCACGCTCGGGGCGAACACCGGAGCGCCGCTCGCGACGCTGCGAATGGCCTGCACGATGTCGTCGGGCGCGGTGTCCTTCAAGAGATAGCCCGTCGCGCCTGCGTCGATCGCGCGCGCCGCGTCCGATTCGGACGCATAGGTCGTGAGGACGAGCACGCGTACGTTCGGGCTCGATTGGACGATGCGCCGGGTCGCGGCGAAGCCATCGCCCTCCGGTCCGGGCATCGCGAGATCCATCACGACGACGTCGGGCTTCAGTCGATCGACCTCGGCGACAGCGGTCGCTCCGTCGCTCGCTTCGCCGATCACGGACACACCCGTGCGTTCTTCGAGGAGCGCGCGCAGGCCGGCGCGGACGATCGGGTGGTCGTCGACGAGAAAGACACGAAGGCCCTTCTTCTGCGGAGGACCATGCGCCGCCGTCATGGCTCGGTGCGCGCTCGCGGCTGCGTGACGGGCAGGGGGCGCACGACGGGCAGCTCGACGTGAACCACTGTGCCTTCCCCGGGCGTGCTCTCCACGTCGAGGACGCCGTGCGCGGAGCGGACGCGATCACGCATCGACGGGAGGCCGAAGCCGCCTTCATGCTGGCTCTGGCGCGACTTCGCGCGCGCGCGGGCCGTGGCCAGATCGAAGCCGCAGCCATCGTCGTGGACATCGAGGAGCACGGTCGTCGCCGTCGCTGACAGCGTGATCGTGATCCGCTTCGCCTTCGCATGGCGACGCGCGTTCGAGACGGCTTCGCGCGCGACGCGGAGCAGCACGGCCTGTTGATCGAAATCGATCGTTGGCAGAGCGTCGTCGATCACGAACGCCATCGTCACGCTCGTGCCATCGGGACGATCGAGCGACCGGAGCGCGACCTCGAGCGACGAGGTCTCACCGTTCGCGGCTGCCGGGCTGCCGTGGACCAGCTCGCGCGCCTCGGCGAGCGCGCCGCGGGAGAGCGCGTGCACGCGCTCGAGGACGTCGCCGGCATCACCATCACGCTTCGCCGCCTCGAGCTGCATCGTGATCCCGACGAGGTCTTGCGTCACCGTGTCGTGGAGCTCACGCGCGAGGCGGGCTCGCTCTTCCATCTCACCGCTTCGTTTCGCGGCCTCGGCGAGCAAGAGCTCCGTGTCGTGCAGCTCCTTGATGACGCGTTTGCGCTCGCGGCTCTGATCGATGACGGAGCTCACGAACGTCGAGAAGATCGCGGCGCCGACGCCGGAGAAGAACGTCGTCATCGCGACGGCGCTGCCGAGCGAGGTCTGGACCGGATAGAAGAGGAGCGCGCAGAACGCGATCGCGGAGGCCGCCGCGGATCGCGACGGCATGAGCAGGAAGATCTGCGCGAACAAGAACGACGCGGTGAAGAGATAGACCGGCGCCATCCACACGAGCGCGCTCGTCAGCAGCACCAGGGCGATCGACCACGCGAGCATCGGGAGCGTGCGGCGATGCGCGTGCGGCCTGCGTACCGCCATCAGCGCGTGCCACGTGGCCGCGACGAGCGCGACGCCGAGCACGATCGCCAGCGGCGTTCCGCGCGGTCGCTCCTCGGGTCGAAGCGCCATCAGCGTCGAGCACGCGAGCGCGACGAAATAGGTGCCAAGCCAGAACGGCTTCCACCGCGTCGCGGTGTCTTCGGTGGCCGGTGCGATCATGACGGTCAAGGCGTAGCACGCGCTCCCCGACCCGCATGCGAATGTGAGAATCGCGGAAGATCCTGAAATTCCAGGCGAAAGACTGAACGGATCGCGCGATGCGTCGCGCGCTACGGTTTTGTCTGTTGGCTCGGCGCTGTCTTCGCGGCGGGGAGGATCGCCGCCGCGAGCATTCCCGTGAGCGCGAGGCCGATCGTCGCGCCGCGCATGATCCACACGAGCGAGAGCGACTGCGCGTCGGAGACGCCGAGCACGGTCGAGAACACGCTGTAGCTGCCCTCCATCGCGCCGAGCTGGCCGGGCATGAGATCGCCGACGGTCGAGCCGAGGAGCTGGACGCCTTGCGAGGTCGACGCGCTCGTCAACGTGAAGTGGCCGCCGACCGCGAGGAGGCCCACGCCGTATTGCAGCGTCTGCGTCGTACGTCCGAGCACGCAATAGAGGTAGGCCTTGATTGATGCACGCGTCGACGGGCCTTCGCCCGCGGGCTCTTTGATGACGCGCGCGGCGACCTTGCGAAGCCAAGCGCGAAGGCGCGTGCTGCGGACGAGGACGAACACCGCGCCTCCGCCGACGAGACAGATCGTCCCGTTCAGCGCGAGGAGCCCAGCGAGCGAACGTCCGGCGCGCCCGGCCGCGTCGCTCCCCGATCCAAACGACGCCGCGATGACGATCGCCGAGACGAAGCACGTCGTCGCGCTGCCGAGCAGCGAGCACGCTTGAAGTCGCGCGCCGGCGCCGGCTGCGCGTGATGCGCCGACCGTCTTCGCGAGCGCCGTCGCGCGGAGGGCCTCACCCGCCGCGCGTCCTGCGGGCAGCAGCACGTTGCAGATGTACGCGACGGCGGAGGCGCGAAACCACGTGCCAGTCGCGATGCGCTCGTCGCTCGACGCCGGCTTCGTGTCTTCGATCAACGTTCGAAGCGCGAGCACGTCGACGAGGACGATCACGATCTGGAGGAGCACGAGCACAGGGAGCCAGACGCCTGCGCTTCGCACGATCGAGAGCGTGCGCTCGATCCCCGCGCTCCTCAGGAAGTAGTAGGCAAGCGCCAGCCCGAGGATGACGCCGAGCGGACGCACGACGCGCATCACCCAGTACATGCGGCTCTTCTTCACCGCCGCGGTGACCTCCGCGCGCGCCTCGTCCGAGGTGGACGCGACAGCCGCTCCGCGCGAGGAAGCGGGCGAATCGGCAGCGGAGAGAGGTGACGACACGAGCGAGAGTCTCGCCGTCAGCGTAGCATCGCAGGCGAGGACACGCGGCGTGTTCCCGCTCGCGCTAGCGACTTCGCGCCGCTATCCCTGCGCGAGGGCGAATCGACTCAGTTGAGGATCCCGCCGCCGTTTCCGGCGCGGCGATCACGCCGCCCGACGCAACGGCCGATGTCACGAAAGCGCGGGATCAGCGGCGCGAGCACGAGGTAGACGAAGTCACCGAGCGACTCGATCGCGATCGGGCGACCTTGGATGAGTTGGCCTGCGTCATCGACGTCATAGGTGCCAGCTTCGAAGCCGCCGCCGTCACGTGCCTTCGCGAGCGGGACCGCGCGGAGCTCGTCCAACGTCACTTCGCCGTCTCCGTCGACATCGGCCTCCGCGAACGGGTTGAAGCGAAGCGCGGCGCCCGCGTCGTCGTCGTCACGCAAGATCGACTCCGCTTCGATCCGAAGATCCACCGCTTGGGTGTCGCCTTCGGTCAGGTACACCGACGGTCCACCGCCTGCGATGATCGAGCATCGCTGGTAGCGAACACGTGAGCGGAGGACGAGCCTGAGGCGCTTCGTCACGCCGCCACGCGTCGCGGTCAGCGCGATCTCTGCGCCAATGCCGCTCGGGATCGGCGGACGTGTGCTCGCGTCGGCCGCGGCGAGCGGGACGGAGTACGGATCGACGCCAGGCGTTCGCATGCGCGTCTTGTCGTCCTCCGACACGCCGATGCCGAGGAGCGCGTCTTCCGAAGGCGGGCCGATCCGAAAGCGAAAGTCGCACTGCCCGAGCGCGTGAAGCTGACTGAGCTTCTGCCCGGCGTCGAACGTGACGTCGAGCACGCGGTCGTAGCTCGCCTCCGAGTACTCGGTGCAGCCATCGCCGAGGGACGTGCCGCCGATGCCCACGAGCACGCGATCGAATGTGATCGACCAACCGTCTGCCGTCGTCACGCCGAAGGCGACCGCGTCGCTTGGCGACACCATGACGTTGAGCTCGGTGGGCACCGGCCTCGTGTCTGCCGGCACGCACGCCTGCGCGACGATGAGCCCGAGCAAGGCGATGGCCACGAGGACGAGCAGCGCCCATGCGGATCGGGGTTTGGAAAAGAAGCCCCCATCGGATCGACGAAGGCGCGAGCGCTCGAGGATCGGCATCGTCAAATGCCTCCTTCTACGCCGACGCTCGGGATCGTCACTGGCCCGATCGTCGTGCCTTGAACCACCTCTTGGTTGAGCGTCGCGTTCATCACTTCGGCGACGAAGGAGATCCATGTCGTCCCCGCCACGTTCAGATTCCAGCGCTTCTCGAGCCGCAAATCGAGGCGATAAAACGCGGCGTCGCGGTCGGGGTCGAGCGATCGCGGCGGCGGGATGAGCCCGGTTCCGTTGGGAGGGACGACAGGCGTGCCCGAATAGACCGTGAAGCGCGCGCCTGCACGCCAGCGCCGGCCGAGATCGTAGCCGATCGCCGCGTTCGCGACGTGCGGGCGGTCGAACGCGCTGAGGAAGCGCTCGCGCCCCACGCTGCGCGTCGATCGCGAGAGCGTGTACGAGAGGTAGCCGCCGAATCGCTTCGTCAGCTTTCGTTTGACGAAGAGCTCGAGCCCGATCGCAGAGCCTTGGCTGCGGTTGTCTTCGAAGCCGACGTCGACGCCGCGGTTCTGGCTGACGCCGAGCGTGTCGCTCATGTTCCGAAAGACGTTGTCGAACGCGGTGAGCGATGCCGTGGTGGCCTCGGCGACCTCGACCTCGACGCCGGCGCTCGACTGGATGCTCTCTTGCAGCCCCCCCGAGAGCTGCCCGATCGACAGACCAGGGATCGGGATCAAGAACGAAGGCGCTTGATGCGCGAGACCGAACGTATGAATGACGGAGACGCGCTTCGCGACACGGACGCGTGACGACACGCGCGGATCGACGGCCGGCGTCGTCGCGTTGCCGGAGTGAAACAGGTCGACGCGAACGCCGGGCGTCAGCTCCCAGCGGCCACCGTCGAGGACAAACCGGCCGTCGGCCCACGCGCCGAGCGTGACGTCGTTTCGAGGCGGAAAAAGCGCGTTGAAACGCCTCGTCTCGGGGTCCTCGGGATCGGCGTAAGGACGCTCGTCGGCGGTGTAGTGATCGAGCATCGCGTCGGCGCCGCCGTGGACCTCGAGGCGACTCGACACGCGATGCGTGAGCTCGGTGCGGGTGCCGAGGATCGCGTCTCGTGAGGTGCGAGGCTGACCTGGAATGCGCGTCTGGTCGTAGCCGAGCGTGACCGCGACCCGCGCCTTCGTCCTGTCGCCGTCGAACGAATGATCCCAGCGCATGTCGAGCCGGTAGAACTCGGAGGCGAAGAGGACGTTGTCGATCCCGTTCTCGTTCTGACCGACGAGGTCGAACGATCCGAACGTGAACGCGCTGACGCGATCCTTCGGCGTGAGGTCGTAGGAGACACGTGCTTCGTAGTCGCGGTAGTCGAGCGTCGTGTCCTTCGCCACGAGCGAGAGGATCGCGGCGGTGTACGAGTAGCGACCGGCGACGAGCGCGGACCCGCGACCATCATCGAAGCCCTTCTCGACGAGCGCGCCGAGATCGAACACGCGCACGTTACCCTCACCATGGAGGTCCGCGCGCGGCGCCGTCGACTCGGCGGCGACGATGCCTCCCGCGAAGCGCCCATAGCGCGCGGGATATCCGCCAGGGTAGAGGTCGACGTGATCGACCATGCCTGGATGAATGACGGACGGTCCGGCGCCGACGTGGAAGAGATACGGGACGCGAACGCCGTCGAGGTAGTAGCCGATGTTGCCGGGCGGCGCGCCGCGTACGTAAAAGAAGGGAAGACCCGAGACGATCGGCGTCACGCCGGGCATCGCGTCGAGCGCGCGAAACGGATCTCCGAACGCGCCCGGGAGCTGGCGCACCTCCTCACGCTTGAGCGACTGCGTCCCTGGCGACGACTTGCCGCCGTGAACGGTGACCTCGAGGGGTGCGTCGTCCTTCGGTGACGGCGCCGCTGCGCCTTGCGGCTCCTGCGCCTCAGCGCCGCTCAGCCGTAGGAAGAACACCGCGGCGAAGGCGAGCGAGATGGCTCGTCGATGCGGAACCAGGCGTGGCTTCTCGACAAAACGAACGCGAACGCCTCGTCTTTTTCCGTTCGCGTCGCTCATTCACCCCCAGACTGGGACCCTAGTGTGCTCGCGCTCCCTTTCGGGATCATTCGCGAAGGCCGGGGATTCAGGTTTCTTTACCAAGCGGCATGCTCGGGCTCGGAGAACATCGGGCGTCCCGGCGCGTCAGACGTCATTATGAGTGCGTTTCCGCAGTGGTACCCGTCAAAAGTCGTGGACCCGCGCGAGTGTGGTACAAGCCGGAACGTGGTCGAAGTTGGCCAGATCATCAGCTCGAAGTACAAGCTGCTCCGCCTCCTGGGCGACGGCGGTATGGGATCCGTCTACGAGGCGGAGCACCTCGGGCTTGGGACGCACGTCGCGATCAAGGTGCTCCACACCGATCTCGCGCGTCGCGCCGGCATCGCCGAGCGCTTCCTCCAAGAGGCGCGCGTCTCGGCGCAGATTCGAAGCGCGCACGTCGTGCAGGTCACCGACGTCGATCGCACGAGCGACGGCGTCGCCTACCTCGTCATGGAGCTCCTTCAAGGCGAGCCGCTCTCGAGCGTCGTCAAGCGTGAGCAGAAGCTCGCGGTGGCGACGGCGTGCGAATACACGCTGCAGATCCTCCAGGCGCTCGAGGCCGCGCATGCGCTCAGCGTCATCCATCGCGATCTGAAGCCCGACAACGTCTTCGTCACGTTTCAGGGCGGCAAGCCCGTCTTGAAGCTGATCGACTTCGGCATCGCGAAGCTCAAGTCCGAGAAGGACGGCAAGACGAAGAACCTCACCGTCGCAGGCATGCTGATGGGCACGCCCGAGTACATGGCGCCCGAGCAAGCGTACTCGGCGGCGGAGGTCGACGTCCGCGCCGACCTCTACGCGGTCGGCGTCATGATGTACGAGATGCTCTCGGGCCAGGCGCCCGCGACCGCGGACGATCCGCGCGTGCTCATCTTGAAGGTCGAGCGTGGTGAGGTGACGCCGCTCGTTCAGGCCGCGCCCGGCATCCAGCCGGAGCTCGCCGGCTTCGTTCATCGCGCGATGGCGCCGAGGCCGGAGCTTCGGTTCGCGAACGCCACGGAGATGCGCTTGGCGCTCGAGGCGATCGCGAGCGGTAAGCGCGTCGGTACGGCGAAGCTCCATGAGAGGCCCGCAGGAGGCGCGTCTCCGCAGGTGAGCATGGCGCCGGCGAATCAATCGATGGTGCCGGTGTTTCAGTCGGTGCCCGTCGCCGTCGTGCCGCCGAACGCCTTCGCGCAGACCGCCGATGCACGTCCCGACATCGGCACGGGCACGGTGATGGGCGCGCCGGTCGACGCCGCGCTCACGAACAACGCGTCGGGCTCTGCGCGTCCTCCGGCGATGGGCGGCGGTGGCGGAACGGCCGCGGCGCCTCCGATCCAGCCACCGAATCCTTACGCCGCGCAGCCGCCGGCGGCGGTCAATCCCTACGAGCCCACGCGGCCGCCCATCGCGTCGAAGCGCGGAGGCTCGGGGCTCGTCATCGCGCTCGCCGTGATCGCGCTCTTGCTCGGCGCGGGCGCCGTCGTCGCGTACGTCGTCAGCACGCAGCCGACGAAGCCGACGATCCCGACCGAGCCGCTCCCGACGGTCGCGACGAACACGCCCACGGCGCCGACGATCACGACGCCCACCACCACCACGCCCGTGACGCCGGTGACGCCGCTCACGACGACGGTGATCCCGACCACGCCCCCGACGACGCCGGTGAAGCCGCCCGTGAAGGACGCGGGCGGACAAGCTCATCAGGACTCGGGCGGGCCGACGCCTGCGACAGACGCGGGCAGCGGACAAACGACGATCGTAACGCCCTTCGGGACGTTTCAATTCCCAGGACCGCGACCTCCGCTTTGGCCACCGGATCAGCCTTGGCCTCCGCCGACGATTCAGCCGCCAATGCCGCCTCCGTGAGGTAGATTTCAAGACCAAGCTTCGAGCTTGATGCGGCGATGAGCGAGAAGGGCGACAAGGGTGAGGACGCCAAGGGCGCGGCTGGTGAGCCCGGCGAAGCAAGCGCGCCCGACAGCGACAGCAAGATCTTCACGCCGAAGGCGCGTCGCTTCTCGCTCCCTCCGCTAACGAAGAAGCGCCGAAGCAAGCCCGGCGGCAAAGGCGCCACGTCTTCGCATCGCGACGCGCTTCGTGCGCTCGCGGATGCATGGCGCTTCACCGTGCGCGGGCCTCGTCGCCGCGCCGTGATCGCCGCGAGCGTGCTCGTCTTCACGATCGCGATGCTCGTCGCGCGCGGTGGGACGGCGCAGATGCGCGTGCTTGCCGTCCTGATGCTCCTCCTCATCGCCGGTGGCGCGGTCCTCGTTCGCTTGCTCGAACGTCATGTGTGGAGCGACCCCGCGCGCACCATCCATCACGTCGCTGGGCGAATGGAGCCCGAGGCGGCGGCGCGCGCGATTCGATCGCTGTCGCTCCTCGAGCCTGCGAACGGAGCAGGATCGTCACGCGAGCTCGCCGAGCTTCATGTCGCGCGGTCGCTCGCGGCGCTTCCGATCGACGGCGTGCGCAAAGGCGCGCAGCGCGTCGCCCTCACGCTCGGCATCGCGTCGCTGGCGTTTGCGGGCACGAACATCGCGGCGTGCGCGGTCAATCCGTGGGGCGCGGTCGAAGGCGCCGATGTCCTCGTCGCGCGTGGTGGCGTCGCGCCGCTCGGGATGGCGTGGCTCAGCGAGGCGCAGATCCGCGCACGCCCGCCGGACTACTTGCATCAAGAAGAGCGGCGCGTGATGCCGTACGACGACGTCCCGCTCGCGCGAGGCACGCTCCTCACGTTCCGCGGAACGCCGGTCCATCCGGGCCGCCGCCTGCTCCTCACCGACGGCGTCGCCGAGGTCCCCTTCGTCGACGACGGCTCGGGGCACGTCGTCGCGCGCTGGCCGCTCGCGGAGAGCGTTCACCTCAAGGTCGTCGCGCGCTTCGGTGATGTCGTCATCCCCGAGCCGAGCGACACGCCGATCGAGTCGATCCCGGACTCTGCTCCCATCGTGCAGCTCGAAGGCGCGCCGAAGCAGATTCGGTTGGCGAGCGAAGAAGACGCGAGCGAGGTCCCGATCCACTACGAGGCCACCGACGACCACGGTCTCCGCGAGGTGCACCTCGTCATGCGCGCCGGACCGCGCGAAGAGCGACGCGTCCTCGCGCGCCTCGATGGCGAGACGAAGAGCGATCGCGGTGGCTACAACCTTCGCGCGAACGACGCGTTCATCAAGAAGAGCCACGCGCCGATCGAGATCCGCGTCGAGGCCAAGGATAACGATCCGATCACCGGCCCGAAGTGGGGCGCGAGTGATGCGATCACGATCGTGCCACCGGATGTCGGTGAGCCGGAGTCGCGACGGCTCGCGGCGCTCGTCCGCGTGCGCGACTCGCTCGTCGACGCGCTCGCGTGGCGCATCGGAACGCCGCTCGCGACCGACCCGAAAGAGCGTCGCTCGATGCTCGAGCAAGACGTGCGGCTCGCCGACGAGAGCAGCGAGCTTCTCGAGTCCACGCTCACGTCTTCGTACGCAGGCGTGCGCGTCCCCGGGCGGCTCGGCGCGATGCTTCGCGGTCGGATGCGCAAGGTGAAGGACTCCGTCGTCAACCAGCTTCGCTCGCCGAGCACGACGGCGCGCGCGAACGTGGTGAAGGCGACCGAGCGCATGGTCCTCGTGATCGACGCCGCCATTCAGGGGCTCGGCCTTCGCGATACACGCGACGTCGCGCACGAGCTCGCCGAGGTCGCCGAAGACCTCGCCGTCGGTGCGTCGCTCGGGAGCAAGCCCGCCGAGAAGGTGCGGAGCGAGCAACGGATGGACGCCGCGGTCGTCGTGCTCGAAGGCGGCGGTCGCGCGATGCGAAAGCTCGGCGCGCTCGGTCGTGACATCGGCGAGATCGTTCAGATGGATCTCCTCCGCGTCGCGCGTGCACGCAAGAACGAAGACCTCCCGCACGCAATGCTCGCGGCGCAAGATCTCGCGGCGCGTCTCCGCCAGCCGGATCCGTCGTTCGGCTCGAAGGGCGGACGTCCCTCGCACGCCGGTGGTGAGTCGGGCGGTGGCCGCGGCGCGCCGGGCGAAGAAGGGGAGGGTGAGGGCAACGACGTCGAGCAGGCGTTCAACGAGGCCCTCCGCGATCTCGAGAAGCTCGCCGCCGAGCACGCAGGCAACGTCGGCAAGGTCGAGCAGTCGCTCGCGGGCGGCGTCGCGAAGGAAGACGTCGAGGGGATGTCGGAAGAGGCGAAGAAGCATGCGCAGAAGATCCGCGAGGCGGCCAAGCCGCTGCCCAACGTGGGCGGCGGATCGGACTCGTGGACGAGCAAAGGCGCGGCCGCGCGCGAGCACGCCGAGCAGATGGCGAAGGCGCTCGAGTCGGGGAACGCCGCCGACGCGGTGCAGAGCGGGAGGAGCGCGCTCGGGGCGCTCGATGAGGCAAAGCGCGCCGCGCAACGCGAGCGCTTTGGTCGCATGTCCGATCCGAACGCCGAGCGCACCGTCGACGAAGCGCGCCGGCAGATGGAAGGCGAAGTGAAGTGGGCGGAGCAGGCGCTCGAGGAGCTGAAGAAGCGCGCGGCGAAGCGGGCGCAGCCGGAGCTTCGCGAGCATGGCGATGAAGAAGGAAAGCTCGCCGAGCGCACGCGTGAGCTCGGCAAGAAGGGACGCGATCAGGAGATGCCGCAAGGCGCGATCGACTCGCTTCGTGAGGCCGAGCAGCTCGAGCACGAGGCGGCGCAGGCGCTCCGCGATGGCGACGCCGACCGCGGGCTGAAGAAGCAGCGGGAAGCGCAGCAGAAGCTCGAGCAGGCACGCGACGCGCTCGGCGACGAAGAAGGTCGCGACTCGCAGCCGGGCGACGGCGACCGGCCGTCGCGCGATCACACCGACATCCCGAAGGCCGACGCGCACAAAGGGCCTGAAGAGTTCCGAAAGCGCGTGATCAAGGGGCTCGGCCAGCCAAGCGGCGGACGCTACAAAGACGCGGTGAAGCGCTACGCGGAGGGGCTCCTGCGATGAGCACGCCTCGAACGACACAGACGCGCCGTAGCCGCCTGGGCATCGGCATCGTCGCGATCGGCGCGGCCCTCCTCGCGGTGTGTGGCCCCACACGCGCCGGCGCCGACGTCGATCCGGGCGAAGCCGCCGCGGTGCGCGCATTCGATCTGACGAACGCGATGGAGTACGACAAGGCGCGCGCGGAGCTGGCGAAGGCCGACCCGTCGAGCCCCTCGGTCGTCGTCGCCAAGGCGCGCCTCGCGCTCTACGAAGAGGACTGCGATCTCGCCGTCGCGCTCATGGGCAACCGCGAAGCGGCCGCTACCGAAGAGGGACGCATCGTCGCCGACATCGCACGCGGCTGCGCACGCGTGACCGCTGCGACCGCCGTCGACAAAGACGACGCGCAAGGCATCGTCATTCGGTGGCACGACGAAGACGATCGCGCGCTGATGCCGCTCATGGTCGACACCGTGGCGAAGGCGCGTGCGTCGCTCACGCGCGACCTCGGCGTCGAGTGGAAGAAGCCGACGCGCATCACCGTCGTCCGCGATTTGCTCTCGCTGTCGGCGATGACGGGCCTCCCGTACAAGTCGGCGCAGACCACCGGCACCGTCGCGGTGGCGAAGTGGGGACGCGTGACGATCCTCTCGCCGCGCGCGAGCAAGCACGGCTACCCGTGGCGCGACACGCTCACCCACGAGATGACGCACCTCGCGATCTCGATGCAGACGCGCGAGAAGGCGCCGCTTTGGCTGCACGAAGGCGTCGCGCGACGCGAAGAGACGCGATGGCGTGAGCCGGGGCCGTTCGACGAGCGACCGAGCCCCGAGGCCGTCGTCATGCGCGGGATGGATCTCAAGCTCGACCTCGCGCTCGACAAGCTTGGTCCGTCGATCGCGATGCTGCCGAGCGCGGACGCGGCGATGGTCGCGTTCGCCGAGGTGACGAGCTTCGTGAAATTCTTCGTCGAGACGTCGCCTGAAGGGTCGCTCGCGAAGCTGCTCGTCGCGCTTCGAACCGCCAAGAGCGTCGACGATGCGCTGAAGCAGGTCAGCGGCGAGACGCTCGCGCAGTGGGACGTGAAGTGGCGCGCGCAGCTCGCCAAGCGCGTGAAGGAGCCGCTCTCTCCACTCTACGGCCTCGGCGGAAACCCGCCTGGCCTCGGCGACTCACGCGAGCGTTCTCGCCTCGCCGAGCTTCTACTCGGACGAAACCATCCCGCCGAGGCGCTGAGCGAGCTCGACAAAATCCCCGAGACCCTCCTCTCCGATCCGAGCCTCCGTTACATCCGTGCGCGCGTCCTCGAGG
>JBGAFW010000141.1:0-16676 GCA_044227045.1 Labilithrix sp.
CCGTCATCCCCGAGCACGAGACCGAGACGATCATCGACAACATCGGCGTGCCGTACAGCGGCATCAACCTCTCGCTCAGCGAGGGCGTCAACGTGTCTCCTGCCGACGGCGACATCTTGATCGCGCTGAAAGAGCATCATCGGCCTACGCGCGACTACGTCACGAAGCTCCGGAGCACGCTCCGAAAGAAGCACCCTGACGCGACCTTCTTCTTTCTCGCGCCCGACATCACGACGCAGGTGCTCAATTTCGGATTGCCCGCGCCGATCGACATCCAGGTCAAAGGCGCGATTGGCAACGAAGACCAGACCTTCGCCGTCGCCGAGAAGATCGCGGCGCGCGTCTCCAAGATCCCCGGCGCGGTCGACGTTCACCTCGCGCAAGTGCCCAAACAACCCGAGCTCCGCATCGACGTCGACCGCACGATGGCCGGCCAGCTTGGGATGACCGAGCGCGACATCGCCAGCGACGTGCTCATCTCGATGTCCTCGAGCGCGCTCGTCTCGCCGAGCTTTTGGCTCGACAAACGTGGCGTGCAATACCTCGTCGCCGTCCAGACTCCACAATACCGTATCGACTCGATCGACGCGCTCAAGCAGACCCCGCTCTCGACCGGCAATGCGCAGGGCTCCTCACCGCAATTCCTCTCCAATGTGGCTCAAATCTCACGCGTCTCCGGGCCGGCCAACATTACGCATTACAATGTAGGCCGCACATTCGACATTCACGCCAATGTCGAGGGCACAGACCTCGGCACCGTGGCAAACGGCGTAAATCAAGCTCTCGCCGATCTAAAACCTTCTTTTCCGCGCGGCACCACCGCCACCGTCAAAGGCCAAGTCGAGAGCATGGAGTCGTCGTTTCGCGGGCTCGGCTACGGATTGATGTTTGCGGTGCTGCTCGTTTATCTGCTCATGGTCGTCAACTTCCAATCGTGGCTCGACCCCTTCATCATCCTCACCGCCTTGCCGGGCGCGATCTCGGGCATCGCCTGGATGCTCTTCTTGTCGCAGACCACGCTGAGCGTCCCTGCGCTGATGGGGTCGATCATGTGCGTGGGCGTCGCGACCGCCAACAGCATCCTGCTCGTCACGTTCGCCAACGATCAGCGTAAGGCTGGCCGTGATGTCGTCGAGGCCGCGCTCGCCGCGGGCATGACGCGCCTCCGCCCCGTCATCATGACGGCGCTCGCGATGATCATCGGCATGCTCCCGATGTCGCTCGGCCTCGGTGAGGGCGGCGAGCAAAACGCGCCGCTCGGACGCGCGGTCGTCGGAGGCCTGGCGGTCGCGACCATCACCACCCTCTTCTTCGTGCCGGTCATGTACAGCCTGCTCCGCCGGCGCTCGCCCGTCGTGCATGTCGATCCGCTCTTGGAGGACGGCACGTGAGCTCTCCCAAGAACCCCAAGGACAGTGACAAGCCCATGCGCGAGACGCCGCACGAGGTGGACAGCGACCATGAGCTCGACTTCGAGCTCCCCGCGACACCCCGCTTTTCTGGCGCCAAAATAGGCATGACGCTGTGCGCGGTCGTCGTCGTGATCGGCGTCGCGTTCGGCGTGACCTACGCGGCCAAGCGTGAGAAGCACGCCTCGCTCATGGCCAGCACGAAGGAGATGACGGCCGAGCACCTCAAGGTCGACGTCGTCTTGCCGAAGGTGTCGTCGAGCGATCGCGCGCTGGCGTTGCCGGGGAGCATCGAGCCACGCGCAGAGACGACGCTCTATCCGCAGTCGAACGGTTATGTGAAGCGCTGGCTCGTCGACATCGGCGACAAGGTGAAGAAGGACGATCTGCTCGCCGAGATCGACACCCCCGAGCTCGATCAGCAGATCCAGCAGGCCGAGGCGCAGCTCACCCAAGTGCAGGCGCAGGTCATCCAAGCGAAGGCCAACGCCGGTCTCGCGCAGGCGGACTTCGCCCGATACAAGGCGCTCACCCCCACCGGCGTGACGTCCGAAGCGGAGCTCGATCAGAAGAAGGCACAAGCCGAGGTCAGCGAGGCGAACGTCAATGTCGCCAATGCCGCGGTGTCGTCCCAACAAGCCAATATCCGGCGCCTCCACCAGCTAAAGTCCTTTTCGCGCGTCATCGCGCCCTTCGACGGCAAGATCACGCAGCGCTGGGCGGAGAAGGGCTCGCTCGTCACCCCCGGCAACGGCACGCCGCTCTTTCACATCGCGGCGATCGATCCGGCGCGTGTGTTCATTCAAATCCCGCAAGACGTCGTCCCGAGCATCAAACCCGATATCGAGGCCACTGTGAGCATCCGCGAATATCCACACAAGGAGTTCGTCGGAAAGATCACGCGATCGTCGGGTCAGCTCGACGCGGTATCGCGGACGATGCGCACCGAGGTCGCCGTGCCGAATCCGAACGGCGAGCTCGTCCCAGGCATGTTCGCGACCATCGCTCTCAAGCTCCCTGCCCCTCACCGCGTCCTCGTGGTGCCGTCTACGGCCATCGTCTCCGACGCGCGCGGCGTCTTCGCGGCGGTGGTCACGCCCGAGAACACGATCCACATCACGCCAGTCGTCATCGAGCGCGACACCGGCGCGACGATCGAGGTGGCCTCTGGGCTACGTGAGGGCGACCGCGTCGTGAAGATCGCGAGCAGCCAACTCGTCGAAGGGCTCGGCGTCGAGGTCGGCGCCGTGGCGCCGATGACGTCTTCCTCCGCGACACCCGCAGCGCTCGCGACCTCCGCGGCGCCCGCGACCTCAGCGAAGCAAGAACGATAGCGCCTCGCGGATGACGTCCTTGGGGTGGTCGGTGACGATCTCTCCATGCGCGATGATCACGCGATCGAAGTCGACCTCATCGAGGATCTTCGCGACCGACGCACCGGCCGCCTTCTTGTCGCGATAAACGACGCGCAAGAGCCGATGCCAACCAGGCTTCTTGTAGATGCCGCCGAGCTTCAAATAGAGGCGTGTCGGCGCGTGGTCGGCGATCTCACCGGTGAAGTTCTCGAAGAGATCCGACGTCACGAGGGTCTTCGTCGGCCGATGAAAGAACGCCGTCTCGCCGAGCATCGTCCCCGCGAGCGGATAGAGCTCGAATGCATCGCGGATCGCGTCGGGCAACGACGCGGTGGACTCGAGGTCGTAATCGATGCGGAGATCCTTCCGCTTCTTGCGAAGGGGAGCCGGCGCGAGGAGCTTGGCGTTTGGCCACTTCGCGATCGCCTCTCCGGCGAACACGTGGTGGTAGAGGCTCGGCGCGATGATGTAGCGAACCGTTCCGAGCGCGTCGATCTCGGCCTTGAGCTCCGGTGAGATCGCGATCGGCGAGTGGATGACGAGATCATGATGCCCGTCGCCGCAGCGAAGCACCGTCATCCGCGTCCCGATCTCGACGAGCCCCATGAATCGAAAGGGCGCCCGCGCGACCCACACGTTGTCCGGCACGACCGTCTCGAGTAGCCCACCCATTTGCAGCGAGGATACTCAAGTCGCGATAATCTCGAACGTCCAAAGCTCGTAGCGCAGTGGTCGACGCGTCTGGCTCATAACCAGAAGGACATCGGTTCGAATCCGGTCGCGCTTTGGGTCTCCGGTCCCGAGCGACCACGCGAGCCACCCCTACAATGCGTCTGACTGCGCCCGACGGCGGCGCGGTGAGAGCTAGCGAGCGCTTCGGGTTCGCGCGCACCGGCACGCGCTCGAGGCCCCTCGAAGATTCTCGTGCTCTCTTCCCGCTCGCGTGCGTGGGTTTGGGTTAATCTCCCAAGTCCAAAGCTCGTAGCGCAGTGGTCGACGCGTCTAGCATCCAAGTTAGAAGGACGCCGGTTCGAATCCGGTCGCGCTTTGGGTTCATGCGCGGGTGGTCATGGCCGTAGAAGAGGAAGAGAAGGACGTCGACCGCGTGTGGAGAGAGGCGCTCGCTGCGATCGATCGTGGCGAGGTCACACCCGAGCTCGAGCGCGCCGTCGTCGAGGCCGCGCGCCGCGTGAAGCGACGGCAGAAGCTCCGGCGCCGTCATGCCGCGCAAGAGACACGCGACGAGCTCCGCGCGAAGACCGGACGCGTCGTTTCGAGCTCTTCTCCTTTACCCGGCGACTTACCCGGCGACGCCGCCTCTTCTCCGCGCTCTTCGCCCGGCGACCTCCCGAACCACGCGCATTGCTACGTCTGCAAGAAGGCGTTCAAGACGCTCCACCCGTTCTACGCCTCGCTCTGCGTCCCGTGCGGAGACGCGAATTTCGGAAAGCGCGTACCGTCGCTCCGCGGGATCGAGGGACGGCGCGCGATCATCACCGGCGGCCGCACGAAGATCGGCTACCGCGCCGCCTTGATGCTCCTCCGAGGCGGCGCGACCGTGACGATCACCACGCGTTATCCAAGCGACGCCGCGCGCCGCTTCGCCTCCGAGGAGGACTACGGCTCCTTCCGCGATCGCCTGCGGATCGAGGGCATCGACTTCCGCGACATCCGCGCCGCGCACGCGTTCCTCGACGCCGAGCTCGCGCGAAGAGAGCCGCTCGACTTCCTCATCAACCTCGCCGCGCAGACGATCCGGAGCTCGCCGGCCCTCGAAGAAGCCGAGCGGGAACGCGACCAGCGCACGCGCCTCCTTCTGACGAGCGGCGAGGCGATCTCTTGGCGTGGGGCCATGGTCGAAGATCCCATGGCGGCCCTCGTCGCGGACAAGGGCGCGCCGCTCGTGAAAGACCCCGATCACGGTGAATGGGTCGACAAGAACGCGAAGAACACGTGGGATCTCCCGCTGGAAGACATCTCGATGGCGGAGTTCTTCGAGGTGCAGCTCGTGAACGTCTTTGCGCCGTGGGCGTTCACCGCGCGCCTACAGCCGCTCTTCGTCGCGTCGCGTTTCGAGGACCGCTACGTCGTGCAGGTCTCGGCCATCGAAGGACAGTTCGACGGGCCCGAAAAGTCGGGCAAGCATCCCCATACGAACATGGCCAAAGCTGCGCTCCACATGCTGGTCCGTACGAGCGCCGAGCCGCTCGCGCGAAACCACGGCATCTACATGAACGCGGTCGATCCCGGATGGGTCAGCGACCAATCGGCGATCCTGAAGCGCTCGAGTTCACGCCCACCTTTCGTTCCGCCGCTCGACGGAATCGACGGCGCCGCGCGCGTGCTCGATCCGATCGTGCGCGGAATTCGCGGGGATCGTGTATTTGGTTTGTTTCTGAAGAACTACGATGTCGCGCCTTGGTGATCACGATGGATGAAGCCACCCTCTCCGTTCATTGTCCATGCGGCGCGGTCGAGATCGAGCTCATCGGCGAGCCGATGGCGCAGTTCTTCTGCCACTGCGACGACTGCCAGATGGTCCACGGCGCCGCGTATGTCCCAGAGGTCATGTTCCGCGCCGAGAAGGTGGTCATCAAGCGCGGCGACACGTTCACCTGGAAGCTCAAGACGACGCCTCGCTTCACCTGCGCGCGCTGCGGCACACGTCTCTTCGCGGACGTCACGCACTACGGCATCCGCGGAGTGAACGGCTTTCTCCTTCCTCGGTCGGGCCGTGATCGGTTCAAGCCGCAGTTTCACATTCAGTGCAAATTCGCCGTCAACCCCGTGCGAGACGACCTCCCTCACTATGAATCCGTGCCGACGATCTTTGGTGGAAGTGGTGATGAACGCGTCGAGTGGTGACCGCGAGCGTTTTGTGAATGCGCATCCCCGCGCGCATCTCGAACCCCGAAGCGCCGCGGTCGTACCGCTGATCGGCGCCGTCGCCATCGCCTCGCTGCTCGCCGCCTGCTCGTCGGACGAGCCTCCGCCGCCAACCCCGACGGGCACGTTCTTCAACGACTCGTTCGAAGACGGCGCGCCCATTCCGCATGGATGGGACTCCGCGCATGGAGACATGTCGATCGCGTCGGGTCATCTCGTCGCGCGCGCGACGGACAAGAACCGCGGCAAAGAGGCAGCGATGCGCAAAGCACTCGCGCCGCCCGCGGGCGCGAAGTCGATCAAGTGCCTCGTCGCTGTCAACCTCGCGCGTGCGCAGGTCGACCCGAAGAACAAGCAGACGGTCGTGCGTATCGACGTGAGCGGAGGCTCGATGCTCTTCGACATCGAGCCCGACGGCTGGAACGTGTTTGGCACCTTCGGCAAGCAGGAGTTTGGCGACGGCGCGAAGATCGACGTCCACGATCGCTTCGCGACGATCAGCATCTTGGTCGCCAACACCGGCAACGTCGTGTGGTCGCTCGACAACGACGCGCCGCACGTCCATCACGTCGACATCAAAGACGCGCCGATCGACGTCACGAAGGCCGCGATCGAGGTCGGCGTCTTCTCACCACCGCCCGCGACGGACGTGACCGCGATGTTCGACGACGTCGTCTGCTCGAACGAGTGAGGCGCGCTGCGAGCGCCAGCTACTGCGGCGGCGGCGCGCTCGCGCGTGCCCGGACGCGGATGCTCTTGCGGCCCGGCGCGGGTTGAGACGGGCGCGGACGCGGCGCCGCGTGCTCGTTCGTGTAGTAGATCGGCTTGAGCGAGAACGGCTCAGGCTCTTGAGCCTCCTCCATCCATCCGTCGAGCACGAGCGACGTCACGTCTTCGAGGCTCTCTTCGATCTCTTGCGCAGCATAGATCGCGTCGGTGTACGGATGCGCCTTCGGGCGGATGCTCACCTTCTTCTTCACCGGCTGCGCCTTGACCACGGGAGATGCGGCGGCCGGATGCGCTTGCGGCTGCGGCTGCGGTTGCGGCTGCGCTTGCCCGGTGCAGAGGCTCGTCCGGTCGGTGAAGATTTCCTCATCCATGATCGCGGGCGGCCCTGGAATCGTTGGCCTTCGTGAGAACGGCTCGCTGTGCACAGGCTCGTCGTACACGGGAATCAAGCCGCCAAACGGATCGTCCTCGGCCGGAGGACCCGACGAGAACACACGAACGACCGGCGCCTGGCTCTTGCGGGGCGACGGATCCGACGAGGCGGCGCCTGCGCGCGGGCCTTTGCTGTCCGCGCCGCGTGCCATCGCGAGAAGCCGTGCGTCGACGACCTCCATCTTCGTGGTTTTGCGCTCGACGAATGGTGGCCTCACGTTGCTGCCGGCGGTTCCCGAGAGAGGCGGCGTCGAGGGCGTCGCGGTCGTGGTGGTGTTGCTGGAGCTTGCTTTTCGAACGAGTCGCATTGGTCGCCTTGATTCGTGCAACGGCCGCGATGACCAAGAATTAAGGATAAAGTGCTCGTGTGACCCCGCCCGACGCGCCCTCGCCCGCATCACCGTCTACATCGTCTACATCGTCGACGTCGTCGACCTCGTCGACCTCCGCACCGCCGCCGCCCGCGTCCTCGTCTTCTGCCCTCGCGGTGGCTGCGCGCTTGCCGAGCCCGGCCGCGCTCGCCCGCACCATCCTCGACGGGTTCGATCGCCACTATCGACTCTTTCGCGCCACGAGCGCACACGCGAAGGAGCGGTGGGAGCGCGCCGATTGGGCGGGTGTCCGTGACGCCGCGCGAGCGCGCATCGACATGTACGATCAGCGCGTCCGTGAAGGCGTCGACGCCGTGCACACGGCCCTCGAAGGTCTCGTGCTGGAAGAGGCCATCTGGCCCGCGATCAAGCGCGCCTACATCGGGATGCTCCACGAGCACCATCAACCCGAGTGCGCAGAGACGTTCTTCAACTCCGTCGCGCGACGCGTGCTCGATCGCCGCTACTACCGAAACGACTACATCTTTCGCCGCCCCGCGATCTCGACCGAGCACCTCGACGGCGAAGAGCCCACCTACCGCTGCTACTACCCGGAAGGGCTCGATCTCCGCCCCGCGTTCCGCGAAGCAATCGAGGCGTTCGGTCTTCATCGCGACTTCGCCGACCTCGACCGCGACGTCGAGTGGATGGGGCGCGCCGTCAGCGACCACTTCCCCGAAGGATGGGAGCGCCGTCCCAACTTCCAGGTGCACGTCCTTCGATCGCTCTTTTTCCGAAACAAGGGCGCCTACGCCGTTGGCCGCGTCGTCAACGGATCGAGCATCACGCCGTTCATCGTCCCTCTCCTTCAAGACGACAGCGGCAAGGTCTACGTCGACACGATCCTCCTCGATCGCAAGAACGTGGGCCGCCTCTTCAGCCTCGGCCGCGTCTACTTCTTCGTCGATATGGAGGTGCCCTCGGCGTACGTCGAGTTCCTCCAGTCGATCGTCCCAAGCAAGTCGAAGGCGGAGCTCTACACGATGGTGGGCCTCGGAAAGCAGGGCAAAACGCTCTTTTTCCGCGACCTCGAACAGCACCTCAAGCACTCGACCGACACGTTCATGCTCGCGGAAGGCACGAAGGGCATGGTCATGGTGGTCTTCACGCTGCCGTCGTTCCCGTATGTCTTCAAGGTGATCCGCGACTGGTTTCCGCCGCCAAAGGACATCGATCGCAAAGGAGTCGAGGAGCGATACAAGTTCGTGAAGCTCCGCGACCGCGTCGGCCGCATGAGCGACACGCTCGAGTACCAGCACGTCGCGTTTCCGATCGACCGACTCGACAAGGCGCTCATCGAGGAGCTCGAGAAGCTCGCGCCCTCCGTGCTCGAGCGCGACGGCGACCAGATGGTCATCCGCCACCTCTACATCGAACGACGGCTCATCCCGCTCGATGTGTATTTGAAGAAGGTGGAGTCCGATCCCGAGAAGCAGCGCGCAGCGATCGACGAGTATGGCCGCGCGCTGAAGGAGCTCGCCGGCGCGAACATCTTCGCGGGCGACCTCCTCCTCAAGAACTTCGGCCTCACGCGCTATGGCAGGATCGTCTTCTACGACTACGACGAGCTATGCGAGCTCACCGATTGCCGCTTCCGCACGATGCCGAGGCCACGCGACGACATCGAGGAGATGGCGGCGAGCGACAGCGGCTGGTTCAACGTCGAGAAGGGCGACGTCTTCCCCGAGCAGTTCCCGACGTTCCTCTTCCCGCCAGGCCCGCAGCGCGACATCTTCATGGAGCTCCACGGCGATCTCGCGACCGCCGCGTGGTGGCGCGAACAGCAGGAGCGCCTCCACGTCGGAATCCAAGAAGACCTCTTCGCGTATTCCGAGAAGATGCGCTTCATCAACCGCTTCAGCGCCGCCGCCGCGACCCAAGAGCCAAACGCGCTCCGGTCGATCACCCGCCCACCGCCGGCGCAGTAGTCGGGCGAGGCGCGAGGCGCGAGGCGCCACCGGATCAACGTGCGCCAAACGTGCGGTCGGCGTGCGGAAGAGACGTGTGCGAGGATCAACGTGCGCCGAACGTGCGGTCGGCGCGCGGAAGGGACGTGTGCGAGGGGCGTGCGCCGAACGTGCGGTCGGCGTGCGCGCACGCACGGTGCACAAAAGGCCGCTACTCCGCGTGCGGGCGGAGCAATGGTGGAAGGGAGCGCCGGCTCGCGAGGTTCTTCTCGAGCACGGCGCGCAGGCGCATGCGTTGCTCGGCCGAGATGGTGCGGCCATTCACGCCTAAATGCGCAACGCGATCGAGGCGATCGACGTGCACCGCAGCGTTGCTCATGCCGCGCTGCTCTTCGGTCCTTGGACGCTCGCTGCGCCCGCCTTCATCGCGCCCGCGATCGCGCCAAAGGCGTCGATCCATGCGGTTTTTACGCGCGGCGTGAACGCGTCACCCGCGATCTCGGTGAGCGCGGCGATGAGGCACTCGCCAACCCAGTCGTACATCTCGTCGGTGACGCCGTAGGACACGTGCTGCGCGCCCATCGCCGTCAGCGTGTCACCAAGCCATTTGCCGTCTTCGAGGTGCTCGACGACCGCCGCAAGCGCTTGCGTCAGCATCTTCGCTTGCTCCGCCGTAGAGCGACGACCAAACATCGGGCGTACTTGCGGATAACGTTCGAAGAAAATCGCGTAGAAGCGCTCCGCCAACGCGGTCTCCTGCGCGGCCACGAGTGCAAAACTGGTCTCAAGCGCTTCGATGTCGAGAGTCTTCGTCATGGATAGATTCCTCCGCGCGCAGTCGGGTCGATTTGGCGCGCAGGTCCCCGTCTGCAAATTGGCGCCCAACCGAAGCGCCACGCCGCACGTCACGCGCATGACTGGCCGGCCGAGCGACCACGCACGGAACGTTGCGATCTTCGACAGCTTCGACAAACACCGTCCGTGGCACCCACCAAACGACTTCTTCGAGATGCCGGTTGGATGACAGTCGAGTGGGTGACGGTCTGCTGACACCCGCTTCCACGCACGCTCGCGCTACACGCACGCTCGCGCTACACGCACGGCTCGCGCTACACGACGACGTCGCGGTTCGCGAAATCGCCCTTCATCTGGAGACGAAACGCCTTGGCGCCACGCTCGAGGAACGCGACGACCTCGGGCGGCAACCCGTTTCCGAGAGGGTTGATCGAGGGCTCCCAGTCCGGGTCGCCTGACTTGGCCTTCGCGGGCGCGACCATCAACGTCGTGTCGACCTGACAGTACAGAGAGTGATCGAAGTGCGCCGTCTCGTGCACCTTACCGTCGTGCACGTGGACCGTCGGGAAGAAGAGCTGGCTCGGATCGCGGCGCGGAAACTCGAACGCCATCGGATGGTACTCGCGTGTGGCCGCTGGCCGCGGAGCCGGGCGCCGTCGAAATACCTTTCGGATCTTCGAGAGGAGACCGCCCTCCTCGTCATGGCCGTCGCCGCCTCGTTCGTCGCCTCGGCCGTGGCCTCGCTCGCTGTCGCCTTCGTGTGGGTCACGCGCGTGGAGCTTGAACACGCAGAACCCCCAATCGGCGTACTGAGGGAGCGCATCCCAGACGTCCGAAGAGAGTTGGAAGCGCGGATCGAGCCGTGAGAAGTCCTCGCGCGACGGGACGAAGGAGGCTTCGAAGTCACCGACGGCGTGCACCTCGAGCAACGCCTGCCGCGAACGTGCGCCGAGCGTGCCGTGCTGCTGCTCGAATCGCGAGAGATCCATCGGGAACATCGCATCGAGAAGATCGAAAAAATTCTTGGCGCCGGACATGTCTCGAAAAACGACCGCGTCCTCACGGCAGCCTTTGGGGACAGGGAGCGGGAGCACCATCGCAAGCTCGCCATCCGCATCGAGACTCATCGAATAGGCGAGAAACTGGCGGTCTCCCGCGGTCGCCGTCCCCTCGCGTAGCGGACGGGCAAAGATCCGCGTCTTTGAAACGTGCCGGATGGGAAGTGAGAAGAGACACATGGCGTATCCTTGGGGTGTATCATCGCCGCATGCCCGATGCTGATGAGAAGCGTGGCCGGCTTCCACCGCCCCTTCCAACTCCAGCAACCTCCTCGTCTCCGTCCGTGGGCTCCGGCGCAGGCTCCGCTCCTGGCGCTGTCGCGGCTCCCTCTTCACCGCAGGCTCCGCCCGCACCTCCATCGAGCCGACGTGGTGGGATGGCGCCGATTCCGACGCCCGATGGATTCATGACGACGGCCGCGAAGATGTCGCTCGCCGACATCGCGCTCGCCCTGCGCGACGAGCAGCTCGAGGCAAAGGTCATTCACTACCGCGCCGACCTCGAGACGAACGCCGAGCTCGACGCCGTCACCGCGCAGGTCATCGCAGAGCTGCAAAGCCTCAAGGAGGCTGCACGTCCGCCGACGAGCATGCGTCCACCGAACGCAGCCGACCGGGCGCAGCTCGAGATCGAGCTCATTCAAAGCCTGAAGGAGATGCTTGGTCGCGTCTTCCGGCCAAACAAGCTCGCCACGCTCATCGAGCGAAAGCTCGGCGAGGTCGCAAAGCGATTCGCCCGCCTCTTCTTCGAGAGCGAGCTCGGCGACAAGATCCGAGGCTCCAAGGACGAAGTAAAGGCGATGCGCTACGCCGACCAGGCGATGTACCACGCGCTGCATCGCTCGCAGGACCAGATCATCGAGCTGCTCGACAGCTTCCAGTACGCGCAACCCAAGATCAAAGAGCGCGCAAAAGAGCATTACTTCACGATGCTCAAGCAGCTTCGAAACGACTTCCTCTCCCGCACCACGCCCGAGCTGAACGTCCTCGTGAAGTACTTGAACGAGGTGCTGACGGCGTTCTTCACCGTCGAGCTCCCGCCCCAGCTTGGTGAGCTCGCATGGGAAGTCGTCAAAGAGGCCCGCCTGGCGGACGCCAAGACGATCGCCGGCTACAAGATCAGCGCGTCGACGTTTCCCGTCTTTCGTCAGGCGTTCGAGCGACGCTTTCTCCAGCGTCTCGTTCCTTTCACCGAGGACGAAATGCTGACGCGCGTACGCGACAACGTTGGCCAATTCCGCTCCGAGACCGTGCGTCTCGTCGCCGACCCGGCGATCTTCAGCGAGCTCTGCGAGGTCGTGTGCGACGCGGTCTACGACATGCTCTACAACGACGGCTTCCTCGACTTGCCGTCCGATTGGCGCGCGCGACTGCACGCGGGAGGTTGACCTCATGAAGCTCCTCATCGGCAGCGATGAAGGACGCTCGGTCGTCGATCACATCGCGAAACATCTCGAGAAACGGGGCCATCACGTCGAGGTGCTGCCAGTCACGGCATGGGGCGAGATGGCCACCACCGTCGCGACGCGCGTCGCCAAAGGCGATTTCGACCAAGGCATCGTGTGCTGCTGGACGGGGACGGGCGCCTCCATCGCGGCGAACAAAGTCAACGGCATCCGAGCGGCGCTGTGCGTTGACGCCCCGACCGCAGCCGGTGCGCGCAAGTGGAACGACGCCAACGTCCTCGCCCTGAGCCTCCGTCTTCTCTCCGAGGCGGTCGCGACGGAGATCGTGGATGCATGGCTCGACACCGCCTACGCCGGCACGGAGAACGAAAGCCTCGACCGCATTCGCGCCAGCGAGACGGCGCGCTGATTCTCTTGTCTTCCCGTCCTCTTCCTCCCGTTTTCTGGGCGCCAAGGGTTGGAGTTTCTGGGCGCCAAGGGTTGGAGTTTCTGGGCGCCAAGGGTTGGAGTTTCTGGGCGCCAAGGGTTGGAGTTTCTGGGAACGGGGTGCGCTCCGCTGGGTTAGACGCCACTTTCTGGAAGGGACGAACGCCGCAGCGGCGCGAGCTACGTGCTTCGCGTCGCAGCGCGGCTGAAGCGAACGCGGCCAATGTTGTCCCACCACTCCCGGTAGCGGGCTTGCGAGCGCTCGCGTTCGCGCTTCGGCAGATCGTCGTAGTAGGCGAAGTATTCTTTCGTGATCGTCTTGAGCTCGTCACTTGCCGCAGCGCGTAGCGCCCGCTGCTCGTGCATGAGCGAATCGATCAGCCATTCGAGGCGGTGGCGGTGCTTGTTGTGCTCCCACCACTCAGTCCACTTCTTCTCGTCGAGGCCGAAGTCTTGGCGGGAGATGGTCACGAGAGCGTTGCGCGCCGCGACGGTGACGTCACCCGCCGGATCGTCGAGGAGCCCGAGGAGCACCGGGATCGCGGACGGCTCGCGGGATTCGCCAAGCGCTTCCACCGCTTGCGCGCGGCGGCTCCAAAGCTCGCGATCATCCCGCACGCGATCGGCCAGCCGGTCGATCACAGCGCCCGTGTGCACCTCGGCGAGCGCACGCACGGCGGCCCGGGCGGCGCGCCGAACGTTGACGTCCTCGTCGTGGACGCGTTCGAGCGCGGCGTCGATCGCGTCGGGGTAGAGAAGCTCGGTGAGCAGGTACGTCGCCCAGAACCGCTTGTTGAGATCTTGCGAGCCGACATGCGAGAGCACGAACGGCAACGCGGTCCTGCGCTGGCTGGCGATGAGGCGGATGACCGGGCCGCACTCGGCGACGCGAGGCAGCGGCCCGCTCGCGAGGCGATCAGGCTCGATCGCGATCGGACCGGGAAATTTCGCCATGATCGCGGGCATCGCGTAGCCGCCCGCGCGGAGGAGATCGGTCTCAGCGTCCTCATCGGGACCGGCGAGGACGCGGTCGACGAGCGCCACATACTCGGTCGACACGTCCACGATCACGCTCGGCAAAATGCGTTCGTGATCGCTCCGCGAAGACGGAGGTTTGTGCGCCGGGACGCTGACCTGCTGCTCCGATGCGGGCATCGGCTTCGGCTCGGGCTGCGAAGGAATGACGGGTGGCATTCCTTTGCGCTGCGCCAGCGAGAGGACAGGATCGGCAGGCGACCCTTCCGGAATGCTGTTGGGATCGGTGTCGGGCCGATCGAGCTTGCTGTCGTAGCGCACCACCACCGGCTTCATCGGCTCGGGAGGCGTCGCGATCGCCGAGACGTGAACGATCGGCGCGATCGGCGTCTTGTCGGTGTCGGTCTCGACAAACACCCCAACACCGCCACCGTGATGCTGGTCCATCTGCTCGAGCGTCGGCAGCTCGCCTTCGAGGAGGGTCGGTGGTGGACCGACCGGCGAGACGGGCGACAGCTCTCCCGGCGGAGGCGTCTCCGGACCAATGTGGAAGACGGGCTTGATCGCCGTGGGTTGAAGCTGCGCCGAAGGCGTCGGCTCGAGCATCGGCTCCGGCGCTTCGAGCGTCTCGGTCGGTGGACTGATTGGCCCGATCGGCCCCACGTGCGCGCCGATCACGATCGGCTGAGGCGACATGTCCGTGATCGGAGCCGCGACTGGCATCGGCGGCGGCGAGACTGCCTTCGGCGAATGAGGCGCTTCGCTGAGCGCCGCCATGTCCGCGTCGGCCCACGGATGATGAGGTGGCGAAGACGGATCGCGCTGCGACGACTCTTGCAGCGCGCGATCGCGATCGCGCTCGCGCTGCCAAGTGATCTCGCTCGGATCGCGCGTCGTTCGCGGAGCCGGCTCCGACGACGTGGCGCCGGCGCCCACGCCCGCGCTCGCACTGGCGCTCGCCTCACCTTGACTGCCTTGCCCCGGCGCAGGCGACTTCGGTGGGTCCGAAGGGAGCTTCGTCCCTTGAATTTGAGCGAGGAGCTGACGCTCGGCCGCGTCAACGCCAAAGGTGCTCTCGGTGATGACGCTCGGCATCGACGGCACGCCGAACTCGAGTGGTGGTGCTTCCGCGCGCTTGTGCGATCCGGACTTCGTGCGTCCCGACCCTGGCGGCGGACGTGACGAGGTGGCGCCTCGTGCGGCCGGCGACGACGGTGCCTTCGACGCATCACCGCCGGACTCGTCCGGCTCCTCCTCACGAGGAATCGGGCGTCCGCTCGGCCTCCGCACCGCGAGCAGATTGGCCGGCGGCGGCGGTCGATCCGTTCGAATGTCCGGGATGAGCGCCTCGGGCGTCGGATTGCGCGTCGTCATCGCCACGCGCGAAACCGGCTCCGTCATCAAATCGCGAATCGGGGGTGCAAGCTCCTCGACCGCGGGTCGGTCGCTCGGCTTTTGCGTCACGGTGATGATCGGCGCGGGCGTCACGTCGCCAAAGGGCATGGTCGTGCCGGTTATCGCCGGCGATCCGGTCATCGCCTGACCAAGAGGAGGAAACGGGCTCGCTCCCCCTTGTGGTGGAGCCGACACCTGCGTGGGCGGCGGACCGAGGCTGTCTTGTGCTTTTCGCACCGCCCCCGCGACGCCGCCTTCGCCGGGACCGCCCTCGGCACCTTTGAGCTTTCGTCGAACAATCACGCGCTCGAACGCACCTGACGCCGCCTGCACCAAGAGCTCGACCTCACGCAAGCTCGCGTCGTCGATGCCGGACGTGCCGCCGTCGCCGAGCACGAGGCCCACGACACGCTTCCGAACGACGATGGGGAACACGACGCACTCGGTCGTCCCGTCGCGCTGGAGATCCGTCATCAACACCGGATCGAGGCCTTCACGCGAAGGAATCGCGCGCGTGACCTTCTTTTCTTGGCGCGCAGTCGAGAGGAGGTTCGGGAGATCGAGCGGGACGCCTACGCGCGCGACCTTGTCACGGGACGCGCCGTCACCAAAGGCGTCTCGTCCCTCTGCGATGTCGCCGTGCACGATGAAAAGCGCCGTGTAATCGAAGAACTGACGCGCGAACTCGAAGAGCACGTCGAAGATCACATCGCGCTCGGCCGACGCCTCGAGCTCTTGGTTGGCGACTTCGCTCGTGAGGGGACCCCGGCGCCGACGAACCGGCCTCAGCACGGGCGCCTCCGCGTTCGTGCGCACGAACGTCCCTTGCTCCGCGTGCGTGGTGCGCGGCGACATGTCGATCGAGGGCACCGCGGGCGGCGGCATGATGCTCGGCGGACGTGCCGGCAACCGCGGCTGCGACTCGAGCGGCGGCGGGAACGTGCTCGCGATGCGCGGTCCCTTCTGGATCACCTTCGTGATGAGGCGGGCGATCCGTTTGTCGATCGGGATACCGTAGTCCCGTGCGAGTGCCTGGCGGATGCGGAAGAGAGGAGCGATGCGCTGCTCGATCGGAAGCGCGAGCGCGAAGGTGAGCTCCTGCTCGACGTCGCGTGGGAGCGGCTCGGCGACCGCAACGACAAGACTGGCGCCAACGGCGAGCGGCGCGAGCATTCGCTCGGCGGCCACCTCGGCAGCGACGAGCCGCGCTGCTTCTTCGGGGACCTTTGGAAGCTCACCGGGCGGCGCGGGCTCGAGCCCGAACGACTCGGCGACCACGGGCATCAACGCATCTTCCTCGATGCGGCTCACCTCGAGGAGATTCGTTACGAAATCGCCACCATAGAGAACCTGGCGCGCGAGAGCCTCTTCGATCTCGCGGATCGTGGCGATCTCACGCTGAACGATCAGGGAGCTCAGAGACATTCGTCGCGTCGTCGTCGGGCGTTCTCAGCTCTCCGCAGAAAGCCGCAAACCAAGGGAACGCTAAGGGTCGCTTGCTGCTCGTGCCATGTCAACTTGGGTTACCAGGG
>JBGAFW010000142.1:0-16621 GCA_044227045.1 Labilithrix sp.
GCGTGCGATGTCGCCGAACTCCTTCGGAGTCCTCGCGTCGAGCGAGCTGTGAGGACGTTCGCAGTTGTAGTGGACGCGCCAGGCCTCGATGTCGACGCGAGCACGTGCGAGCGTCGGGAAGTGGTTCTGCGAGAGGCACTCTTCGCGGAAGCGGCCGTTGAAGCTCTCGACGTGGCCGTTCTGCATCGGCTTGCCGGGCTGGATGAAGTCGAGCTTCACACCGTGCTGCGACGCCCAGAGGTCGAGCGCCTTCGAGATGAACTCCGGGCCGTTGTCGACGCGGAGAGACTCGGGCAGGCCGAAGGTCCAGATCAACTCGTTGAGCACGCGCACGACGCGCGTTGAGGGCAGCGAGAAGTCGACCTCGATCGCGAGGCACTCGCGCGTGAAGGTGTCGATGATGTTGAGCGTGCGGAAGCGACGTCCACCCGCGAGGTAGTCGCTGACGAAGTCCATCGACCAGCGCTCGTTCGGGCGCGCGACCGCCATCGGACGCGGCGCCCGCACGACGCGCAGCTTGCGACGCCCACGGCGACGCACTTTGAGCCCAGCCGCCTTGTAGAGCCGGTAGACGCGCTTCTTGTTGACGTTCCAGCCTTCGCGACGGAGCAGCATCGTCAGCATCTGGTAGCCGTAGCGAGGGCGCTCGCCGGCGAGCTCGTGAAGGCGCTCGACGAGCCGCTTGTCATCGACTCGGCGGCTCTCGTAGCGACACGTCGAGCGCCGGAGGCTCGCGAGGTCGCATGCGCGCCGCTCGCTGTGTCCGCGCGACTTGAACAGCTTGACGACCTCCCGTCGCACGGAGGGCGTCACCACTTTTTTCCCAGAGCCACCTTCAGCGAATCGATCTCGAGCGCAAACTGCGCGACGAGCTTCTTCAGCTTCGCGTTCTCATCCTCCAGGCGCCGCTTCTCCTGCACGTCGCTCGCGGTCATCCCAGTGAACTTCTGCCGCCAGCGGTTGAGCGTCTCGTAGCTGACGCCCATCTTCCGCGCGACCTCCTTGGGCGACCCTCCCGCCTTGACTTCCTTCACCGCAGTGACGATCTGGTTGTCGGAAAACTTGCTCTTCCTTGCCATCGCGTGCCTCCTATCAGGTGGCGGAATCGATGGCCCACTTTCCGGGGGTCAGGTCAGTTTAGGCCACGCGGGCTACCGAATCGACTCAGGCGATCTCTGGGGCTAATCACAGACAATCGACTCGGGCACGGTGCCCAAACGGAGACATGAATAGCCGCTTGGGCACGTCACGTTCGCGCACGCGTCCACAACGCAGAAGTAGTCACTGCGGATGTGTGCACAGTGCTTATTCTTGTCGTCGCACTCTTTCTTGTCGTTGCATTGCGGGAGTCCTTCCGTGACGCTGTCTGGATTAACGGACGGTCTGAGCGGGGGCCCAGTCTCATCAACGGGAGCATCACTTGTGGCATCTTGCTGCCCTGCGTCGGCGCTCTCTTTCGTGGTCTGAGGGGTGGACTCGGACGAACAAGCAACGAGAAACAGGAGCAAGGTCGAGCTTTTCATTCGACTATAGTTGCGTATTTTCTTCGCTGTTGCCATGCCGACTGGGCTTGGGAGAGGCCGGCTCCAACCGTCAGTTTGTTGCTGAACTTCGACGCGAGAATATGCCTCCCACACTGCCGGAGCTCGAGAAAGAGACGTCATGCGAAGCGTCTCAATATGCTCTCGAGGCCGAGAACGCGAAGCTGAAGAAGCTCTCGTTCAGGGCCTGAAGATCAACTCAAAAATGTGAGCGCGCCCGGCGGCGACAGGTGGCCCGCGCACGCAAACCTGGACGTCGCTTCGTCGGACCTCGCTCGGGCGAAGAAGCTCATTGCCGACGCGTCCATTGTCGGCAAGATGTGCGAGCTCGCGGTATCCGCGTTACTTCGCCTTCCCCTAGAAAAGCAGGGTTGTTGCGATGAGCGAGCGTGCACTGCCTGTTCGGTCCTGCAATCACGGAGCGAAACGTGGTTCAAACAACGCGCCGACATCGGCTGCTCACTCCGCTGACCGTCAACGCGCCGGCTTGATGACGCGCGCTACGGCACGTATTCGACGCAGCGGACGTAGCGGGCGTCGCCCGGGCTGGCTTGGCCGGTGGAGCCGTCGGCGAAGCTGACGGTCCAGAAGCCACCTTGCGGATGGGGCGTCGAGGTCCAGAAGCCGACGTCGCTCGGTGTCTTGGCGAACGCGTTCGGGTCGATCGCCTTCGAGACGGTCTTGTTCACTTCGTATTCGAAGTGCGGGGCCTCGTCGACGAGCGTGAGCAGCTCCTTCAGTGAGGGGAGGCGCGTCGTGTTGATGCACGACGCCTTCGCGGCGGCGAAGTTGCGCGCGCTCGGGTACGACGGGTTGACCGACGGCCGATCCCAGACGAGATGGGTGAAGCGATCGGTGATCGATTTCGCCGAGCTCGAGAAGTCGTCGTACTGCTTGTCGGGTCCCGTGATCGGCGCGTCGGCCGCGACGGGGAGGGCGAAGGCGGCGACGACGAGCATCGCGCCGAAGGCGAGGCCGGTTCGCGGGGCAGACGAGCGCGGGGCAGACGAGCGCATCACTTTGCCTTGATGCATCGCACACCTCCCTTCGACGAGTTGATGTCGATCTTCGTGAGACCGCCGCCGTTGAAGTCGACGCCCCATCGCTTGGGCTCGACGATCGCTTGCGCGGCGCTGTTGCCGAAGGCGACGCGCGTCTCGGAGGATGTCCAGTAGGTCGTGGGCTCGGTGCTCGCGAACGTCGTCTTGTCGATGTACGGAGCGGCGCCCGAGAAATCGAGGAGGGTGACGAGCTCGATCCTCGTCGGCAGGCGCCACTGACCCGCAGGCTGGGCGTTCTTGCAGATCTGCTCGGCCTCGGCGTAGGTCTTCGCGCCTCGCTCGGCTTGCGGGATGGGCTCGCGCCACGCGAGCTTCGAGACGTTGTCGACGAAGCCGCCCGTCGTCGGGCTGTACGTCGCGATGTTGTCGGACGGGCCGCTGTCGCCTTGGTTGTAGTTGGGCATCACGAAGTGCGCCCAAGCGACGGGCGCCGAGCCGCCTGCGTCGACGTTGACGACGTCGGGTGATCCGGTGTCGAACGCCGTGCTGTCGGGCGTGCCCGAGTCGACGGTCGACCCGTCGCACAGGCCGCCGCCCGCGCACTCGGCGCGATCGTAGTCGTTTAGGCCGATGATGCCGTTGCACGCGAGGATGAGCAGCGGAGCCGCGATCATCCCACCGGCGCGAAGGAGCAGCCGGCGTCGTGATCGGGACGGGGATCTAGAAGGTGCCATGGACACCTGCTCCGCCGAGCCCGAGCGCGGGCGTGATGTGGATCGTGGCGGGCTTCTTCACCTGCGCCGTCGTCGTGTTCGGGGAAGGCCCGAGGCCTTTCTTCGAGGAGCTTCCCGACGCGAGCGTCGAGACGAGGCCGACGACGAGGCCAACGCCGGCGATGACGAAGAACGTCGTGCTGACGTAGCCCCACGTGCGTGCGCTATCGAGCTTGTCCCAGTCGGCGCGCCCGCAGATCTTGTTCGTGCACGTCTTCTCGAGATCGCTCTCGCCCGACATCGCGACGAGGCCGCCGATCGTGCCGATCACGGCCGAGACGCCGGCGATGCCGAAGGCGACGGTCGCGAACGTGTTCTTCTTCTCGGGTGGAGGCGGCTCGGGGCCGGGGCCTGGGCCAGGCGTCGGGCCGACCTTCGGCTTGTCGCCTTCGGGCGGAGGAAGGACGGCGATCTCGACGTCGCGGTTCTCGCCTTCCTTCGTGTCGAGGGTGGCGCGCGTCTCCTGGCCATTGCCGACCTTCGCGACGATCGTGTGCGTCCCAGGGTTGACCGCGCGCGGCTCGGACAGAGCCGCGGCAGGCACCGTCGCGTTGTCGACCGTGACGGTGGGCTCCCATCCGGCCGGGACGCCGGTGACCTTGAGGCGGATCGATCCGATCTTCGGCTTCTCTGCTTCGGCGATCTTGCCGGCCTCGTTGCGTGCGTCTTGCGAACGTGGCGTCTCTTGCGCGAGCGGCGGGATGCGCGCGACGCCGAGGCACACCTCGCGTGCCTCGACCGGTTGCCGGAGCGCGGCGTACGTTCGGCAAAGCTCGATGCCGGTGAGCGGCGTGTTGCCGAGGGCGTGCGCGGCCTTCAGCTTCTCGAGCGCTCCTTTGAGATCGCCCTTGTCACGCAGCTCGATGCCTTGGTTGTAGAGCTGGCGCGCCGACTCGATGTCCTGCGCGGTGCGCTGCGCGTGCGCTGACCCCGACGAGAGGAGCAGGCAAGAGAGAGCGACCGTGGAGGTGAGTACGTGCGTTCGTATCCGGCTAGAAAATGTCATGACCGGTTGGGGCGGTCGGCGGCGGAGTCGCTGCCGTCGTCGCCGAAGGTAAGGTAGGACGAGAAGAAGGAGAAGCATTCGGTCGACCCGTGGGGTGATGCCCCAGGTTTTTGCTGGAAATCCCCGGTCGCTGCGAGGCGACGGGAGGAGCGGTGTCGGTGGCAGGCGGCGCCGGATCGATGATCTTCGTCACCGACTGCGGCGGCGGCGGCGCAGTCGAGGGGATCGCGCTTTGCGTCTGCGTGGAGACCGGATCAGTCGTGAGCGCGTGCGTGGTCGCGCCGGCGTCCTTTGCTTTTCGGAAGGCGCTCACGCCGATGAAGGTCCCAAGAAAGAGCACGACACCGAACGCGGCGACCGCGAGGAGGCGATTGCGGGTGTTCGTGTTGACCGTCGTTCGAACGATGCCTGCCTCGGTGGTGGCGCCCGCGGCGAGCTGAGGACGACCGAGGTCGGGCTGCGAGCCTGTCGTCGATCGCGGCATCTCCACCGATCGCGGCATCTCTCCGCCGAGCGCAGCGGCGAGCGTCTCCGCCATCTCCTTGCCCGAGTTGAAGCGATCGTTCACGACGCGCGCGCACGCCTTGTGGAACCACGCGTCGACGGCGGGCGGGAGCTCCTTGTTCGTCACCGACGGATTCGGCAGCGGCTCGGAGTGGATCCGAATCGCGAGGCCGCCCATCGTCTCGGCGTCGAACGGCTTCAGGCCGGTGAGCGCCTCGTACGCGACGACACCGACGGACCACAGATCGCTTCGATGATCGATGTTCTTCGAGCCGAGGATCTGCTCGGGGCTCATGTAGAAGGGCGAGCCGATCATCGCGCCCGTCTTGGTGCCGCTGTCGATCTTCGGGACGTCGACGCCCTTCGCGATGCCGAAGTCGAGGAGCTTCACGAAGACGTCGTTGCGACCGCCGTCGCAGAGGAAGATGTTGCCGGGCTTGATGTCGCGGTGAACGATGCCGCGCTCGTGGGCGCGATCGAGCGCGCGCGCGAGCTGCGCGACGATCTCGACGACGAGATCCGGCGGCGCCTTTCGTTCGCGATCGAGGAACTCGCCGAGGTCGCGCCCTTCGAGCAGCTCCATCACGATGTACGGCGTGCCGTCGGCGGTGAAGCCGTGATCGAACGTCTGCACGACGTGCGGGCTCTTCACCTGCGCGGCGGCGGCGGCCTCACGCGAGAAGCGCTCGGTCGCCTCTTTGTTGTCCTTGAGGCCGCTCGCGATGAATTTGACGACGACCTGCGTGCGAAGCGCGAGGTGATCGGCAACCCAAACGGCGCCCATCCCACCCTCACCAAGAGGGCGTACCAGCTTGACGCTGGGCGTCACCATCATCCCCGCGTGTGCTTCCGGCACGAAGAAAGGATGCCGGCCCGCCGAATCTTCCGCAACATCTTTGGCGGAGTCGCCCGACGAAGCGTCCGCCCCAGGATCCGACACGGGCGCTTCCGGAAGCTCCGTGGGCCGGTGACAGTCCTGCTCCCACGTTTGGCTGGTCACGCCAACTGAGCCACTTCCCCATGACACCGTGGCCATGGGTCGAGCTGTCGGGGCTTCCTCGGACAATCGCAATTTCACGTTCATTCTCGGCCCGGACGGGTTTGGCCCATCCGATGCTATCCTTCGAATGCATGACGCATGCGAAGTGGCTCTGCGGTTTCGGCTTCGTCGTCCTCGCCTGCGCGGGCGTGGCGTGCTCGTCCCAGCTCACCGACGCGGAAGCGGCGGGAACGGACAATCGCAATGGTGCGTCCTCCGGGGCGGATCCGTCGAATGGGAAAGGCTCGGGGGACGGAGCCGCGACTGGAGCCGCCGCGCCCCAAGGCTCGCCGACGGCCACTGGGGTGGTCCTTGTCCATGCCGCCGCGTTCCCGTCCTACCGCTTGTGCTTCAAGAACCAGCTCGATCTGCTCCCGCAGCCCGACTCGAAGGTGATGCCGGACGCGAACGTCGTCGGCGTCGAGGTGGGAAGCGTCGTCCGCATCGATCCGCTCGTCGCGCCCGGGACGGTGTACGTCATCAACGAGCGCGAGGTCCGCGCCTCCGAGAACGTCAAATGCCGCACGCTGCTCGGCCCCGAGGTCGGCGAAAAGAAGACGCAAGACACGCTCACGAAGAACCTCCACTACTTTCAAGCGTCGACGATCGACGTGCCGCTCGGTGAGGAGCAGGTCGCGGTCATGGCGGTCACGGGCTGCGGCCCGCAGGCGCTGCTCGATGACATGAAGGTCGACTCCACGAAGTGCGGCGCGGGCTGGTCGCCCACCGCGGGCAACCTCGCGATCAAGACGCTCACGCTCAGCACGACGGCGCAAGGCGCCACCGAGTCCACGCTTCCGGTGCAGCTCTTCCAGATGTCGTCGGTCGTCGGCGGTACGGTCGACATCTCGTTCGGCAAGCTGGCGGATCCGGGCAAGCTCACGCAGGCCGTGCCTGCCGCGGCGATGTACGAGGGCGGCGCCCAGGTCACGCTCACGCTGAACCAAAAAGACGAATCCGTGTATGGTGCATATGGTTTCCGCATCAACGCCGGCGCGGAGACGGTCGATCAGTCGCTCGCGACGGTGCAGGAGCTTTCGTCGTCGCGCGATCTGCCCATCTCCTACTATCGCGTGGCGTCGAACTACGCGCTGCTCTTGCTCGGCGATCCGGCGCACAAACCCACGTTGAACGGCGGCGCGCCGAACCCCGACTTCAACGCCCGCCAGGCGCTCCACATGGTGGCGATCCCCGTGCTCGATCCGACGAAGGCAGACGCTGGCGCGGACGGTCGCTCGTCGGGATCGTCGGGATCGTCGGGCTCCTCGGGCAGCGTCTCTGACGGCGGATGATGCGCGCGCGGACGAAGTCGCTGATCGCGCTCTGCCTCGTCGCGGCCGTAGGGCTCGCGGGCGTGGTGGCGTGCGGCGCTGACTCGGCGTCCGCGTTCGACGGCCCTCCTTCGGCGCTGCAAGACGGGGGCGGAAGCTTTGGCGACGGGAGCTTCACGAGCCCCGACGCAGGGGAGCCGGTCGGCGCGGCGAGCGGCGTCGTCATCCTCCATGCCGCGGCCTTCCCGGCGTTTCGTCTGTGCTTCGAGAACTTCCCGAACCTCGCGCCGCAGCCCGACAACACGGTGATGCCGCAGGCGAACGTCGTCGGCGTCGAGGTCGGCAGCATCGTACGCATCGCGCCGCTCGATAAGCCGCCGGGCAAGGTGTACGTCTTCGATCGACGCACGTTCAAGCAAGACAGCCCCACGCGCTCGTGCAAGTCGCTCCTCTCCTCGGGCGACGTCACGAAGGATGTGCAGTACCACGAGGCAGGATCGATCAACGAGCCGCTCGGCGTGAACCACGTCGACGTCCTCGCGGTCACGGGGTGCGGCGACGGCGCGCGCCTCACCGAGCTCGGCTTCTCGACCAGCGACTGCGACGACTGGAACACGACGAAGGCGGTCCAAGGCGATCTTCACGTCCGCCAGCTCCCGCTCTTTCCGTCGATCGCGGCGTCAGCGACGTCCGTGCCGGTGCAGCTCATTCACATGTCCGAGCTGCTCGAGAAGCAACGTGGCGCCAACATCATCGACGTGACCTTCGGCGCGTTCGACGCGGGCGCTGTCGACGGCGGAGGCGGTGGCCTCGGCCAGGTCGTCGCGACGAACCCAAACCTCTTCGACGCGAGCGCTCCGCCGGTGAAGCTGATGGTCGATCAGAGCGAAGAGAACGTGGGCGTCTACGGCGATCACGGGTTTCGCATCACGCTTCGTCCCGCCGACGGCGGCGCGCCTTCCTTCGAGGTCGATCAATCGCTCGCCGAGGTGCAGGAGCTCTCCGCGCCCGCGACGCTCCCGACGACGTACTACCTCGCCGCATCGAACTACGTCCTCTTGCTCCTCGGCGACCCGAGGCTGCGCCGTTTCCCCGACGGAGGGGCATCCCCGAGCTACGACCCGCGGCTCGCGGTCCACTTGCTCGCCGTGCCCGTGAAAGAAGCCACGCCGGACGCCGGCACGACCATCGTCGACGACGCCAGCACGCCGCCTGCCGACCAATGATCTGAGACCCTTTACGGATCTCCTCGATCGGTGCCAGAGTGCTCGCTCACCATGGCCGAGATCGCACCGTTTACACCCCTTCGCTACGACCTCACACGCCTCGCGAGCACGGGCGGATTCGAGAGCGTCGTCGCTCCTCCGTACGACGTGATCTCGCCCGAGCAGCGCACCGAGCTCGCCGCGCGCCACCCTCACAACATCGTGAAGCTGATCCTCCCCGAAGGAGAGGGCGACGCGAAGTACGCCAACGCGCGCGATCTCTTCTTCGCGTGGCGCACCGAAGGCGTGCTCGTGCGTGACGACGAGCCTGCGTTTTACCGCTTCGATCAGACGTTCACGCCTCCCGGAGGCGGCGCGCCGAAGACCCGCCGCGGCTTCCTCGGCCTCGTGAAGCTCGTCCCGCTCGACAAGGGCATCGTCCTCCCGCACGAGCGCACGCTCTCGGGCCCGAAGGAAGATCGGCTGAAGCTCTTTCGCGCGACGCGCACGAACCTGTCGCCGGGCTTCATGCTCTACCGCGATCCGTCGAACGAGCTCGCCGCTCCGCTGAACACCGCGACGCCGCTCGTCGACATCACCACGCCGGACGGGATCAAGCACTCGCTGTCGAAGATCACGAACAAGGACGCGCTCCGCGCGATCGTGGCCGGCGTCGCGAAGTCCTCGCTGCTCATCGCCGACGGTCATCATCGCTACGAGACGGCGCTGCGCTATTCGCAAGAGGCGACCGGCGCGGGCGTGGATCGACCCGAGCACGGGTACTTCATGGTGTTCCTCACGAACGGCGACGATCCCGATCTCGTCGTCTTCCCGACGCACCGCCACGTGCACTCGCTCGCGCGTTTCGATTTCGAGGAGGCGCAGAAGGGCGCGAGCGCGCTGTTCGACGTCACGCCGCTCCCGTCCGGCGCGAGCGCGGACGTGTACACCGCGGCGCTCGCGAAGTCGGGCGCCGAGCGGCCATCGCTCGTGATGTGCTCGGGCGACGGACGCGCTGTGCTGCTCGCGCTCAAGGCAGGCGCCGATCTCGCGGGCCATCCGATCCTCGGAAAGCGCGTGCCTGCGCTTCGCACGACCGACGTAGCGCTCCTCCACATGGGCATCCTCGAGCCTGTGCTTGGGATCACGCCGGAAGCTCAGGCTGCGAAGACGAACATCTGGTACCCGCAAGACGCAGCCGCTGCGTTGTCGGATTTGCGCGGCAACAAAGGCCAGACGCTCTTCTTGATGAACGGGACGCCCGTCGCGCAGGTGCGTGAGGTCGCCGAAGCTGGCGAAGTCATGCCGCAAAAGAGCACGTTCTTCTACCCGAAGATCCTGACGGGGCTCTGCATCCACACGCTCGATCCCGACCGCGTCGTCCCGGGCGTGTAGCCTGTTCTCAGGCTGCCATGACCACCCGACCCATCACCGCGGACAACGCACGGGCGTTCTTGGCGCGGCCGTGGGCAGAGCTCGAGGAACGGAAGCACGAGCGCTGGTCAAGCGCGTTGCGTCGCGATCCCACGCTCGCCATGCGCGCGTCCGAAGAGCTCGCGGACTTCATGCGTGGTGTGGGCGACGCGCTTCAGGCGCCGGAAGCACGGCGCGCAGACTTCGAAAGTCACGTCCGCCTTCGCGCACTTCTCGAAAGGGCCGGCGCCTACCTCGGCGGACGTGATGGGGGCCTCGATTGGAACGATGAAGAAGAAGGCCACGCGAAACGCGACGAAGAAGAAGGCGAAGAAGTCCGCCGTCACGCGACTCGTCCACGAAGAGCCGCGCGAAAGAGAGCGGCGGCCAAACCACAAGCCAAGCCCGCTCGCCACGACGTTCGCGGCGCTCGCGCGCGCGTTCGCTAAAGCGGGCGTGCGCTGGTACGTGTTCGGCGCGCAAGCAGCGATTTTTTACGGTGTAGCTCGCGCAACTGCAGACATCGATGTCACGGTCGACTTGGGAGCGATGCGCCCAAGCGATCTCGTGAAGGCGCTCGCGTCCGAAGGATTCGAGCCCGTGAGCGCTGACGCGGCACTTCTTCGCCAGACGCGTGTGCTGCCGATCCTCCATCGAAACGGGTTGCCCGTCGACGTCGTCTTGGCGGGACCCGGCCTCGAAGAGTTGTTCTTCGAGAACGCACGAACCCGAAACATTCATGGAGTGCGCGCGCCGGTCGCGAGCGCAGAGGATCTCGTGGTCATGAAGATCCTGGCCGGACGTCCAAAGGATTTGGAAGACGCGCGGACGATCCTCGTCGCCCAGCGCGCGACGCTCGATGTCGGCCGCGTACGCGAGCTTTTGAGCACGCTCGAGCAAGCCCTCGGGCAAAGTGACCTCATCCCGCTCTTCGACCGGCTGAGTCGCGTTCGCGCCTGAAAATCGCATCGTGGGACCGATCCTGTCGGATCTCCGGCACTAGGCATGCACGTGTCGGCTGGCTAGGCTTTGAACGAAGCCCGCACAAAAACGGGTCGAGACGGTTTCGCGGTGACAAGAGGCACGGAGGAGCTTCGCGAAATTCCCTAGGTTCGCGGCGTTTCTTTCGCGATAATCAGGAAATAGTGGGTGACGTCGGCGCGGTGGAGATGAACGAACGAACATCACCTCGCCACACCCTGAGAGGCCAGAGAGAACATGTCTGAGAAGAAGGGCCGCGAGAAAGAAGAAGAGCAGGTTCAGTTCGGCGACGAGCTTCCTGTCCTTCCGATTCGCAACGCAGTTCTGTTCCCCGGCGCTGTCGCTCCGTTCGACGTAGGTCGCGAGAAGTCCGTCGCCCTCGTCGAGGACGTCGACAACTTCCCGGCACCCGTGATCGCGATCTTCGCGCAAAAGGATCCCGCCACCGACGATCCCGGCGCCGAGGATCTTCACCAAGTCGGGTGTGCCGCGCGCGTCTTGAAGGCGCTCAAGCACAGCTCTGGCAACTACTCGCTCATCCTCCAGGGCTTGACCCGCATCAAGCTCGAGGACGTGTCGCAGACGGCTCCCTACCTCAAGGCGAAGGTGAAGCGCCTCGAGGAGAGCGGCGTCGACGACGACGAGGCCGAGGCGCTCAGCATGTCGCTTCGCGACATCGCCAAGCAGGTCATCCAGCTGATGCCCGAGCTCCCGCGTGAGGCCGGCTCGCTGATCGACTCGATCCAGGCGCCCGGCGCGCTCGCCGATCTCGTCGCCGCCAACCTCGACGCCCCCGTCGAGGAGAAGGCGCAGCTGCTCGAGACGGTCGACGCGAAGGAGCGCATCCGCAAGGTGCTTCGTCTCCTCACGAGGCAGCTCGAGATCCTCAAGATGCGCGAGCGGATCAACTCGCAGATCAAAGAGGAGATGGGCAAAAACCAGCGCGAGTACGTCCTCCGCCAACAGCTCAAGGCGATCAAAGAGGAGCTCGGCGAGGACGACGGCGATCAGGGCGATCTCGACGGCCTCGAGGAGCGCATCGCCAAGGCGCAGCTGCCCACGGAGGCCGAGCAGGTCGCGAAGAAGCAGCTGAAGCGCCTCCGCAACATGCAGGTCGGCTCCGCCGAGTACACGGTGGTGCGCACGTACCTCGATTGGATCCTCGATCTGCCGTGGCACAACTCCACGCCGGACAACCTCGAGATCGCCGCGGTCCGCAAGGTCCTCGACGACGACCACTACGGCCTCGAGAAGGTGAAGAAGCGCATCCTCGAGTACCTCGCGGTCCGCAAGCTGAAGAAGGACAAAAAAGGTCCGATCCTGTGCCTCATCGGACCGCCCGGCGTCGGTAAGACGTCGCTCGGTCGCTCGATCGCGCGCGCGCTCGGCCGCAAATTCCACCGCATCTCGCTCGGCGGCGTGCACGACGAAGCCGCCATCCGTGGTCACCGCCGTACGTACGTCGGCGCGCTCCCCGGACAGATCATCCAAGGCATGAAGAAGGTCGGGACGATCAACCCCGTCTTCATGCTCGACGAGGTCGACAAGATCGGCCACGACTTCCGCGGTGACCCGGCGGCCGCGCTCCTCGAGGTCCTCGACCCCGAGCAGAACAACACGTTCGCCGATCACTACCTCGAGATCCCGTTCGACCTCTCGAACGTCATGTTCGTCGCGACCGCGAACGTCGCCGATCCGATCCCGCCTCCGCTCCGCGACCGCATGGAGATCCTCGAGATCCCCGGCTACACGCGGAACGAGAAGCTCGCGATCGCGCGCCAGCACCTCATCCCGAAGCAGATCGAGGAGCACGGCATCACGAAGGAGCAGCTCGAGATCGGCGACAAGGCCGTCGACGAGATCATCGACCACTACACGCGTGAGGCCGGCGTTCGTACGCTCGAGCGTCAAGTCGCGAGCGTCATCCGTGGCGTCGCGGTGAAGATCGCCGAAGGCGACACCAGCCCGCGCAAGATCGCAGACGCTGAAGCCGTCCGTGAGTTCCTCGGCGCTCCTCGGTACACGAGCGAGGTCGCGGAGCGCACGGAGGAGCCGGGCGTCGCGACCGGCCTCGCATGGACGAGCGTCGGTGGAGAGATCCTCTTCATCGAGGCGACGAAGATGTTCGGCACTGGCAAGCTGCAGCTCACCGGCCAGCTCGGCGACGTCATGAAGGAGTCGGCGCAGGCCGCGCTCTCGTACGTCCGTACGAACGCGGAGAAGCTCGGCTTCGCCAAGGACTTCCTCGAGAAGACCGACCTCCACATCCACATCCCCGCGGGCGCGATGCCGAAGGACGGCCCGTCCGCCGGCGTCACGATGTTCACCGCCCTCGTCTCGATGCTCTCCGGAGTTCGCGTCCGTCACGACGTCGCGATGACCGGCGAGATCACGCTACGCGGTCGCGTGCTTCCGATCGGTGGTCTCAAGGAGAAGGTCCTTGCGGCGCACCGCGCGGGCATCAAGCGCGTCCTCATCCCCGAGCGCAACAAGGCGGACCTCGACGAGGTGCCGGCCGAGATCAAGAACGACCTCGAGTTCATCCTCATCTCGAAGATGGACCAGCTCCTCGAGGCCGCCCTCGAAGAGAAGCTGACGCCTCGTCCCGAGGCGACGGCGAGCCCGACGCCGAATTAACGCGCAATTCTGCGAGTCCGCGCGGACCGATGGGGATCACCATCGGTCCGTGTGTGCTTTGTGCGACCCGCGGATCTCGAGGTTTCGGCATGCGGATCTGGACGATTGCCGAGATTCTCGTCACGATCTTCGTAGCTCGGGGCACTGTGCCTCCGGGTGCTTCTTCGACGTCTCCGCACCATGCTGTCGCCTGCGACTTTCGACGACGTTCTCGAGGGCGACGACGAGCCGACCCTCGTCTGTGAAGAAGGCACCGTCCTCGCGAACAAGTACGTGCTCGTTCGCCGCGCGGGCTTCGGTGGCATGTCGCAGCTCTGGGTCGCGAAGAACAAGGCGACCGACGCGGAGGTCTGCGTCAAGGTGCTCGTCCGGTCGTCGGGCGCCAAGGACGGCGACGCCGAGGCCGTCGAGCGCTTTCGTCGTGAGGCGCACGCCGCCGCGAACCTGAGCCATCGCGCGATCGTCAGCGTCTTCGACTTCCTCGAGCTCGATCTCCACGGCGAGACGATCAAGAACGGCGAGACGCCGCGCGCCTACGCGATCATCATGGAGCTGCTCAGCGGGGAGACGCTCGGCGACATGCTCGCGAAGCGCGGCAAGGTCCCGGTCGAGGAGGCGCTCGATCTGTTCTTGCCCGTCGTCTCCGCGCTCGCGCACGCGCATCGCGCGTCCGTGATCCATCGCGACATCAAGCCGGACAACATCTTCCTCGCGAAGGATCCGGACGGCCAGGTCATCCCGAAGGTGCTCGACTTCGGCGTGTCGAAGCTCCCGTTCGCGGAGGCGATCACGATCGACGGCGTGGTCGTCGGCACGCCAAGCTTCATGTCGCCCGAGCAAGCGAAGGGCGCGCGCTTCGTCGACGCGCGGAGCGACGTCTTCTCGGTCGCGATCCTCCTCTACATGATGCTCAGCGGAGCGAACCCGTTCGAGCGCGGCCCGGCGACCGAGAGCAGCGAGCAGCCGCGCGGCGGCGCCTTCGCCTCGGCGGTCGAGGCGGTGCTGCGCCGCGAGGTTCCGCCGCTCGAAGGCGTGTCGCCCGCGATCTGGGCGGTGCTCGAGCGCGCGCTCAAGAAGGATCCGAACGAGCGGTGGAACGACGCCACCGAGATGGGCATCGCGCTCCGCAAGGCCGCTGGGCGCCGAGTCACCACGGAGTCGAATCCGATCATCCCGCTCGAGCCGATCTCGCAGCGCACGCTCGCTCCGATGGGTGCTTCTTCCCCATACCCCGATCGCGCGAGCCTGAGCGACGCCGAGGGAGCGCCTGGTACGCCGAGCAGCAAGCATCCGCGACGGCATGCGGACTCGAACGTGTCGGTGCCTCCGGTGCAGAGCGAGGGCTCGGACTCGCCGTCGGGCAATACGGACGCTGTCTCGGCCGACGTCGAGGCACGGGAGAACGCGCGGCGCCGTCGTCGCAACATCGCGTTTGGCATCATCGGCGTGTCGGCGGCGCTCCTCGTCGCGTCGCTGATGGTGAAGATCGTCGGCGGCGTGACGCCGACCTCGTCGAGCGAGAAGAGGCCGCCTGCGGTCTCGATCCCGAGCCCGGCGATCGCCGCCACGACCCCGCAAGCGGAGCCGCGACCGTCCGACCCCGCCGCAGCATCAGCGAGCGACACGCCGCCCTCGGACTCCGCGAGCGCGCAGGCGCCGTCGGCGAAGCCGAAGTCCCCGGCGGCCCCGATCACGAAGCCCAAGAAGACCCCGACCCGAAAACCAGGCGAGCCCAACATCGCGCGTGACCCCGGCTTCTGATCCGGGCGATCATGGGCCCCCCATGATCAAGGTCGGCTTGCTAGGTTGCGGAACGGTCGGCGGCGGCGTCATTCAGCTGCTGCGTGCGAATGCGACGTACATCGAGGCGCGTGTTGGCGCGCCGATCGACATCGCACGCGTGCTCGTGCGCGATCCGAAGAAGGAGCGCGTCGCCGAGCTCGACAAGTCACGCCTGACGACGGACGCGAAGGCCGTGCTCGATGACGCTTCGATCGACGTCGTCGTCGAGGTCATGGGCGGGGTCGATCCGGCGCGCGACTACCTCGGCGTCGCGATCGAGGCGGGCAAGCAGGTGGTGACCGCGAACAAGATGCTCCTCGCGCTTCACGGAGGCGAGCTGCTCGAGCGCGCGCGAAAGCGTGGCGTCGACGTCGCGTTCGAAGGCGCCGTCGGCGGCGGCATCCCGGTAATCCGCGTGCTCCGCGACTCGCTCGCGAGCGACACGATCGCGCACCTCTCGGGCATCATCAACGGCACCTCGAACTACGTGCTCACGCGTATGCGCCAGGGAGGTCTCTCGTTCGACGCGGCGGTCAAAGAGGCGCAGCAAAAGGGCTACGCCGAGGCCGACCCCACGCTCGACGTCGGCGGCGGCGACGCCGCGCACAAGCTCGTCGTGCTCTCGATGCTCGCCTTCGGCGCGCGCCTCGACGGCGTGCACGTCTCGACCGAGGGCATCGACACGGTGGAGCCCGTCGACAACGCCTTCGCCGAACGCTTCGGCTTCGTCGTGAAGCAGCTCGCGATCGCGAAGCTCAAAGGCGAAGGCGCGGGCGCGCCGCTCGAGCTACGCGTCCACCCGGCGCTCGTCGCGAAGGACGATCCGCTCGCGAACATCAACGGCGTGCTCAACGCGGTCGCGATCCAAGGTCGCGCGCTCGGTCCGTGCTTGCTCTCCGGCCGCGGCGCAGGCGACATGCCCACCGCCGTCAGCGTCGTCGCCGATCTCGTCGACGTCGCGATCGCGAAGAAGAGCGGCGCCGCCGGCAACATGACGCGCGCGATCCGCCTCGGCGATCGCAAGCTCTCGCCGATGAGCGACGTCGAGACTCGCTATTACGTGCGCTTCAGCGTCTACGATCGCCCCGGCGTGCTCGCGAAGATCACCGGCGCCCTCGGCGAGCGCGGCGTCTCGATCGAGCAGCTCGTGCAGCAGGGCAGGGGCAGTGAAGACGTCCCCGTCGACGTCGTCATGCTCACGCACGAAGCGAAGGAGTCCGCGATGCAAGGCGCGCTCGAGGCGATCGGCAAGAGCGACTACGTCGCGCGTCCTCCGCGCATGATCCGCGTGCACTGACGTCTCAGCGCGAGCGCCCGACGACGACTAAGGCGTGTCCCTATTTCTTCTCTCCTCTCGCCCGTACACGTGCCCGTGCCCGTGCCCGTGCCCGAAAAGAGGACGCAACTTTGGTCGGAAGGCGGCCGATACGGGTACATGGTCCTCGATCACGAACGACTGGACGTCTAC
>JBGAFW010000143.1:0-16072 GCA_044227045.1 Labilithrix sp.
CCGATGGAGGGCGCACGCGAGCTCGTCAACTGCTACGACATGTCCACCACGCGCGCGCTCTTCGGAGACGACGCGCTCTTCGTCTTCGATCCGAAGGACACGAGCAATCGCCCCGTCACCGGAGTGCACGACTCGGTGATCCGCAACTGGGACGCGCTACCCACCGTGCTCGAGAAAGCGTTCACGCGGGCGTTCAGCGAAGGCCTCCACGATCCGGGCAAGCGCCTCACCGACGGCGAGTGGATCCAAGCGCTCTCGGCGTTTCGCGATTCGCTCTTCGAGTGCGGCCATTGCAAACGCGAGACGGCCTACGACCGCGAGGTGCTGAAGGCCTCCGGTGGCGATCAACTCCGATGTGTATGGTGCAAGAAGCCGATCGCGCCGCCCGCACGGATGAAGCTCACGTCGAACCTCGGCGGACCTCCCACCGGCATCGTGATGCTGTCACCGCGCACGCGGCTCTATCCTCACCACCTCGGTGAGACGAACGACTTCTCACAGCCGAGCGCCGAGCTCACCGCGCATCCGACGAAGCCCAACGTCTGGGGCCTCAAGAACCTCTCGAAGCAGGCCTGGAGCTACTCGGTCGGTGACGGCGTCACGCACACCGTCGAGCCAGGCCAGTCCGCCCCGATCAAAGACGGCCTCAAGATCCAGTTCGGTCGGATCCAGGCCGACGTGAAGGCCTGACAAGCGGCAAGCCGATGTCCTGACAAGCATCCAGGCGCAGAGCCTCCCGACCTCTGCGCCTTAACTCGGCCGTGGGCGCGCCGTTCTTCTGTCCATCATGGGAATCTCGCGCCACACGATCGTGGGCTCCGTCGCCGCCCTCGCGCTTGGTTGCTCTTCGGCAGCCGAGAGCGACGTCCTTGGAGGAGCGCCAAATCCCCAATCGCCCGACACGGCCATCTCGTCGCCGGCGGAAGAGCCAACCAGCGGCGCCGTCGCCGATCCCTCCGCGCTGGCGAACAACGTCAACATCACGACCCACGCCGCAGCCGACGAGCGCACGTGCTCGTACGGCATCCAGACGGCGACGGGATGCACAGCGGCCTACGACATTCGCGAGCTCGCGTCGCTCGAGGGCATCAGCGCGACCTGCGCCGACGGAAGCAGCCTCTACAACGGCTGCGAAGCGTCACCGATCGCCGTTCACTGGCAAGACCACGGCACCTCCGCGCCGAAGTCGGTGAAGGTCGAGATCCAGACGTCGGTGTTTTGCGCCGATCCGACGATCGAGCCGGAGGAGAAGCAGATGCAGGCCGTTCACTTCAACGACCTCGAAGATCCGATCGGCTCGTTCGAAGGCGATCTCGCCGCCTGTACGTGCTCGGCCGAAGGGGCGACGCACGTGTACGAGCTCGAAGGCGCAGCCCTCGAGCAGTACAAGGCGGGCGCGAAGAACGTGATCAGGATCGAAGGCCCGAACCGCTGCCTCGGCCTCAAGAAGAACGCCGACTGGAGCGGAGGCTTCGCCCGCGTGACCGTCTCGTACTGACGATCTCGTCGACGAACCGCTGGCGCTTTTGCCCCGGCGCGGCTCGTGTAAGCTCGCGTCGTCAGCGATGGCGACCACCACCGACAGCGCAGCCAAGCCCACGAAACCGAGCCTCGATCTCGCGCCGGCGATCGCCGAAGAGCTGAAGCTCGCGCCGGCGGGCGTCCGCGCCGTCATCGGCTTGCTCGAAGGCGGCGCGACGGTGCCGTTCATCGCGCGCTATCGCAAGGAACAGACCGGCGGCCTCGATGAGGTGGCCATTCGTGCGATCGAAGACAAGCGCGAGCAGCTCACCACGCTCGAGGAGCGGCGCCGGGCCGTCCTCCTGTCGATCGAGGAGCAGGGCAAGCTCACCCCCGAGCTTCGAGCCGCGATCGCGAAGTGCAAGACGCGGGCAGAGCTCGAGGACCTCTACCTTCCGTATCGACCCAAACGAAAGACGCGCGCCTCGGTAGCGCGCGAACGCGGTCTGTTGCCGCTCGCCGAGAAGATCCTCGACCAGCCGGTCAGCGGAAGCCCGAAGGCAGACGCCGCGCGGTTCGTCGATCCGAACAAAGACGTCCCCGACGCCGACGCCGCGCTCGCGGGGGCACGTGACATCGTCGCCGAGATCATCGCCGAGCGACCCGACGTGCGTGCGCGCGTACGAGCGCGCTTCGATCGCGAAGGCTTGGCGGAGTCGAGCGCGATCAAGTCGAAGATCAAAGGGCCCACGAAGTTCGAGTCGTACTACGAATACTCGGAGCGCTCGAAGACGATCCCCTCGCACCGATGGCTCGCGATGCTGCGCGGCGAGGCCGAGGGCGTTCTTCGCGTGAAGATACGCGTCGACGACGAGGCCCTCGAGCGTGAGCTGATCTCCTTCGGCGTACGCAAAGGCTCGCCGTTCGCGTCCGAGCTCGAGGAGGCGATCAAGGACTCGATCAAGCGCCTCTTGCTGCCGTCAATCGAGAACGACGTCCGCGAGGAGTTGAAGACGAAGTCCGACCTCGCCGCGGTGGCCGTGTTCGCCGACAACCTCGGCAAGCTCCTCCTCGCCGCGCCGCTCGGCCAGCGCGTCGTGCTCGGGATCGATCCGGGTCAGCGCACCGGCTGCAAATGCGTGGTGGTCGATGACACCGGCAGGCTTCGCACGCACACGCTGATCAACCTCGTGATGGGCGCCGCGGCGGAGGCGCAGGCGAAGAAGACGATCCTCGAGCTCGTTCGGGCGCACGCGCCATACGCGATCGCGGTGGGGAATGGGACGCACGGACGCGAGACCGCCGACTTCTGCCGCGCCGTCCTTCGCGACGCCCCGGATGGGGCGAAGGACATCGCGGTCGTGCTCGTCAGCGAGTCCGGCGCAAGCGTGTATTCTGCAAGCGATGTGGCGCGCGAAGAAATGCCCGATCTCGACCTCACCGTACGAGGCGCCATCTCGATCGCGCGGAGGCTTCAGGATCCGCTCGCCGAGCTCGTCAAAATCGATCCGAAGGCGATCGGTGTAGGCCAATACCAACACGACGTCGATCAAGCGTTGCTCGCCAAGAAGCTCGACGAGGTGGTGGAGTCGTGCGTGAACGCCGTCGGCGTCGAGCTCAACACCGCCAGCGCTCCGCTCCTCGCGCACGTGGCGGGCATCGGGCCGGCGCTCGCGAAGAAGATCGTCCTTCATCGATCGAAGAACGGCGCGTTCGACGCGCGCAAGCGTCTCCTCGACGTGGCCGGCCTCGGGCCGAAGGCCTTCGAGCAAGCCGCCGGGTTCGTGCGCGTCCGCGGCGCGAAGAATCCGCTCGACGCGAGCGCGGTGCATCCCGAGCGTTACGGTCTCGTCGAGCGCATCGCGAGGGACGCCGGCGTTTCACCGGCATCGCTCATCGGCGACGACACGCGGATCGCGACGATCCCGTGGTCGAAGTACGTCGACGAGAAGGCCGGCGTTGGCATGCCCACGCTCGAAGACATCAAGCGCGAGCTGTCGAAGCCTGGACGTGATCCTCGCGACGCGTTCGAAGCGCCGAAGTTTCGCGATGATGTTCGTACGATCGAGGACGTGAAGGCCGGAATGGTGCTCGACGGCGTCGTCACGAACGTGACCGCGTTTGGCGCGTTCGTCGACCTTGGCGTGCATCAGGATGGCCTCGTCCACGTGTCGGAGATCGCCGACCGCTTCGTCAAAGACCCGAGCGCGCTGCTTCACGCGGGCGATCTAGTGAAGGTGCGTGTGCTCGCGGTTGACCTCGCGCGCAAGCGCATCTCGCTGTCGCGGCGTGGGCTCGCCTCGGACTGAACAAAATGCACGTAGGGTGATTGACGCTCGCGGAGGCCGACCATAGCTTCCTAAGTCGAACCTTTGGCCACGCGTCTACCTCCTCCCGAAGATTTGGTGACTGCGGCCGAGCAGCTCAAGATCCGCTGCAAGCGCCTGTCGTTCGGCCCGCCCGTCAAGCACGTCTACAACCCGCTCGACTATGCGTGGCCTGTCGCCCGGTCGTACTACGAGATGTATGGGCACGGTCCGAAGGAGGTCCTCTTCGTCGGGATGAACCCGGGTCCGTTCGGGATGGGTCAGACCGGCGTTCCGTTTGGCGAGGTCGCGGCCGTTCGAGACTACTTGCAGCTCTCCGGCCCGGTCTCGCAGCCCAAGCGCACGCACAAAAAGCGGCCGATCGAGGGGTTCGACTGCCCGCGGAGCGAGATCTCCGGCAACCGTCTCTGGAACGCGATCGCCGAGGTCAATCCAAACCCCGAGACGTTCTTCGATCGCGCCTTCGTCATCAACTACTGCCCCCTCCTCTTCTTGAACGAGCGCGCCGCCAACGTCACGCCCGATCAGATCAAGGTCGAGTACCGGCGCAAGATGGAGAAGGTCTGCGACAAGAGCCTCGAAGATACGATCCGGATCTTGAAGCCGAAGCACGTCGTAGGGATCGGCCAGTACGCGGCGAAGTGCATCACGCGCGTCACCGGCACGGAGGCGATCCTGATGCCGCACCCGAGCCCGGCGAACCCGAAGACGAACTTGAACTGGCTCGAGTCTGCGCAGAAGTCCCTCACCGACGCAGGGCTCATCGGCTTTCTCTGAGCTCGCGCGATGGCGTCTTCCACGACAAGCGGCCAGCTCACGCGGCCCGTCGCCTCGATCACGATGACGAAGCGCCGCCGCTTCCTCTGGGCGGTGTGGATGAGCGGGCCACCCACGCGCGTCCCGTTCAAGAAGCCCGACTTCTCCGACGGCGGGGAGCCGACGTTCGACGACGCGCTACGCGCCGCCGAAGCCAAGGTCGGAGCGAGCGTGGCCGTGATCGATCCGCTGTGGGCGCGTGCATGGATCCGCATTCTTCGCGGCGAGCCCGCGTGGCCGTCGAAGGCGAGCCGCGAACCGCACGCCTCGCCGAGCACGCCGCCGGCGGCCAGCGCCGAGCCCGAGTCGATCTGGGCGCTGCTCGGGGTGGCAGGCCAGAACGTCACCGAGAGCGACCTCAAGGCGGCGTATCGAAAGCGCGCGCTCGAGACACATCCCGATCACGGCGGTGACGAGCCCACGTTTCGACGCGTCGTCGCCGCCTACGAAGAGGCCAAGAAGCGTCTACGCCGCCCGAAGCCGAAGAAGAAGGAAGCCCGCGGCTAGCGCCACGGAAGGCTGACGCCCACGTAGCCGTGAACACCCGACGAGACGGGCTGCGCCATCACGTAGCCCTCCGTCTTCGCAGCCAGCTTGCCCGTGAGCGCGATGTCGCTCGCGATCCGGAAGTCACCGAAGAGCCCCGCGTTCACACCGAAGCGATCGTGGTTCTCGAAGACGCCGCGATCGTGGAGGAGCAGATCGGGCTGTCTCCACACGTCGAGCTCACCGCCAACGACGAAGCGACGCCCAAGCTCGACGCCGAGCAGGCGTGCGCCGAGCCCCCAATACTCGGCGAGGCCGCTCGTCCCGACGCGGCCGTAGACGTCGAGCAGCGCGCTGTCGCCGCCATCGGCGTGCGCGACGAAGACATCGAGCGCTTGCTCGCTGCCGAACGGGGTGAGGTTGAACCGCGGCGAGGGGTACACCATCAGGTTCTTGATCGTGGGCAGCGGCATCTGCGTGTAGCGATCCCCACGCGCGAGCGGCGCGAAGATGCCGCCCCACACCGACCAGATCAACGTGGGGTCGGCGAGGTTCCAGAGGTAACCCGCGGCGAGTCGATGGGTGATGCGGCGCCGGTCATCGTTCCGCCACAGGTTGTAGCGCTCTTGGAGATTCGTGACGTACGAGGCGATGTCGTTGCCGCTGTTCGACGCGTTGCGAACGGACGTCGACGACGCGTACACCGAGTCGACGTACGTGAGCTTCGACGCGCCGTACATGAGGAGGTCGCCGTGGCTCACCCATCCTTGTGCGCGGACGATGCGCGCGTTGATCCACCATGCCTGCGTGTATTGAGACTCGAGACCACCGAGCGTGCCGAGCGTGTCGCGGGTGTCCTCGACGACGTCCGTCGTGCCGTAGCTGGTGTATGCGCCCACCTTCTCGTGATCGCTCGGCGAGAAGAGCGCGCGGTAGATGCCGGGCAGGTAAAACAGGAACGAGGGCTTCAAGTCGAGCTCGCGCGCTCGTGCGCCGTGGCCGCCCACCTCGTGCGTGACCGTCGTGGCGACCTCCGCGAGCGGCTCGTCGAGGAAGACGAGACGCACGCCGCGACCGACGAACGTGATGATCTTTCCGGGGATCGTGCTTCGGTCGACGTCGATGTTCGGGATCGCGTCCTCGAAGCGAAAGGCGAGGCGCCCGAGCGAGTCGAGCGAGCGCACGCTCGCTTCCATGCCGAGCTTCGGATCGATCACGAAGACGAGCGGCTCCTCGGGCATCGGCGACGTCAGCTGCGGCGGCGTGCTCTCGCCGGCGCGCGCAGGCGTCGTCACGAGCGTGAGCGCCGCGAGCGCAGACGCAAGGATCGCAGAGAGGCGAACGATCACTCGCACGTGATCTCCGAGGACGTGATCTTGCCCGCGCCGATCGTCACGATCCGATACGACGACGCGGCGCCTGGTTGCTCGGCGAACACGAGCGACGCCTCGGTGAGCGCAGGCAGCCCGTATTCGCTGCTCGGACGTACGTTCGACGAGGCGACCAGGAGGTCACCGCCGCGCTTCTTGCCCGCGCCATCGACCCGCGCGAAGAAGTTGCGACCCGCCGACTCGAAGTAGACGCCGACGTCGTCCGCCCCGCGCCGATCCATCCCGAGCACGACGCGGCCGCGGCTCGTGCGTTCGCGCGTACCGGCGACGCCGTTTCCAAGCGCGACGTTGCCGGTGAAGATCTCCCGCGGGATCGACTCGTTGGCGGACCTCCCGTCGTCGAACGGGGACACCGACCACGCCACGACGGCGGCAGCGCTGGCGTTCCATTGCACCTTCACGTCGTTCGCCTTGGAGGGAAGCTCGATCGGGCCGGCGAGGCGGCGAAGCGTGACGTCGGCGAGCCACGCATAGCCGCCCGACGTGACGACGATGCGACCAAGCCCGTCGAGGTACGCGTCGAGGTCACGATCCGTACGCGCGGTCGTCGAGGCGATGCCGGCCTCGGTGGTCCTCGTCGGCAACGCGAGCCACGTCGCGTCGCTGGTCTCGTCGATCACGGTGCCGTCGCGCCGCACGCGCAACGTGATGAACGAAGGCGCAGGCGGAGCGAGTGGCACGCCGATGGCGGGGAAATCAGCGACGTCTTGATCCACGCGCAAGAAGAAGATCGACTCGGTCGGGAGGGAGACCGACGCGATCGCGAGGAGGCACTTCGCGCACGCCGCCCGCGTGGGAGCGAACGGCACGCCCGCGGGGATCGAAGGGCGTGACGTGTCAGCTCCTGCGGCGTAGGCGACCTTCGTCTTCGCCGACTTTCGGAGGCGTCCGTCGGGGTCGGTGGTCGTCTCCGTCTCGATCCAATGGAGCGCGAGCGCGCCGTCTTCCACGAGCACGCCGATGCTCTCGAGGCTGTCTTGCCGCGTGCGAAGATCGGGCGGAGCTTCGAGCTTCGTATGAAATCCAAGCGCCCCGCGCTCGTCGACCACGGCGACGTCGACCTCACGAAGCTCGGGTGGGGTCGGTGTGCCCACCGCCGCGTCCACGCCCGCGTCGGTGATCTCCCGCCGTAACCAGATCGCCACGGCGCGGTCTTTCGAACGCGACACCGCGATCGAAGGCAAGCTCGGGATGCTGGGGTCTTCGAAGAGCGGGCGCGAGCTCGTGACGTGACAAGGAGACTCGTAGCCCTCGCCGCAGCCCGCGCTGACGCGCATCACCGCACACGCAAGCAGCACGCCGCCGAACACGGCTCCTCTCGATGTGCGGGCTCGGTGGAGTGAAGGGCGCATCGCGTGGGTCAGCGAGTCGTCGTTGGTAACTTCGCTTCTACACCAGCGGAGGCAGAACTAACATCGCGCTCGATGGGCTGTCGCGATCTTCTGCGAGCGATCGGCGCTGGCGCCTGCGTCCTCGGCTGCGGAGCGAGCAGCCATGCGCCGACAAGCGCCGGCAGCCACGCCGCGACGGCCGAGGCCAACCCGAACGCGCAGGTGACGTGGACGATCTCCGTTCACGACGGCTTCACCCTCGACGAGCACGTGTGCTGGCGCGGATTCCGTCCATCCGTCATCAAGCCCGAGTCGAACGCGGGCATTCGCTTCGTGTCGCCGGCAGACCGCGCCCATCCGATCACGGCCAACGGCGTCGCCGTAGCGGGTGACGCGGGATGCATCGACGTCGTGGTCGATCTCGACAAGATGGCAAGCGACCTCGCCGACGAGTCCGCCGTCACACATGTCGGGCGCGCGATCGTCGGCTCGTTCGACCCATGGCTGTGGCGTCCCGAGCCATGGCCCGAAGGCATGCGCGGGCAGCTCACGATCGCGGCGCCGAAGGGCATGCTCGTCAGCCTGCCCCACGAGCGCGTGCGCGGAGGCGACGGCTCGTTCGTCGTGCCGTACTCGACATGGAGCTTCATGGCTCGCTTCGCGATCGGTCGCGCCTCCGACGGCATGTCGATCGACGAGCGCGTCGCCGCCGGGACGCACCTCTCGATCGTGACGCTTCCTGGCGCCACGACGACCGCTTCACGAGAAGGCATTCGCCACTTCGTCGAAGGCGCCGCCGCCGCGGTGGCCACGATCGACGACGACCGCTCGCGGATGGCGACGGATCGCGTGCAGGTGCTCTTGCGCGCGGGTGGACGAGGACGCCAGCGCGATCCGGTGCAGTTCGGGATGGCCATGCGCGGCGGCGGCCCCGCCGTCACGCTCCACATCTCGCCGACCGCGAGCGACGACGCGCTCTTCGGCGAATGGATCACCGTGCACGAGCTCTCGCATCTGTGGCTTCCGCCCGTCGACCGCGACGGCGCATGGATGTCGGAGGGGCTCGCGTCGTACTACCAATGCGTCCTGCGAAGTCGCGTGAAGATGTACGAGGAGAAGGTTGGCTGGACCGAGCTGCTCGAAGGCTTCGCGCGAGGGCAGCGCCAGGCGAGTTCGCTCCCGCTGAAGGACGCTCGCAGGCCGAGCTTCCAGCACATTTATTGGGGCGGCGCCGCGATCGCCCTCAAGCTCGACGTGCTCCTTCGCACCCACGGTAGCTCCCTCGATCGCGCCGTCACCGCGCTGCGACGCTCGATGGATGACTCCGAGGACCGCCCCGCCGGCGAGATGGTCGCGATGCTCTTGGCGAAGGCGAAGACCACGCGATCGCTCGCCGACGTCGGCCCCAACGGTGACGTCGCCGCGCTCGTTGGGTCGTGGCTCGAGCGACCTTTTCCCGACACGTCGAGCGAGCTCGCCGCGCTCGGGATCACGATGCGAAGCGACGGCGTGACGCTCGACGACAACGCGCCGCTCGCAGGCATCCGCAAGGCGATCGCGGGCGCGCGTTAGACGTCGTCTTTGCGGAGACCCTTCGTCTCGGCAGGAAGCGCCGAGAGGCGCTCTCCAGCCGCGGTCCCACCGCTCGCGTTGGCGAGCGTCGCCAGGTAGTCGTGATACGCGCGTGTAATGTGCGCTTCATCGAGGAGGCCCACGACCTTGCCGCCTTCGACGACGGGGATCTCGTGAAGGCCGGCGCCGAGGAATCGCTCGAGCGCGGTGTGGAGATCGTCCGCCGGCCCCACCTCGACGGGGGGAAGCATCACATCGGCGGCGATGACGAGCGCGCTCGGCGTCTCGTCTTTCATCGCCGCGCGGAGGACATCGCCGGACACGATGCCGCGAAGCTCCCCTGCCCCATCGAGCACGGGAAAGGAGTCTTGCCACTCTGGCGCCGCGAGCACCGCCGCGATCACCTGCGTGAGCGGCGCGTTGGCTCGAAGCGTGACGACGTCGTGCCGGCGAAACACGGCATCGACGCGAAGTCGCTTCAAGACGTCGAGCGACTCCTCTCCTGCATGTGCCGGTGACTCGAAGCGCGATCTCGGCTGCGAGCCATACAAGCTGACGCGCCGGAGGAGCACGAACGCGAGCCCCGACGAGAGCATGAGCGACGGGAGGAGATCGTAGGTGCCGGCCATCTCGCAGACCATGACGAGCGAGCTCACGGGGGTATGCGCGATTCCCCCGTAAAATGTGCCCATTCCGACGAGCGCGAACGCGCCAGGATCGATGTCGGGCGAGACGAGGATCTGCGCGGCGCGTCCGAACGCCCCGCCCACGAGGCCACCGATCGCGAGCGACGGGCCGAAGTCGCCTGCGCTGCCGCCTGACCCGAGCGTGAACGACGTCGCGAGGATCTTCATCGCGATCAACATCACGAGGAGCCCGACGCCCGCCCATCCCTTCGGGATCCATTCGCCGCCCGTGATCGCTCCTTGCGCTGCGCCGTAGCCGCTCCCGAGGATCCCGATACCGCGACCGGCGAGGTTGAGATGCGGATTGACGAGGAGGATCCATGCGGTCGCGGCGACGCCGAGCATCGCGCCACCGATGCCAGGTCGGATCCACGGCTTCACCGGCAGCTTTCGGAAGAAGCGCTTCGAGACCTTCAGCGACGCGACGAACACGCGCGCCACGAGGCTGAGGACGATCGCGAGCACCGCGTACAGCGGCAGATGGCTCGGTTGAAACGGGTAACGCGGCGCGTGCGCGAACAGCGTCGACTCTGGAAAGACCGCGACGAAGACGCTGTGCGACGTGACGCTCGCGAGGATCGCCGGCACGAGCGCGTCGGACTCGAAGTCGTCGCGGTAGAGCACCTCGGTCGCGAAGAGCGCGGCGCCGAGCGGAGTGCCGAAGATCGCGGAGAGCCCGGCGGCGGTCCCAGAGACGGCCAGCACGCGCCGCTCTCGCGCGGAGACGTCGATGAAGCGGCCGACGAGCGCGCCGATCGCCGCGCCGACCTGCATCGTGGGTCCCTCGCGTCCGCCCGATCCGCCAGAGCCGAGCGTGAGCGCGGTCGCGATGACCTTGACGGCGGCGACACGCTTGCGCATCGATCCACCTCGTCGATGAAATGCGTCGATGTACGCGTCACCACCGCCGCCCGACGTCTCGTGCGCGAGCCGATGCGCGACGAACCCCGCGCCGAGCCCACCGAGCGCTGGGAGGAGCGCGAGGACGATCGGCGAAAACGGCCGCCGCCACGTCCAAAAGTCGAAGACGTGCTCTCCCGCGGGTCGCAGCGGCTCGTACCCAGCGAGGCCCTCGAGCAGGACGCGCTCGGCCATCGACAAGAGACCGAAGAACGCGCACGCCACGGCGCCCACTGCGAGCCCGACGAGGAGCGCGTGCATGACGACGCGGCCGATCGCTCGGAGCTCCGCCGACCGCAGGGCGTTCGACAGAGAAGTGAGGGGCTGAGGTCGCACGGTTGGCCTTTGGGGACGAAGCTTCTTCGTCGTGCGCGATACTAGTCCTTCTCGCGCTCGCTGGCGGCGCGTCGCAGATTGCGACCCCAGGAGCGCTCGCGAACACCCGAGCTTCTATCCGCAACGGGGTGCGATCCGTTGACCATGCACGGCCGCGCCTATCCATCGGCTACGCTTCAGGGTAAAACGTGCAAACCGCAAAAATCCACGCGTCGCTCGCGAATTCATGACATCGAGTAGTCTCGCAGTTGATGACCGAGTGGGGGGGTCGGTGAAAGAGACCAACGATCGCGTCGCGTTGCTGAGCGACGTCCTCCGCTCGTTCGCCGACGCGACCACGGACTACGCACGCCTGCTCGAGACGATCGCCGAGCGCGCCGCGCGGTTTCTGGGCCACGCAACGGCCATCCGGCTCCTGTCCGACGATGGGCGCCTTCTCGAGTCCGTCGCCCTCTGCGATCCGATCGAGGGCGCCCAGACGCAGCTGCTTCACCTCAACGGGCGCCCCATTCGCGTGGACGAGCGCTCCGCGATCTTCACGGCGATGACGAGCGGTCGCGGGTTCATCATGAGCAGCGGCATCGACCGCGACATCAACTACAGCTTCGAGGATCCCGCAGAGCAGGCCGCCGCTCGCGCGCTCGACCTTCGAGGCATGATCGCTGCGCCGATGCGCGCGCGCGACGAGACGCTCGGTGTCCTCTTCGTCGTCCAGCGCGGCGCGACCTCGAAGCCTCTGACCCAACAGGACCTCGAGCTCGCCGAAGGCCTTGCGTCCCATGCGGCGCTCGCGATCTCGAACGCGCGTATTCTCCGACAGCTCAAGATCGAGACCGAGGAGCGACGCAGGGCCGAGCTGTCGCTGGCAGACGCCGAGCTCACGCGCCGGTTCAAGAAGAGCATCATCGATTCGATCCCACACCCGATCCTCGTCCTGACGACGGAGCTTCAGGTTCGCACGGCGAACGCTGCGTTCTACGCGCTCTTCGAGACAGCGGAGTCGGAGGTCTTGAATCGATCCATCAAGGACATCGCGGGCGGCGCGCTGGACACCCCAGCGATCATGCGCATCGTCGGTTCGACCGACCGCGCGCGTGTCGTGACGAACGAAGAGGTGCACCTCTTGTCGCGAACGATGCTCGCGAACACGCGCGTCATCGACCTCCAGGCTCGCCCGAACATCGCCACCACGATTCTGTTGTCGCTCGAAGACATCACCGAGCGCCTCCACAACGCAGAGAAGCTGCGGCGGCGCGGGTTGCTCCTCGACGCCATGAAGGAGGCCGTGATCTCGGGTGACCAAGACTTTCGGATCTCCGACTGGAACCCCGCCGCCGAGGCGCTGTTTGGCTTCAAGGCGTCGGAGGTCGTCGGCCGACTCGCGCATGAGGTCCTCACCACCTTCGAAGGGTTCGATCGCGAGGAGACCCGCGCGCGGCTCACCGCGGGAGAGACCGTCACGTCGCAGATGCGGGTGCAGAATCGCGCCGGGACTTGGATCGACGTCAGCTTCTCCACCGTTCCGGTGAGGAGCCCGATCGATGGCTCCCACGCAGGCTTCGTCACGGTGATGCAAGACATCTCGAGCCGATTGAAGCTCGAACGTGAGATCCAGCTTCGCCTCGTCGAGCTCGAGGTGGCCAACCGCGAGCTCGAAGGCTTCAGCTACTCGATCTCGCACGACCTCCGCGCCCTGCGCATCATCGGCGTCATTGGCCGCAATGCCCATCGGATGGGACGCCTCATCGACGATCTTCTTCGGTTCGTCCGCCTGGGAAGGCAATCGGTCGAAGCCGTCCCGGTCGACATGAACACGGTGATCCAGGAGGCGCTCGAGAACCTTCATCTCGAAGAGCGAGAGATTTACGAGCGAGCCATGATCGCCGTCGAGCCCAACCTTCCGGCCGTGCGCGGCAGCCGCCTCTTGCTCGTCGAGGTCTGGCAACAATTGATCGGCAACGCGCTGAAATTTTCGCGACTGCACGCCTCGCCGCGCATCGACATCACGACGTCTCGCGCGGACATGACGAGCTCGGTGGCGGTCTATCGCATCAGCGACAACGGCGTCGGCTTCGAGATGAGGTACGCGACGAAGGTCTTTGGCATGTTCGAGCGACTGCACCCCACCACCGATTTCGAGGGCACCGGCGTCGGGCTGGCGCTCGTCGAGAGGATCGTCGAGCGCCACGGTGGGCGCGTTTGGGTCGAGAGCGAGGTCGGCAAAGGCGCGAGCTTCTACGTCTCTCTTCCCTCCGTGGACGTTGAGTCGAAACCACGAGGCGAACGAGCGAGCCCATGACGATCAACGACGCCCACCCCGTTCAGATTCTCCTCGTGGAAGACAGCGACGAGGACGCCGAGCTCACCATGCGTGCGCTTCGAAAGCAGAACTTCGCAAACAGCGTCCACCGCGTGATCGATGGAGAGGAGGCGCTCGACTACTTCTTCTCGGACAAGAGCCGCGCGAACGGGTGCCAGCTCCCGCACGTGGTGCTCCTCGATTTGAAGCTCCCCAAGGTGCATGGGCTCGAGGTCTTGAAGCGATTGAAGACCGACCCTCTCACCCGCCACGTGCCCGTCGTGATCCTCACCTCGTCCAAAGAGGATCGCGATCTCGAAGAGGCCTACCGCCTGGGCGTGAACAGCTACATCGTCAAGCCGGTCGAGTTCGAGAAGTTCACGCGATCGATCGAGACGTTTGGGATGTACTGGTTGCTCGTCAATCAGCCGCCGAACGCATGATCCTTCGAGCCTGAAGCGCGCGCCTCGATGAGCTCGCGGACACGCTTGACGAGATGGCGGATCGTGTACGGCTTCTGCAGAAAGCTGACCTCGGCGCTCGAGATGCCGTAGCGCAAGACGTCGTCGTCCGTGTATCCGCTCGTGTAGAGGACGGCGATGTGCGGATACCGTGCGCTCATCTTCTCGACCAGCGTGCGCCCGTCCATCTTCGGCAGGACGACGTCGGTGATCAGAACGTCGATGTCGTCACCGCGCGCCTTGAGCGCATGCAGCGCCTCCTCCGCGTTCGCAGAAGGCAGCACCACGAACCCTCTCCCTTCGAGGTTTCGCACCGCCGCACGGCGAACGATCGCGTCGTCTTCGACGAACAAGATCGTCGGTCGCTTCGTGACCCCGCTCGCTCGCTCTTCATCCATCGTCGTGACGTCGGCGCCGCGCTCCGCTCCGTGCGCTGGCTTCGGCTCACCGAACGCAGGAAGCCAGATCCGAAAGCGCGTCCCCACGCCCGGCGTGCTCGAGACCTCGATGCGGCCTTGGCTCTGCTCGACGGTGCCGCGCACGACCGCAAGCCCGAGGCCCGTCCCCTTTCCGACCCCCTTCGTCGTGAAGAACGGCTCGAAGATCCGGCTGACGACCTCGCGCGGCATCCCCTCTCCGGTGTCCTTCACCTCGAGCAGCACGCCGCCGCTGTCGGGTGTCGTGGTGATGTCGAGACGTCCACCTCGAGGCATCGCGTGACGAGCGTTCACAGCGAGGTTGATGAGCACGCTCGTCCACTGGCTCGGGTCGATCCGAACGGACGGTATCGCGGAGGAGAGATCGGTGCCGAGCGCGACGTCTTCGCCGAGGAGACGGCGCAGCATCCTCGTCGCGTCAGCGACGACGTCATTGAGGTCGAGCACCTTCGGCTCGTTCACCTGGCGGCGGCTGAAGGCGAGGAGATCCCGCGTGAGCGAGGTCGCGCGCTCGACCGCAAGGCGCGTCTCGAGCAGAGGCTCGCGAGACGGGTCGCCGGCCGACATCACGCTGAGCACCTCATCGGTGCACGAGACGATGATGGTGAGGAGGTTGTTGAAGTCGTGGGCGATGCCTCCCGCGAGCTGTCCGATCGACTCGAGGCGCTGCTTCGTTCGGATCTCTTCGTCGGCGCGCTTCAGCCGGTCGCGCTCGCGCTCGAGCGCGGCGACGGTCTCACGCGCCTCGTGCACGTCGATGCACGAGCCGACCCAACGAACGATGGCGCCGCTCTCGTCGCGCGACGCGACGAGATGGACGTCGAACCAACGAAACTCGCCATCATGACGGCGCAAACGACACTCGCTGTGGACATCGCATGCATCATGGCGCGTGCGACCGCGCCATGCCTCGACGATCCGCGCTTGGTCGTCCGGATGAATCGCTTCGATCCATCCCGCGCCGTGCAAGCTCGACGCGGCCTGTCCGGTGTACGCGACGAGCTTCGCGTTGACGAAGTCGCACGCCCCATCACGTGTCGCGGCGAAGACGGGATGCGGCAGCGCTTCCACGATTTGCGTGAGCGAGGCGACGTCGCCAGACGCAAGATCTGCATCTGCTCCCAGAGTGCGACGGCGCGAAGATGCGTTCTGCACTTGACGGAATGTACCGTCAGCCTCTCGGCGCTCGACACGCTTTGAACTGTCCCGCGACGTCGCGACGACCGATCGATCAGCCAACGCGCCGCGCGGCAACTCGAACGACCGGTCCCGTCAACGTGACGCGATCGTACAGAGCTGCTTGTCGTACGAGTCCGAGTAGACGAACACGTTGCCCTTTTCGAGCTTCACGAGGTCGGTGTTATCGAGGTTCCCGCTCTCGGTGTACGTGAAGCAGTCTTCGCCGCCGACGTAGGTGGCGTAAGCACCGTAGCCGTTGCCGCGATCGACATAGGTGTGGAACACGACCGTGCCATCGGAGAACGCGCGCAAGACGTCAGGGCGCTGGTAACCCGAGTTGCTCCCTCCATCGGTGGCGACCGGCGGCTTGGCTTTGGGTCCTTCCTCGAC
>JBGAFW010000144.1:0-15960 GCA_044227045.1 Labilithrix sp.
AGCTGCTCTTCGGCGTGCGAGAGGTCACCGGCGTTCGCGAGCACGAGCCCGAGGTCGAAGCGCGCCTCCCAGAGGTTCGGATCGATCTGGATCGCCTCGCGAAGAAGCGCGATCGCGCGCGTCTGCATGCGCGGATCCTTTGCCGCCGACGCACCCTCGACCATGCGCTGCACGGCGACGGGGTTCGCCGGCGGAAGGCCCGTCTCGACGACCTTCGCGCCGCCTTGCTTCGTCTTCGATCCACCACACGCCGAGACCCCGCTCGCGAGCGCGAGGAGACCGACGGCGAGGAGGAGCGAGGAGCAGGGACGGCGCATGCGTTACTTCTTCTTCGGCGGCGGAGGCTTGGCGGGAGACGCGGGCTTCTTCGGGTCTTCCTTCGGCGCCGGCTTCGACGGCGACGGCTTGTCCTTCGCGTCTTTGCTGTCCTTCGGAGCGTCGGCGCCGCGGCGTGGCGCCTCGATCAACGCCGGCAGCGGCATCGGACCTTGCGAGCGAACGTCGAAGCCCGTCTCTTTGAACGGCGGATAGAGCTCGGCGTTGAGGCGGCCGAGCGCTTCACGCATCTTCGCCGTCCATTGGTTGTAGATGCCGAGGTCGACGGCCTTCTTCCAGCCGTTCTCGTAGGCGTCGAGCGATCGCTCTTCGATCGGGACGACGAACTCGTCGATCTGCGTCTGGTACTGCTCTTTGTCGCCTTCGGAGAGGTTCGATGGCGCTGGCGAGTCGCGGAGCGATTTGGCGAACGTCTCGTACGTGCGGCCGATCTGGTAGAGCGCGGCGGTGGTCCACTCGGCGACGCCGAGCGAGACGACGTCCAGGAACACGGTCGACGCTTGCTTGAGGAGCTCGGCCTTCTGCTTGAGGCGCTGGGAGAGCTGCTTCACGTCGCCCGAGATCTGGATGGCGTCGAACTTCGCGAGGACGCGCTCGCCCTCCATGTAGCGAGCGTGCGCGGCGGCATACTTGCCATCGGGTCCGAGCTCGCCTTTGCGATGCTTGCCGATGTCGACCGCGGTCTTGAGCGCGTCGTCGGCGGCCTTGTCCTCGCCGTTCTTCACGAGCGCCTGCGCGAGGAGCACGAAGCCCTGCACGCGGTGGTCTTGGTTCTTCGACCGCGCGACATAACGGCGATAGAGGTCCGCCGCCTCCTTGTTGCGGCCTGCGTTCTGATGCGCCTTCCCCATCTGGAAGACAACCTCGTCGGCGTCGCTCGAGGAGCCGTGCTGCGAGAGAAAGCGGTTGCCGTTCGCGATCGCCTTGTCGTGCTCGCCGGTCGCGACGCGGAGCACGACCGCGTTGAAGGCGGCGTCTTTGGCGTGCTCGAATTTCAAGTAGTGCGGATGATCTTTGTCCGCGAGCCCTGCGATCGCCTCGTCGAACTCCGCCGCGTCCGAGAAGAGGCCCATCGACTGGAAGGTCGTCGCGGCGATCCATGCGCCCTGCGGCGACTCCGGTTTGTCGCGGTATTCCTTGCCCGTCGCGAGCTGGGCGCCCTCTTTGAGCGTCTGATGATCGCCCGCCTTCTGCGCCTCGAGCTCGCTGTTCACGCACGCCTGCGCGGCGCGCGGATCCTTCGGGAACTCCTTCGCGGCGCGCAAATACGCCTTGGCAGCGGCGAGGTGATCGCCAGCTTGTGACTTCTGCTCCCCTTGCTTGAAGACGGCTTGCACGATGAGCGTGTCGAGCTTCTTTTGATTCGTCTCGCCCGAGAACGCCGGCGCGGTCTTGAGGCGGCGCGCCCACTGCTCGATGTTCTCGTAGTTCTTTGCGCGGTTGAACGAGTCGAGGATGAGCTCGCCTGCCGACAATGCAAATTGGCTACGAGGGAATTTCTCGAGGAGCGATCCCCAAATCTTCACCGCCGAGTCATAAACGCCGTAGTCATAATATTGGCGGCCCTGTCGAAAGAAGAGCTCGGGCAACGCGGGGTCGTTTGGATAGAGCTGCGCATAGAGATCGAGCGCCTCGGCGAACTTCTTGTCGGCTTCGGTCTCTTGGAAGGCAGAGCCTTGCGGCTGCTTCTTGCGGGCCTCGAGCTCGGCAAAGCGAACACGCTCGAGCGCGGCGATAGCATTGTAGATGGCGTCGTGGCGTAACGTCTTGAGCGGCTCTTTGTCGGCGGCGGCGTTCGGTATCGCCCGCGCCGCTGCCATGTAATGCGTGGCCGCGTCCGTCATCTTGTCGAGGCGATAGAAGTAAATCTCGGCGAGGTAATATTGAATTTGATACGCGTCTTTTTCGCCGGAGAACTTGGTCAGATAAACCGAGTAAAGACCGGCCGCGCCCTCGAACTCTGCGCGTGACGTTTTGTCCTTTTGCGCTTTGGAGTGGAGCTGGAGCGCGTGCTCCTTGAGCTGCTTCTCAATCTCTGCCGACGTCTCGGCGACCACCTTCGGATCGCCCTGCGTCTTCGCCCACGGTGAGCCTGCGGTGTAGCCATCGACGGCGCGCTCGTAGGTCTTCTTCAGGCGAGGCCAATCTTCGACGAGGTTGTAGCCCTGCGCGATCGCGAGGACCCACTTGCCTGCGTCGCTCGAGGCGGGCTCGAGCTTCAAGAGCAGCTCGTACGCCTCGATCCCTCGATCGTAGTGGGCTTGCTCGTAGAACTGCACCGCGAGCGCGCGCACGACCTTGCCGGCGAAGCGGTCGCCGCCGATCTTCGTCAAGAAGCCATAGACGTCTTGCGCCGTGTTCTTCTCGTCTTCGGTGAAGACCTCGACGAGGTATTTCAGCGCCTCGCTCTGGAGCTCGTCGAGCTGCTTGCGCTGGACGGCGTTGACCTTGTTGCCCTGCGCGTCCGTGATCTCGAACACGGCGACGAAGCGCTTGGCCGCCTCATCCGATCGACCAAGGCGCCAGAGGCACCACGCGCTCTTGAACATCGCGAGGCCGTAGAGCTCGCTACCCTTGTATTTGAGGACCTGCTCGTACTCTGCGAGCGCGCCGGCGTAGTCGTATTTGCCGTTGAAGAGCGCCTCGGCGCGCGCCATATGCGCGTCGGGGACGAAGCGCGACTGCGGGAAGTCTTTCAAGATGCGGTCGAACCGCGCGAGCGCCTCGTCTTGCTTGCCTTGCTCGTAGGCGAGGAACCCGTCGACGTAGAGCGCGAGATCGTACTGGCCGAACCACGGGTAGTCCTTGAGCACGCGCGCGAACAGATCGCGCGACGGCTGGAAGTTCGGCTCGGGCACCGGTCCGCGCTGATCGACGGGCTTCGCCTCCCACGCCCGGAACCGATCGACGAACTGCTCTCGTTCGAGCTCCCATTTGAGCTCACCGAGACGGAGCATCGCCTCCGGCATCTCGCGCGCCTCGCGCGGCGTCTCGGCGACGAACGTGGTGAGCAGCGTGATCGCCTCTCCGCGAAGCGATCGAATCTGCGTCACGTCGCGATCGATCCGCGCCTCGAGCTGCTTGGCGAGCTGCGCACGAAGCGCGTCGGGGATCTTCGGCCCGTTGATCGCCGGTCGGCCTCCCGCGCCCTTCAAGCCCGACGAGCCGTCGCCTGCTTGGGTCTTCTTCGCGCCGGGCTTCGCCGCAGGCTTCGCGTCGATCGTCTTCTCGGCGGCGGCGCGCACGCTCCCGCCAGGCGGCGGTGCGGTGGTGGGCGTGGTCTCGAGCGTCGTCGAGGAGGAAGAAGGCGAAGACGCTCCGCCCTTGCCGCCCTTCTCGGGCGCAGCCGACACGGAGCTCGTGACGCTGATCGCGAGCGCGATCAGCCAGAGCGATGACGCCGTTTTGGTGAGCGAAGCGCCGCGAGCCAAGCGACTCGAGATCATACACCGAATGGGCCGTCGTCTCCTGTTTGGACGACCCAAGATCGCGCATGTCGAGCAGCGGGTGCGCAAGCACACACACAACTCGTGCGTAGCCTTTCTCACGTCCGGCGAAAGAATTTTCCAGCGCGTGACAAGCCTTGTTTCTGGGCGTTTGCTGCGCCCGATGGCAACAAGAACAAGAACAAGAACGACGACAACGACATCGCTCGGGCCGCTCGTCTCGCTGGCGCCGGCCGCGTGCGTCGCGCTCGCCCTCGCGTCCTGCTCGGCGGAGCCCACGGGCGCTCCCGAAGAGCTCGCCGTGGACGATACGGATAACGATCCCGACGAAGGCTCGGGCGACGTCGCGACGGGGGCCGAGGTCCCGCTCGCGAACGCGGCGATCGCGCGTGAAGGCGACACGATCGTGAGCCCGGCTGGCGTCGCCGCGATCGTGCCCAAGGTCGGTGACGACGTGCTCGCGATCGCGGAGCTCGACGACGGAACGTCGCGTTCGCTTCGCGTCGTTCATGACGTCGACGGCGTGCATGTCGACGAGGGGGCCGCGGCAGAAGCAGCAGCCGCGACCACGAGCCCGACGGCGTGCGCCGACAAGGCGTTCTCACGGATGGGTCATCGCTGGGCCTCGGCGTACGCGTGGCGCTTCCGCGCCGGCACGACGCCGAGCACGAATTCGAAGAGCGGGGTCGAGACAGCGCTCGGGCGCGCCGCCGCGAACGTGTCGCTCTCGCGAAACGACTGCGCCGTCGCCAAGTCGAACGCGCCGGCGCAGACATACCTCGGACGCACGAGCCTTCACTCGCAGGTGATCGGCACGAGCACGACGTACAAGTGTGGCACGGGAGATGGCCACAACGTCGTCGGCTTCGGCGTCCTCCCACGCGGGATCGTCGGGCTCGCATGCGTGTGGTCGACCGGCCATCGCGCGGTGGAGGCCGACGTGAAGCTCAACGATCGCGGGTACCGTTGGTTCGCCGCGCACACCACGCCGAGCGGCTGCACCCGATCGATGAGCGTCGAAGGCGTCGCGACGCACGAATTCGGTCACGTGTTCGGCCTCGGACACGTCAGCGAGGGAGCGCATGGCAACCTCACGATGAGCACCGCGACGCGTCCCTGCACCGCGCGCGACGCGTCCCTCGGCCGCGGTGACGTGCTTGGCCTCCGCGCGATCTACGGACCCTGAAGGCGAACGTGCCTCGCCGAACGGGTCGCGATCGATCCGTTTCATTCCACCCTCACTGCTCCTATGAAGTGACGCTGCCGATCCGCTAGAAAAATAGGGTGATCGCGTGCATGTTCGGGATTCGGCGCTAGGGTGTCGTGCCTTTTGGGATGTTGGTTTCCCAAAATCGGGAGGACACGATGAAGCCTGATCTTTGGCGCGTGAAGGTCGCTCAAGCCGTGGTCGAAATGACGATCGACGAGCTCGTTCAGGCGTTTCAGTCGGGTCAGATCGAGAAGGCGACGCCGGTGATCGCGCCCGGCGATCTTCGTTGGACGACGCTCGGCGCGGTCGCGGATCTCGGCGACGACGACGACGAGGTCATCGAAGCCGCACCCGCGAGCATCGCTCCTCTCACGTCGGACATCGCGAGCGACATGAAGCTCGCCGAGGCCGCGACGCAGCCCGTGCGCACGTCGGGTCGCGCCGGTCGCGCGATCGGGATCGTCGCGACGTACCTCGTGCTCATCGTCGTCGGCGCAGGCGCAGGCGCCTACCGCGCGGCGCCCGAAGACGTACGAGGCAAGCTCTCCTCGATGAAGGTGTTCTCGAAGAAGGCGGCCGCGTCTCCGCCGGTCGTCGTCGCCGCCGCCCGTCCGAAGCAAGAGGAGCCACCTCCCGCCGCAGCGCCCGTCGCGCCGGCGCCCGTCCCGACGCCCGTCGCGGCGCCCGCGCCCGAGCCAAGCACGGCGGGCACGTCCGTCGACAGCCTTCCTTCGGTGAAGCAGGCCGCGACGAAGAAGTCGTCGCCCCGCCGTCGCGCACGCTAGCCGCTCGATCGCGTACGCTGCCGCGATGAGCAGCGACGCGCTAACGCTAGAGCAAATCGAGACGATCGCGATCGAGAGCCTCGCCCGCGTTCGCGGCGACGATGGGATGCTCGCTCGGCGAGGCAAGCTCGGCGTGAACATGGTGATCGTCCCCGCGGGCGCGAAGATCGTGGGCGGGTTTGGAGACCAGGCCGTCCCAGGACTTCGCCTGACGATCCAGCTTTTTGTCCACGAGAGGCCCGAGAGCGACGGCGCATGGACGGTCCGCGACATCAAGGAGCAAGAGGTCGCCTGCGTCCCCGGCGACGCCGACGACGAGCGCCTGCCAGCGTACTTCGAGGGCATCGCGCGCAGCCTGCAGGGACGCATGAACCGCGGTGACGACATCGACACGTTCATGCCGCACGACCTCTTTCCTCGTCGCGCAGGCTTCTTCGATCCGGCCTGCACGACGGCCGAGACGTTCGAGGCCTACGCGCTCGCCGCAAAGACGAACCAGCAGCCGACCGACATCGACATCACCGATCTCTCGGGCACCGAGCCGATCGCGGTGAACGAAGCGCTCGAGCGCGCGATCGCTGACGATCCCGAGCGGATCGAGAACCATCAGGTGTACGCCGACTGGCTGACCGAGCGAGGAGATCCGCGAGGCGAGCTCATCACGTGCACGCTCCCGAACGCGACGCCGCGGCAGGCGCGGCGGGCAGCTCAGCTCCTCGCGCAGCACGAACGGTACTTCTGGGGAAACCTGGACGCCGAGCCATTCGAGGAGTTTCTCCACCTCTCCTGGAAGCGCGGATGGTTCTCCACGGCGAGGCTGTGGACGGATTGGCAGCTCGCGCAGTCGATCAAGGGCTTCGTGCCGAAGGCGCTCGAGGCGCTGATGCGTCATCCGTCGTCGAAGCTCATCGAGGAGCTCATCGTCGGCTGCTTCGATCACGAAGGGAGAAACGACTACAGCACGATCTATGCGATCCTCGCCCAATGCGGCCCGCGCAAGAGCATGCGCTCGCTCTTCTTTGGAGACATGACGTCCGAAGAGCAGGAGGTGTCGTGGGTCAGCGCCGGCGATCTGAAGCTGCTGAACGGTCTCTATCCGAACCTCGTGAAGCTGAAGCTCCGCGCAGGGTCGATGACGTTGGAGGGTGGGCTCGACTACCCGAAGCTCCAGTCGCTCGTCATCGAGTCCGGTGGGATCAGCAAGGCGAGCGTTCGAGCGATCGCGAACCAGCCGTTTCCGGAGCTCACCCATCTCGAGCTGTGGCTCGGCACGACCAGGTACAACGGCGACTCGTCTCTCGAAGACGTGTTGCCCATCTTGTCGGGCGAGCATCTCCCGAAGCTCGAGACCCTCGCGCTCTGCAACTGCGAATACACAGACGAGATCTGCCGCGCGCTCGTCGATTCTCCGATCGCGTCACGGATCAAGACCCTCGACCTCTCGAAGGGCCTCATGACCGACGCAGGCTGCGACGCGCTCCTCGCGAAGCGCTCGCTGTCGAATCTGACGACGCTCGACGTCTCCGAGAATTACATCGAGGACAAGCTCAGCGCGCTCCGCGAGCTCGTAGGAGCGAACGGCGCGCCCATCACGCTCCTCGCGAACGACCAGAAGGGCAGCGCGAACGACGACTGGCGTTACGTGTCGCTCAGCGAATGATCGACCGAGAGATCGCGCGAGCGCGCACGTGTGAGAGATTGCACGCGCCGAGGCGTGAGGATCTTCACACACGCTTTTTCCGATCGCGCGAGGCGCTCGTGCGCTCCACCATGAGTGTGTAAGCGCGATGTTCGGGGCTGGCGCGTGCATTGCTTAGGGCGGGGCCATGCGTATGTCGCCTCTTCTTCGCGCCGGATCGCTGGCGATCCTCTTGCCTCTGTTCGCGTGCTCGAGTCCTGCGTCGAAGACGGCGGCGCCCGCCGCGACCACGACGCCACCGCAGGACGAGACCCCACCGGCGGAGGAGACGCCCGCGCCCACGCCCGAGCCGATGAACCCGTTCGCGGCCAAGGTCGACGAGCTGTTCTCGAACGCCGCGAAGACGAGCTCGTTTTCGGGGAGCGTGATCGTCGTCGATGGCGGCAAGACGGTGCTCGCGAAGGGGTATGGCTTCGCTGATCGCGAGAAGAAGATCGCGAACGCGCCCGAGACGATCTTTCGCGTGGGATCGATCTCGAAGCAGTTCACCGCTGCGGCGATCCTCTCGCTCGCCGACGAGGGCAAGCTCTCGGTCACCGATCTCGTCTCGAAGCATCTCCCGGAGTACCCGAAGGAGAACCTCGCCAAGGACGGCGTCGAGCTCACGCTTCACCATCTCCTCAGCCAGACGTCGGGACTGCCGGACGGCCTGAAGACGAAGTACTTCAAGTCGAACGTGTGGCGTCAGGCGATCGATCCGAAGCTGATGCTCGCGGCGACGTTCGCCGAGCCGCTCGTACGCAAGCCGGGCACGCAGTTCGAGTACCTCAACTACAACTATTTCATCCTCGGCCTCATCGTCGAGCGCGTGTCGGGCAAGACCTACGACGCGTTCATGCGCGAGCGCTTCTTCGGGCCGCTCGGGATGAAGGACACGGGCGTGCTCCCGCCCGCGAACCTCGCCGCGCGGATCGCGCATGGCTACGAGGCGAAGACCGGCACGACGACGATGGATGACGATCCGACGTTCAAGGATCACGATCTCACCTGCGCGTTCGGCGCTGGCCAGGTCTACTCGACCGTCGTCGACCTCGCGAAGTGGAGCCAAGCGCTCGACGATGGAAGCGCGCTCGCGCCGAAGGCACGCGACCTGCTCTTCACCCCGAACCTCTCCGACTACGGCTACGGCTGGCTCATCCAGCGGAAGCGCAACATCGACTTCCAGTGGCACAACGGCGCGCTGTCACCGCTCGGGTTCTCGTCGTACGTCCTTCGCGTCCCGGGAAAACAGCACCGCTTCGCGGCCTATCTCTCGAACATGAACATCGACCTCATCGAGCCGTTCGAGCTCTCGGTCGAAGACGTGATCGTCCACTAGCTAGCTGGCGCGCTCACGGTCGCGGCGACCGCGTCACTTCTTCTTCGGCTTGCCGCCCTTCGGCTTCTTGCCAGCGGGCTTCTCGGGCTTCTCGCCGCCCGCGCTGTCACCGCCGCCGTCGTCGTCACCGCTGACACCGCCACCTTTGCCGTCGATCGCCTTCCACGGCTTCGGCGCGATGACCCAGTGGCCGTTGACGAACGCCAGGCCGTCGTAGGCGGTGCCTTGATCTTTGCCGGCCTCGACGAACTTGAAGCGGAAGAACATCTGGGTCGCGACGAGGTGCTTGCCGACCTTCTTGTAGCCGCCGGGGAACTCCTTCGCGTCGCCTTTGCCCGCCGCGAGGTCCGCGCCGGTGGCGCCCCAGATCTTGATCTCGGTCTGGCCGGCCTTCGGCTTGATGACGGCCTTACCGGAGTCCCAGTCCTTCGCGTGCGCGGCCTCGACCTTGGGTGCGGTGGCGGCGTCGAAGAGCGACTTGTAGTCGGAGGACGTCGGCCTCAGCGAGCGTGTGAGCGCGGCGTGATCGGCGTTCTCGGCGACGAACTGCGTGAGCAGCGCGCGCGCGCCGTCCGCGTTGCCCTGGAGGATGGCCGCGTTGTCCGCTCCCCCGCCAGCAGCACCGCCATCTCCGTCGGAGGAGAACCCCGCGAGCCCGCCGTCACCATCCTCGCCCGACGCGGAGTTGTCTCCCGTTGGCTCGAGCGGCGGCTTGTCCTTGCTCTTGCTCGCGCACGAGAGCGCGAGGAGGCCGGCCAGTAATGTGCAGAATACAGCTTTCTTGTTCAGCGCCATCATCGGAGCCCCTCGCTACCTACGAACTCGTCGGGCCAGTCGTCCCCTTCGAACGGCCAGTACTCCTCATTGTCCTTCATGTAGCGGGCCGCATCGAGCGAATCGACGGCGTCCTTGGGCAGATAGCCCGCGTTGATCGCCTCGATTTCCACCTCGAGCGCTCGTTTTTTGCCGAGGACGGACTCGATGCGCCCGAGCCGAGCGCGGCGGAGGAGGCGCGAGAGGCGAAGATCGAGTCGATGAAGCGCATCTTTTGCGAGCGCGCTCTCGGCAGCGATGAGCTCGGTGCGCGTGCCTTCGATCTCACGACCGAGCGCCGTCGCATACGCGGCGTCGGCGCGGAGGAGATCCGGGAGGTCGGCGCCTGCGCCGGCGGCGGCCGCGGCCTCGACCGCGGCAGGTGACGACGAGGACAGCCGCGCCTCGAGGTCCGCGAGCTCCTTGCGAAGCGGCGCGATCTTGTCTGCCGAGGCGCGCGCCTGCTCGAGATCGTCGAGCTGCCGGCGAAGACCGTCGAGCGCCGCGCGTGCGTCTTGCGCCTTCTCGTAAGGATCGCCGTTCTCGTCGACCGCCGGCCGAACGCCACCGGTGGTGGCGAGGCTTCGCTGCATGTCGCCGATCGTCCCGAGCGTGAGGCGGAGGCCGCTCATCTCGTGATCGAGCACGGCGCGCTTCTTCGCGATCTCGCCGTAGACGGGATCGACGCGCACGAGCGCGGCGACGGCGCGTAGCTGATCGGGCGTGACCGCGGCGCCCGCGGCGTCTGCACCAGCCGCGGCGTCGGAGCCCGTGCGCGCGGCCGAGAGGAGGGCGCGCGTGCCGCGATCGCTCTGTCCGAGCCGGCGCGCGGCGTCGCGGGTGGGCTCGTAGTCACGAAGGAAGCCTTGGAGCTTGCCGTCGGCTTCCGGGAAACGGCAGAGCGCGAGATCGATGTACGCGTCGAGGATGCGCGCCTCGTCTTCGTACCGATGATGGACCTTGAGCGCCTTCAGCTCGTCGAGCAGGTCGCGTGCGCCGTCGTAATCTTTCTTCTCGTAGCGTGTCGTCGCCGCTTCGTAGAGCGCCTCGGCGAGGCGATCGGAGTCGCGTGGGACGAGGTAGTAGTAATAGCGAGCGTCGTCGTGACGGAGCTGCTCGTGAGCGACGCGGCCAAGCGCGAGGCGCGCGAGATCGCGGACGGCAAAGAACCGCTCGTCGGCGAAGACCGGGACGGATTTGTCCTGCCGCTTCGGATCGGCCACCTTGCAGAAGAAATTCTCGCCGTCGTGGAGGCGTCCGCGCTCGACCTGGATGAGGCCCGAGAGGTAGTTCGCCTGGGACCAGAAGCGCGACGTCTTCGGCACCTGCGCGTAGGCCGCGAGCGCGCCGTCGGCGTCGCCGGCTGCTTGCTTCGAGCGACCGCTCAGGTACGAGATCTCGGCGCGCACCTCCGCGGGTGCGTTCGAGGGGACGCCCTCGAGATCCTTCAGTCCCTTGTCGTATTGATGCGTGTCGAGCGCGATCTCGACGAGGCGGCGAACCGCGCGCCTGGCATACGGGCCGTATTGATCCCACGAGCCCTTCGCGGCGATCGACTTACGGAGATACGCGCGCGCCGACTCGGTGACACCCGCCGAGGCGAGGGCGTGCCCGAGCAAGTAGAGCGCGGCGCGGCTCTCCGCCGAGTCCGCGGTGACGTCGAACTTCGGGTGCTCGACGATCTCGGTGAGCTTCGCGATCGCCTCGTCGTGCCTTCCGGTCGAGATCAGCGACTCGGCCTCCGCCACGCGCTCGTTCAGCCGATCGATGATCGCCTCTTGTGACCCAAGGCGACGTCGAAGCATCGCGTCGTGGTACGCACGCATTCGATCGCCACGCGTCGGGTCCGTGCTCGCGGCCGGCTTCGACGGCGCGGGCTCGGCGGGAGTCGTCGCGGCGGGCGCGGGCTGGGCTGGCGGCGGCTGCGCAGGCTGCGCGCGCACGATCGAGTCTGCGCCCGTCGAGAGCACGCTCGCCGCCGCGATCACCACGATCGAGAGCGAGCGAAGCGGGCGACCTCCGTCGTGCGAGCGTTGTCGGGGGCGAGCGCGCGTCGTCATCGCTTTGCCTTCGCCCCTACTTTCCTGCCGGTCGCGCCACCGCCTTCACGCGGAAGCGAAGATCGTATTTGCCGCTTCGATCCGAGGGGAAATCGCCGCCCATCGACGAGTCGTCGATGATCTTCACCTGCACGTCCACTTTGTGGTCGCGCGGAACGTCGACGGTGAAGCGTGATCGTTGCGACGTGCGGAACGCCTCGTCGCGTGCGTCTTTGCGATCGACGTCGATCGTGACGGCATGCCGGCCTGGCGCGACGGCGTGGTCGTAGACCGCCGTCATGTCGGACGCCGCGAAGGACGCCGGCGCGGTGAACACGACGCCGTCATCGAGCGACACGGTGAGGCGACCGATCTTCGCGTGGTCGCCGTCGGTCTGGAGCGAGACCGCGACACGTGACTGATAGAGGTTGTCGGCGACGGCCGCGACGCGCGCGCGGAGCGCGGCGATGTCGGCGAGGAGGCGGTCGTAGTCCACGGGCGTCCCCGCGTCGACGGCGTTGCTCGGGAGCTCTTGCGGCTGCGGATTCAGCGGTGACTGGCGACCGCCGTCGCCCATCTCGCTCGGAGGAGGCGCCGGGGGCGGAGCGTCGGTCGTGGTGGTCGCCGGCGCAGGCGCCTTTCCACCATCGGAGGAGGAGCTTGCTTGATCGGACTCGGAGGGCGCGCTCGCGTCCGCCTTCGCGGAGGGCGTGGGCTTACCGGCAGGCTTGCCGGCGGGCTTGCGCGGCTGCGCCACCGCCGTCAGCGCCAGGATCGGAGCGCAGAACGCGAGCACGCCGAAGAGGATTCGCTTCTTCTGCATCTAAGGCGCCTCCTTCTCGCTCCGCAACGTCACGATGTTATCCCCCAAACGGGAAGAAGATCGAGACACCTCCCGTGACGAGGATGTCGTTCACCAGGTGCTCTTCGCCGATCAGCGTCTCCTTGAGGATGTGATCGCGCACGTCCAGACGAACGGCAAACCACTTGCCGAAGTACCACTTGGTGCCGAAACCGAAGCTCCCGGTGAGGCCTTGCGACGTGGAGTCGTCGGTCACGCCGGCGCCGAAGGCCGCGTTGAAGTCGAAGCGGCTGATCCCGCCGCCCATCCATCGGAGCTTGCCGTACGCGAAGCTCCACACGAGATGGCCGAAATAGAGGCGACCGGGGCGATTCGTGCGCTCCTCGACCTGGACCTGCGGATAGCGTCGCTCGTAAGAATCCGTCGCTGCGGTACGAAAGCGGGTCGCCTGAAAGCTCGCCTCGAGCCCCAGGTCCTCGCTGAAGTGAAAGGTGTACGCGCCGCCCGCGATCCAGCTGCCCAGGTCCTCGCACGCGCCGCCCGCGATCCAGCTCGACGCGGTACGAGCGTCGCCGGCGTACCAGCCGCCCATCCTCGCGAGAGCTCGACGAGTAGGTCGCCGGAACGCCCATGCCCGAGAGCTCATGGCGGAAAAGGCGCTCCTGCACGCCGCGATAGTGACGACCGCCGACGAGATCCTGCTTGAGCTCCTCGTCGACGCATTGGGCGTTCGCGAGACGCGGCGCGAGGAGCGCGCCCGCGCAGGCAAGCACGAAGGAGGCTCGCGCCACGACGCTGCATCGTGAGGGCAGTGGCCGGGACGGGCGTCGCCGCATTGGCGCGTATACTCGCTTGCGCGGCCGCGAAGTACAAGATGAGAGCGGAATAGATCGTCACCGAAACGTCACCGTCCGTTTCGCAAAGACCACCCTCTTCGGCCTCCACGGCCCCTATTTCGTGGGCTATCGTGGCCTCTCGCACGTGAGCAAAGCCAAGACCGCGAAGACCGCGTCCACCTCGAAGAAGAGGACGTCGCGGACGTCGAAGAGCCCCGTGCCCGCGAAGGCCGTGCCCGCACCTCTACCCTCGTCGAGAGGTGTGCTCGTCGCGTCGACCGGCGGGTCCGTGCCGTGCGTCCTCGCCATCGGCGGCCTCGACCCAGGTGGCGGCGCGGGTGTGCTCGCCGATGCACGGGCGATCGCGCGGGCGGGCGCGTTTGCATGCGCGGCGATCGCCCTCTTGACGGTGCAGTCGACCTCGGGTCTCCGCTCGGCGACCCCCACCGCGACGAAGCAGCTCACGCTCGAGTGCATGGAAGTGATCCGCGCGCAGAACATTCGCGCGATCAAGGTCGGCGCCCTCGGCAACGAAGAGAACGTCAAAGCGGTCGGCGATCTTCTCGCGATCCATCGGGGCATCCCCTCCGTCGTCGACACCGTCATGCTCCCCACGCGCGGGAGCGGTCGCCTCCTCGAGGAGCGTGGCGTCGCGATCTTGCGAAAGCACATGCTCCGTCATGCGACGCTCGTCACCGCGAATGTCCACGAAGCGGAGGTGCTCACCGGCCGGCGCATCACGCGCCTCGACGAGGCTCGCGCCGCCGCGATCTCGCTCTTGTCACTCGGGTCAAAGGCCGTGCTCCTCAAAGGAGGACATCTCACCGGCGCGAGCGCGATCGATCTGCTCGTGCTGAAGCCCGACGAGAAGGAAGGTCGACCGAGCGGGCGCAAGCTCACCGCGCCCGAGCCACGCGTCGTCGAGATCGAAGCGCCGCGCCTCCGCCTATCACGACCGGTTCATGGCGGCGGCTGCTCGCTTGCGTCGCTCATCGCCGGTCGCCTCGCGTATGGCATGGAGCTCGTGGAGGCCGTGCGCTGGGCAAAGAAGCTCCATCACGCCGCGCTCGCGAAGGCCTCCGACGTGGGCGGCGACATGCGTGTTCTGTTCGCCGCGGGGTGAGCGAAAATCGAGCGGTTTGTGGGCTGGAGCGAGGGCGCTTCTCCCGCGTAGCTCTTGAAGGCTGGCCTTTGGTCTTCGCCGAAGGCAGCGCCAAGGAGAGCCGCGTATGCCACGACGACACAATCACCCATCGTCCGCGATCCGCTTCGGGTCGATCGCATGCCTCCTTCTCCCTCTCGTTCTCGTTGCAGGCGGTCTTCTGCAGGCGTGCAGTGATGACGCGACGTCTGCTGCACCCGTCGACACAGACGCGGGCGACGCCGACGCCGACACCGCCGTGCCCGGCGAAGACGCAGGTGACGCCGCGCCAGCGATCGCGTGGAAGACGTGCCTCAAGGGGATCGAGTGTGCCTCCGTCACCGTCCCGCTCGACTACGACAACCCCTCGCTCGGGACGATCAAGCTCTCGCTGGCGCGCTCTCGAGCGACCATCGCCGCGAAGAGGCTCGGCGTGATCTTCCTCAACCCCGGCGGCCCCGGCGCGCCCGCGATCGAGGCGTTCAAGGCTGGAACACTTCCGCAGATGGCAGGGCCGGGGCCGCGAAAGCGGCTCACCGACCAATTCGATCTCATCGCGATGGATCCACGTGGCGTCGGAGAGAGCACGCCGGTCGATTGCTTCGAGCCAGCGATCGTCGACGCGATGCTCAAGATGCCGGGCCTCCCGAAGAGCGACGCGGACTGGACCTCGCTGTTCAACGCCACCTCACAGGTCGGGCCGAGCTGCAAAGCGAAGAACGATCCCAACCTGCTCGCGCGAATGGACTCGGCGTCGGTCGCCAAGGACATCGACGCCGTGCGCGCGCTCCTCGGCGAAGAGAAGATCAACTTCCTCGGCTTCTCGTACGGCTGTCACCTCGCGGCCGTGTACGCGACGCTGTTCCCCACGCGCGTGCGCTCGTTCGTCCTCGACTCGCCGTCGCACCTCACCGCGGATCGCCGCGATCGATGGCGTGCGCTCCCTGCGGCGGGCGACCTCGCGCTCGAGCGCTTCTTCGATTGGTGCGCCACCTCACCGAAGTGCGCGTTTGGACCTACGAGCGGCAGGACGCCGGCGGCGATCGCAGCCGCGTACGACGCGCTCGTCGCGACGCTCGACGCGACGCCGTTCAGCGCGAGCCCGCGCCCGCTCGACGGCGCTGGAGTCCGCTACGCGTCGTTGACCTATCTCTACGATCCGCCAGGTCAGTGGAGCACGTTCGGGACCGTGCTGGCCGACGCCGCCGCAGGCAACGGCGCGACGCTCGCGAAGGTGGCAGCAAACTCGATGGCCCCGACGTCCGCGCCGATGAAGAACATGTACAGCGCCTTCATGAGCGTCGCCAACGCCGACGAGCCCCTCCCTCCAGGGTTCACCAAGAGCGATCTGCGCGCGTTCATCGAAGGTGAGCTGAGCGCGCTCGGCCCGAGGCTCGGAGTGCCCACCGCCGTGAACGAGCTGCCCTACCTCCTCGATTGGCCGATCCCCGCCGCGCATCCGCCGGTCCTCGTCGATGCCAAGAGCGCGCCTCCGCTGCTCCTCCTCGCCGGTCGCTACGATCCTTCGTCTCCCT
>JBGAFW010000145.1:0-15704 GCA_044227045.1 Labilithrix sp.
AAGGCGATGTCGCGGTCAGCGGTGAAGTGCTCGTCGAAGCGAGCGGCCTCGTCGCAGCCAACATCACGAGCGCGCGGATCGTCGTTCGCGGCGCCGTTAAGGGCGATCTCACGGCAGACGAGGCGATCTCGATCGCGTCGGGCGCGCGTGTGGTCGGTGATCTTCGTGCGCCGCGCATCGCGATCGCCGAAGGCGGAATGGTTCGTGGTTACGTGCAGACCGCCGGCGCCGGCGCGCCACGCGCACGCGCGTCGTCGGCCACAGCAGCGGCCGCCGCACCTCGCGCCGCGCGCGCAGAGCGAACGGAACGCGCAGAGCGACCCGCCGAGCGAGCCGAGCGAAGCGAAGAGCGCGAGCCTCCGAAGGAGAAGCGCCCGGCTGCGCCGCCGCCCGCGCGCGCCAAGGCCGCGCCGCTCCCGCCGGCGATGCGCAATGCGATCGCCACCGCGGCAGCCGCGGCAGGCGGCGCCTCGAACAACCACAACAAAAATGCTTCTCGTGGTGGGTCGCTCGGCGGTGGCCGCGTTCCGCCGGCGCCCGTCGTCCCCGTCCTGAAGAAGGGCACGAAGGCCGTTCAGAAGAAGCGCTGACCGATGTCGTCCGCCGAAGAGAGGCGATCACGTCTCCTCGCGCTCCTTCGTGACCGCTCCTTCGCACGGAAGAAGGTCGTCCTTGCGTCGGGTCGCGAGAGCGATTTCTTCATCGACTGCAAACAGACGATCCTCACCGCCGAAGGGCATGCGCTCGCCGGCGAGCTGATGCTCGACGCGGCGCTCGCCGCAGGCAGCTTCGATGCCATCGCCGGCGTGGAGCTCGGTGGCTGTCCCCTCGCCAGCGCGGCGTCGCTCACGAGCTTCTTGCGTGGCATCCCACGTGACGCGGTGTACGTGCGCAAGGACGCGAAGGACCACGGAAGCAAGCGCGACCTCGAAGGCAACACCCGCCTCGCGGCGAACGCGACGATCGTGATCCTCGAAGACGTCACCACCACCGGCGGCTCGACCTTGAAGGCGGTGGAGAAGCTTCGCGCCGCGGGGTACGTCGTGCGCCACGTCGTCACGCTCGTCGATCGCCTCGAAGGTGGACGCGAAGCGGTCGAAGCGGCGGGCCTCGGGCTCAGCGCGATCTACACGCGTGCCGACTTCATGAGCTGAGCGAAGGCTCAGAAGCTCGAGAGCGTTGACGCGTTGATCAGTTGCCGAGGCCGGCGTTCAGCAAGTCGCCGATGTCGCCACCGCCCGAGTTGCCGCCGCTGCTCTTCTTCGTCGGCGTGGGCGCCGGCGCGTCATCGTCACGATCCGCGGAGTTGTTGCGTGGCGTCGGCGGCGGTGAGGGAGCGGTGCGGCTGCCGCGTGAAGCGATCGTGCCTGCGCGCGTTCCACGCGGTTGAGGCGCGGGCGCGGGCTGCGCGGCAGCGATCGCCGCGTTCGTCTTTGCGGGAGGAGCGGCGGCGGGCGCGACGGGCGCGGGCGCCGGCTGCGAGGACGCGAAGACACCGCCGTACGACGGAGGCGCTGCCGCAGGAGGCGGCGCAGGCGCGAACGCCGGCGGCGCTGCCGTCGGTGCTGCCGCGAGCGGCGCGGGCGCTTGAACCGGAGCTTGAACCGGAGGCGCAGGCTGCTGCGCGACGGGCGGAGCGACCGGCGCGGCCGCGACCGTCTGAACCGGAGGCGGCTGAACAGCCGGCGCGGCTTGTTGCTGCGTCGGGATCGCGGGCGGATTCGGGAACGAGATCTCTTCCTTCTTGCCGAGGCGCGGGACGAAGCCGGTCGCGAAGAACGCGAAGAAGATGCCGAACGCGGCGCCGAAGACGAACCATGCGAAGCGGCCGACCTTCGAGCCTTGCTGGGCCTCTTCGACCTCGGTCATCTGCAGCTGGTGACCGACCGGCGCGTTCGTCGTCGCCGGGCGAATGTGCATGTGAGGCATCGGCATGCCGCCGCCGCCGTGCATCTGCGGCGCGTGCATCGGAGCGTTGTGCATCGCGCGCGGCGACGCGGCCATCGTGCCCGGGTGCTGCGCGCCGTACGGAGGAATGCCCATGTGAGGCGTGCGCACCGGCGACTGCGGAAGCTGGTGCTGGTGAATCGGCGGGGGAAACGCTTCGATCGCGCTCGCACCGGAGAAGTTTTGCGGCATCGCGGCCGGCGCGCCCGAGCCTGGCGTGCGGATGGGCTGAACACCGACGACGAAGCCGGCCGGCACCTTCATGTTGTCGCGCGCGGGCTCTTGCGGCGGCGGCTGGTAGCTCCCACCACGCACGGCCGGAGGATCGCTCTGGCGTTCGCGCTGGTAGCTCTGGTGCGCCTTCGGCGCTTCGTACTTCTGCGCTTCGTACTTGGGCGCCTCGTACTTGGGCGCTTCGTACTCGTCGACGACGCGCGGAGCGGAGCGCGGCGGCGGCTGGTAGCTGCCACCTTCGGCGCGCGCGGTCGCGGGCGCGTAGTCCGCGCGGATCTCGTCGCCGCTCTGCTTGCGCTCGCGACGCTGAATGCTTCCTTCACGACGGCCGTAGTTCGCTTCGTACGCGGCCGCGTCGTATTGCGGGACGGCGCCGGCGTTCTTGCGCGGGCGCTGGCGGGGACCTGAATCCTCACCCGGAGGGTACGCCGCCGTGCGGTTGTACGGCGTCGCTTGCGCGGGCGGCGGCTCGCTGTAGGCCGCGCTGTTCTCGTCGTCGTAGGGGCGACCGAAGTCGGCGTCGCGATCACGACGACCGAAATCCTCGCTCGGCTGCTGGCGTTGCTCGCGCTCGTAGCTCTCTTCCATCGCGCCGTGCGCGTGGCCACGAAGCGCGGTCGAGGGATCGTGCTCTTCGAACTCTTGCTCGAAGCGATCGAACGGGCGGTTCGTCTCGAGCGACGGAAGCGCGTCGTATGGGACGTCGAGGCCGGCTTGTTGATCGTCGTAGCCGCCGTAACCACGTGCGTTCGGCAGCTGCGTCGCCGCGAAGCCCATGTTCAGGCGATGATCGTCGGCGGGACGCGCTTGGGTCTCGTCGTCGAAGCGCTGGTGATCACGCGGATCGTGCTCACGCGGAAGCTCGCGCGCGATCTCGTGAACACGCTGGCGAGCGGCGGCCATCGTCGGCGGATCCGCGAACGACGGCGTTTGAAGGTCGACATGCCCTTCGATCGCCGGGCCGTGGGGATGGCGAACACCCGAGGAGACCCGGCGCGGCGGCGAGGGCGGCGGCGGCGGAGCCGAAGGCTTTCCAACCGGGCGAATCGTCGGACGTGCGCCATCGCGCCCACCCAGCGGGGCCGGTCGAAACTTCGGAAGCATTCCTCGGTTCGCCATGTCGGTGTGCCTCCGCTGGAGAGCGGAGAGAAGGAGCACCTGGGGACTCTGCACGTTCCGTGCTCAGGGGATCCGACCATCGAGGCTAGCAACCCTCATCAAACCCAGGGTCTTCGATTCGCCACCGAGTGAACAATGATCCACCCCTGGGTCCATGATGACCTACCGCGCAATCGGTTTCGCGGGACGTGATGGAGACGGGCGCAGTGAAATACGTGCGTTTCACCACCTCGGATCGGCCTCGCCACGTGCGTCAATTCGACTCGCCCATGACGGTTTCGACGTGCTCGAGCGATCGGGTTGTCCACAGTCGAACGCCACTTTTCCGGCTCGTAGTGCTCCTATGTGCGCTCTTCCGTGATAGAAAAACGCCGTGGACGCCAAGCGAATCGACGTCCTCTCCGATTCCACCGGAGAGACCGCCGAGAAGGTCGTGCGAGCAGCGATGCTGCAGTTCCCGCACTCTGGCGCGCAGCTGCGTCTTCACACGCGTGTTCGAACGAAGGAAGCGGCGCGGCCGATCCTCGAACGCGCGGCTCGTGAAGGTGCGCTCGTCGTCTTCACCGTCGTGAGCCCCGAGCTCCGCGAGTACATCCACGCGTCGAGCTACGAGCTGCGCGTCGAGGCGCTCGACTTGATCGGATCGCTCATCGGCAAGCTCACGGTCTATCTCGATCGCCAGCCCATCAACATGCCGAGCGGCATGCTCCCTCTCTCCGACGAGTACTTCCGCCGAATCGAAGCGGTGGAGTTCACGGTGAAGAGCGACGACGGCAAAGAGCCACGCAACTTCAAGAAGGCCGATCTCGTCCTCGTCGGCGTGAGCCGCACGTCGAAGACGCCGCTCTCCACGTTGCTCGCGCAGCGTGGTTTGAAGGTCGCGAATCTTCCGATCGTGCTCGGCGTGCCGCCGCCGCCGGAGCTCGACGAAGCGAACCAAGAGCGGTGCGTCGGTCTCACGATCGGGCTCGAGCCGCTCATCGAGATCCGCAAAGCGCGCTTGAAGCAGCTCGGCATGAGCGTCGACGCGAACTACGGCCTGAAGGATCAAGTGAAGGCGGAGCTCGAGTACGCGCGCGGCATCTTCGCGCAGCATCCCGGCTGGCCCGTGATCGACGTCACCGGCCGCGCGATCGAGGAGACCGCCGTGATCATCCTCGAGTCGCTCAAAGAGCGCGACGAAGCGAAGCAGATCGCGAAGCAGATCGTCTGAGCGAAGCCGGTCGCGAAGCAGATCGTCTGCACGTCAAAACGAAGCGAGCGCCGAGTCCGAAGACGCGGCGCTCGTTTGCGTTTGTGAGTCGTTCGAAGACTCGGCTCTTCTTGCTCGCGAAGTCGCTACTTCGCGCTCGTCGTGAAGTCCCAGTTGTCGTTGGGCGCGCCGTTCTCGTTGTCCCACTTCTCGCGGACCAAGATGCGCTCGCCGTCGTTGTACTTGCGCCAGCGGATGCTCGACGACGCGAACTTCGAGTAGTCGACCTTGAGGAAGGCCTTCACGTGGAAGTAGATCTGGAAGCTCTTGCCCGAGGACGGGATCGAGAGCGTGCCTTCGTAGGCGGTGCGGTTCGAGCTCATCGGGAGGAGTCGTGACTTCGCGTTCGCGGTGAGGGCCTTCTCGTCTTGCCACGCGTTGTCGATCGCGACGCCGTACGAGACCTCGTACTCGATGTCGCCGTAGATCGGCATCTCGAACGAACCGAAGCGACCGTAGCTGGTCGCGGTTCCGATCTGGCGATCGATCGCCGACGCATCGACGAGGGTGGCGGCGCGCCAGTCGGTGTACGCGAGCGTGAGATCGGCGCCGCGGATCGCGTTGCCGCCTTCGAGCACGCGGCTGCGGAGAGCCTGACCGTCGTTGTCGAACACGAGCGTCTTGTTCGGAAGCGAGCCACCGATGACCGGAACGTCGAAGAACGATCCGGCGTCGAGCGTCTTCTTCGTCGGCGGGCTCGTGCCGTTGTCGGTGATCTCGAGCGAGAAGCGCATCGCTTCGGCCTTGCGGTTGACCGTGAACGTCGCCGTCGTCGCGCTCAAGTCATAGACCTGCGTGCCTTGCCAGGCGGTCGTCTTCACCGTCGACTGCGTGTAGGGTGCACCTTGCTTCAGGTACGCGACGGTGATCTTGGCGCTGAGCTTCTGGAGGCGTGTCACGTCTTGGGGCGTGCCCTCGGACGGATGAAGCTGCGACCAGAGGAAGTAGGCCGGGATCGTGAACGACATCTTCTCTTGCGCGCGCACGTACTCGTCCGTCGAGTTGCGCGCGTTGAAGGAGTAGCCGGTCGGCGTTCCATACGCCCAGCCGAGCTCGAAGACGCCCGTCCCAGGATTGGCGACGCTGAGCGCGCTCTCATCCGAATCGACGACTTCATCAGCCGGCTCCACCGAGCACGCGGTGACGAGCCCGCTCGTCGACAATGCAAGAAGACCCGAGGCAATCGGGAGCCCCGTCTGAATCCCACGAACGACGCGAACCTTGATCATGTGACGCTCACCATCCAGGAAGAAGTCACTCAGACCTGAGTGACGGGCGACGGTGTAGGATACGAATGCCCATGGCGCAAGCACACCGCGTCAATTTTCTTGTAGCGTGCGTAATGCTATGAAAACAGGAACGAATTCGAGCTCCCCGAGCGTTTCCGTCGGGGAAATCCGTGGCAAGCCACACGTTCCGTTGAGGAAATCCTGGGCGGCTCGAGAGCGTGGTCAGGGGGTGCGCACGACGACGAGGTCGTCGAGCCAGAGATCGATCGTCGCGCCGTTCTCGCTGGTCGTGAATGCGCCGAAGAAGAGATCGCAGCGCGGGATGCGATCGAGGCCGTTGAGGTCGAACGTCACGTCGCGGACGACGACGTCATCGACGACCGTGCGCGCGCGGTAGCCGATCGGATCTTCGTCGAGCGATATCTTCGCGAGTCGCCAGACGTTGGGCGCCTCTTTGAAGCGTGGGTTCGCGCCGTCTTCGTCGCCGTCGAGGATGGCCGCGGATCCCGCGAAGACCGAGACCCCTTCGGCCTCGAAGAAGCCGTTGCCGGTCATCCAGAACGTGCCGAGGCGTGCGTAGTCGAGCGAGCTCGCCCGGACGAGCAGGCGAAACTGCATGTCGAGGTGCTTGAAGCCCTTCGGGACGTCGATCTTCTTGCCGAGGCGCACGTCCCGAATGCCGTTTGGCGCGCTGATGGTGACGTGAAGTGCATGGCCCGGCGTGCTTGGCGAGCTCGCGCTGCTCGATGACGACGACGCCGATGGTGGCACGCCGACCACGATCGCGCCGTCGTCGTCGACCACTTCGTCCCAATGTGTCGTGAGTGTGTTTGGTAGCTCGAAGTCATCGCAGAACGTGACGGGCGACGTCTGCTGCGCGCAAAACGACGCGGCGCCGCTGCCGTCCGTCTTCGCGCTCGCGTCGCCCGCGTCGCCACCGCCATCTCCGGTCGCGCCGGCGTCTTTCCCATCATCGGTCGGTCGGGACGTGGCTGCACCAAAGGGCGTACAGCTCGCGACGATGGTCGATGCGATACAAAACGCGCCGCAGAGCAAAGCGCAGCGGACGATCATGTCTCTCCACTTCGAAGCTTAGCTTCTTCACGCCGCAGCGATTCCGGATCCTTTCGGAATCCTCATCGTCGACACAGTGGACTGAAGTTGGACAGCGCGCGGGCAAAGCTCGCGTGCGAGCTGCCGCTCGCGCTTATGCGGCGATGATCGACGCGAGCTTCATCGTCTTCTTGCAGATGCGCTCGAGCGTACGAAGTGGCGTGCCGCACGGCGGACGGATGTAGCGCGCGTTCTGATGATCGTCCGACGACGACGTCCAGTACTTGCCCTTCGACTCGGCGAGCTCGCGGAAGTACGCGGCGACTTCGGCCTTGTGGCGTGAGGTGTAGACCTCGACGCCGCGCGCGTGCTCGATCACCTTGAGCGTGCGCTCCTTGTCGCGATAGCGCGTCGGATGGGCGATCACGTCGACCGCGCCGTCTGCTTGGATCGCGTCGATGGCTTCCTCGGGGGTCCAGCCGAAGAGGTCCTTGTTCGGGCCGTCCGAGTGCCAGAAGAGCACGTGGTGATCGCGGAACGCCTCGAAGAGGGGACGCCGCTTCTCGATGATGCGGAGGATCATCGATTGAAGAGCCGGAAACAGCGGAGGCGGCAGCTTCTCGAGCTCGCCTTCGGGATCGAGCGCTTCGCGATCCTCGGTGGGCAGCTTTCGCATCCATTCGAGGACGAGCTCCTTCCACCGCGTCTGCACCATGAGGCCGCGCTGGTAAAATTGCTTGTTCTCGAGCTGGAAGCCCTCGACGACGTCGTGCGGGTAGTAGGCGAGGACGTGGAACTGCTCCTCGCCCGACTGCCCATAATGGAGATGCGCGGTGACTTCGAGGGCGGGGATGAAGAGCATCCCCGCGCGATCCGCGGCGGCGGCGCCTTGCCGTACGGCGGCGAGCACGTCGTGATCGGCGATCGCGATCGCCTTCATCCCGAGGTTTCGTCGAAACTCGACGTACTCCTCGGGCGTCGCTCGACCATCGGAGTAGTAGGTGTGCCCGTGGAGATCCGTCGAGACGAACATGATGAATGAAAGCCTATCTCGTCGTGCGATGCCGTCGATCAGTAGCGTCGTGGTGCGTGCGAATTAGGAGGCGGCGCGGGGTAAATCCGCGTCATTCATTGGATCGGAAGGGCGTAGTCGCCGCCGCCGTTGTTGTCCCACGTGTCCTTCAAGAGAACACGTGAGCCCGGCGCGTAGCGGCCGTTCATGATCCCTCCGTCCGGCACCTTCAAGAAGGCGCGGACGTGGAAGGCGACCTTCATGCTCGGACCTGCGTTTCCGCTGACGGGCGCCTGCGCTTCGTAGGCGAAGCGGAAGCCGTCCGTGCCGGCGAGGACGTCGGGCTTGGCGACCTTCGCGAAGCCCACGGGCTGGTAGGTCGCGCCGCCGTCGGTCGAGACCACGGCAGCGACTTCGTATTCAAGCTCACCCATCGCAGGGACGATGACCGGACCAAAGCGGCTGCCGCTCTCGCGATCGCCGACGCGCAGATCGAGCGTCGTCTTGTCGACGATCGTGTCGAGGCGCCAGTCGGTGACGGAGAGGGTGACGGTCGAGTTCTTGAGCACCGCGCCGCCCTCGAGCAAACGGGTGCGACGCTCCGCGCCCATCGTGTCGAAGAGCGCGAGCTTGTTGGGGAGGTACGCGCCGTACACGACCATCTCGCGCTGCACGCTGTTCTGCGCGAGCACGTCCATGTGCTGCGGGACGCCGGCGCGCGAGAACTCGGCGCCGAGCTCGATCTTCATGCGGCGCACGCCTGCGGGGATCGTGATCTCTCCGCTGTTTCCGACGATGAAGTTCGACGAGCCAGGGCCCCATGTGACGGGCACCTCGGGAGCGTCGAACGTGGTGCCGTCGGCTTTCGTGTATTGTACACGGAGCGTAATCTTCAGGTGATCGGGGTTCGCGCGCAGGTCTTGCTGCAACGTCTGGTCGCTGCCGGCCACCATCTGCACGGTCGTGAGATGGTCGATCGCGACCTTGAGCTTCTCGCCGACCCGGAGGAACTCGTCGCCACCGGACGTCGAGCCGTAGGAGAGGCGCCAGCCGTGGAGCGTGATGACGCCGGTGCCCGCGATCGACTCGGTGTTGTTCTGGCTCCCGGTTCCAACGTCATCGGTCTGCGATGGCTCGACGTTCTGCGAGCAGCCCACCAAGGTTGGGAGGGTGAGCGCGGCCGCTCCAATCGTGGTGAATCCTTTGACGAGACGAACCTTGATCATGTCGAAGCCTCTTGGCGTGGTGATGCGTGGACCATCTAGAACTTACAGTCGCCCACATCAGCACATATCAGACCAGGTTTGGCGACCTGCTAAGCGCTGGAAAAGGTTCAGATCTGCTCCCTTGCTTCCGCGGGCCAGAAGGAGCACCTGACGCGTCCTTGATCCATGACCCGCGACGTCACCGAGCACGCGCGTGCTGTGATGAGATGCGAGATCCGAGAGACATCATCCGTGACGCCAGCCAAGAAGTGGCGCCTCGAGGTTCATCCCGAGGCGGGAGCAGGACTGACCGAGCGAGAGATCGTCACACGCGTCGACGTGTTCGGCGAGGTCGGCGACTGGCGTAACGGCATCGAGCTTCGTCGTGGCTCGCTTCTCCCCGGCTTCTCGGTCGCGATCGATCTGCCGCCGGGCGTCTACCAGTACAAGCTGCTCTCGCGCTGGGCGAACGCGCAGGGCGGCGCCGAGCGCACCGAGTGGATGCTCGATCCGGCGAACCCACGAACTCGCAGCAGCCAAGGGCTCCGCAACAGCGTCGTCGTGATCGACGGCGCGCCCGAGCCCTGGCTCTTCGCGCCCGCTTCTCCGTGGGTCGAGGAGATGGATCGCGGCGGGCTTCGGATCTTCGCCGGCCTCCGTCGCGACGCTCCGAGCGATCCGAAGACGGCGCCACCCGGGCCTGCGGCGGTCACGATCTCATGGAGCGAAGACGACGGCGCGACGTGGTCGAGCGGTCGCGCCGCCCACGTCTTCGATGAGGACGAGCACGCGTTCTTCTCGCTCGTGATCCCAACGTCGGCGCCCGCCACGAAGATCGCGATCGAGGGAGATGACGGCGGCCGGTTCGAAGCGAGCTACACGCGGCGTGCGGCCTCCGAGCGACTCCCCGCGTGGTGGAAGCGGGCGGTGATCTACGGCGTGCTCGTCGATCGCTTTCGACCCGAGAGCGACCACGCCGGATGGGAACGCGATCCTGCGCGGCGCACGGCGGCCGGAGGGCATCTCGAAGGCATTCGACGCTCGCTCGACGACCTTCGCGAGCTCGGGGTCGACACGCTCTATCTCACGCCCGTGCACCTCGGGGCGACGCCTGCGCATCGCTACGACCTCGTCGATCCGCTGAAGATCGATCCCGCGCTCGGCGGCGAAGAGGCATACCGCGCGCTCGTTCGTGACGCGAAGTCGCGCGGGATGCGGATCATCCAGGACGTCAGCTTCGCGCACGTCGGACAGGGATTTCCAGCGCTCGCCGACGTCGACAAGAACGGCCGCGCGTCGCGCTTCGCCTCGTGGTTCGTCTGGGGCGCGGACGGCAAGCTCGTTCACTACGGCCGCCGCACGGACGCGCCGCTGCTCGACCAGACGAACCAGGACGTGCAGGCGCTCGCGCTCGAGGCGATCTCGCTCTACGCGAAGCTCGGAGTCTCGGGGCTTCGTCTCGACATGACCGCCGAGGTGCCTCTCGAGCTCGGCCAGCGCATTCGAACACGCTTTCGAGAGCTGGTGCCGGACGGTGTCGTGTTCGGCGAGGTCGTCCCCCAGCATGCCTGGCGGTGGCGCGCCGCGAACGTCATCGACGCCGCCACCGACTTTGGCTTTCACGAGGTGGTGACCGATCTCGTCTGCCTTCCGAGCGAGCGCGTCGACGAGGCGTTCGTGAAGCTCGCGCGATACGAGCTGCTTCGTGGAGGCGACTCGCACGTTCATGCGGTGCGCTTTCTCTCGACGCACGATCACGCGCGCCTCGCGACGCTTGCGTCCGTGCGTGGTGGCGAGGGGAAGCTCGCGCTCGCCTACGTCATGCTCTTCACGCTGCCGGGCATCCCGATGCTCCTTTATGGAGAAGAGCTGGGCCTTCGCGCCGCGGACTACGATCCCGATCGCGATCCCGAAGACGTGTGGCCCGATCGCATGCCGATGCCATGGCTCGCGTCGGCCGCGCACGGGGCCGATCGCAAGATGCGCTCGATGATGCGTGAGCTCGTGCACGCACGTAACGAGTCGGAGGCGCTCCGCTCCGGATCGTTCGTCGTGCTCTTCACGGACGAGTCGACGGTCGTGTACCGGCGCGAGGTCGAAGGCGAGGTCGTCGACGTCGCGCTGAACTTCGCGCGCCAGCCAAAGACGATCGAGCTCGAAGACGACGATCGACCCGTGCTCACGCCGATCTCGGCGGTGGGCGGAGCGCTCGCGATGGATCAGACGGTGGCGATGCCGCCGTGTTCGGCGCTCATCGCGCGTCGCGAGCGCGCGCTCGGCCGCTCTGCCGTCTCCCCGCTACGCGCGCGCCGAAACCTCGCGCTTCGTGATCACGACATGGTGCTCGGCTCGTCGATCGCGATGGCGCGACCGAGCCGCTTCTTCTTCTCCGTCACGGAGCGCTGCAACCTCCGCTGCGCGCACTGCATCACGAACGCGCCCGAACGAACGAAGGACGGCACCGCGCGGACGATGACGCCGGCCGTGCTCGACGCGCTCGCGACCGCGGGCGACCTCGGGCTCGCCGACTACTTCGCGTTTGTCCACGGCGGCGAGTCGCTCACCGCGCCGATCTTCTTCGACGTCCTCAGCGCGATCAAGGCGGCGCGCGGCGGCGAGCCGTACGTCGCGCACTTGCTCACGAACGGCGTGCTGCTCACCGTGCCCACCGCCGAGAAGCTCGTCAAGCTCGGGGTCTCGTCGATCTCCGTGTCGCTCGACGGCGCGACCGAGGCCACCAACGACGCCATTCGGCTCGGCGGTCGCTTCCACGACGTGCGCGAGAACCTCCGGCGCGTCCTGGCGTGGCGCATTCGCGAAGGCATCGACGTCCGGATCGGTCTCTCGTCGGTCATCCTCCAGCAAAACCTCCACGAGCTCGACGCGATCGTGGAGCTCGGCGCGGATCTCGGCCTCGACTGGATCAAGCTCGAAGAAGGCGTGCCCGCGACCGACTTCGCGAAGCGGTCGCTCGTCTCGTTGACCACGCCGGATGCGCGCCGGGCGATCGATGGCGCGATGAAGCTCGGGCAGTCGCGTGGGCTCGTCATGGTGGACCACACCGTCGACATCCCGGTGTGGCGTTGCAAGCTCGACGCGGACCCTCGCGCGCGCGCGTTCCTCGAGGCCGACGAGATGGCCAATCGTTGCATGATACATCCTTGTCGAACGCCCTTCGAGACGGTCTGCATCGAGCCGAACGGCGACGTGCGCGCGCGTGATTTCTATGGGCCGATCCTCGGCAACGTCACGCAGGAGGCGCTCGCCGAGATGTGGAACGGGCACGACGCCCAGAACGTGAGGCGCGACTCGATGGCCACGCGTTTGTGTGGCACCGGCCCGGTGACCTGCGTGACGCCGGAGGCGCCCGCGCGGTTTCGAACGCGTTAGTGGCGGCGCGCTTCAGTCGCAGTTGCAGACGGACGCGCACGCCGCGCCGCCGCCGCAGTCATGCATGCACTGCTGATCGCAGGCCTTGTTGGATCCTGACGACGCGCCGGACGAAGACGAGGTAGACGACGACGAAGCCGGCGCCTCGGTGCACCGGCCCTCCGAGACCTGGACGCAGACGGTGCCTTCGGTCTGGTTGGCGAGCAGCTTCGTGGCTTCGTCGCACGTCGCGAACGCGCCCATCGAGCAGATCGAGCCGCCGCACGAGCACACGAGGTCCACCGCCGCCCCGTGAATACGGAAGCCGCAGCTCGGCATCGACTGCGTATCGACGACGACGTTCGGGCACTTCGACGTCGCGACGCAGAGCTCGACGCCGGACTTCGACTCGATACCGCAGCCTGCGCCCGTGAACACCGCCGCGTCACCGTTCGCGGCTCCGCCGTCGGCGCTCGACGTCCCCGCGTCGCCTCCCGAGCCGCCCTTTTGGTCGAGCTGCTCGCACGCCGCGATGGCCATGCCGAGAGCGAGCGAAGCGATCATGGCAGCAGCGAGGCGCATGGTGGTGGACGACCCTTATGGAACCTCCCCCGCGTGGGCCAACTTTGTGACCGCGACGCGGCAAACGAACCCCAAACGCTCGGTCTTCTCGGGACCGCGGGGCATGAGGCGGCCCATGGCGGGAAGCCCTCGAGAAATCCGCGGCAATTCGATAGGGTTCTCAGCCATGGTCATGGATGCGTATGCCCCGATGGTGGATCCGAAGACGGCGGCGCTCGGCCGTCTGATCGCGACGCTGGCGGAAGATGCGATCTTCGGGCTCTCGACCGGGGGCGGCACCAACGTGCTCGAGCCGCTCGGGCGCCGGCGCGGAGAGGCGTACCAGGCCGTGATCGCAGGCCATCGCCTGAACACGATGTCGGGTGAGCTCGATCACTGGCTCGTCGAGATGACGCGCGCGATCGCTCCGATTCATCCACCGCTCTGGATGCCGATGGGCGACGTGCTCCGCGAGAAGGTGACGCTCGAGGCTGGCGCGCGTGGCCTTCGCTCCTTCTTCTCGTCGAAGCCGAGCGACAAGGACGTGCTGCGCGTGAAGCGCCTCGGCACCCTCGCGACGCGTGTGCTCCGCGCGGTGTACTTCGCCGACGGTCCGATCGATCCCGAGGAGCAGCGCGCGGTGGCGGCGCTCGTCGCGTCGCTCGGCTTGCCCGACGAGGACGCGCAGCCGCTCTACCAAGAGGCGCCGATCGCGGTCGAGCAGCTCGACGTGTATGGCGACGTCGAGCCTTCGTTCGCGAAGGCGCTCCTCCGCGGCGCATGGCTCGCCGCCGCGTGGGACTCGATCGACCCGCGCGAGGAGCACGTCATCCGCGTCGTCGCGAACAAGCTGAATTTCCCCGCGATGGACCTCGAGGTGATCCGCAACGACATCGTGCAGAAGATCGACGTGCGGCGGATGGCAGGGCAGGCGGTCGTCGACGCGATCCGCTTCGTCCTCTCCGATCGCATGCCAGGTCATGGCGTGACGCTCGCCGCGAAGACGGGCTTCATCATGCTCCCGAAGCGCTATCGCGACGAGGTGATGGCGCAGGTGGGGCATGGCTCGAAGGTCACGCTCGCGCGCCGGTACACGCAGCTCACGCCCGAAGATCGGCAGACGGTGCTCGGGATGACGTGGGCCGCCGCCCTCTACGAAGACCCGTCCGTCGCGAGGCGCGCGCTCCTCCGCGCGCGGCACGATCGCGTCGCACAGGACCTCGGTGAAGACGGAGGAAAGCCGCGGCATGCGATCGATGAATGGGTCAACGACGTGCTCGCGCCGGCGGCGTTCCCGATGGGCGCGGACTGAGAAAGACAGAAGCGAAAGATGACGGACACTCCTACCGCGATGAAGAAGACGCTTGGGTTCGTGGGTGGCGGAAACATGGCCGCCGCGCTCGTGAAGGGCCTCCTTCATTCGAAGGTCGTCCCGCCGCAGTCGATCATCGTCAGCGACGTGAAGACCGAGCGCCTCGACATGCTCCGTGACAAGCACGGCGTTCGCACGACGACCGACAACCACGAGCTCGTCCGCGACGCCGACGTCGTCGTCCTCTCGGTGAAGCCGCAGGTGATCGACAAAGTGCTCGGCGCGATCGGCAAAGACATTCGCCCGTCGCAGCTCATCATCTCGGTCGCCGCCGGCGTGCCCGTGTCCGCGATGGAAGGACGACTCCCAGACGGCGCGCGCGTCGTCCGCACGATGCCAAACACCCCCGCGACGGTCGACGCCGGCGCGACGGCGATCGCGCCTGGCACGCACGCGACCGAAGAAGACCTCGAGGTCGCGCGCCAGCTCTTCGCCGCGGTGGGTCGCGTCGTCACGCTCGACGAGTCCCTGCTCGACGCCGTGACGGGGCTCTCGGGGAGCGGCCCTGCTTACGTCATGTTGATGATCGAAGCGCTCGCCGACGGAGGCGTGAAGGTCGGTCTCCATCGCGACACCGCGCTCCTCCTCGCCGCGCAGACGGTGTTCGGCTCGGCGAAGCTCCTCCTCGAGACCGGCGAGCACCCCGGACGACTCAAGGACATGGTCACGAGCCCAGGCGGCACCGCGATCGCCGGTCTCCACACGCTCGAATCCGGAGGCCTTCGCCGCACGCTGATCGACGCCGTCGAAGCCGCGACGAACCGCGCCGCCGCGCTCGGCGAGCAAATGGCCGCGAAGATGAGGAAGTAGCGCGTCAGTGGCAGGTCAACTGCACCGGCAGTGAGTCGAGCTCGACGCAGTCCTTGCCAGCGGGGCAGCGCACAACGGAGCAAGGTCTCCCCAGGACGCAAACGGGCCAACGAACACGTTCATCGAACGACGGATCAAGCCCACGAAAGCTGACGCAGCGGCCGCCGAGATCGCAGGTGGTCAGCTCGTTGCAACGTGTCTGAAGGCTTGGATCCAGGCTCACCTCAGCGTGGCTCTCGGACGGTGAGTCGGCTCCTGCGTCCGATGTTGGGTTGTTGGTTGTCGAGCAAGCGCCGAGGACGAGCGCGACTAACGCTTGTCTGTTCACCATTCGGTGGTTGCGGCCTCAAAGGTTGAATAGGTGTACGCGTCGATTCGACGGCCATAATTGTAGCCTGCTGGGGTGACCTGACCCCCGGAAAGTGGGCCATCGATTCCGCCACCTGATAGGAGGCACGCGATGGCAAGGAAGAGCAAGTTTTCCGACAACCAGATCGTCACTGCGGTGAAGGAAGTCGAGGCGGGAGGGTCGCCCAAGGAG
>JBGAFW010000146.1:0-15286 GCA_044227045.1 Labilithrix sp.
CGACCATCTCGGGCTTGTTCCAGCGGATCATGTCTTCGTCCTACCTTGTGGGTATTGTGACTTGGATTCGGGTCGTGTCCAGGTCGAATGAGGAGAATACGGTTTCTTCAGAGGAAACGATAACGCTTCGTGGAGCGGGGTTTTCTGCGCGGGATTTCGAACGTTTATTGAGGGACCGGAGCGCCCGCGTTGATCCAGCTCTCGACCTCGGAGAGCTGCTCGGGGTTCACGCCGCCCGCAGGCATCTGCGGGTAGCCCTGGCCCTTGAGGCGAAGCAGCAGCTCGCTCTGCGCGCTGTTCGGGACGACGTACGGAGCACGTCCGCCCGAGCGAGCCGCGCGGAGGCGCTGCGCGTTGCCGACGGCGTCGCACTTGTCGAGGCGAAGGCCGCCGGCGTAACCGGGACCCACGCCGTGGCAGTTCACGCACGCGACGTCGATGACGTCACGCTGCACGCGTGAGAAGGCGTCGGTGCGGCTGCGGAGGCTATTGCAGCGCTGCGCTTCTTCGGGGCTGACGACCGGCTGCGACGGAGGAAGCGCCGTCATCGGAAGTCCGTTGCCGCCTGCGGCGTCGTAGAAGACGCGGAGGACGGTGCCGTTCTTGTCCTCGGTGACGTAGATCGAGCCGTCCTTCTGCGAGACCATCACGTCGACCGGCGCGCCGAGAGGCTCGCGACCGTCGGCGCTCTTGTCCCAACCGCGGATGATGTCGAGCGGCTGGCCGGAGCCAGGGACGCCGTTCGCGTCGACCGGCACCATCACGAGGCGGTGACCGTTGGCGCGGTAGCCGTGGTACGTGACGAGCAGCTGGTTCTTGTACGCCTGCGGGAACATCGAGCCCGTGTAGTAAGCCATGCCGAGCGGAGACGCGTGACCCGGCAGGAGGAGCGCCGGGTTCGTGTAATTCGCGCAGTCCACGCGGCCGCGGTACTCGGGGTTGGGCGCGCCGTTGTCGTAGCAGTACGGCCAGCCGTAGTTCGCGCCGGGGACGATGACGTTGAGCTCCTCGTGCGGGAGATCGCCTTCGTTGTCGGTGAGCGACGCTTGGTACTTGTTGATCGTGTCGCGTGAGTTCTCGCCTTGGATGAGCGCGTTCGACGTCGGGTGAACAGCGAGCGCCATCGAGTTGCGGAGGCCCTTCGCGAGGACGGTGTAGCCGGTCGACACGTGGTCGGGGCTCGCCGAGAGATCGTACTTGCGGATCGCGCCACGCGCCTTTTGGCCATCGGCCTCGACGCACGGAAACGGATTGCCAGCGGGCGGAGGCGTCGTGCCTTGCTCGCAGACGTCGCTCGCCGAGCCGACGTTCGCGTAGAGCACCCACGGGTTCTGCTTGTCGAAGACGAAGCGCGCGAGCGGGTGACGTCCTTCGCCCGGGAGATCGTTCACGACGACCTTGAACTTCGGCTGCTTGTACTCGGGCGACGCGCGAAACTTACCGGTCTTCGGGATCGGGTCGGCGTTCTGCTCGTAGGGGTCGAAGCGGAAGATCCCCTTCGGCGTCCCGATGTACGCGAGCCCGTCCGGTCCCACCGCGACGCCGCTCGGCTTGTCGATCAACTTGGCGATGCGCGTCTTCGAGTACGTCTTGTCGGCGAGCCGGCGAAGGAGCCACACCGATCCGCGATCGGTCGCCCAGCCGCCCATCTCCGCGAGCACGAGGTCGCCGCTCGGGAGCTCCGCGATGCCGCGCGCATACGTGAACCCGTTCGACACGAGGCCGACGCACACGCCCGGCGGCGTCTTCAACGTCTTCAGCCGCGGGAGCCCATCGCAGGTCCCTTCGGTCGTGTACGCGTCCTCGCCGGTGGCTTCGGCGGCCGACTCGTCGTCGCCCTCCTCACCAGGCTGGCCGCAGGCAGGGGTAAGCGCCGCGCCGAGAAGCGTGGCACCGAGAGCGAGGGAAAAGAGGAGAGCCGAGCGCACGCCCTACATGTAGCAACCAGCAGGCCACGTTTGCCTACATGCGCGCCTCGTTTCATTTCAAGCAGTTATCATCAACTCAGGACGGATGGGATGGCTCGAAAGGCTCGATCGCGGATCGGGTCAGATCCGCCCAGCGCGAAATCTTCCGGCCCCTTCGCTACTCCGCGGCGGCCGCTTCGGGGCGTGGGCTCCGCTTGGTGGCGATGACGCGGAGGCCCTCCGACGGCGTGATCGTGATCGAGCGCCGGACCATGCGGACGGGCGCTCGTCCCTCGAGCTCGAGGTGGAGCCGCGCGAGGAGGCGCGCGAGGACCATCTTCATCTCGTAGAGCGCGAAGGCCATCCCGATGCAGCGGCGGGTCCCGCCTCCGAAGGGGAAGAACTCGTAGGCGCTCATCTTCTTTCCGAGGAAGCGCTTCGGATCGAACTCGCTCGCGCGCGGGTACGCCGCCGCGCGGCGATGGGCGAGGTAGATCGAGCACACGACGGGCGTGTCCTTCTTCAGCGCGTAGCCGCCGACGACCTGATCTCGCGCGAGCACGCGGCCGACCAGCGGGATGATCGGCACGAGGCGCAGCGCTTCGCGCGCCACCCCGTCGAGCAGCTCCGACTTCGCGATCGCCGCGGGGCTCGGGTTTGGCCCCATCGACTCGATCTCTTCCTTCAGCTCGCGAACGAGCGACGGCGACTCGAGCAGCCAGCGCATCGCCCAGGTGAGCCCCGTCGCGGTCGTCTCGTGACCGGCGACGAGCAACGTGACGAGCTCGTCGCGTAGCTCCTCTGCGCCCATCGGCTTTCCGTCCTCGTCACGTGCGTCGAGCAGCAGCGAGAGGATGTCCGAGCCACGCGCGCCCGAGCTCCTTCGCCGCTCGATCTCGGCGTACAGGATCTCATCGCTCGCGGCGACCGCGCGCCGAAAGCGCCCATACGGGCTGAAACGCCCGAGGTCGACCTGCATGAACGAGAGCAGCAGCGGCGCCCACGCGCCGAGCTCGAGCAGCCGCTTCGTGCTCTTCACCATCTCGTCTTGCCGCGCGCCCTCGAAGCCGAAGATCGTGCGGACGATGACGCGAAGGGTGATGTCTTGCATGAAGCCGTGCAGCGCGAAGGGCTGCCGGATCGGAAACGCGTCGATGCCGTCGTCGGTGATGTCGAGCATCGTCTGCCCGTACGCTTGCATGCGCTCGCCATGAAACGGCGGCAGGAGGAGCTTTCGCTTCCTTCGATGCGCTTTGCCGTCCACCATCAGCACGGAGCGATCACCGAGGAGCGGCGCGAGCGTTTGGTTGAAGCGGCCCGCTTCGAAGATCTCGCCGTTGTCCGAGAAGATCTCCTTCACGTCGTCGGGATTCGAGAACACGACGATGTTGAAGCCGACGATCGGCATCGTGAACGTGTCACCGAAGCGCCGGTGCAGATCGTCGAGGTAGGCGTACGGCCCGTTCAGCCATCGCCACGTCGACCACGCCGCGGGATGACGCGGCCCTGGAGGCTTGCCTCGCTGAAGAGGACGCTCCTCCGTACGCGAAGCCGGGCTGCTCTCCTCACCAACGGACGACACCGAGGACACGCTGCTCGCCTTCATGAAATTCATCGTACGCCTCGAAGATGCATGCCGACAGAACACCGATCGCGCGGCGATCCTTCCTCCGGCGCCCCGTGAAGTCCCGGCGAGACGCATCTTCTGCGCTCGGCGGCTGTGCACGTCGCGTCGTCAGGGTGACTCGTAGCGATGGTCTTTTCCGATCAGATCTTCGACCACTTGCACTTCGTGCGGTCGGCGGCGCACTCGGCGATGCGCTTCACCGCCTTGGCGTATTCGCTCGTGTCCCAGTCCTTCTTGTCGGGCGCGCTGGCCTCCGGCATCCAGCGGTTCTGCTCGTACTCCTTCGCATAGTCGCTCGCGAAGGCCCACCAGCCATCGTCCTTGATCGACTGCCCGGTCGAGCGCGGCGTCCAGAGGCTCACGCCGTTGTACTTGCCGATGCGGTGGCACGACACGCAGGGCTTCGCGTCGGGCTCGTCGAGCTTCTCGAGCGCGTTCCACTGCGTCGCGCCGCTCGCTTCTTTCTCGAGCGAGTCGCTCTGGACGATGCGGTACTTGCCCTTCGGGTTGCTCGGGACGACGCTGACCTGGTCGATCCACGGCGAGTGCATCCACGCGTCGGCGTCGTGGCAGCTCACGCAGTTGGTGGAGCCGAGATCGCCGACGGTCATCCATTTGGCGTCGTTCGCGACGTCTTCGGCGGGATGCGGCAAGCCCTTCTTCGTGTCGACGCCCGACAGGTGCGTGTTCCAGAAGCAGGTGTCGCCGGTCGACTTGTTGTGACCGATGATGTTGACGTCGTCGAAGTCGGTGTCGTCGATCGCGCGCGCCTTGTAACGACGGCAGATGACGACGAACTCGGCCGAGCTGCTCTTGAACACGCCAGCGCGCGTGTAGGGCGCGCACTGCGTGCCGCCGCCGTAGCCGAGCCATGCGGGCTGATCGCACTTCTCGGTCACGGCCTTTTGCGTCGCGTCGAGCGCGCCGGTGACCGACTTGTCGATCGTCGTCAGCTTGCCGGACTCCGTGCGCTGCACCGGGATGATCTGCATGTCGGCGTTGCCGACGCACGAGAACCGCTCGTGCGATCCGTCGGGCTTCTTCTTGAACATCGGCAGCTCGCCGAGCGCCTTTTCGCACGCGTCGGTGTACGCCTTCTTGCCTTTGAGCTGCTTGGCGTCGCACTTGTACACGCCGTCGGGGAAGGCGCGCGGCCGAAGCGAGATCGACGTCTTCACGCCAAACGGCGCGGCGTTCGCGCTCTTCGCGCTCTTCGCGCTCTCGAGCCCGGCGTTCTCGTCCGGTGTCCCGCCGCCGCTGCTGCCTTCGCTGCTCGGCGCCGAGCAGACGATCTCCGTTCCGGGGCCGTTCGGGCCCGCGCACACCTTGCCGTCGATGCATTGTTGGCCGGACGCGATCTGGCTGTCTTTGCAGATGATCGCCGCGGCCTTGTCGAGCTGGCTGCAGTAGACGCCGTCCGCCTTGCCCACGCACGAGTCGCGAAGGTTCGGGTTCGACGGCGGTCCGCCGTCGCCGCTTGGTCCGCCGGTGGGATCGGTCGGCGACCCATCGCCGCTCGGTCCGCTCGTCTCGGGGAGCCCGCACTGCCCGTCGTCGGCGGCGTCGGCGAGCTCTTCGACGGAGCTCCCGGCGAGGCGGTTGCCATCGAAGACGCATCCTTCCGCGATCGCCGTGTGGCTATCGCCGAGGACGCCCGAGAGATCCTGGCCGGCGGCGTTGAGCGGGTAGACCGTGCGGAGCATGTCGCTCGCCACCGGCTCTCCCTGCACCAACGTCATGCCTTCTTCGTCCGCCAGCGGCGAGCCGCTCGCGAGCGGGATCGCCGTCCCGTTCTCTCGAATGTCCTCGCAGCCCACGCCTTCGGTGATGGCCTGCGTGCGAAGGCCGCTCGTCGTCTTCGGCGCGTTGCCGGTGCGACGAACGCGAACGTAGAGGACGGCTGACTTGCTCGTCTTCTCCGTCACGATCGCGTAGAGGCGCGACGGCGAGCCCGTCACGAGGAACTTCACCGCCGGCGGCTTGCGTGAGCCCGCGGTCGAGCTCGACGGCGCCTCGCCGAGCTTCGCGTCGTTCGACGAGCAGCCGGTGATGACTTGAGGAATGCACGCGCTCGCGAGGAGCGCACCCACCAAGAACGCATGGCGCTGCCATGCCGGGCGAAGGGCCCGTCCAAACCAAGAAAGCATGAAACACCCTGTAGCAAGGGCTGATCCGCGCTCAGCCATGCATGAAAACGCGCGTGTTCCGATGCACCCCAACGCGGCTGTGGTTTCCCAGACAACCTAAAGATCCAGCGGTGAGGATCGCGCTTCGACCAGCCCCATCCCCATCGAAGCGAGGATTTCACGGTAGGATGGACCAAGAATGCGCGCCATCGTCCTTGGGTCCGCGGCAGGGGGTGGATTCCCGCAATGGAACTGCGGCTGCGCGAACTGCGTCGCCGTCCGCGAGGGGCGACCCGGCTTCCGGGAGCGCACCCAAGACTCGATGGCGATCACCGCGGCGGACGACCTGGCGGCGGCTCGCTTCGTGCTCGTGAACGCGTCGCCCGAGATCCTCCTCCAGATCCAACGAAACCGAGCGCTCTGGCCACGGGGCCCGCGGCACTCGCCGATCGCCGCGGTCGTCTTGACGAACGGCGATATGGATCACGTGCTCGGCCTCTTCTCGATGCGCGAGTCGTACCCGTTCGCGCTCTACACCACCGCGTCGGTGCGCCGTGGGCTCGAGCAGAGCGCGTTCATCCGCACGCTTCGGCGCTTCGACGGCCAGCTCGTCATGCGAGACGTCGTGCTCGATCCGATGGGGGCTTCACCCCCAAACCCCGATCACACCACCGTGCTCGAAGACGTCAAGGGCGAGCCTCTCGGCCTCTCCGTGCGTGCGTTTCCGACCGCCGGAAAGCTGCCGGTGCACTTCGTCGGACACGCCGAGGAGTCACCCGAGGACAGCGTCGGCCTCTCGTTCTTCCAGACGTCCGGAGAACAGCGCGGAAGGTCACTCGCCTACGCGGCCGCGAACGCGCGCGCCGAGGGCGCCGACTTCTTGGGCCAGCACGACGTGGTGCTCTTCGACGGCACCTTCTATCGCGAAGACGAGCTCGTGCGTCTCGGCCTGTCGAAGTCCTACGCGAAGGACATGGCGCACGTCCCGATCGACGGCGAGACGGGGTCGCTGGCGCGGCTGTCCGGCCTGAAGTCACGGAAGATCTACACGCACATCAACAACACGAACCCGATCCTCTCGGAGACCTCGGACGAGCGAAAGCGTGTCGAGGCCGCAGGCTGGGAGGTGGCGTTCGATGGAATGGAGATCGAGCTATGAGCGATCCGATGGGGGCTTCACCTCCAAACCCCGACCTGATGACACGCCCAAATTCCGATCCGATGAACGCCGATGCCTTCGTCGCGCGGCTTCGTGAGGAAGGCGAGAAGCGCTACCACGACCGCCACGACTTTCACGTGCGCATGCACGCGGGCAAGCTCTCGCGCCGCCAGATCCAGGCGTGGGTCGAGAATCGCTACTACTACCAGACGCGCATCCCGATCAAAGACGCGATCATCCTCTCGAAGTCGGAGGATCCCGCGTTTCGTCGCGTGTGGATGCATCGCATCTCCGATCACGACGGCAAGGCCGAAGGCGAAGGCGGCATCGCGCAGTGGATTCGCCTCGCGAAGGGCGTGGGCCTCGACGTCGAAGAGACGAAGAAGCTCACGCATGTCCTCCCGGGTGTTCGCTTCGCCTGCGACGCGTACGTGCAGCTCGTTCGCGAGCGGCCGCTCGTCGAAGCCGTCGCGTCATCGCTGACGGAGTTCTTCTCGCCCGACATCATGGCGAAGCGCATCGTCGCGTGGGAGCAGCACTACCCGTGGGTGGAGGCCGAGACGCTCGCGTACTTCCGCGGTCGCGTCACCCGCGCACGCGAAGACTCACGCGAAGCGATCGACTACGTGCTCGCGCACGCGAGCACGCGAGAGGCGCAAGAGCGCTGCATCGACGCGTTGATCAAGAAGACGGAGATCCTGTGGGCTCTGCTCGATGCGGTTGATCGGGCATTCCCCGGATGACGTCCTCGCTCCCGCCGATCGATCCTTCCTTCGTGCCGAAGCTCGCGAAGAAGGCGCGGCTGCGCTTCGATCACCACGCGCACGGCTACATGCTCGTCTACCCCGAGCGCGGCCTCGCGTTGAACGACAGCGCCGCGGAGATCGCCGCGCGATGCGACGGCACGCGGTCGATCGCCGAGATCGCCGAGGAGCTCGCCGAGCTCGCGGATCGAGCGGCGCGTGACGGGATCGAAGGCGACGTCCTCGCGTTCGTCCGCGATCTCGGGGCGCGCGGCTTGCTCGATCTCTCCTCGACGCCCTCGAGCGAGGACGAGAAGAGCGCCACGCCGTTCGCCAGAGCGAAGACCGACGCGACGGCACGCCGCGCGGGGAACGCTCCGCGCCCCTACACGTTGATCGCGGAGCTCACGTACCGCTGTCCGCTCCGGTGTCCGTACTGCTCGAACCCGACGAACCTCGCCGAGCACGAGAAGAACGGCGAGCTCGCCACCGCCGAATGGCAGCGCGTGCTCGAGCAGGCGAGCGAGCTCGGCGTCGTTCAGGTGCACTTCACGGGCGGGGAGCCGCTCGCGCGCAAGGACCTCGAAGAGCTCGTCACGACCGCGCGCGATCTCGGGATGTTCTCGAACCTGGTCACGAGCGGGATCCCGCTCACGAAGGCTCGCCTCGAGGGTCTCGCCACGAAGGGCATCGACCACGTGCAGGTGAGCATCCAGTCGGCGCGGGCCGATCGCTCCGATCGGATCGCAGGCTACCCGTCGCATCCGCAGAAGATCGAGGTGATGCGCTGGGTGAAGGAGCTCGGGCTTCCGCTCACGATGAACGTCGTGCTTCACAGCGCGAACCTCGACGAGATCGAAGAGCTCGTCGCGCTCGCCGAGGACGTCGGCGCGGAGCGGCTCGAGCTCGCGAACACGCAGTACGTCTCGTGGGCGCTCTCGAACCGCGACATGCTGATGCCCACACGCGAGCAGCTCGATCGCGCCGCCGTCATCGCGTACCGCCATCGTGATCGGCTGCGCGGCAAGGTGGACGTGCTGTTCGTGAAGCCCGACTACTTCGGCACCACACCGAAGGCATGCATGGATGGCTGGGCTCGCCGCTTCATCCACATGGTGCCAGATGGGCGCGTGCTTCCTTGTCACGCCGCAACGAGCATCACCTCGCTCACGTTCGACAACGTGAAGGCGCGCTCGCTCGAGGACATATGGACGAGCTCGGAGGCGCTCCTCGCGTACCGCGGAGACGCCTGGATGCAGGAGCCCTGCCGCAGCTGCGATCGCCGTGCGGCAGACTTCGGCGGTTGCCGCTGCCAAGCGTTCGCGCTCACCGGCGACGCCGCGGCGACCGACCCCGCATGTCACTTGTCGCCGCGGCACTCGCTCATCGAGGCCGCGCGCAAGAAAGTCTCGGAGCCCACCCCGAACGGGCATGAACGTCGCTATCTCTATCGAGGACGCTAGATCGCCATCGAGACAGTGATCGAAGGACGCGCACGGAGATGAAGAAGAGGCCTCTCGCGATTGCATCGGCCGGTGCGTTCGTCGCCGCGCTCAGCACGAGCCTCGTCGCGGTCTCGGCGCCCGTCATCGCGCGCGACTTCTCCGCGTCCCCCGCCGACGTGAGCTGGGTGCTCTCCGCCTACTTGCTCGCGGTGAGCTGCCTCCTCGCGCTCGCAGGAAAAGCGGCCGACGTGCTCGGTCGTAAGCGCGTGTATCTTACAGGCTTCGCGTTCTTCGTCGCCGGCTCGGTGATGTGCGCGGCCGCGCCGATGCTCCGTGCGCTCATCGGCGCGCGCGCGCTGCAAGGCGCTGGCGCCGCGATGATCATGGCGGTCGGGCCGGCGATCGTCACGCGCTCGGTCGCGCCGACCGAGCGCGCGCGTGGCCTCGGGATCCAGCTCGCGGCGACGTACGTGGGTCTCACGCTCGGTCCGAGCCTCGGCGGCCTGCTCGCGGCGCGGATCGGCTGGCAAGCGGTCTTCGTCGTGATCGCGGGAGCAGGCGTCGCCGCCGCCGCCTTCGCGCTCTTGTTCCTGGACGCAGACGAGCACAAGCCGCCCGAGGAAGGGGATCGCCCTGGCCTCGGCTCGCTCGATCTCGGCGGCGCGGTGCTCTTCGGTGTCGGCCTCGCCGCGATGATCGTCGCGATCAAGCGCGCGCAAGAAGAAGGATGGACGAGCCGGCCTGCGCTCTTGATCGGCGCGTTCTCCGCCGTCAGCCTCGCAGTGTTCGCGCGTCACGAGGCGATCCACGCGAAGCCGCTTCTGCCGCTCGGCCTCCTCCGCACACCCCCCTTCGCCTTCGGCGTGCTGGGCGCGACGATCCTCTACACCGTCACGTTCATGCTCGCTTATCTCTTGCCGTTCCATTTGCAGCGCACGTCGGGCCTTGGCCCTGCGCAAGCGGGCGCGTTCATGACCGCGCAGCCCGCGGTGATGGCGATCACCGCGCCGATCGCCGGCTTCGTCGCCGATCGCTGGGGCCCACGTCTTCCCAGCGCGCTCGGCATGGTCGCGATCGCGGCCGGGATGGCGTGCGTCTCGGTCCTCGCGAGCACGCCGAACGTCTCGCTCGTCCTCGCGCTGGCCCTCGTCGGCCTCGGCGCAGGTCTCTACGTCGCGCCGAACAGCGCGGTCATCATGGGCGCCGCGCCGCGCGATCGACAAGGCGTCGCGGCCGCGATGGTCGCCACCGCACGAAACATGGGCATGACGCTCGGCATCGCATGCGCCGCGTCGCTCGAGGCCGTGATCGGCTTTCGGCACACGCTGTTCGTCGCGAGCGCGCTCGCGGGCGTCGGCGCGATGCTCGGGTTCGTTCGGCCCGTGGTTGCGTCGTCGTCGAGATCGTCCTAACGATTCGGCACCATGAGCGACATGGCCTCCGCCTCCGCGGTCACCCGCATCTCCCCGTCCGAAGCGCACGCCAAGATGAAGGACGAGGCGTACACGTACATCGACGTGCGCTCGTCGCTCGAGCTCGCGAGCGGCCGTCCTGCCGGCGCGGTGAACGTCCCGCTCACGAACGACGACGACGCGTTCGTCGACGCGGTCGAGCGATCCTTCGCGAAGGACGCAAAGCTGATCCTTGGATGCCAGACCGGCATCCGTAGCCTTCGCGCCGCTCGCCTCCTCCTCGCGGCAGGCTTCACGAACGTGCTCGAGCAACGCGCGGGCTTCGACGCTGCCCGCGGACCGTTCGGTGAGGTGAAGGAGCCCGGTTGGTCGCGCGCGGGGCTGCCGATCGAGATCGACTGAGCGCTACTTCGACGGCGCAGGCGCCGCGGAGGTCGACGGCGCGGGCGCCGCAGAGGTCGACGGCGCGGGCGCGGGATCCTGCTGCTGGTTTTCTCGCCAGGCCAAGAAGCCGATCAAGAGGACCATCAGCGAGACGCCGACGATGATGCCCGCGAGGAGCGCGGTCTTCGCGTTCATCCCGCCGCTCGGCAGGTCGTCGAGCTCGTCGATCGCCTCCTGGCTCGCAGGCTTGAGTGCATACTGCACGCGATCTTCCGCCAGCGTCGCGACCTGAACGGCGCCGAGGCCACACACCTTCAAGAGCTGCTCGGAGAGCTCCTCGACGGATTGAAAGCGCTTCGGTGGCTCGCGATGGCACGCGCGAAGGAACCACGCGTCGAGCCCTGGCGGCGTTCCTTCGACGTATTTGCTCGGCAGCGGGAGCGGCTCGACGCAGACCTTGAGGACGATGTCGCCGAGCACCTCGCCTTCGAACGGGATGCGCGCGGTGAACGCCGCGAACGCGCAGGCGCCGAGCGACCAGATGTCCGTGAGCGCGTTCGGGTTGCCGCCGATCGTGAGCTGCTCGGGGCTCATGAAGTTCGGCGTGCCGATGACGGAGCCTTCTTGGGTGGGACCTTTGAGGCCGCCATGCTTTCCATCCGGCGCGACGTCGAGCATCTTCGCGATGCCGAAGTCGACGAGCTTGACGATGTAGCCGAGGTCACCAGTCTCTCCCTCGACGTTCGTCGCGAGGAAGATGTTGTCGGGCTTCAGGTCGCGGTGAACGATGTTCGCCGCGTGCGCCTTCGAGAGCGCTCGGCTTGCTTGCGCGATGATCTGCGCCGCCTCGTGCGCCGGCAGCGGGCCTCGTCGAATGAGCGCCTCGGAGAGCGACTCGCCTTCGAGGTACTCCATCACGATGTACGGCAGCCCCGTATCGGTGACGCCGTAGTCGTAGACCTTCACCGCGTGCTTCGAGTCGACGCTCGCCGCGGCGCGCGCTTCGATCTCGAAGCGACGGCGCGCGTCCGGACGCTCGGCGAACTGCGGCCGAATGAATTTGATCGCGAGGCGCGTCCCGAGCTGCTCATGGCGGCCGAGCCACACCGTGCCCATGCCGCCCGATCCCACGAGGGGGCCTACGCGGTATTTGCCGCCAACGACTTGCCCCTCGAAAGACTCATCGGGCGACAAATCTTGCGCAGCTGCTGCTCCTGACCCCGTCGACATCGAAACGCTCGGATCAAGACTAACCCAAAGTCGCGATCTTCTGCGTGCAGCTCTTTCTCTTCCGTGAATGGGCTGTTTTCACGAGGAAGCTTACAGCTCACCACCCACTCGCGTACTTCGTTAACGCGTCTCGCGGGGCGCCGGCCGTGAGAGTCGCTGGACGATCTCGCGCGGCGATTTGGCCGGCTCCGTCGCGACCTGCGGCAGCCCGAGCATGGCGGCGAGCACGGCAGAGTAGGCGGTGAAGTCGGTCGGCCCGTCGACGACGAGCCCTGCGTCGACGTCTTTGCCCCGCATCAGAAACGGCACGGTTCGATCGTGGAGCGCGGGCGAGCCATGGCTGCCGCCCTTCCCTGGCGTGAGCTCTCCGTCGAAGAACGCACCAGGGCTCGCCACCATGTACCAGTCGCCGGCGCCCACGTTCGGGGCCCACGAACGACACACGAGCGTCTCGTGATCTTCGCTCGCCCACGCGCGATCCGGGATCGGGGCGGCGCGCTCGAGCACGCTCGGGCATTTCTTCTCGAGGACGCGCACGTCGTAGGCCTCGGTCACCCCTTTGTTGCGGAGCGTTTGGAGCACGACCGCGTCGAGCTTCTTTCGCGCTTCGGCGCCCGCGGCTTTGCCCGCCGGGCCGAGGAAGACGTACGGGTCGGACACGCCCAAGATCCAATCGCCCGGTCCGAGAGCCTTCACCGACTCCGCCTTGAGCTCTTTTTGGATCTCGGTGGGCTCGAGGCGCTGACCGTCGTGACAGATCGGGCGTCCGATCGCGTCGAAGCTCGGCGGTGACGCCGCGACCTTGCAACGCGAGGTCTTCTCTCGTCGCGTCGCGACCGTCTCGGGCATCGGACCGCTTCCGTGATCCGCCGAGAGCACGACGCCGAAGTCGGTGGTACCGACGCGCTTCTCGAGCGCGTCGAGGAAGCGACCGAGCGCGGCGTCGAGCTTGTAGAGGTGATCCCACGCCTCCCAGGAGTCGGGGCCGAACACGTGACCGATCACGTCGAGCGACGACATGCTCATCAGGAGCAGCGTGGGCTTCCTCGGGTCGTACTCCGCGTCGAGCGCCGCCAGCGCGAGGTCGAAGAGGAGCGCGTCGGCCGAGGGCGACGCGCGAAACGACTGCGCCCCTTTGATCGCGTGAGGGAACGTCGTGCCGTACCCTTCGAGGTCGCCTTCTCCTGGCGCCGCGTCGACCACCATTGCGTTCTTTTGGATCCAATCGGGATCGGACAGCGTCCACGTTGCGCCGCGCAGCTTCGTGATCGCGCGCGCGTCGGCGAGCGGCGCCGCCCATGCGGGGAACGTGGACTCGAAGGCCGTCGACGTGACGAACGTCCCGAGATGGCTCTCGAACCAGATCGCGTGCGTGGGCTTCTTGCCTGCGGGCATGATCGCGCCGCGGTCCTTCAGCGAGATGCTCACGACGAGGGCGCTCGGATCGAACGCGCGCAGTCGATCGGCGACCGTATCTGCGCGAAGCCTCGCCGGCGACGATCCGAAGACGTCTTGCCGCACGCCGTCGGGCGCGACGACACGCACCTTCTCGTCGCGTAGAAACGTGATGCGGCCGTTGAACGGCCCCGACGCGTCGGGCAGCTCGTTGCCCCATATTCCGGTCTCTGCCGGCACCTTTCCGGTGTGAAGCGCCGCGTGCCCGGGCGCCGTATCGGTCACCGCGTAGGCGAAGCGGAGCTTCTTCGCCCACGTGCCTTCGCGACGGAGCCGCGCGAATCCACCGGTCTCCGGGAGGAGCGGCCAGCGCTCTTCGGCGATCCAGCCTGCGTGTTGGTCGACGACGAACGCGACGACGAAGGGCCTTCGTTCGTTTGGAGGGACCGCCGCGCGCGACTCCTTCGTCGAGGCTGAGCCATGCGGCACCGACGAGCTCACGGGTGGCGGCGGCGCGGAGGGCGAGGATCGAGGACTGCACGCGCCGAGCGCGACTCCAAGGGCGATGGCTCCTGCTGATACGTGCCTCATCCCGTCGCTCACCAATGTATGCGCTTCTTCGCGTGGCAGGGGCACGTGATAACCTCGAACCATGCTTTTGCGTCTGCGTCATGCCACGCTCGTCCTTGCTTCCACCGCTGCAGTCTTCACCGCGTTCGCCGCGTGTAGCGACGACGACACGCCCGCGACACCGGGCGGAGGAACCGAAGACGGCGGCGCCGACGTGCAGCCCGACGTCCCGGTCGTCGTCACGAACGACAAGGAGTCGAAGCAGTCGGGCAAGATCATCCGCGCGCAGACCACCGACGAAGGCGTCCCCAACGCCACCGTCACGATCGGCGCCAAGACGGCGATCACCAACGCGAGTGGCGACTACGAGATCATCGTCCCGCGCAACACGCCCTACCGCATGACCGTGGCGGCCGACGGCTTCTACCGCCTCGTCGAGCAAGAGCTGATCTTGAAGAAGGAGTCGCTCGCGCGCGGGTCGACGAACCTCCTCCCGAAGCAGCTCGCCGATCTCCTCGCCGGTCTCCTCCCCGGGCGCGACACGGCCAAGGGCCTCTTGCTCGTGAAGGTCAACCCGCGGCCGCCGTGCGCGAGCGAAGAAGGGACGACGCTCACGCTCGATCCTCCTGGCGACGCGAAGATCTCGTACTTCAGCGGGTCGCTGCCGAGCACCGATCAGCCGAGCACGAAGGGCGGCACCGACTTCTCGGCGATCTTCTACAACGTCGACATCAACGTCCCGATCAAGGTCGTCGTGCACTCTCCGAAGTGCAAGAACGTCGACTTCCCCGTCGAGGTCGGCGACGTGACGTACACGGGCGCGAATACGATCACAGAGGGCGGCGAGTCGATCACCTACCTCCGCACCTACGTCCAAGATCCCCTCCCCGCAGACGCCGGCACGGACTAGAGCGTCCTCGCCAGCCCGCTTTTTTATTAGCACTTCCCACGGTGGGACGAGATTTTCGAGAATCTCGGTCACACGGCTTTGTTCGCTGCGTTCTCAGGACAGACCACGCGACGCGCAGGCGTCGAATCACAGAAAGAGAAGAGAACGCATCATGAAGACCTCCACGATCAAGTCCGCCCTCCTCACCTCGTCGATCCTCTGCCTCGTTGGCGCTGCGTTCGCGATGCAAGCATGCTCGGGCGCTCCGTCTGCCGACACGCAGGGGCAGAACGCATCCGCGGTTCACGCCGCGAGCGAGCCCGCCGCCGATCTCTCGGGCACGTGGGTCTTCGACATCGACTCCTCCGAGGTCGCCGCGTCGTTCAAGGACATGTGCGC
>JBGAFW010000019.1:0-141847 GCA_044227045.1 Labilithrix sp.
CCACGAGCAGCGCCGCTATCTGTATCGACTTTGGACGCGCAAGCTCGGGAAAGAGGTCCGCATTCCGTGAGCACTTCGAGCCCCTCGAACACCAGCCTCTGCCTGACCGGCGCGGGCTCGATCGTGCTCGGCCTCCCGTCCGCGTCCCCTCCCGTCCTGCACGGGACGGATACGTCGTGCGATCCGATCCCGTTCCTACGCACCCGGAAGAGCCGCAAGTTCATGGGGCTTCAAGACGACCTCGCGGTCGTCGCGACCGGGCGGGCGCTCGCGAGCGCGGGGCTCGCGGGAGCTGGCTCTTCGTTGGGAGGGAGTCTCGGGGAGCGCGCCGGGCTCTTTCTCGCCGTCGGCTACATTCCTTTTCTCGAGGCCGATATCGCGCCCGTGCTCGAGGCGTCGATTCGTAAAGACGATAAGGGCGTCGCGTCGTTCGATATTCATCAGTTCGGTGAAGGCGGGTTTCAGCGCGCCCATCCGCTGCTCACGTTTCGCTGTTTGCCCAATATGCCCGCGTATCACGTGTCGGTGAATTTCGACATTCAGGGGCCCTATTGCGTGACGTACCCTGGGCCCGCGCAGCTTTATTCGATGTTCGAAGAGGCACGCGCGGCGATCGCGGCGGGCCATATCGACGTCGCCCTCGTCGGTGGTGTGGCGGCCCAATCGAACTTCCTCGTCCAACATCACTTTGCGCGCATCGCGCCCCCGGTCGACGCGGCCACGCTCCGTGACGCCGCGGCGATCCTCGTGCTCGAGTCGGAGACGCATGCGCATCGGCGCGGCGCGACGATCAAAGGAAGGCTCGCGGCGATCCGTGCAGACTACACGCCGCTCGGCCTCGCGCAGCTCGATGGCAAACGCGCCGAAGAGCGCATCAACGGCGAGGTCGTGGCCGAGGCAGAGGGTCTTGGGCCTGCGCATCTGGCGGTCGAGATCGCGCGACGCCTCGCAGAGGGGATCCTCGGAGGCGTGGTAAAGCACGAGCTGACGAGCCGCGACGGCATTCGCGCGGAGAGCACATGGATGCTTTGAGCAGCGGTGAGGGCGCGAGCCGCCGCCCGTCGCATCGCGTTGTCGTCACGGGGATGGGCGTCGTGTGCCCGCTCGCGTCGTCGCTCGATGTCTTCGAACGGCGCTTGCTCGCCGGCGAGTCGGGCATTCGAACGATCTCGATCTTCGACGCCAGCACGATGCCGACCCGCATCGCTGGCGAGGCGGAGCTCCCCGAGGACGCGCCGCTCGGCGACCGAAAGATCGCCTTCGCGCTCGAGGCCGCGCGGCAAGCGATGCGAATGAGCGCGGGGAGTGGCGCGCGCACGAGCTCGGGCCAGCCACGCAAGCCGATCGCGCTTGGTCGTGACGCCGGCGTGTCGTTTGGCGTCGGCCTCGAGCTCTTCAGCATGGACGACCTCGTGGCGTCGAAGCGCGCCGGGTTCGCGATGCCCGCGCGCGCAGCCGATCGTTTGTCGTTCATGCAGACGCCCTCGGACATCTGCGTCCACCTCATCGCCCACGAGCATGGGCTCGCCGCTCCGCCGCTCGTCCACGTCAGCGCATGCGCCGCGGGCACCGACGCGATCGGCTCGGCGTTCCGCCAGATCAAGAGCGGCAGGCGCCGGACGATGCTCGCCGGCGGCACCGACTCGATGATCAACCCGCTCGGCGTCGCTGGCTTCTGCTCGCTCTCGGCGACGAGCACGCGCAACGACGAGCCGACCAAGGCCTCTCGCCCGTTCGACAAGACGCGGGACGGGTTCGTGATGGGCGAAGGCGCCGCTGTCCTCGTCCTCGAACGTCTCGACGACGCGGTCGAGCGCGGGGCGAACATCCTCGCCGAGATCCGCGGCTACGGGAGCTCCTTCGATGCTCACGGGATCAGCGAGCCGCATCCCGAGGGACGCGGCGCCTTTCAAGCCATGACACGCGCGATCGCCGACGCCGGGCTCGAGGCGCGCCACATCGACGCGATCAACGCGCACGGGACGAGCACGCCGAAGAACGACCCGGTCGAGACGCTCGCGATCAAGCGGGTGCTCGGAGATCGCGCGCCCCACGTGCCGATCATGGCGACGAAGAGCATGATCGGTCACCTCATCTCGGCAGCAGGCGCGGTGGAGGCCGTCGCGTCGATCCTCTGCATGCGACGCGGGATGGTGCATCCGACGATCAACCTCCACACGCCCGATCCGGACTGCGACCTCGACTACGTCCCGCATCGGGCGCGCGAGCACGCGCAGCGCCATGTGATGTCGACGTCGTACGGCTTCGGCGGTCACAACGCCGCGATCGTCCTCTCACGCTTCGATGGGGAGTCGTGAGGCTCGTCGGCCGGAGCATCTTCGTCACCGGCGCCAGCCGCGGAATCGGCCGGGCGATCGCGATCGCCTGCGCGCGCGAAGGCGCCATCGTCGGCGTCGGCTACCACCGCTCTGCCGACGCGGCCGCGAGCGTCGTCGCCGAGATCGCGGCCTCTCCTTCGAGCAAAGCCTTCGAGTGCGCCGTCGACGTCTCGAACCCCGCCAGCGTCGACCGCGCGATCGCGAGCTTCGCCGAGGCCGCGGGCGGAAAGCTCGACGCGGTTGTTGCGAACGCAGCCGCCCTCTCGACGGGTCTCCTCGCGACGGCCGACATGGCAGCCCTCGAGTCGATGATCGACACGAACGTGCTCGGGCCGATCGCGTGTGCACGTGCCGCGTTGCCGCTCATGCTGGCGAAGAAGCGTGGCGTTCTCCTCTTCGTCGGATCGATCGCAGCGTCACGTCCTGCACGTGGCCAGGCCGCCTACGCCGCGAGCAAGGGCGCGGTCGAAGCGCTCACGCGGGCGATCGCCGTCGAATATGGACGCAAAGGAATACGTGCGGTCTGCATACGTCCTGGCGCGATCGATACCGACATGCTCGCCGCGACGCGCACGATGGCCGAAGACGAGGTGGTCCAGCGCATCCCGATGCGCCGCGTGGGCACGCCCGACGAGATCGCACGCGTGGCGGCGATGCTGCTCACCGATGACGCGGCGTACGTCAACGGCGCTGTGATCGACGTCGATGGAGGTTACGCGGCGTCATGAGTGAACGCGCGGCCACGCTGGGCGAGCTCCTCCAAACGCGCCGAAGCATCCGGCGGTTTCGCTCCGACCCCGTCGATCGCGCGCTCGTTCAGCGCCTGCTCGAGGCGGCGGTGCTCGCGCCGTCGGCGAGCAACAAGCAGCCTTGGCGATGGCTCGTCGTCGAGTCGAAAGACCGCATCGCTCGGATGGCCGCGGCGGTGCGCGAGGCGACGGCGCGGATCGCAGCGCGCATCCCGGACGCCAACCAGCCCGCGTTCTTGGCCTACGGCGACTACTTCACGCGGTTCGAGCACGCGCCCGTCGTCATCGTGCCGATTCACCGCGGCCTCGCGGTCCTCTCGAACCTCGTCGACGAGCAGATCGCGCAAGCCGACCGCGACGCGATCCGCAGCATGGAGTCGTCGAGCGGCCTGATCGGGACATCGCTCGCTCTCGAGAACCTGCTCTTGATGGCCCACGCGCTCGGGCTCGGAGCATCTGGGATGACCGGCCCCCTCGTCGCCGAGCCGGCGCTTCGTGCGATCCTCGAGGTCCCCGACAGCTGGGGCATCGTCGCGCTCGTTCCGGTTGGGCATCCCGACGAAGAGCCAACGCCGACGGACCGAAAGGCCGTCGACAAGGTCGTGCGCTGGCTGTAACACGGAGACCGGTTCTCATGACGACGTCCACATCTCCCTCCGCTGCCCAAAGCCCCGAGCACGAGCGCGTCCTCGCGGTGGTGAAGCGAGCCGTCGCCGAGAGCCTCGCGGTCTCCCCCAGCGAGATCAAAGAGGAGAGCCGCCTCATCGACGACCTCGGCGCCGACTCGCTCGACTTCGTCGACATCGTCTTCATGCTCGATCGCGAGCTCGATATTCGCGTGCGCGAGACCGAGTTCAACTTCCTCACCCGCCTCGATTTCAGCTCGCCCGACGTGATGAAGGGCGCGCACTTGACGATGCCTGTCGTGGAGCGCCTCTCCACCTTCCTGCCCGCGCTTCGCGCCGTGCCTGATCGCACACAGGTCACGCCAAGGCAGCTCTTCTCCCTCATCACGATCGAATCGATTTGCCTCGTCTGCGAGCAAGCGCTCGCCGCACGCGCCAAGGCCTGAGCGCTCGAACCACCGCCAACGGAGGCTATCCGCCATGGAAGAAGCTCGCCTGCTCCACGAAACGACGAGCCTCTGCAGGGTCTGCAAGAACGCCGTCGCCGCGCGTGTGGTCGCGATGGATAACGGCTCGGTCTTCATGAAGAAGACGTGCGCGGAGCACGGACCGCAAGACGTCCATCTCTCGGACAGCGCCGAGTGGTACGAGAAGACCCGCGCGATCGAGCCGGTGCGCACCCCGCCGCGCGTCATCAAGAAGGACGTCAAGCACGGCTGCCCGTTCGACTGTGGGCCTTGCTCGAGCCATGAGCAGAAGGTGCGTTTGCCGGTCGTCACGATCACGAGCGCGTGCAACCTCGATTGCCCGATCTGCTACGTGCACAACAAGAACGACGACGCGTTTCACATGAAGGAGAGCGACTTCGACCGCGTGCTCGAGCACCTCGTGCGCGATCACGGCGGCGAGCTCGACATCCTGAACCTCACCGGCGGCGAGCCGACGATGCATCCGCATCTGCTGACGTTCCTCGAGAAGGCGCGCGCGGCCGGCGTTCACCGCATCACCGTGTGTTCGAACGGCATCAAGCTCGTCAAAGACGAAGAGCTCGTCAAACGCCTCGCCCGGATCGGTGCGCGGATCGCGCTCTCCTTCGACACGTTCGACCGCGACGCCGACGTCAAGATGCAGGGCGCCGAGCTCGTCGACCTCAAGATGCGCTGCCTCGACATGCTCGAGAAACACGGAGTCGACACGACGCTCATCCCTGTCATGTCCCGTGGCCTCAACGACCACGAGATCGGTCGTATCATCGACGTTTTGATCAAGCGATCGAACATCCGGCATCTCGAAGTGCACACGATGACGTTTACGGGGCAGAGTGGCGCCTCGTTCGACCGCAGGACGCGCATCTCGATGCGGGAGGTGCTGGATCGCATCGAGCAGACGACGGACGGGCTCCTCCGCGTCGACGACTTCATCCCCTCCCCATGCGCACATCCGCTCTGCTACCAGATCGCCTATTTGCTGATCGACCCCGACGGCGGCCAGCCTATTCCGTTTACGCGGTTCATGACACGCGAGGAGCTCTACGCGGCGCTGTCGAATCGGCTCTATCTCGAGCCGACGAAAGAGCTCGAGGCCGCCTTTCGCGCCGCGATCGACAAGGTGTGGATCGAGGACCCGCCCGACGGCGAGCGCATCCTTCGCCTCTTGAAGAACCTCCTCGCCTCGATGTTCCCGGCCGGTCAGTCGCTCTCGCGTGAGGACTCACTGCGTGTTAGCGAACGGGCGATCAAAGCCATTTATGTCCATTCGCACATGGATGAGGAGACGTTCGATGTCGAGCGCGCTTATCTCTGTTGCGACTCGAACGCTTATCCCGACGGCTCCACCATTCCAGTCTGCAACTACAACGTTCTTTATCGCGAGAAAGAGGCGCAATTCAGCCACGATCCAAAGAAGTGGAACGAGCGCGCAGGTGGAAAGAAGACGTTTCTTCCGGTGCTGGCATGAGCGCGAACATGACGTCGAAGCGCGTGATCGTCACGGGCGGCACGCGTGGATTGGGCCGCGCCATCGCGCTTCGTCTCGCGAAGGCAGGGGCACGCGTCGCGATCACGTATTCGAAGAACGAAGACGACGCCGAGGAGACACGCGAGCTCCTTCGATCGGCTCATCCTGGCAGCGCGCCGCTCGTCTTCAAAGGCTCCGTCGCCGATAGCGCTCACGTCAAAGAGACGGTGGCTTCCGTCGTCAAAGAGTGGGGCGGCGTCGACGTGCTCGTGAACAACGCAGGCATCACCCAAGTGCTCCCCGTCGCGCTCGTCGAGGAGCACGACTGGGACCTCGTGATGGATGTCAACGCCAAGGGCGCCTTCCTCTTCTCGCGCGGCGTCCTTCGCCACATGATCAAGGCAAAGAGCGGACGCATCCTCATGATCGGCAACTTCGCGGAAGGGCGTCTCATCGAGGCGCCCGTTCACTACGCGGCGTCGAAGGGCGCGCTCCGCGGGTTCACCGATGCGCTCGCCCGTGAGGTCGGCCGCTACGGGATCACCGTCAACCTCCTAGCGCCCGGCCTCATGGACTGCGGCCTCGCGCGCATGCTCCCGCAACATCGTATCGACGAGTACATCGAGCAGAGCGCGATCGGTCGCACGGCCACCGCAGCGGAGATCGCCGAGCACGCGGCGTTCTTGGTGTCTGCCGAGGCGAGCTTCATCACCGGCGCGAAGGTGTCCGTCGACGGAGGCGTTTGAGCCCATGGATCTTCGAGAAATTCAGCGCCGCGGCTTCGATGAGTTCGCCGAGTACGTCAACCCGTACGTGGCCCAGCGCGCGCAGCTGGCAGGAGAGGCCATCCGGGTCGTCCGCACCGAGGACGGCCATCTCGTCGACGCCGACGGCCGCGCGGTCGAAGACTTCCACGGAACGCAGATGTTCGGGCATCGCCATCCGGCGATCACCAAGGCGGTGACGGACTTCCTCGCGACCGACGCGCCGAGCTGGTACCCGTCGCGCGTAAGCCCGCAGGCTGGGCGCCTCGCGAAGATGCTGTTCGAACGAACGGGTTACTCGTCGACGTTCTTCAGCTGCACGGGCAGCGACGTCGTCGAGGCGAGCATCAAGCTTGGACGCATGCTGACGAAGAAGCCGGGCGTCGTCGGCCTCGAGGGCGCGTACCACGGCTGCGCGATCGGAGCGACCGCGCTCATGCAGGCAGGGCCGTTCCACGATCCCTTTGGTCCACATCTCCCCGGCGTCCGCAAGATTCCCTTCGCCGACGTCGATGCGCTCGCGGCCGAGCTCGCGCGCGGAGACGTCGGTAGCGTCATCGTCGAGCCGATTCAGGGAGAGGGCGGCGTGCGCGTTCTCCCCGACGCGTTCGTCGACGCGCTCTGCGATCTGACGGCGAAGCACGACGTGCTCTTGGTCGCCGACGAGATTCAGACCGGATTGGGGCGTACCGGTAAAGGGTTATTGCGCTCCTCCCTCTGGCCCCGAAGGCCCGACGCCGTCTTGCTCGGCAAAGCGCTCGGCGGAGGGCTCATCCCCGTAAGCGCGATGCTCACGGACAAAGCCACGTTCGCGCGCGCCTATGGTCGCGACTTCGAGGGCGGCGAATCGCACAACGTCACCTTCAGCTACAACGCATTGGCTGGCGTGTCGGGGATCGCGACGCTCGATCTGCTCGACGACGCGATGCTCACGAGCGTCGCCACGCGTGGCGCAAAGCTGAAGGCCGCGTTCGAACGGACACTCGGCGGCCATCCTCTGGTCGAGGAGGTGCGCGGCGAAGGGTTCATGCTCGGCGTCAAGCTTCGATCGTTCGACCATCCGTGGCTGGGCTTCGAGCACTTCGGCTTCGAAGAGATCGCGAAGGAGGGCCGCTCCACCGCCGCGCCGCTCGCCTGCATCCGCCTTCACCGGCATGGTCTCTTTTGCTTCACGTGTGGTCACGACTGGAGCGTGCTTCGCCTTCAGCCGCGGTTCACGATCGATGACGCCACGCTCGACCGGCTCGTCACCGCGACGAAGGACGAGCTCGACTACCTCCACGAGCTCTCGACATGACTACGTCTCGCTCTCATGCCCTCGTCCTCGGTGGAACTGGCGTCATCGGCGCAGCGGTCGTCAAGGCGCTCGTGGACCGTGGCCTCTCCACCACGTTCACGTTTCTCCGCAACGAAGACAAGGCGCGCGCGCTCGTCCTTGCCTGCGCTTCGCGCGCCACGTCGATGCGTGTAGACCTCACACAATCGAAGGAGATCCTGCGACTTTTTGGGGCGCTCGACGAGCGTGACGTCACCTGCGACGTGCTCGTCCATTGCGCCGCCGTTCACGCCAACACGAAGCTCACCGAGCTCACGGAGGAGGAGCTCGACCACGCCGTGGCGTTGACTGGGCGCGCGGCGATCGTCGCCGTTCGAGAGCTGGCGTCGCGTCTCGCGCACCGAGAGGTTGGCGGTCATGTCGTGCTCGTCACTGCGCTCGAGCGCACGCAGTCACTCCCTCTCGCGCCTGCCTTTGCCGCGTCGCAAGGGATGCTCGGCCCGCTCGCGATGTCGCTCGCGAAGGAGCTCGGTCCGCGAAACATCCTCGTCAACACGGTGGCGGGAGGCCTGGTAGGCAAAGGCATCTCGCAGCATCTCGACCCGAAGCGCGTCAAAGATTACGAGAAGCTCTCCGCGCTTCGTCGCCTCGGTACGCCCGAGGAGATCGCCGCCGCGGTGGTGTTTCTCGGCCTCGATAACACGTACATGACCGGCAAGACACTCGCGGCCAATGGGGGGATTTGAAATGGTCGGACGTCGATGATCAGAATCCACAACTTCGCTCGCGGCGTTCGCGGCCTTCGCTTGATGTGGCAGTGCGAAGAGATGGCCATTCCTTACGAGCGCGTCCTCGTGACGTATCCCGTGCCGGACGCGTACCGGGCGCTTCATCCGCTCGGCTCGGTTCCCTATCTCGAGGACGAGGCCACCGGCGCGTCGATGAGCGAGTCGATCGCGATCATGCTCTATCTCGCGACCCAATATGGCCCGACCGCGCTTCTCCCCACCAAAGGAGATCCGAGATTGCCGCGCGTGCTCCAGATGCTCGCGTTCAGTGAAGCGACGCTGGGCGGACCGATCAACGCCCTCCTCGCGGCGCAGTTCGGCGCGCCCGACGCCGACAAGAAGAATTGGTCCGTCCGTGGGATCGAGTCTCGCGTCGAGAAGAGCATCGCGTATATCGAGGGGATCCTCGGCGACGGTCCCTACCTCGCGGGCGACGAGCTCACGCTGGCCGACCTCGCGATCACGACGTCGCTCGGGATGTGGTTCGGCCCGCTGAAAAAGGCCGCGTCCGAGCGAATGACGGCCTACCGCGCACGCCTCGCGGAGCGGCCTGCCTACGCGCGGGCGCGCGCCATCTGCGACGCGACCTGAGCAAAGCCGTGCGGTACGATCCGCTCGTGCGCGTGCTCTCTTCTTCTTTTGGAAGACGTTGTCTCATCGCGGCTCACGCGCTCGTCGTGGCGGCCTTCGCCGCGTGCGGAGGCGATGAGGGCGGTGACGCCTCCTCGGTGTCACCACGCCCCGCCGAAGCCGCAGACGGCGCTGCGCAGGACGCCGGCACAGCGGCTCTTCCGGACGCGGCGGACAGCGCGACCCCGGACGCGCGCGCGGAGCATGACGCCGCCGATGCAGCGCTCGAGGCGATGCTCCTGTCGTTTTGGGATGGTCGCTACTTGCGCAGCGAGCGCACCGGCACCGAACACACCGGCTATTGGATCTTCGCGCAGGCGTTCGACGCCGTGCTGGATGGAGTGACGCGAACCGGCGGGCGTTATGAAGGGCTGGTCGAGACGCTCTATCTCGCGCAGGACGCAGTCGGATGGCAGCGCGACTTCTTCGACGACGAGAACTGGATGGCGCTCGCGCTCCTTCGCGCCTACGACCTCACCGGCAAGACCGAATACCTCTCACGCGCAGAGTCGCTCTTCGCCGACATTCAAAATAGCGCCCAAGACTCGTCGTGCTGTCTCTCGCCCGCCGGCGGGCTGTGGTGGGATCGCCCGCACACCCAGAAAGCGACCGCGGCGAACGCAGGCCCGGTGATCACGGCCGTACGGCTCTTTCAGCGAACCAACAAGCCCGCGCTACTCGACTTTGCAAAGAGCGTATTCGCTTATTGGGATACGCACATGGTCGACCCTAGCACGCACGCTGTGAGCGACCACGTGAAGCCTGGCGGCGAGATCGTCAAATACAAGTTCACGTACAACGAAGGTCTGATGATTGGCGCATGCCTCGCGCTCTTCGAGGTCACCAAGGACCCGAAGTACCTCGCCGAGGCACACGCGATTGCGGGCTATCTCGTCGACAAAGAGACGATGGCGACGCCATTCGGGCCGGTGCTCTTCGACGGGACCGAGGCGAGCTGCACCGGAGACTGCCCGCAGTTCAAGGGCATTGGCTATCGGTATCTGGCGGCGCTCCATGCGACCGATCCGAAGCCGACGTACGCCGCGGTGCTCGAGGCGAGCGCGAAGAGCCTCCGTGACGTCGCGCGGGACAAGGCGAGCGGCCTCTTCGGCGTCGACTGGACCACAGCACCTGGAAAGCTCGTGGTCGAATCCGCGATCTCTGCTTCCTCGGCGCTGTCGCTCTTCGCGAGCGCCAAAGGCCCTTACGGAAAGCCGATCGCGACGACGACCTTCGAGGCCGAAGAGGGTGTCCTCCACGGAGTGGGGCTCGAGGGGCGCTACGCGGGCTTTCGAGGCTTCGGTTACGTCGCCGGCTGGAACGCCGACGGCCAATGGGTCGACTTTCACACGAAGGCGACGCCTGGAAAGTACAAGCTCACGATCCGTTACGCCGCGGACGCTGGGGATGCCAGTCGTCTCCTTCACGTGAACGGCGTCGACGTCGTCCCGAACCTCGCGATGCCTGCGACGGGGGGCTGGGACAAGTACGCGACCGTCGAGTCGACCGTGCAGCTCTCGGCCGACAACACCATCTCGATCGTGTTCAATGGTGGCCAAGGCAGCAAGAGCTTCCTCAATCTCGATCAGGTGAGCCTCTCTCCAGCACCTTGATGGCACGCGATCAAAAGGCGTCTTCGAGCGGGCGGTCGTAGGAGTACAGACAACGTGGTCGAGAGGCGCCGTTGCGGACCATCCAAACGGCACGATAGCGTTCCATCATGGCCACCTCTTCGACCATCCTCGCCGCGCTTGGATTTGGAATCGCGCTCGCCTCCGTCGCCAGCGGTTGCAGCAGCTCGGACGAGACCCCTTCCGATGCGGCGGGCTCGTCCGGTGGCGCGACGAGCAGCAGTGGCGGCTCCTCGTCGGGCGGGAGCACGTCGTCGAGCGGCGCGTCGGGCACCACGCCACCGACGAACGTGCAAGACGGACCTCCCGCAGGAAACCCCGACGGTCACGCGACGATCCCCGCCGAGGCTCAGGCGGAGGATGTGTCGAACCCCACGACGGTCGTCGGCACCGGCACGCCCGCGAGCTGCACCGGCGACGCGTTCGTCGCCGCGGTCGCGAAGGGAGGCGTCATCACCTTCAACTGCGGCGCTGCGCCGGCCACCATCGTCCTCACGTCGACCGCGAAGGTCTTCAATGACAAAGGCACGAAGCTCGTCATCGACGGCGGCAACAAAGTCACCCTCAGCGGTGGGGGCAAGGTCCGCATTCTCTACATGGCCACGTGCGACAAGGCGCAGGTGTATCCGCCGGGCCCGGGCGACTGCAACACGAACCCTGGCGTTCAGCTCGTCGTTCAAAACATCACGTTCGTCGACGGCAACGCAAAGGGGCTCGGCGACAAGGACAACGCAGGTGGCGGCGGAGCCATTCACGCGCAGGGCGGAAGCCTCAAAGTCGTGAACGCACGCTTCTTCAACAACGTCTGCGATGAGCTCGGCTCGGACGTCGGCGGGGGCGCCATCCGAAAGCTCGATTATCTCGTCGCCCCCGGCGCGGGTCCGGCGCGTCCGGTGTGGGTCGTCAACAGCACGTTTGGCGGCAAAGCGGGATATGGCAACTCGTGCGCGAACGGCGGCGCGCTCAGCAGCATCGGCGTCTCGTGGAACATCGTGAACAGCCTGCTCTCGGAGAACACGGCGGTCGGGCACGGCGCCAACGACGGGCAAGGCGGCAACGGCGGCGCCATCTACAACGACGGCAACGAGATCGTGATGAACGTCGAGGGCAGCCTGATCGAGAACAACAAGGCCAACGAAGGAGGCAGCGCGATCTTCTTCGTCAGCAACAACAAGACCGGATCGATCACGATCAAGGACTCCATCACGCGCAACAACCCGAAGGGCACGTTCGAGACGCCGAACCTCCCCGGCTTCTACGTCATCGCCAAGCAGCCTGCGACGATCATCAACTCGCAGATCCTCCGCTAAATCCGCGACCGATCCCGTGCGTCAGCAGTAACGCCTCCGGCGTCATCGGTGTACCATCGCCCGCGGCCATGTCGGACCTCGAGGTGCATGACGTCACGATGCGATTCGGAGACGTCGTCGCGCTCGAGAACGTCTCCCTTACGCTCTCCGGTCCGCGTCTCGTCGTGGTGCTCGGCCCCAATGGCGCGGGCAAGACCACGCTCCTCGATCTCATCGAGGGGCTCACCGAGCCGACGTCCGGAACGATCAAGCTGTTCGACGCGAAGGTGACGCCGAACGACTACCCGAGGCGGCGCATCGGCGTCGTGATGCAGCGCGAGTTCGTGCTCGATGGCATCACGGTGCGCGACTACGCCGATCTCTTCGCGGCGATCTACGCCGAAAAAGACGGGACCCGGCGCATCCTCGAGCGCGCCCAGCTCGAAGCCCGCGCGCGCGTGGAGGTCGAGAGGATCTCCGGTGGTGAGGCGCAGCGGCTCTTCATCGCGGCCGCGTCGGTGCATAACCCCGAGATCCTTCTCCTCGATGAACCCACGAGCGAGCTCGATCCTGGCAACAAGGAAGGCGTCGGCGAGCTCTTGCGCGCGCTCGCGAAGAAGGCGCTCGTCGTGATGACCACCCATGATCTCGACGAGGCCGAGCGGCTCGCCGATGACGTCCTCTTCTTGTTCGACGGGCGTGTCCGCGCGCACGACGCCAAAGAGGTGCTCCTTCGTGAGGTCAGCAAGGGCAAGGCCGAGGAGGCGACGCTGCGCGACGCATTCTTCCACTATTGCGGGCGCACGATCTCACGCGGAGGCGAGTCGCTCTAGCGACCGCACGAACGGAAACATCCATGGCGCGCCCTCTCTTCGTCCTCGTTCGGATCCGTCTAGCCGAGGTCGCGAGGCGTCCGAGCGGAGCGTTTTGGTTCTTCGCGCTACCGCTCATTCTGCTCTTCCTCGTCGCGGCGCTCTTTCAGAACGGGCACCCCTTCGAGCGCCGTCATATCGGAGTCGTTGGTGATGCCGAGCTCGTTCGAGGCGCTCTTCGAACGCAGATCGACGCAGGCGGCGTCGCGATTGATCCGCTCCCGGACGAGTCTCGCGCCCGCGCGCGTCTCGAGACACGAGCCATCAGCGCTATCGTGTTTACGGGCGATAACCATGTCGTGGTGGGCGACCGCGACGAGATCTTCGGACGAGGCGTCGTCGATGCGCTCGCACATGGCGCGCAGAGGCCACCTCTCGAGGTGGTGAAGATCGCGCAAAACGGCTACGTGCGCTTCCTCGTCCCGGGCATGCTCGCGCAAGGGGTCGTCATCGCGGGTCTCTTTGGAATGGGACATGCCATGGTGCGCTATCGGCAAAGTCGATTCCTGCGAAAGCTCGCGACCACGCCGCTCTCCCGCGCCGAGTTCGTCCTCTCGCAGCTCCTCGCGAGGATCGTGCTCGTGTCCGCTCAGCTCCTCATCATGATCGCGGCCGCGCGCTTTGCGTTCGACTTGAAGCTGTCTCTCTCGGCGATCGGGTGGGTCATCCTCGTCGGGGCCTTCGGCCTGATGAGCTTCATGGGCATTGGCTTCGTCGTGTCGTGCATCGTGAAGACCGAGGAGCTCGTCGTCGACATCATCAACGCGATCAGCGTCCCAATCGCGCTCCTCTCCGAGATCTTCTTCTCGAGCGACGAGCTCCCGCGCGTCGTCGGCTGGCTCTCGTCGTCCTTGCCTTCGACCGCGATGGTCCGCGCGATGCGTGCGGTGCTCCTCCACGGCGACGACGCCACGAGCGCCGTCTTACCTTCCCTCGGAATTTTGGCCGCATGGGCGGCTGTCACGTTCGCCGTCGCGGTGCGCGCGTTCAAGTGGCGCTGAAGGGCGTGATCCTGGACAATTCCGCTTCCGAGATGCCGCCGTCGCTGCGAAGACTCCTCGCGTGGATCGCGTACCCGCTCACGACGGGTGTGGCGATCGCGTTCGCGCTGTGGGCGATCGATCGCGGCTGGCCTGCGTGGCTCGTGGGCGTCGTGGTGGTCGTGGTCGCGTCCTCGTTCGTGGATGTCTTCGAGCGGATCATTCCGTATTCGAAGGTATGGGCCACGCCGCGCGATCGCGATCGCACGGCAGACTTTTGGCACTTCACGCTGTCGAATCGCTCGTTCGACATCGGCGCGTTCGTCGCGATCTCGGTGATGACGCCGCTCGGAAGCAAGGTCGCCGGCATGCTGCACCTCTGCTTCTGGCCCTCTCACCTCCCGCTCGTCATCCAGGCCTTGCTCGCGCTCTTGCTCGTCGAGCTTCCCTGGTATTGGATTCACCGCCTCGAGCACCGCTGGCGTCCGCTCTGGCGCGTTCATTCGGTCCACCACAGCTCACGGCGCATCTATTGGTGGAACCTCTCGCGCAATCATCCAATCGACAACTTGCTGAGCGCGCTCGTGTCGATGACGCCGCTGGCGTTCCTCGGGGTCGGCGAGAAGCCTCTCGCGCTCATGGCGGCCTTTACAGGCGCACACGCCATGCTTCAACACTCGAACATCGATCAGCGCACGGGCCTTCTCGACGTCTTCCTCGCGACCGCCCGCGTTCATCGGTGGCACCACTCACCGCTTCGCACCGAGGCAGACGCCAACTACGGCCCAACGCTGACGCTCTGGGATTGGGTGTTTTGCACACGCCGTTTCGACCCGCAGGCCACGCCGCCCGAAGACGTCGGACTTGGGCGAGAGCCAGGATGGGATCACTACCCGATTGGATTCGTCGATCAGATGGTTGTGCCTTTCAACACGCCGTTATGGCAAAAGCTGCCATCCGGCGATGGTGACGATCGCGGAGCTAACGCGATAAAGGACAATGCGATCGCTTCTGCACGCTGATCGGGATTTGGTGAGGAAGCCCCCATCGGATCGCGGCGAGCACGCGCCGTCGTCACTGGTCGGCACGTCGCTCGACTATGTGCTTTGGCCTGCGCTCGTCATCGTTCCGGTCGCTCTCGCGTGCTGGCTGCTCGATACCCGAGGGATCCCTGCGATCGCGGTTAGCCCCGTGGTCGTCCTCGGCTTCACGGCGGTCGCCGTGCTGCTCGAGCGCGTCCGCCCCGAGAGAGAAGGTCATTCGAAGCCCGATCTTCCGCTCTGGATGGAGGCGGCCCACTTCGTCTTCAGCTTCGAGCTTGGCTACGGGCTCTCCATGCTCGTCTGCTCGGCTCTCGCCCTCGGCCTGCGACGCGCGCTGCCCATTCCGTCCTGGCCGACCTCCTCGTGGCCGATGCCCATTCAGGTGCTCGTCGCCGTCCTCGTCTACGAAGGTACGAGCTACTGGCAGCACCGGCTGATTCATCGCGTGCCTTGGTTTTGGCGATTTCATGCGCTCCATCACAGCGGAGAGCGCCTCAATTTCGCGCGCTGCGTGCGCTTTCATGCGGTCGACATCGGGACGGCCTCGTTCGTAGCGTACGTGCCGCTCGTCTTGCTCGACGCGTCCGATCGCCTCTTCACGATCATGGGGGTCATGTTGAGCGCCCTCGGCATTCTCCAGCATGCCAACATTCGCATGCGCACGCCGCGATGGCTCGATCGCCTCGTCTGCACGCCAGCGGTACATCGTTTTCATCACTCCCGCGTGTTCGCGGAGCAAGACAAGAACTTCGGCAACACCGTCATGATCTTCGACATGCTCTTTGGCACATACCTGGCGCCGCGGTGCAAGAGCGGCCCTTCCGAGATGGGCCTCGATGACGACGAGGTCCCCCGAGCGAGCTTCGTGGCGCAGATCACGAAGCCATTTCGACGCGCCGCAGCGAACGAGGCGCGGCGATGACGGACGGACCGAAGAGCGCGCGGACCGGCGCTCACTCGATCGAGACGCAGCGCGCGTTCGATCGGCACTCGCATTACATCAATCCACAATGGATCAACGTCCTCGAGCTGCTCGGCTATGGGCGCGCGTTCGTCCGGGCCGAAGGATCCATTCTTTGGGATGTCGACGGTAAGTCGTATTTCGATTTCCTCGCGGGATGCGGCTCGGTCCCCTTTGGCTACAACCATCCCGCGATCCTCGCCGCGGCGGAGGCATCCTTACGCGCCAGTCTCCCTTCGTTCGTGCAGCTCGCGCCGCCTTACGAAGCGGGTCTGCTCGCCGAGGCTCTCGCCGCGCGCCTCCCCGTCGAGCTCTCCCGCGCGCACTTCGTCTGTACTGGCTCCGAGGCCGTCGACGGAGCCTTGAAGCTCGCCTTCGCGGCGACGAAGCGATCGGGCGTCCTCTATTGCGAAAAGGGTTATCACGGAGTGTCGCTTGGGGCTCTGTCCGTCATGGGGTCGCCGCGTATGCGCGCGCCGTTTCCGTCACTTCCCGATCGCGAGATGGTCCCGTTTGGAGATCTCGATATCGTCGAGCGACGGCTCAAGACCAACCTATTTGCGGCGTTCATCGTCGAGCCCATTCAATTCGAGGGCGGCGTGCGCATGGCGGACGCGAGCTGGTTCGTCGAGCTGCGAAGGCTCTGCACGCGCCATGGGACCGCGCTGATCTTCGACGAGGCGCAGACCGGCTTTGGACGCACCGGGACGCTCTTCGCGTTCGAGTGGCTTGGCGTGCTCCCCGACGTCCTCTGCTACGCCAAAGCGCTTAGCGGTGGCCTCGTGCCGATAGGCGGTTATTCGACGAGCCCTGAGTGGCAAAAGCGCGCCTACGGTCGCATGCAAGACTGCGAGCTCGTCGCGAACACGTTCGGTGGCGGCTCGCTCGCCTGCGCCGTCGCGCGAAAGACGCTCGAGATGGTCGATGACGCCGCGCTCGCTCACGTGCGGGAGGTTGGAGGTCACCTCGGCGCTCGTCTCGAGACGCTCGCCCGTGAACGCTCGATGGTGCGCGACGCACGAGGCCGCGGCCTCATGTGGGCGATCGAGTGCGACGCTCCGACGAGCGGCGCGCTCAGCGTCCTCAGCTTGGGCATTCCAAACCTCATCGCACGCGAGCTCTTCGCGTTCTGGATCGCGCAGCGCATGATGGAGCGTGGTTGGCTCACGCAAGTGCCTGCGCACGATCAGAACGTCCTTCGCATCGAGCCATGCTTGAACGTCACGAAGGAGGACGTCGACGGTTTCGTCGACGCCCTCGGCGACACCCTCACCGAGAACGAGAGCTTCGTCGGCTTCGTGAAGAGCGCCGCGGGACGTCTTCTTCAGCAGCGCTTGAGCAGGTGAGCGGGCAGCGCCCAACCACATGTGCACAGACCCGAGACGTCAGGTTCCGTGCCACGCCGGCATTCAACGAAACATCGCTCGGATTCACGTGAATTTCGAGGCCCATGCCACGTGTAGGCAGGGGACCTCCACATTTCAAAGACCGAGGCAAGGGATTTCGATCGGGCGCCGTACACCCAAGCGCTCCACCTATGGTCAACCGATCCTTCTCCTCTATCGTCGCCATCGCCCTCTTCTCCCTTTCTGCCCTCACCACCGGATGCGCTGACGAGAGCGCGTCGATTCCGTCTTCGACGGACGTGCCTCCGTCGACCGAAACCCCCGCCTCTGGCGCCGTCGCGAACGAAGGCACGCAGGCCCCCAACCACGAGCTTCAAGCGGTCTCGGATCGTCCCTCGGCCTCCTCTGCTGGACCGAGCTTGCGCTGCAACGCCGTGACGCCGATCGGCTCGTCGGCGAAGGCCGTGCGCGTGCGCGTCAGCGATGAAGTCATGCCCGAGCTCGACCAAGCTGACGTCCCGAGCGGCACCTACGTGCTCGATCACGCCGAGTACTTCTCCGATCGCCTTCGCGACAACTTCACCATCCCGTCGAGCACGATCGTCATGGGCCCGCGCTCGTTCGAGGAGGTCGTCAGCGATCCCAACACGACGATCCGCACGCTCGGTCGCCTCGACGTGAGCTCACGCCAGGTGAAGCTCGATTGCATGGACCCCGCCCCTGCGAACATGAACGACGTCACGCCAGACTTCGTCTTCTATTCGAAGGACGCGGGCGAGCTCACGCTGGAGCGAAGGCTCGAGGACGGCGTCCTTCGCCGCGTGTTCCGCCGCCAATAATCGTTTGCAACAAACGACTCAGTTCGGCGTGTCGCGACGAGACCACATCCGAAAGGGCGCCGCGAGCTGACCGGCAAAGTCGTCCGGCAGGGTCGCGTCGTCGTAGAGGCCAACATCCCGAGGTGGATGTTGGCCTTTTGGCATTCGGAACGTACGAAACACGTGGTCCCAAAGCGAGATCACGCTCGCGTAGTTGCATTCACTCTCGACGCGTTTGCGCGAGTGATGCCATCGATGAAACTCGGCGGTGGCGATGACGTGATTGAGCAGGCCGTGGCGTAAGCGGATGTTCGAGTGCTGGATCATGAGATGCGTGAGCACGAACGCATCGAAGAGGACGAGCACCTCGACCGAAGCCCCGAGGACGGCAAGCGGAGCGAGCCCAAAGAGCACCGTCACGGCCTGATCGATCGGATGCATACGCGTGGCGTTGAGGAAGTACAGCCTGCGCGCGGAGTGGTGTGGCGCATGGATAGGCCATATCCACCGGATCTTGTGCTCGACGACGTGCGTGAAATAGCTCCCGAGATCGAACACGACGAGGGCGAGCACGAGCTGCAGCGCGAGCGGCCACCTCGCCGGCCAGATCGTGATGGCGGGCGCGTTTGGAATCGCGGGGATGCCGGCGAACACGATCGCTCGCACGATCGAGGAGACGCCAAGGCCCGAGACGATGAGGAAGATCGCGTCCGTGGTCGTGTCGTTCTTCGGCTCGTTCCAGGAGACGTGCTCGGGCATGACGCGCTCGAGCCCGGCGACCACGATCATCATCACGACCTGCAGCGCCCCGAGGACGGCGAGCGCAGGCAGCCCACGCGCGACGGCGACGTGCGCACCGAACGTCCCAAGCACGACGAACGCCGGATAGATCAGCCACGAGATCACGTTCATGTCGCGCTCGGATCTCGGCGCGCCAGCGCGACCGAGCAGACGAGGCCGGCGAGGGAGCCTGCGCTCATCGAGACCCCGACGAGCGGGGAGTACGTCGTGACGAAGGCGCCTGCCATCGCGCTGAGCGCCAACCGCGTACGCTCGATCCGGATCGCGCTCGGTCGGTCGTCGAGCAGGCCGCCAAGACCATAGAGCCCCGCGATCACCGTCGCGGCGACGACGAGCTGAATCGAGAGAGGTCGCACGTCGCGAAACAAGAGCAGCCAAGCCGCGAGACCTGCCAGCGCCACGAAGCTCCCCAGCACGTACACCGTGGTGCCTCGTCCGATCTCGGCGTCCTCGCGCAGAGGTACGGACGGCCCGCGCACCTCGGGCGGCGACACGAGGATGTTGATCTTCGCGCGAAAGGATGGCGCGCTCTGCAGAGACTGCATGAGCTCACGAATCAATCCAAACTGGGTGCTGACGCCGTCGTGCGTTCGCGAGATCGAGGGGACGTCATGCGCGAGCCGCGTCCCACGCTCGGGCTCGAGCCACGTACCAAAGAGGCGGTCCCAGATTCCAAACATCGCGCCGTAGTTCTTCTCTGCAAAACGCGCGTCACGGGAGTGGTGCGATCCGTGAATCGCCGGCGTGACGAAGATGCCCCACGAAGGCCTCGAGAGCACGGCCGAATGCGCCGTGAGGGCATAGATCGAAAGGAGCATCAACGCGAGAAAGCCCGTCGTCGAGTCGATCCCCACGAGCGGCATCAAGCCGAAGAACAACGCGGCGTAGGGATCGGCAAGCCACTCGAGCCGAAACCCCACCGACGAGTTCAAATGCTCGTGCTGGTGGTGGATGCCGTGGATCGACCAGAACAGGCCGAAGCGGTGCCCAGCGCGATGGTAAATGTAATAGCAAAAGTCCGCGACGAGCAGCGCCGCCGGCAAGCGCCACCATCCGTGCACAGGCCATGGAAACGGCGCGATGCGATCGTGCACGAGGTCCCAGCCACGCTGCACCCAAGGCCCGACGAAGAGGCCGATGAGAAGCGTCCCGAGCCCGGCGGTGAGGTTCGAGATGGTCTCGGCGAACCCAAAGACACGCATGCGTCGCCGCCGCGCCACGATGACCTCGAGCGCGATGTACACGACATAGAGAGGCACGCCGAGCGCGTACCAAGCGGCCGTGTCCATGTCCGGCATGCTCTTCATGGTGGACGCCTCTTAGGTGTACAGGGGCTCATGGTGCACTTCAATGGTGCGCCGCGCGGCTCGCTCCGGGCGTGGCATTCGCGATAATCTCGAGTCGAGTCGTTTCCCATGGTCGCCACCTCCGCACACGCTCTTTCCCAGACGCACGACGCCAGCGCGGCGAAGGACGGACGTTACGAGACGCTCCTCGCCACGTACGTGGCTTCGCTCGACGAAGACGCGATGGCCCGCGCGTACCGTGACGACGATGGGTTCCTGCTCCTCCCGCGGCTTCTTCCTGACGCGCTCCTCACCGAGATGGTCGCCGAGGCCCGCGCGCTGATGCCTCGCGCCACGCGTAAGCGCGTCCCGTTCGTCCGCAAGGCAGGCGCGATCCCGCATCCGATCGTCGAACGCGAAGCTCCCGCGCTCCATGCGCTCCATCGCTCCGCGTCGCTGCTCGAGATGTTCCAGCGCGTCACCGGCGTGCCGCTCGAGCACCGTCATCCGGAGGAGGCGCATCAGTCGGCGCTCTACACGTACACCGAGCCCGGCGACTTCATGGATTGGCACTATGACGAGTGCGGCTGCCCGCCGGATGACTCGTTTTCGACCATCATCGGGCTCATCGACAATCACAGCTCGAGTCGCCTCGAGGTCGAGACGCGACGCGGGCACGCGCCGATCAAGCAATCGATCCGCACCGAGCCCGGTTCGTTTGCGTTCTTCTGCGGAACCCGCGCCTATCACCGCGTGACGCCGCTCGGCCCGAACGAGGAGCGCGTGACGTTTGCGTTCACGTATATCCGCCAGGGCAAACAGACCGGCGGCATTTATAACGTTCGTATGAAGCTCGGTAATGCCCTGATTTATTTCGGGCTCGGCTCGTTCTTCCGCTAATGCGTTATGGGTGCGCCGCGTGAGGCGGAGCCTGCGAGGGACGGACGATTTGACCATCGAGCATGGCGACACGCCGGGTGGCACGCGCGGCGATGTCGAGGTCGTGCGTCACGATGAGGAGCGCCGCCCCGCCCTTGCTCGTCTCGAACAAGGTATCCATGACCACGTGCGAGGCCGCCGAGTCGAGGTTACCCGTCGGCTCGTCGGCGAGGATGAGCGTTGGCTCGTTCACGATCGCGCGCGCGATCGCGACACGCTGCGCCTCACCGCCCGAGAGCTCGGTCGCGCGCGTCTTCTTCGCATGAGCGAGGTTGAAACGCTCGAGCAGCTCCTCGGCGCGCTTGGCGGCGCGTGCTCGCGACTTTCCTAGACGCCATGCGGGGAGGCTCACGTTCTCGAGCGCCGTCATCGTCTCGAAGAGATTGTGCTGCTGGAAGACGAAGCCGATGCGCTCGAGACGAAGCCGCGCACGATCCTCGTCTCGCCCGGCCCATGCGTCCGATCCGCCTATTTTTACGACTCCCCCGTCGGGCTTGTCGAGCAGACCGAGGATCTGGAGCAACGTCGTCTTTCCGCATCCGCTCGGCCCGATCAGGCTGAGCGACTCGCCTTGCTCGAGCGCGAGATCGATCCCGCCCACGATCACGCGGGTGCCGATCCGTCGCAGCACGCCGCTGGCCTCGAGCACGACGCTCATACGGCGCCCCTGAGCACACGCGCCGGGTCCACGCGCATGGCTCTCCACGCCGGGTACATCGCGGCGACGACGGTGGTGATGAGGATGACGAGCGCCGGCTCGTAGAACGACGACGCCGTCGTCACCGGGCGGATCACGAACTCCGCCGACTCGAAGATCGGATGAACCTTGAACCACGCCAACATCACCGCGCCGATACCGCATCCGAGGAGCGAGCCGGCGAGCCCGATCACCAGCGCCTGCATCACGAACGCGACGAAGAGCTCCGTCTTGGCGAAGCCGAGCGACGCGAGCATGGCGATCTCGCGTCTTCGTCGCTCGACCGTCACGTACAGAAGAGCGCCGACCGGGATCGTTACCGCGATAACGACCATCGTATGCGACACGACGCCGAGCACCTCATTGGCGCGTAATGCACTATCGGCGAGGGGGTTCTCTCTCATCCACGTCACGGCTTGCATCGTGGGCGCTCGCTGCTCGATCGCATGGGCCAACGCCTCGGTCGCGAGCGGCGCGTCGTGCCGCGCTTCGCTCAATCCAGCCGCCTGAGAGGAGGAGCCCGCATAAACGAGCACGCGGCTCGCTGCATGGGGGCGCGCGATCGTGCGCGTCAAGAGCTCGCGCGTCACGAACAGCGAAGCATACGCGCCAAACGTCCCTTGCGCGGTGCCGCGCACCGTCATCGTGTATTCACCGACGATGGGTGGCGCGGCCTCGGCCGGCGATCCGTCGGGGCCCGCAGGGACCTTCGCCGGCGGGAAGAGAACGCGCACCTCGACCTTGTCGCCAGGCTTGATCCCGAGCTTCGACGCGAGGCCCGTTCCGACGAGCACGCCGTCGTCGTCCGCTTGGCCGCGACGCAGGTCGCTGCCTTCGCGAATGCGGTAGGGCTTGGCCGGGCTCGCCGGATCCACGCCGTGCATCTCGCACACCATCTGCCGTCCATGAGCGCCGAGCCCTGCGGGAAACGTGACGATCGGCACCGCCGCCTGCACCCCCGCCACGGTTGTGAGATTCTTCGCGAGGGCGTCGGCGTCGTCGAACAGCGGCTCGGTCGGATGCTGCACGCGCACGTTGCCGAAGCCAAACGTCGTGGCCTCCTCGAACATCGTGTGCGAATAGCCGACGAGGTTCGCCGTATTCGGGATTTGAAGGCCCACCCCCGCCGCGACGGCCAAGATGAGGAGCACAGTCGTGAGGCGCGAATGCGACAGCCCACGCGTCGCGACGAACGTGAGCAGGCTCAGCAATCGATCGTCTCGATGCGAAGCGTCGCGACGCCGGCGAGCCCACGGTCTACCTCGTCCACACGAGCGCGCGTAACCCCCTCGAGAAGCGTGCAAGGGACGCTCTCGAGGATCTTCATCGCGTCGGCGAGCCCGACATTCATCACCGCGCGCAGCGCCTTGATCGTGTCGACGCGCCGATCTTGATACTCCGTCGAGACGAGTACGATCCGAAATGGAGCCGTCGCGATCTCGATCTGTCGCCGCCGCACGGCTTCGAGCGGGCTCAGCTCCGTGCGCGCGCCCCCTTCCCTCTTGAAACGCTCTTGGAGGCGCACCGCCTCTTCGTAGGGGATGTCCTTTCGGACCGTGACCGGCGCCGCCTCGACGAGATCCTTCGCTTCCTTCAGTCCGATGTTGAGGATCTCCCGAACGAGCTTGATCGTCGCGATCTTGTTCGGCGTGTCGAGCAGCACCAAATCGAGATGACGATTGACGCGACTCAGCCAGTTTGGATCGATCCGCGCCCGCAAGACGGCGAGGCGCGGAGGGATCGTCCAAAGCAGGTTTTCGAGACGAAGGTATTCACCGCGCTCGTCTCCCCGCTCCTCGAGCCAATCGGCATAGACGAGCCGAGACTCTTCATCGAGTGGGTTTAGCCGAATCGCCTCGATGAAGCGCGCTTCTTTCTCTTCATCGCTCGCGTCGTCGACCATGCCTATTTGGCGCTCTGCTCTTTCAAGAAGGTGATTTGCGTCTCCGGCGCCGGGACGCAGCCAAAGTCGTCCACGAGGTGATTGTCGAGCCGGTCGGCGGCCTCGATGAACTTCGCGATCCAGCCCGATACCTCGTTGTGGTCTCTGTGCGCGAACACGTCCGACATGTGAAACGTGAGGTTCAAGCGAATGACGTTGTCGGCGAGGTCGAACGAGAAGGGCTCGTGCTTCGCGTCGAGCAAGAAGCGAAACAGCTCACCGAGCTTCTGCTTGCCTGGCTGCGCGAGCGGCGACGAGAAGCAGAGATGCTCCGAGCAACAGCACCAAATTTTGATCGGCGCGCTGCCCGCATGAAACGACCAATTTTGCTCGCCATGGCGCGCGAGCACGGGATCGATGTTCGCCTTGGTGAGGCCTCCCTCGACGAAGGCCACGATCGGATGATCCTCCGGAGGATCGAAGTGCGTGCTCAGCTCGAGCTCATCGAGATCGGAGCCGCAGCCGTTGCAGTACCGCTCTGCGGACTCGAGCAGCGCGTCGCATGACGGGCACATGACGCCGAAGGGGGCCGTCTGCTCGCGGAAGCCGTCGATGAATGCACGCACGTCCGCGGCGGGAATGCCAAAGCCCACCATATCCGCGGACGTGAGCTTGCAGGTCGTGACCGCGACGATGCGCTTGTGCGCGTCGACGATCGGGCCGCCCGAGTTGCCGGGGTTGATGGCGGCGTCGGTCTGCACGAATGCCTGGCCGTCGAGCTGTTGCTTCGGGTTCGACACCACGCCCTCGGTGATCGACAGCGGCAACCCGACGGGGAAGCCGATGATGTTCACCTGCTCCTTCGCGCGGAGGTTGTCTTCCGAGGAGATGGCCAAGATCTCGCCCTCGAGCGGCGTCGCGAGCTCCACGACCGCAAGGTCGCGACCAGGGTGAATGCGACGAACGGCGCCGGAGATGCGTCGCTTGTCGCGCATCTCGACGGCGACGGTTCGGTACGGCGAGACCACATGGCAGTTGGTGACGAGGAGCTTCGGATCGATCAAGAAGCCGGAGCCGGTGCCACCACCGGTGAACACCTGAAACACGCCGAGCTTTTCGATGTCGTCGAGGGGTGTCGTGTTGTCGGTGCTCATTCGTCTTCCTCTTCTTCTTCCTCGTCGCCTTCTTCTTCCTCGTCCTCTTCCTCGTCGCCTTCCTCGTCGTCTTCGTCGGACTCGTACTTGGCGGCGAGCTCCTTCGCGTGCTCGGCGAGCACGGTCGCGATCTCGCGCCATGGCTTGCCGGAGACCTTCTCGAGCCCCTGTTTCAGCTCGATCTCGATCTCCTCGGGCCACGAGAAGCGACTGAGCATGTAGTTGTACGTGCTGACCAGCGCGAGGGCAGCCTCGAACGATTTTCCGCTCGTGCGAAGCTGCTTGATCGTGTCCGTGTAGTCGCCTTCGCCGATGTAATTGTCGAGGACGGCAGGCGTACCGTCATCGTGCGGGCTCATCGCGTAGTCCGCATGAAAGAGGCTCTTCCGTAGCTCTTCGGCGGCGATGCCCTTCATCTCTTTTGCGCACTTCGTGAGCGCTGCTTCCCGCTTCAGCGGGTCTTCGTTGCTGTCATTGAAGGTGCTCGCGGCCTCTTCGAGTCGCGCGAGCAAAAAGCCTCCAAGCGGCAGGACGAAGAGGATGCGATAAAGCGCATAGGACGTCGTCTCGTTGAGGAAGAAGATCGACCGCTTGCGCTGGCACTCTTTGACGAGCTCCTCGACCTCCGCCCAATGCGTGCGCCACATCGCTTCGGCGCGCTTGAATTCGCCGTCGTCGATCGGCTTCGTCTCGGCGCGCTCGAGCGGCTGCGCCCCGAACTGACCGATGAGCCAGTCGTCGTTTTCGTCAGCCTCGGCAGGCATGCGGCGGAGGACCTCGACCATCTTGGCAGGATGAAGACGCGTGAGGCGGTCGCGAAACTCGAGGTGGATCTCTTCGCCGCGCAGCCGAGGCTGAAAGAGCTGGCCGGTGCAGCTGATCTTCGTCAGCACGAAGCGAAGCGCTGCGATCGCGCTTCCCCCCGCTGGCAAGCGCACCATCGGCACGGTGACGACGACGTCGTCGCCGTCGATCCGCGTCGACACGCGCGACGAGCCTTGGGTGAACGTGTAGGCCTCCGTCGCGAGGTTGGGCAGCTTCTCCCCGGGGAAGAGGTGCTCGAGTGTCTTGGTCAAGGACTCGAGATGTCGCCCCTCATCGTGGAGCGCCACCGCGGTCTCGAGCAGCTCGTAGTCGGGTTGTTCTCGTCGGCTCGCCGATCGGCGGATCGGCGCCTCGTAGGTCAACGTTGTGATCGCCATGGTGTCGACAGCGAGTGTCTGCGAAGGACGCGTGCCACACAAGGGTCGACGTGGGTGACATCTCCGAGACGAACGTTTCCCGCGATTCTCCGCCGCGAATGTGGGACGGCGTCAGTCGCTGCCGCTCGAGGACCCGCCGCCCGGTCCGGCGTCGGTCACGTCCTCGAACGCGTCGACGGAGGAGTCACCTCCCGACGAGCTGCTCGCTCCACTCGAGCTCGTGCTGCTCGAAGCACCCGACGATCCGGACGCCCCGGACGAGCCCGACGAGCCCGACGAACCGGACGAACCGGACGAGCCCGACGAGCCGCTGGAGGAGGATGTCCCGCTCGACGAGTTGCCCGACGAGGACGTACCGTCGGGATTGGTGGGGTCCGTGTAGACGATGTCTTCGTTGCCGACGATCGCGTTGCACCCGAACACCGCGGCGACCGCGAGGTTGCCGAGGAAGTAAGGGATCAGGCGACGGGAAATAGGCATCTCGACTCCCAAGCGTGACCTCGATCGAGGGGCCCACGCAAGCACTCTGAGGCTCAGCAAGACCGAAGCCAACGTTTTCACGCTGGGATCGCGCGAGAAATCCGGTGGCGTTCTTCGCCATCCATGTTTCGAAGCAACAGACCTGCTGCTTCCACACAACAGCCGCGAGGGCGGTTATCTCGCTGTTTTTGATGATCCGAGCGATGCCGAAGATAGGCATGGTCGCTGCTCTGAGGGTCGCCGGGCGAGCGAGGAAACCCGCCGAGCCGCAGCCGTTGCGCTCGCGGCGGCACATCGAACCGAACGGAGCCTTTCATGTCGATCCACACGTCCCACCGCACCCTGTTCATCGCTCCCTTTCGCCTCACGGTCCTTCGGGTCGCCGGTGGCCTCGCGCTCCTCACCTCACTCGGCGCGCTCGCGGGCTGCGCGGCCGACGCCGTCGACGAGGAGCGCGGCTCGACCTCCTCACGACAGACTGCCAGCAGCAGCAGCGGTGGCTCGACCTCTTCGAGCAGCGGAACGTCCGGCAGCAGCAGCGGTGGCTCGACCTCTTCGAGCGGCGGAACGTCCGGCAGCACCAGCAGCAGCAGCAGCGGCGGCGGCAGCAGCAGCGGCTCGACCTCGTCCTCCTCCGGCGGAACGAGCAGCAGCACCAGCAGCAGCGGCGGCGGCAGCAGCGGCGGCTCGACCTCGTCGTCCTCCGGCGGCTCGAGCTCCTCGAGCGGCGGCGGAAGCAGCGGATGCGCAGGCGGCGGCTCCACGTCGTCGAGCGGCGGTGGCGGCAGCAGCGGCTCGAGCGGATGCGCCGACGGCGATGGCGGCGGCGGCGGAAGCAGCAGCGGCTGGTGGTGAGCGACCAGCGATCGCTTGGTGCCTCAGTAAATGGTGGCCGATGCGGTCGCCCTTGCGGTGCGCTCTCCGTCCGTCGCCTCGAAGTGTAGCGTGTGCGGTCCGAGCGTGAGCTTGTTGGGTCGATAACGAAAGGGTGGCTTCGTCATCACTTCGAGGTGCTCGGCCCCCTCCCAAACATCGACCTGGGCAGGCGTGTCGAAGTCGGCGATCTCGACGTCAATCGTATCGCCAATCGAATACCGATCACGCGGATTGGCAATGCGGATCTGCGGCTCCGTCAACCATGTGGCAGGCCGGTAGATTCGAAGCCAATCGATCTCGAAATGGGCAGGAAAGATCGTCGCAGGGTTGGGCGTTCCACCCCAACCACCGACCCACCCATTGACGATCCAAAACATTGGCTCGTGTGGGATGCCACGACCGGCGTTATCGGCGTTCGTCACGCGCATATAAGGCTTGCCGTCGATTTGCCATTCGACGAGGTCGGGCAACCAGACAATCGAATAGACGTGATAGTCCGTGATATCCATCCCATTGACGGTCACGAAGCGCCGGCGATTGTCCGCGGCGACGGGCGGAAGGTCCCAGTGATTGACGAACCAAGCCTGGGTGACGTTCTCCGCGAGGAGCTCGATATCGAGCTCGGGTACAGCGCTCTTCCAGGGTCGCCCCCACACGGCATACCAGACACCGGGGGCATATTGTGCTTTGAGTCGAAGCTCGATCTTCCCATACGTCTGCGCGAACTGTCCCTTGGTCTCGAGATAGCCCGCGGTGTACGCCGTTGGGTCTCCGGGGATCTTGTCTGCGCTGACGAACAGTGAGCCGTCGTGGATGGCGACCATCGAGGGCGAGCCCGCGTTGAGCGTGCTCTTGTGTCCGAGGTCACCCGTGCGCGCAAACCACATCGACGTGTCGAGGGCAGCCCCGTCGAACTCGTCGTCGTAGACCAACGTCATCCCCACCTCGGTGGTTGCCTCAACGCCTGCGAGCGGATGATCGAAACCAAGCACGGGCAGCGCTTGATTCGAGTCATCCGAGCAGGCGAAGACGCCGCACGCGGAGAGCCACACGAGCAAGGCCGTCGTCGAAGGTCGCACGTGGTCTCCGCGAATGAGCTAGGCCGAAAAGCGCGATCCGCGCTGCGTCTTACTTCTGGTAGGGGTCGGCGGGGGGATGCGGATCGGTCGCATACTTCTTCCCGCAGAACCCCCTGCTGAAGTGCGTGACTTCGGAGGTCGCGATGAAGCCCGTAGTCGACGGCGCGAACGTGGTCGGCACCATGTCGAAGCCGGGTGCGTTCGAGGGACGCGACCAAAGCACCGTGAGCGTCGACGTATCCGTGCCCGCGGGCGCCGTGATCGGGATCGTCACCTTGAGCGGCTTCGCGAAGATGGTGCCATCGGGGCCGAAATGAAAGACCGGCGCGACCGCTTCGTACTCCGCCGGTGCAGGGTCGGGCGACGAGGTCACCGTGATCGTGTCGACGCCCGGCGGGAGCGCGCCCGCGGGGACTTCGATCGTCGTGCCGTCCGAGAGCGCGACGGTTCCGCCGGTCTCGTTGTCGATCGTCGCCGTTGCGGTCTCTCCGGAGCCTGCCGGATTCGCCTTGACCGTCGCCTGGGCAGGTGTTGCCGAGGAGGAGGGAGCGCCGCTGCTGGACGACGTAGCGCCTTGCGGGCTTCCCCCGTCACCCGACGCGCATCCTGCGGCCACGCTCACGCTTGCAAGCGCGAGAACGGCGGCGACAAAAAGGCGACGACCGGCGTTCTTCTTCGCGGTGTCGATCGTGGCGGGGCGGTGCTTTTGCGCATTGGCGGTCATGGGTGTCGATTCCTTCTTCTTCTTTCAATGGGTCGCGTTCGTTGTGACAGCGTGCTGGTTGAAACGGCCATTGACGGCCATCGTTCAGCCCATGCGGACGCGCTTGCGATCAAACCCACGTCGCGCGCGCCAACCACGAGGTAGACTCGGACGGCGTCATCGGGAACGTAGGCATGCGGGATCGCGACATCTGGCTCTCTGCGCTCGTGCTCCTCTGCGGTTGTCGGACGAAGTCCACGGAATCCACCGCCCTACCCCCCTCGACAGCGGCTGCGACGCACGCCTCGACATCACCAGCGACCAGCAAGCTCTGCGTGAGCGCGGGCAAGCTTCGCCTCGCCGAAGCGAAGGGCGGCTTGATGCTCATCGACTCGCCAGGCGTGCGCGCGACGTTGGTCGGCAGCTCCTCGAGGGCCCATCGCGGCACGCTCACGTTCACGTATCGCGGACCGAGCAAGGTGACCGAGCCGCTCGCGAATGGCGAGGTTCGACGACAAATCGGCCTAAAGCTTCGCGCCAAAGACACGTGCAATGTCGTTTATGCCATGTGGCATATCGAGCCTACGCACGGCGTATTCGTGTCGGTGAAGTCCAATCCCGGCATGAGTCGTCACGAACAATGCGGCGACCGTGGCTATAGGAACCTCAAAAGCTCTGCGAGCAGCAGCCCCAACGTCGTGGTGACCGACCGGACGGAGCACACGCTCGTCGCAACGCTCTCTGGCCCGAGCGACCGTCATCTCCACGTCGAGGCCGACGGAGTCGTCGCCTTCGACGACGACCTCCCCGCAAACGTCATCGAGGGACCCTCGGCGTTCGAGGGTCCCTTCGGCCTGCGCTCTGACAACGGCGTCTTCGACGCGACGCTTCGTACGGACACTGACGTTGCGTTTACCGAGCTGACGACGGATTGCCCGTGATGAGCGCGGCGCGCGCGCTGGTTCAGGCCGCGTGTTGCGACGGAGGCGGCGTCATCGACGGAGGGCTGATCGAGCGGCGGTGGGAAGCGTGCCTCGTGTTGTCGACGACGAGGTGAAGCTTGCGTGAAGGTCGGCTCGCTTCGACCATCGGCGCAGCAAGCAGCGGCATCGTGGGCACCGGCGCGAGCGCGGGCGGCGCTGGCGTGACGATCATCCCAGCGTCGACCTTGGCTTCCTTGCGACGCGAGAAGAGCGCCCCGAAGTCGAAGATCTTTCGCGGCGGCTTCCGCGTCGTCCAGCCATCGAAGCCGCTTGGGCAGTACTCGTTCTCACGCCATCCCAGCCAGAACCATCCGAGCGGCACATCGCCGTGCACCAGCGCACGGAGCGAGAGAAGGAAGAATCGGCGGGCGCGAAAGAGAAGCGCCACTCGCTCCGTGCGGCCATTCCTGAGGGTCCACTCCGGCGCAAAGTTCGTCCAGTTGCCGAACAAGAGGAGGTCACGAACAACGCCGTTGATGCAGCCAAAGAAGTTGATGCCAATCAAGTAAGCGGGCGTGAGGGGAAGGCAGAGAAGCGTCGGCCAATACTTTCGACGCTCTGGCTCGAGCATCAACGCGACGACGGTATAGACGCCGTGCGCGATGACTTGGCCGACGTACCCCATGAAGTAACCAAGCAATGCATGAGAGCTACCGAAGCAAAGATAAGGCATCAGGACGTAGTAGACGCCCATCTCGACGACGTTCGAGAGTACCAACATGAGATGAGAGACGGTCGGCAGACTGAGCTCCCAGTGGTACCAAAAGCCGCGCCAGAAGCGGCCTGCGCACTCGAAGCGCGAAGAGTTCCAGCGAACGCGTTGCGTCCAGAGCCCTTTGACCGTGGTCGGCGTGTACGTGTAGACGACCGCGTCTGGTGCGTAGTCATGGGACCGCTCGAACAAGAACCCACGAAAGAATCGAGCGATGGCGTGAAGAGGAGTGCGCGGAGCGTCAAAGGAAAGCTTGCCGTTGACCCAACAAGAAAGGCTACCGATGAAAGCAATGCACGTGTCGTCGGATGCCCCCGTGAGCGCCTCGGGAAGTGACGGAGCGTCGCTCTCCGAGAATTTCGGTGGAGGCGCTCCGAAAAGCCACATGACCCAGTCCGAGAAGCGAAGGTCCTGCATGAAGCTCATGTAGCGAGGAGCGGCGAGGAGCACGTCACTCCACGTGCAATAGAGCGCGCCAGGAAGGCCAATCTGGGGATGGATTCGCCAGTTCGTGCGCGCGACGTTCGAGACGATGAACTCTCGCGCGACGAGGTTGTGAATCAGCCCAGCGACGGTGAAGAAGCTGCGAACGTCCTTCCAGACGAGGTCGGCGCGAATGTAGATCTTTCCGGAGACCATACGCCGCGGATTGCCGGTGATGGGATGGGGCGTTGTCAGCCGATGAACGAGGCGCTCGAGCGCATTAGGGCTTAGCGTGCCGTCTCCGTCGAGGCTGAAATAGACCCGCGGAAACTCCTTGTACTTGCCGTCGTCGACGAGCTTTTGCATGTGGATGACGGCCGCTTCGACCGCCATCATCTTTCCGAGGCGGGTCTTCGTGCCCGTCACGCGGAGGTGAATATGGGCTGGATAGACCTTCTCGTGCTCCGCGACCCATGCCTCGAGCTTCGCGAAGAGCTCTGGCTTCTCGGTGTAGCCGTCGACGCTCGCGATGAGCGTGAGCTCGGACGGATAGCCGTTGAGCGCGGCGCTCTCGAGCGACATCGTAATCGCGACGAAATCGTCTTCGTTGCGAAGGAGCGATGGAATGATGACCAGGGCGGTGGGCCGAGCGAGCGGCGACGAAGGGTCGATGCCTTGGCGTGACTCGAATGGGTCGCTGTTTCCGCGGATACCTCGCCAGGCGGAGCGGAAGCCGAGAAAGAGCATGTCGGTCTGCGTGACGACGAGCGCGATGACCAGATTCAGGATGATCGGCCAAGCCAGCGCGAATGCATCGAGGGTCTTGAGACTCCAGAAGAGGCCTTCCATTTCGTCAGCTCACTTCTTTGCTTTGTTGCTGCTGCTGTTGCCAAACCCGAGGAGCGAGAGCGTGGACTCGGAAGAACCTTCGCCGGGTGATGACGGGGTGATCAGCTTGCCGCCGATGTTGTTGCCGCGAACGCGAAGCGTCTTTGCCTTGGCCGACTCGTGCTCGCTCAGGCTGAGGACGGCGAACTGACCACGCGCTTGGTTGCCCCAAGGATCGGGGAGGATGACCTCGCCGGGGACGATCTCGGTCACCTTCCCGACTGCCTTGCAGTGGAAGATCCCCCACACGCAGTCGTATACCTCCGCGCCGTTACGCACGCCGTCGATCTGCGTGTAAGGCACGAACGCGATATCCATGCTCTGCTCGACGGCGCGATAGATCGGCCGTCCGCGAAGCTGAGCGTCGATCTCGTCGATCTTCGCGAGCTTGTCCTGGAGCACACGCTGCTCGACCCCCTTCGCGCGCTTCTCCGCCTCGAGACGCATCATCTCGAGCTCGAGCCTCACCATCTGCTCCTCACGACTGAGCATCTCGGGCATCATCGGCGCGCCCTTCTTCGCGAGCGCTCGCTGCGCGAACGCGGCCTGAGCCTGCTGCTGGCGCGTCTGCATCTGCGAGCGTGAGTTCTCCAGCAGCGCGAGCTCGAGCTGGTTCACGGTCTGTGTCTCGCGGGCGAGCTCGCTCTTGGCGACGAGGCCAGCGTGGACGTCCGATTGCGTTTCGGTCGCGAAGCGCTTCTGGTCTGCGAGCATCCGGGAGATCACCTTCTCTTGCTCACGAAGCGCGCGCGACTCGATGGCCGCGGCGTAGGCAGCCTGCTGGCTCATGCTCGCCGTCCAGGCCAACGAGTTTCCGGCGTTGTCATGGAGTGACTGGAGACGCACAAGTCCCTTATCGCAAGCGCTCAAGTCCGCTGCGGTCGCCTCGATTTGAGCCACGATGCGCGCGCGTTCGACCGCGAGCTCGCTGAGCTTCATCTTGTTCTGGAGGACGAGATCGTTGTCGGGAGAGAGGATGATCGGCGCTACGAAGGAGTCTGTCGCGGCGTGATAACCTTCGCGCGAGACATATCCGACACCGCCAGAGAGCGACATCAAAGCCGTCAGCGCGAACAGTCGCGTCTTCAATCCTGACTTCTTCTCGGTCTTCTTCTTGTCTGCTGACGAGTCCATATTCAGTTCTTTCCTTCCAGTCGAGACAGCTCTCCTACGAGCGTTGACAACATCACTTGGTCGGCATCGACCATCAGGAGCTCGAGCTCGAGCACCGCGAGCACGTTGGGGCCGGACGCGGCATCGGATTGCGTGAGCGCAGCCCTCATAGATTCGAGGGCCGCGTGCTTCTTCTCCACGATGGCGAGCTCACGCTGCGCCTGCGTCTTCGAGATCGAGATCTGCTGCCGAAACACCTTCAGCTGCTTCACGACCTCATAGCGAGCCGTCTGGAGCTCATCGGCCCGCGCGGCGCGATACCGTGACTCTGCGCCATTTCGCCAAGGAGCGCCGAAGTTGAACCCAACCTGGAGCATCGCGAAGTAGTCGGGTGAGCCGTGAGGAATGAAGCCGCCGGTGACGCGCACATCCCACGGCTCGAGGGAGCGAACGTGGGAAAGCTCCTTTTCGTACTGCGCGGATTGGGCCATCACTGTGCTGTCGAGCGTCGCCAGCAGCGGTCGATAGAAGTCGATGTTCTTCGCCTCCAGACGACTCACGTCCGCGCGCGTCGCTTCGCGTTTGCGCTCGAGCTCGAACACGCGCACGTTCACTTCGTTGACGTCGAGCGTCGAGGTCGTGTGTGCCTTGAGACGTTCGGCGGCTTTGTCGGTCGCCGCTTTCCACTCGCCCTCGTGCTGGTCGAAGAAGGCGCTCATCTTGCGAAGCGCCGGGAGTCGGCCGTAGTCGTCTCCTCCTTGGAGTATCTCCTGGGCGCTGACGACGGACTCGTGAAGCTGGCAGTCTGCGTCGGCGACGCGGAGGACTCGAAAGCCCTTGTAGAAGTCGAGCGGTGACCAGGTGGCGACGCCGCGCACCTGGAAGCCGTCGCCGACGTTGGTGCCGAGGTCGATCGTTCCCTTCGTTGGATAACGAATCGCCTGGGCCTGAATCGTTGGCGCGAACATCAGGGCTGCATCCCCCTCGGCGTGTGCGCGTACCTTCCGGCAGTACGCAGACTCGCTCGTACCCGCAGGCACGCCCTCATCCGCGCTGCTGACGCCCTCTTGTGCGAACAGCATGACGATCGCTGCGCAGAGTCCCCCGAAGACTGGTCCTTTGCGGAGTTGTGTTGTCGTTCTCGAGAACCACCTTGCCATCTCTGTCTTTCCCTCCCGATCTGCGTCGGTCGGGTGGGACTTTGCGAGCATCACGCCAACGGCGGACGCAGGATTTTCATTGGTTTACGAAGCGTCATGGTTCTTTCGAACGCCTCGGTACCGCGTCATGACGATGACGTTCGCCAGAATGATGGCGCTATCGGGATAGCGCGAGGGCGGCGCTCGTCTATGCGGCGACCGACCAGAGGTCGTCCGCGAGCCGACGGAGGAAGAGCACACGCGTCTCTCGGTCGGGCAGACCTGCTGCAGTCTGCAGCGCCATCGCGCTGTCGTCCTCTTTTGCAGCGGACGCGACGAGCGACGAGAGCACGTCGGAGCAAGCCGCTGACACACGCGACCGCGCTTCAGCGTCGAGCCGATGCGAGCACCAACGCGCGATCGCCCAAGAGAGGGCCGCGTGACGGAGCTCGTCTTCGGCGATCGTCGAGAGAGAGCGGCGGGTCGCTGTGTCCGCTGCGTGCGTCGACTGCCACATCGCGACGAGCGCTCCATAGGTCTCACGGACGCATCCTTCGACGAAGTTCTCTCGCGCCACGCGCTCGAGGAGCTCACGTCGATGTAGCGGCGATGGATTCGGCTCCGTCGTCTCTTCGACGCGAGGCCGGACGTAACGGCCACCTGCACGCCGTGCGATACGCGCGATCTCGCGCGCGTGAAGCGCTTCGTCATGTTCGGCGTCGCGCGCTGCGTCGATGAGCTCTCGCGGGGCATCGAGCAGCGTCAAATCGCGTTGGAGCTGACGAAATGCGAACACCGACGCGGCTTCGAGATGCGCCGCTTTCGTCCAATAGGTCGCGACAGCGCTCGCTCCAAGCGTGTCGGCGGGCGCGAGCCCTTGCGGCACGCGGCCTACCGCGCCTGGACACGTCGTGCAGTCGATCACCATGCCTCCGCCGTCGTCGGGGATCAGCGTGCCGGCGTCATCGCAATACGCCTCGGCGAGATGGCAATTGAAATGAATGTCGGGGCAGATCTCCTGGCAATCGCCGAGCGTGAGGAAGCAGTCGCCGCGCGGCACGACCGTCGCCGGAAGCCCACAGGGAAACCGTACGTAGTCGCCGCACGTGTCGGGCTGCGGCGGCGTGAACGGCGTGAGGGCACACTTGTCGACGGTGGCGCCTGAGCCATCTGCGCCGCCCTCGCCTGCGTCTGCCTGAGGATTGATTGCATCAGCGCCGCTCGCGTCGTCGATGGGCGCGCCGGTGGCGCCATCGCTACTCGAGTTGCACGAGGCCGCGATGCACACGTCTCCCATCGCGACCGCGACGAAGATCGCACGCTCGAATACGGCTGCGAGCCGGCGCTTCTCGCGTGCAACGGAGATCCTCACGGCACACTCCGGTAGCCCAAACGCTTTCATTCATCAAGACGACGCCGGGGCGGTACGAGAAAGAGACGCGCCTCTGGCGCACGTGCGCCGACGAAAACGAGGTGGCGCGGGGCTCGAGATGCGATAGGGAACCTCCGTGCGCTCTCTCCGCTCTCCTCTGCGTGCCGTCACGACGAGCGCTGCGCTCGTCATCGCGATCGCGAGCGGCTTGCTCGCGGCATGCTCGTCTTCGTCGGACAACGGCGCGTCGCCGCCCGCTTCGACCACGAGCGACGCGAGCGTCGACGATGCGGTCACGTCGCAGGTACCGACAGGTGATCCGTCGGATGTGCCGATCGACGGCGTGACACACGACGAGGTGGTCCTCTTCAACGAAGGAGACGCGCTCTTCGATCTGCATCTTCGCGAGGCCGACGGGCTCGGGCCGCTCTACACGCAGACGAGCTGCGGCGCGTGCCATGAAGGGGCCACACGCGGACCTGGCCTCGTTCAGAAGATGGCCGTGGTCGAGGCCGACGGCGTGACGCCAGCGCCAGCGCCCGATCAGTCGTCGAAGCTGCCCTACGGCGCGACGGTGCATCCGCTTCTCGCCGCGGGGGCCAAGACGCCCATTACGCCGCCGCCGAACGACCCGTCGATCAAGGTGTCGATCCGCATCGGACCGCCGCTCCTCGGTCGGGGATACATGGAGGCCATCCTCGACAGCGAGATAGAGCGCGTCGCCGCAGAGCAGGCGTCACGTTCCGATGGGATCCACGGACGCGTCAATCGAGTCACCTATGCGTCCGAGGAGAATCCCGACAAGCGATTTCATCAGCACAAGAAGGGCGACAGCGTCATTGGCCGCTTTGGCCTCAAGGCACGAATCGCCACGCTCGACGACTTCGTCGCGGACGCATTTCAGGGCGATATGGGGATCACGAGCCCGCTCCGGCCTTCGGAGATCGCAAACCCCGATAACCTCACCGACGACATCAAGCTTGGCGTTGACGTGGGTATCGACAGCGTCAACAAACGTGCACTCTACATTCGCTACATCGCCATTCCGCGCCGTCCCGCGGCTTCGGATCCGGCGGCCATCCGCGGGCGCACGCTCTTCGACCAGGCGAAGTGCCAGGTTTGCCACACGCCCTCGATGAAGACGCGGCCGGACTACCCCATCGCGCTCTTGTCGAACATCGACGCCCCGATCTTCGCGGACCTCCTCCTTCACGACATGGGTACCGCGCTGGCAGATGGGACGCCGAGCGGTACGGACGGCGACGGGAGCGCCACGTCGCGAACGTGGCGAACGTCTCCGCTCATCGGTCTCCGTTTCCTACGCACCTATCTCCACGACGGCAGGGCGAAGACGATTCACGACGCCATCCTGATGCACGACGGTCCGGGCTCCGAAGCGAGCGAGTCGGCCAAGGCCTATGCGTCGATGAACGGCGCGGACCAGCAATCCTTACTCGCCTACGTGAGCGCTCTCTAATGAGAATTCGAGCTTGTCTGCCGTGGTCGACGACTCTCTTCGCGCTGAGCTTGTCTTTTCTCGCGATGGCGCAAGGCTGCTCGAGCAGCGACAGCGGCGCAGCCACGCCCGCGCCTTCGTCGGGCTCGTCTTCGGGGGACGCTGCGACGCCAGCCAAGACGGACGCGCAATACCAGCAAGAGGTCGTGAGCCAAATGCACGACGCGCTGCTCGCGGATCTCGATGCGCTCGTGCAAGCGGCGACGGAGATGCAAGCGGCGGCGCCAACGCCGACAGGTCGGGGCTGGACGGCGGAGGACGCGGCGGCGATCCAAAAGGCCAAAGAGGCTTGGATTCGTGCGCGCGCGGCGTATGAGCACATCGAAGGTGCGCTCGCGCCGATCTTTCCCGATATCGACGCGTCGATCGACGCCCGATACGACGATTTCTTGTCCGAGCTGAATGGCAAAGGAGACGACAACCTCTTCGACGACCAAGGGGTGACGGGTCTCCACGCCGTCGAGCGAATCCTTTGGGCAGACTCCGCACCGGCCCACGTCGTCGACTTCGAGAAGTCACTTCCCGGTTACAAGGCAGCGAGCTTTCCCACGACCGAAAAGGAAGCCCAAGACTTCAAGAACATCCTCTGCAAACGTGTCGTCCTCGACGCGACGGAGCTGCGCGATCAGTGGCAGCCCGCGAAGATCGACATCGCAGTCGCATTTCAAGGGCTCATCTCGCTGATGAACGAGCAGCGCGAGAAGGTGACGAAGGCGTCGACGAACGAAGAGGAGTCGCGCTATTCGCAGCGAACGATGACCGATATGCGTGCCAACCTCGAAGGCACGCAGAAGATCTACGTGCTCTTCAAGCCTTGGATCATGACGAAGGCAAACGCGACCGATCCGTCGAAAGACGGTAAAGCGGTGAGCGCCAAGATCGACGATGGCCTCGCCAAGCTCGCGACGATTTATGCGGGCGTCCAAGGAGACGCGATCCCGCAACCGCCGACCACGTTCAGCGCAGAGTCACCTTCCCCGAGCGATCTCGACACGCCGTTTGGTCATCTCTATTCGTCGGTGAAGGACGCCGTCGACCCCAACCTCGATGGATCGGTGGTCGAAGAGATGAACAGCGCGGCGACGCTGCTCGGGTTTCCTCTCTTCAAGCAGAAGTAGCGGCCGCTTCCTCCTTCCGTGAGCACCCGCAAAGAAAACGGCGCTGAGGGTTGTTAGCCCCACAGCGCCGTGTTCGCGACCGGTCCAGGACCGATCGGGTTGATGGTTACTTCTTGCTCGTCTTCTTCGCAGCGCCGCCCGACTTCGCCCCACCGGCGAAGTATGTGGTCGCGCGCTTCTCGCCCTTCTTCGTCAAGCGACCGCTTGCGAGGGCGTCGGCGATCGGCTTCGCGATCGCAGCCTTCGGCACGCCGAGCTCGGCGCGGATCTGCTCTGCGCGGAGGCCGGTCGCGTTGCCGGCGACGAGCGAGACGATCTTCTCGGTGAGCTTGCTGATGTCACCCGCCGAGCGGCGGATGCGACCACGCGGGCCGGGCTTGGGGCCTGCGGCCTTCGGAGCCGAAGCGGGGCGACCTGCGGGGCGGCCAGCGGGGCGACCTGCGGGGCGGCCAGCGGCGCGCGGCGCGGCGCTCGCGATGGCGCGGCCAGTTGCGCTCGAGCCAAAGGCGACGAGCTCTTCGATGCTGGCGGAGCGAAGTGCGGCGACGACTTCGTCTGCAAAACGGGAAGCGGCGGTTTCGATGGTGTCCTTGAGCTTTGCCATGGTGGTGCACATTACACGGGACTCGGTTTACGTCGTTAACGAAAACAACAACATCGATGCGGATTATTGCGCCTCCGTCTTGACTCGTGTTTTGGGCGCGTGTTTTGGGCCCGCGTTAGCACCGTGAGTACACGGATAGTCGTTAGGGCATCATCGCTAGATCGGCGACGTCGAGGCCGAAGTGGCCCATTCGCTGAACCTTCACGCGATCGGTGGCAATCGAATAGACGAGGTCGTCGAGAAAGACACTCCGCTTGACCATCGACGTCGCGTTCGACCACCACGTGCTGCAATTGACGCCCTTCGTCCCGTGATCAACGCCACCGAGGCGTGTGAAGCCGCGCTCGATATCGACGTCATAAACGAGCAGCCCGCTGAACGAGAGCTGTCCGTTTTGGCCGTCACCGCCGCCCTCGCACATCGTCATAGGAATCGCCAAGAGCCCCTCGCTTGCGAGGTAATTGAACGCGAGATGGTCGGTCGCCGCTTCGGAGCTGGACCCGCGACTGCCGATCTTCTCTTTGTGAAGGAGTCGAGGATCGGTGGGGTTCTTCACGTCGAAGAGCTGGAGAATGACCCCGTCGAAGTACGCAAAGCTCCCATGGTCATTGGCGTCGAATCCGATCGAGAGCAGGTGCTCTTGATCGATCCGATGCATGTACGTGGAGAATCCTGGAATCTTGAGCTCGCCTAGGATGCGTGGTTTTGCGGGCTCGAACAGATCCATCACGAACAAAGGATCGGTCTTTTTGAACGTCACCACGTATCCGCGATCGTCGTCGAAGCGCACGGAGCGGATGTCTTCACCGGGCGCGATCTTCTCGATCGCCCCGATGCGGGCCAAGCTCCCGCTCTCCGTCTCGGCGAGGATCGAGAGCGCGCTCTCGACGTGCGGGTCGGGCACACGTCCTTTCGTCGTGGCGACACGCAGATACCCGTACCACTCGTCCATCGAGAACTGATTGAGCACGTGCCCTGGCACTGTGCCGCTGCCGACGTACTTGGTCGCGCTGGGGGCCGCGCCGATTCGGAATTTGTGGATCTCGCTGACCTCGTCCACGCTGGGGGAGTAAAAGGAGTACCAGCGTTTCCCTGCGAGACCGGCGGTGTTCGCCTTTCGATGAACGACGGACACATAGAGGGCGCTGCCCGAGGCAAAGACGGCGCCTGGCCGACTCTGCAACGTCGCGGTCGTTGGCGCGCTCTTGTCGTCGGTCAGGTCGAACGAGACAACGGAGGTAAACGCTTGGCCATCGCGGATCGGTGGCCTCAGGATGTTGCAGATCGGCTGCGTCTTGCCCTGCTCGGTGAGTGAGGGGAACGCGCTCCTTCGCGCGCGGATCACCTTCTCGTTCTCTGCTTTCAAGGCGGCGAATTTTGCCCGCACGGTCGCCTCCGGGACGCCGCACGTATCCATGTTGGCAGGCCACGTCGCATACGCAGGTACCTGCGAGTCGTCATTGTCGGCGACCACGGTATGAATCGCATTCCCGATACGGCGCGCCGCGATGAGGGAGCCGGACAGCTCGATCTCGCGCGTGACCTTTGGCGCCGTGCGGTCCGAGATATCGAAGACCGACACCTTCGTGATCGTGCCGTCTCCACCAAACGCACAGTCGTAGCCATACGTGCAGCGACGTGCCTGGCTGCCGTTGCCATTTGCGGTGTAGACCACCGCGCGATCTCCTTCGACGAACAGCTCACACCATACGGGGATTCATCGCCAACGCGATCCGCAGCGCGCCGTTGGCGGCGAAGTAGACGTATTTGCCGTCCGTCTTGACGATGTCAGCCTCGTCGACGCCCGCTACCTGGTTGTTCGTCCCGGACGCCGAGCGTGCCGCCCGCGGCTCCGAGCTAGTCTTGTGCTCTCCGCTGAGCCTGCCATGGCCCAAACCAATGCCGGCGCCCACGCCACCGCCACCTTGTCCTACGCCCGAGAGACCCAAGCCTCCTGCGCCGAACGAGTCTCCGATCGCCGAGCCCCACATCGAACCGCTGGCGTTCCGCTTCTCCGCCTCACGGCGAATGACGTATTCCTCGCGCATCTGCGCCCAGCAGGAGGGCTGCGCGTCGTGCCACTCCTTGAACGACACGTCGACCGCGGCGCGCATCTGGCGTACGCGCTCGTCGATCTCTTCGTTCGTCGCCTTGTCGCAGGTGGTGGAGACGAGGCGTGCTTCGGTGGCGAGCACGGCGCTCGATGGCTCGCCCTTCATCGGCGTCGTGAGCCCGAGCTCTGGGCGGCGCTCCGGGTAGCTCACGACGTGGTGCGCCGCGCGAACGGACGGCGCCGTTTGTGGAGCCGGAGCGGCGTTGCTCGTGGGGGCGGCTGAGGGGCTCGGCTTCGCGGCGGAGCGCGGCGCCATCCCGGGCGACGCGCAGCTGACGATGCCGAGGACGGCCGCGACGCTAGCGACTCGCCTGAGACCTACCTGGTTGTTGCGCGCGGGGGCTTCGTCGAAACGTGCCATGGGGAGGCCGACACTCCACCCCGAGCGGAAGTTCCAGACGGGACCTCGTCTTTTCCGCCAGCGCTACATTTCTTGGGTGATCACCGCATTAATTCGCCGCGCACTGAAGGTCTTCGCTGGCGGTGCGGCCACGTGGGAGGACGCACTTCGTGCCCGACGGGCAGCCTGACGTGTCTGCACATGCAGCGCCACACACACGCTTCGTCGAGGAGACCTGAATGCACTTGCTGTCGGGAGCCCCGCAGTCGGTGTCTTGGCGGCACACGACGCCGACCTTCGAGGCATCCGCGAGCGGGCTGATGCGCGGGTTGTCATCGAGGCCGTGCACGCCGTAGACGTGCACCCACGAGCGCTCTCCGACAGCGTTCATCTTGGAGAGGATGGTGTCCCACGACTGAGGGATCCACGCGCCGCTCTTCTGATCGATGAGCGAGTGAATGAACGCGATGACCTGGTTGGCCTTCGGCTGAATCGCGGAGAAGTTACCGGTCGTGATGACGTCCGTGTTCTCCGGCTTGCGCGCCGGGTTCTCGTAGAGCTTGTCGGCGTAGCCCGTGTACGTCTCGCAGCCGTTGAACAGATAGATCTGCTGCTTGTCGGTCGTCTCGAAGCTCTTGAACTCGCTGGCAGGGATCGAGGCGCGCGCCGGATTGTAGGCGAGCACGACGCCCGAATAGTCGAGTCGGCGGCCGGCGTGTCCGTCGTAGATGATGACGTCCGCGTCCTTGGCGCTCGCTTTGTAAGCGTTGACGACGAGATCACGCGTCTCCGGTGTGCTCATATCGACATGAAAGAGCTTTACGCGGACATCGACGTCTCGCCCTTGAACCTTGATCTTGCTCGTGAGCGGTCCAGAGTCGATCTTGAGATTCTCGAATTTGGAGACAGGCGACTTGAAGCCATTGGCGACGAGATCTTCGTAGATCGAGCGCGCGTGATTGATGTCTTGCGGGGGTGTGTTGTGGTCTCCGCCGACGTGCACGCCGATGTCGAGGGCGCCATCGGCGAAGAGGTCCAAGTACTTCGGATACGCATTCAGGCTTCGTGGAGAGGGGGTAATCGTGACCTGAAGCTCTTGGCTACCTGCGCCTTGCCCGAGATCCGCGGGCACGGGGAGATACGACTTGTCACCAGCGGTCTTCATCGGGAGCTTGCGCTCGAGATCCTTCACGCCGGCGAAGTCGCCGCTGACGGTGAGCGTGTAGCTGCCATCCGGAAGCTTCTGGACGTCGCTCTTCGACGTGCCCTGACGGTACTCGATCGAGACGCCAGCGCGCGTCACGCGGTAGTCCTCGGGCCAGAGGCGGTCGAGCTCCGCCACGATGGCCGTCGTCACCGTGTTGCGCAGACCGTCGGCCTCGCTCTGGATGGCTTTGTCTCGCTCATCACCCGCGGACATCGCCAGCGTGGCCTCGGACGGCTTGAACGGCACCGTGGTCGAGAGCGTGAACTCCTGCCCGGCCGTGCTCCGATAATTGAGCTCGTCATCCGCGGACTCCTCGCTGCTGCCGCTGTCGGCGGTGCACGCGACGAGCGAGGTGAACGCAAAGACTGCGGGTAGAGCAAGGAGGGACGCGAGGCGACGGCTCGAGCGGATCATCGTGCGACCCTTCGAGCACGGCGTGTGCCCCACCTCGGAAATCCTGGGCTCTTTCAAAATTGCCTACGTTTCCCGACGTTGGCTCTTCGGATGCTCTCCGACGAGGGTCGCGAGCAGTCTGTCGTTGGTGCACGCGGGATCCAGCATCGCGCGCCAGCTTTCGTCACCACGCTGACCTGCCGACATCGCCGCAGAGACGTTTCCGTTTCAGCGTGGGTCCATCGTGCATCACCCGCGCGCAGCGCGCGAAACGTCACGGCAAGAATTGGACGCCCTGTCTTGATCGTTTGCTCCTGCAAACGAAAATAGTCGGCTCCGGTTGGATGACGCCGACTGGTGAGGACTTTGCTTCGAGGGTCCATCGTGGGGAGGACCGCCGTCTTTGGACTGGCCTTCGTCGTCCTGCTCTGCGCGCAATCGCTCGTTGCGTGCAGTCATGATGAGGAGGCGGCAGACGCAAACAGCGCGTCGGTGCAGTCGTCTGCGCTCGAGCGCCACTTCACCGTCGCGACCACTGCGCTCCAAGGACCTCTCGCCGACGCGCAGAGGGCGACGGGGGCTCTCCTCGTTCCACGACGGTCGCCAACAGGCGACGACACGATCGTGATGGCGCAGGATGGGACGCCCATTCGAAGCTCGTGCGGTGTGACGTTCATCGATCGGACGCACGCGATCACCGCCGCCCATTGCGTGGATCCGATCGACATTCCGGATATCACCACACGCTCGGTGAGCGTCGAGCTCTACGACATCAATCCCAGCCTCGACTGGCGCAAAGCCGCGACGATGACGGGCTCCTTTCCCAATTACAAGCACGCCTCGCTCGACGGCGTCGCCGGATACGACATCACGCGAATGACGTGTTACGTGACGGCGCGTTGCGGATACGGCAGTGAGCACTGCCCCGAGCCCGCGCTGACCGACAGCGCCGACATCGCGCTCTTGACGTGCACCTCCGAGCTGCCGGCCGACCGGCAACCGGTGACGATCGCCTCCGTGGATGACGAGCGCGGCCCCGTGCGGGCGTTTTGGTTCCACGAGGTCTACGACGCCCCTACCGCGCCGCCCAATGGATCGTCGCGAGGCGACAAAGCGGGCGAGCAGAGCTTGAACCTCTATCTCCACTACACGGTAAGCGACCCGACAGGGCGGCAGAACTTCCACTATTTCGACAACGGCAGGAACAACCTCCTACCGCTCATCAGCTCCGACTGGCTAAACGGACGAATGCCGACGTCACGGCGCGCGCTCAGTCGCGACGGCACGGTGGTGTGGACCGATCTCTTTGGATGCCATGGCACGAGCGGCTCTGGCGTCATGCAAATCGACGCGACGTCCACGCACTATCTCTACTTGGGTCCCGTCGCGACGGCGTCGAGAGACTGGGGCGGGACGCGCCTCTGTGCCGATCTGCAGTCGCACACGATCGGCCGTCCTTCGCTCAGCTACACCGCGCTCGCGTACACGAAGGCGATGGCCGCGCTGATCACCACAGCCGCTTTGTCGCCGACCTCCACGTCGCCGCCACCCGAATCACCGAGCGCGCCGGCTTCGAATGGCGGTGCTGACGAGGACGCCGGAGCGACACCCGAACCCACGCCACCCGCTAACGAGGATCCGGACGCGGGGATGTAGACCACGCGAGGACGCGACCGTCGTAGGCGGCGATCTCGAGCTCGAACGTCTCTCCTCGAAGCGCCACCGGCGTCTTGCCCGTCTCCATCACGAGCGAGATCGAGGGCGCAGCGAGCGCCGTCGAGACGATCGCCTTCCGGGCGACGGCGCTGTGATTGACGACGACAGCGTAACCCGACGCACGATCTTTGGTCTCGCCAAGCGTCGTGATCTCGATCGCTTGATGATCGGACGCGAACGTGGGGACGACGACGCTGACCTCTCGGATCGCGCGATACAGCTGGTCGGCAAACGAGGCTTTCTTCGTCGCTTCGAGCTGCGCCTGCGCCTTGTCGAACGCAGACGCTGTGTTCGCGAGATGACTCTCGATCGGAAAGCCGAAGAGGAGAGTCTTGCCTCGCCCGCGCGAGCTCGCGACGAGAACGGGTTGGTTGTCCTGATCGACGGCGATCACCTCGCCCGGTGCGCCTTGCCCGACCTCGAGCAGCGCACCCCAGGAGCGGGCGTTGGCATTGGGGATCGTGAGCCGAAACGTGTCCCCGACTCGAAGCGAGCGGCCATACGCCTTCACGACCTTGATCGTGACCTCCGAGGCCGTGTTCGTATCGGCGAGGCGTGCCCCGAAGATCGATTCCATGTCCGGAACCGCGGCGTCCGCGGCGACAGACGCATAGAGAAAGCCGCCCTCCTCGACGAACTGCTTCGCGCGTGCGTAAAAGTCCGTGTGAACGTGCGAAAGAAAGGGCGTGCTCGTGCTCGTGAGAGGCGACGGCAGGAGCACGATCGGGTGCTTCGTCCAGCTCTGCGCGTCATCGAGGAGATGCTCGCGGGGGAAATCCGCTCTTAGCCCGTTATGCCGGCCGAGGATGAACGCCGACAGGAGTGAGCCCATCAACCACGTATTGGCGCTACCCTCTTTTGCCGATGTGGCCAGGAGATTGGCGGGATTGCCGTTTGCTGTGTCTTCGGTCGACACATAAGGCACGAGCGAGGAGGGCTCGGAACCCGTGCGCACGACGTCGCCGAGAGGTCTCGACCACTCCGCGGGGATGACGAGCGCGGCATCGGCGGGCGGCAATGACATCCCGTCGAGATCGAGCTGCGCGACGACCTGCGTGAGCTTTTTGAATTCCCGTCCACGTGGCTTCTCCTTGCGGTCCCACGTGACCATGCCCCACTCGGTCTCTTGCGGTGTACGCAAGTAAGGGAGCTTGCGATGTTGCTCGGGTGCGGCATCCGTAAAACACCACACGTCCACGCCAACCGACCCTGCACCGAGGGCCGAATAGAGACTCGCGCGCTCGTATTGCGCGACGCGCTCTGGGCTGTATTGCGCCGTTGACGCGCCCATCTCGTGCACCATCGCAGGACGCCCGGCGCCGCTCGACAACGCGATCTCGAACGCGGCGCCGTAGGTGCTCCGCTCGGACAACATCGCGTCTGGATAGAGCTCGGGTTTGTAGATCGTGAAGGGATGAACGCTGAAGAAGTCCACGCCCACGGCTTGGCTCTTCGCGAGGTTGTCCGAGCGGAAGGGACCGTGACTCACTTCCTGACCGCTCGTCCCGATCACGATCGGATGTCGCGTGTCGTGACGGCGAATGCCGCCCGCGATCGTGCGCGCCCAATGGATCGCCTGAGCATCGGTGAGCCCAGCGGTGATCCAGAACGGCGGCTCGTCGGTGAGATCCCAGGCGAGGATCGCGCTCTCGCTTCCATACCGGCGACCGAGCTCGGCGGCGTGGTTTGCCTCGAGCCGCAGCATCTCGGGATCGGTGTGCGGGTTACGACCTTGTCGCCACGGCACGTCCCAATACGCTTCGCCCACCTCACCTCCAATGAAGAGGCTCGGGTTCAGGTAGATGCGGTACTTGTGCGCGAGGTCTACGAGGTAGTCGAGCTGGCGAAACGCCTCCTCGTTGTACTCGCCTGGCTTCGGCTCGAAGAATGCCCAGAGCATGTCGAAGCGCACGAGCGTGTAGCCGAGCTCGCGCATCTTCGCGAAGTCCGCTTCGATGTCCTTGGGATCCCACGCGAGCGGCCACTGCATCCCTGCCCTCGCCGGGACCCAATGCGCGCCGAGTGGAACGAAGCGCCTCCGCGCCGGGGCGGCGGTCTTGTTTGACCCGGGATCAAGTACCTGGACGAAATACGAGCCGTCCATCTCGACGAAGGGCAGCGCGTCCGTCCTCGTCACCCTCGCTGCTGGTGGAGATGCTTCGCCGGACGAGCGAAAGGCCGTCAGCTTGACGAGCCAGCCAAGCCCCAACGCGATCGCGAGGACGCCGATTGTATTTCGCGTCGATAGGCGCACGGTCCGGGCGGATCGTCACACGACCGCGCCGTTTCGTCGACGCGAACGTGAGCCTGGCCTCGTCACATGCGATATGCTCGCGACCGCCGTGCAGCGCCCGCCGAAGCAGAAGACGAGCCCCGTTCCGACGGGCCGCCGTGGTGGCCACGCCGCGCGGCTTGCTGTCCTCTTCTTCCTCGCGCTCGCCTCCTCGCTGATCGCGATCGCATGCACCCTCTTCAACCCGCTCGACGAGTACGGTCCACCGAAACCGCGCGACGGCAGCGTGACGACCAACGACAGCGGTGACGGCGCGGTCAGCAGCAGCGGCGGCGACGACGGTGGCTGCACGAAGGTCCATCCGCCTGGCCCATCTGGGAAGGACGAGCCCGGCGAACCTCCTCCCGAGGAGCTCGTCTTCGCGCTCGCCACGCTCGATGTCGCCGAGGACGCGGGCGGCGTCCCCAACACACCCGGCTACGATCTCGACAACGCCTGCACGTGCGCGCCTGACGCGCCGACGTGCGTGAACAGCGCGCCGGTCGCCGCCGCATGTGACGCCGATGGCGGCGTCGACAATGGCGGGACGAACCTGCTCACGAAGCTCGTCGCGATCGGCGGGACCGACCTCGACTTCACGTCCAGCTTCAGCAGCGGCGAGCGCGGGGTCCTCTTGCGGCTTCGCAAATACAACGGCGGTCACAACGATCCCGAGGTGGAGCTCGCCGTGATGATGTCGGGTGGGCACCGCGGGATCGAGACGGGCACGCCCGACGTCCCAAAACATGACGGGACCGATGAGTGGACGATCGATCCGAGCTGGCTTTTGGGAGGGGGCGTCAACGGACCTCCTTATGTACCCATTTACGTCAACACGAAGGCCTATGTCGTCGACGACACCATCGTATCCATCAATACGCCTTACCCACTTCGGCTCTCACAGCTGAACATGAACCTCACCAACATGATGGTGACGGCCAGGATCGTCCGTGACGGCTCACTCTATCGCCTCGTTCAGGGTCGTATCGCCGGCCGGTGGGCGACGAAGGAGCTGCTCACGACGGTGGAGACGCTACGCGACAAATCCCAGCCGAAGAACCCCGATGGCGGGCTGGATCCCGGCATTTGTGGCGAGAGCAGCCTCTACAAAACGCTCAAAGGTCTCGTGTGCGAGGCGGTCGATCTCACGAGCGATCCAAAGCTCGATAAGACGAACGCTCCATGCGACGCGCTCGCCGTCACGATGGCCTTCAGCGCGGATCCTGCCTCGATCGCCGGCCTCTTTCCCATGGATGAGCGCAAACGGCGATGCGGCGACGCGTGGGAAGATGACTGCACGACGAAGTAGACTGCGAGCGGCCTATTTCTTCTTCCGCGGCGTCTCGAGCGGCTGCTTGAGCGTGGGCTGATCCCACTCGGTCGCCTGCTCCCATTCGTCTTCGTCCGAGAGCTCGATCTCGACGCTCTTCGCCATGTCGTGCTCGGGAATCATCGGCTTGCCCACCGCCGCGATCTTTCTCGCTGCGTTCGTCGCGATCGCGTTCTTGCCTTCGATCCGCGTGGACTCGGGGTCGACCGGTTGGCGGTGCTCGGTGGGCGCGTCATCATCGCCGATCGCGGCCGTTCGCGGGATCGAATGCGAGTCGTCGGCGAGCGCGTGGCGTTCGCCGGTCTTGAACGCAGAGAGCGAAATCACCGTCGGCGGTCCGACCTTGATGCCGGCGAGCGCCTTCTGGAACGAGCCCGCGTTGGGGTAGCGATCCGCAGGCGATTTGGCCATCGCACGTCGAACGATCGCGACGAGGTCGGGCGGCGTGTCGCGTCGCAGATCCGTGAGGGAGGGCGCAGAGCCCGCCATGATCTCGCGAAACAGCTCGGCCGTGTTCGACGCGGTGAAGGGCCGCCGGCCGCTCGTCGCTTCGTAGAGCACGACGCCGCACGCATACAAGTCGAGCCGCGGATCCACGTCGCGAAGGCCACGAATGTGCTCTGGGGCAAGGTAATAGGGCGTACCGACGACGACGCCCGTGACCGTGAGCGCTTCGCGCGCGAGGCGGTCGGTGCTCACGAGCCCAAAGTCGAGGATCTTGACCAGCGCCGCGCAGCCCATTCGCTGCGCGAGGAAGATATTCTCCGGCTTGACGTCGCGATGGATGATGCCGCGATCGTGCGCGGCCCCGAGCCCCGAGAGCACCTGCATCATGATGTCGACGATGTCCGCGAACGGCAGTCGACCTTCATTCGTGATGCGATCGCGCAATGTCTCGCCGGTGAGCCGCTCCATCACGATGAACGGCGTGCCGTTGGGCAGCGCGCCGATCTCGGAGATCTCGCAGACGTTTGGATGCCCCACCGCGCCCGACGCGCGCGCTTCTCGCACGAGGCGCTTCGCCGCGACGCTCTCGGCCCCGACGTTCTCGTGCGGAATCTTGATCGCGACGCGCCGGCCAAACGTGATGTCTTCGGCCTCATAGACGGAGGCCGACCCTCCGACGCCAAGCAAGTGGTCGACGCGATAGCGTCCCCCGATCACCTTGCCTTCGAATTCGTCCACCATGCGCTTCGCCGATCCTATGTGAAATAGAAGCTAGCGGACCGCGCCGCCTTCGACGACGACTACTTGGGGAGGCACTCGAGCTTTGGCTTGCGGATGTAGTCGGGGGGAGGCCCGATCGTGTACGGCGGGTTGCACTTTGGCGTCGCCGCCGGTGCGTTGGTCCTCCCCGTCACGCGTGGGGTCGTTAACGTGGTGGCGATCGGCGCAGCCGAACGAACGGAAGAGGGCGACGCGGTCGGCTCCGGCACGGGCTCGATCGATCCGACAGGCGGCGTGGAAGAGGCGGCGAGCGGAGGTGCGCTCGCTGAGGTCACGGAGCTCGAGATCGCGCTCACCGAGGTCGTCCTCCTCGCGAGGAGAAACACGACCGCAGGGACGGCGATCGCGAACACGGCGATCGCGACGACAATGAGCGCGACGATCGGCCCGCTTTTCCCGCGCGCAGGTGTGTTCGGAGCGACGGTCGAGAACGACGAGGACGGGACGTACGCCGGCACGGAGCCAGGCGCTGGCGTGAGCGCTCCGGGCGGAAGGGATCCCGATCCGGAGGACGGCATCACCGGGTCCACGATGGGCGGCAGCTGCGGTCGCGACGGCGGTGTTGCCGCGAGCGACTGCACGGCGGAAGGTGAGAGTCGCTCGGGACGGCTCGCGAGCTCGACGGCCTCGACCCTCGCCGCCCGCTTGGCGAGCGCGTCAGCGGCGATCCCCTGAAGCCACTCTCCGATCGCGCGGCTCGACGCGGGCGTGACCGCGGCCTCGAGGGCGAGCGCCATCTCCCGCGCGCTCGCGAAGCGCTCGTCCGGGTTCTTCTTCAGCCCGTGCATCACGACCTCGTCGAGCGCCGGCGGAGCGAGGACCTTTCGCTTGCTCGGCGGGTCGACCTCATTCTCGACGATGAGCTTCACGAGCGCGAATGGAGACTCGTCGCTCACGAAGAGCCGCCGTCCGACGAGCATCTCCCAGAGCACGACGGACGCTCCCCACACGTCCGTGCGACGATCGACCCGCCCGCCGGAGAGGACGTCGGGCGGCATGTACCCGAGCTTGCCCTTGAACTGTCCGTCCTCGGTCGTCTGAATTCGCTTCGCCGCCTTCGCGATGCCGAAGTCGAGCACACGCGCGATGCCGTCCGTTCCGACGATGACGTTCTGAGGGGAGACATCGCGATGGACGATCCCGAGCGGCTCGCCATCTTCGCTCTTCGCTTCGTGTGCCGCGTGGAGACCTTCGAGCAAGCCGAGGCAAATGCCTACCGCGATGTTCACCGGCATACGCTCTTTGCGTCGAGAGAGCGCCATCATCACGCGGCTCAGCGGCTCGCCGTGGACGTACTCCATGACGAGAAAGAGCTCGCCGTCGAGCGACACGATGTCGAGCGTGGGCACCACGTTTGGGTGCTTGATCCGCGATACGAGGCGAGCCTCGTCGAGGAACATCGCGACGAACTCGGGATCGCGCGCGTATTGCGAATGAAGCTTCTTGATCGCGACTGTGCGCGCAAAGCCCACCTCGCCGAGCAATCGACCGAGATGCACCGATGCCATTCCGCCGGCCGCGAGCTCTTCGTGGATCGCATAACGGCCAACGACTCGAGGCCCCTTGTCGATCGCTTTCTCGGGCGCGTTCATCGAAGGATACGTGCCACTCTCAGAAGCGAACGAGGGTCGGTTGGATGGGATGACGGATCGACGCCGACGAGGTCACGGTCGGGCGCGTGAGATAGAGGATCGCGGCGACGCCAAGCGAGACGACCGAGACGCCCAAGAAGACATCCGCGACGATGAAGCGACCTCGCACACTATCGATTCGTGATTGCGAGCAGTCGGGTTTGCATGGCTCGAGGTCGCTTTTGCCCGACGCACCCGAGATGGCAAACGCAGTAAAGCCAATAGCCGATAGCGCCCCCACCCCTGCGGCGGCATAGACGGTCCACGGGATTGGCCGCGATAAGCCCTTGTCCGCGGCTTGGGGTGATGCTGTCGTCGTCGAGAGTGCAGCGCTCGGCGGAGTCGTGGTCACCGGCTTCGTCATGCGCGAGGGCAGCTCGAGTCGAATGGGCTTGAGCTTCTCGCCTTCGCGGATCATCGTCTCGACGCGGGCGCCCTTCGTGCCGTCGCTCGGCTCCATGCGAAAGGAATGCACGCCCGGGTCGAGCTCGATCGCGCGGCCATCGACGCCGGCGGCGTGAAGTTTATCGTCGATGAAGAGCTTTCCGTCCCGCACGGCCGCGCCGTCGAGCGTGCACTCGACCACGATGGTGGGGGTTCGCGACTCGACCTCCTTCAGCCACTCGGCGCAGTCGGTACGGAGCGTCGAGGGGCATGCCTGATCGAGACACGTGGCAAGCGACTCGCGCGACTGCAGGAGGTGGCCTCGACGCATCGAGACCTGCGACTGCTCGTAAGCGTCGACGCAGGCTTGCCTCGTCGGCGCGGCGTCGGCTCGTCCCGCGAAGCCGAGCGCGACGAGCGTGACGACGGCGCTTGCCACCGATGTCGGTAACGCCGGCAACCACCGGCGACGAAGACGATGAATCCCCATCACAATCACGCGGACGTGCGTCGAGAGTAACACGCACGTTCGCCGCGCCGCTCGAGGGGTATGGAAATGAGACGCTTGCTCTTACGGCGTCTTACCGCCGCGAAAAACGCGTCGATCCGGGCTTCACCCCCTGATCATCAAATGCCGCGCAGTGTGCGCGTCACCTCTTCGAGGAGCCGATCCGCCTCGGGCTGCGAAAGGTCGAGCGCGGAGATGAGATCCAGGTCCATCTCGAACTCACCGTCGCTCGCGTCTTCGTCGGCTTGCGCGAGCGCACAGGCGATCTTGTACGCGGTCGTGCGTGACTCGGGCGTCGTGAGCTGGGCGGCGACGCGGTTCAGCCGCGCGGTCTGAACTTCGCGGTCACCGGCCGCCTCGAGACGCGCAAGGAGCGCGGTGGTGTCGTCGTCGATGTCGGGCATCGACTGCGTAGGGCTCGCGAGCTTGCGCGCGATCATCCGAAGGGCTTCGCGCTCGGCGTCGTGCACGTGCTGGTCAGCGACGACCACGCAGTACGCGATCTCGAGGATGGCGCGACGCTCATCGTCGGTGAGATTCGATACGGACCCAACGGCTTGCGCAATGGCGAGGAGTGACGGCATCGAACGTGCCGTCATCATACCGCAGGTGCGCGCGTTCAGGGATTGAGCTTGAGGATCTGCGTCGCGGTCCCGCCACCCGACTCGACCGTCGAGGCAGGGACGGTCATGCCGGAGAGGAGCTGGCTCGCACATCGTTGAAACGGCGGAAGCTGGCGCGCGATCACCACGCTGCCACGCCCCAGGCGATCCCGCCCCGACATTTGAATCTCGGCGTTTCCGCCGACCGGCGCGCCGACCATGAACAGCGCGTCGCGATAACAGTTATTCAGCTGTGGCGTGATATCGGCGATCTTCTTTTGAATCGGCTCGCGCTGAACACGCTCTGCCATCAGCGGTTGAATGGTCAAAAACGCGTTCGTCGGTTTGTAATCCGCTTGGGGTGCCGCCGAAGTGGTGGGCGCTGCTGTCGCGCTCGCGGTGGGCGCGCTCGACGGAAGAGGCGACGTGGGCACGGGGAGCCGTGACGACGCAGCCGTCGTCGAGGGCGTCGTCCGCACGACCGCCGTGCCATTGGGATTCGTCGTGGGGTTGTTCGGAGTGGCGCTTGGCCCAGTCGGAGCGTGCGACGCGACGCGCGCCGATGGAGTGTCGACCGGCAGAATGGTCGTCGTCGGGGTCGGCAGCGGCGCGATCACGATGACGGAGCTCGACGGCGCGGTGGGCTTGTCCTTGTCGGCGTTGCTCACGTCGTGCTTACGCTGGCTATCGATGATGAGCCAAACGCCCGCGCCTGCGAGGAGCGCGAGCAACGCGAAGACGGCGATCCGAGCGCCCGATCCGCCGTGGAGCGGGACGACGGGCGCGGGCTCGCCCGTGACGTTCGTCTTGGCGTTCGCGTGCGCGGCGCGCGCAGATCGCACCTCATCGTGGATCTGCTTGGACGGATCGCCGCTGCTCGCGTCGTACGTGGGCGCGCGCACGTCGACCTGCGCTACGCGAACGCTGCCGCTCTGATCGCGAGACGATCGCGGGAGAAACCCGTCGCTCATCGTGAGGACGCCCGCGCCGCCAAGCCCTTCACCGCTACCGCTGCTCACCGGGTTCGTCGACGCGTGACCGCTCGGGATCGGCATGGACGACGCCGACGCGCGCGTGCCGAGGCTCGGCGTGGACGTCGCGGCGGGCACGGCGGTGAGCACGGCGCGGAGCTCGGTACGCATCTCCTTCGCGCTCGCGTAGCGGTCCGCCGGATCCTTCTTCATCGCGCGGAGGCAGATCGCCTCGAGCCGCGGATTGACGTTGGGTTGAATCATGGACGGAGGCTTCGGCTGCTCCATGATCTGCTTTACCGCGAGCCCGATCACGTTCTCGGCTTCGAACGGCAGCTTTCCCGTCAACATGCGATACAGCACGACGCCTAGCGCATAGAGGTCAGCGCGGGCGTCGAGCGCGTCTCCACGCGCCTGCTCGGGAGACATGTACTCGGGCGTCCCGATGAGCGCATGCCCAACCGTGAGCGCGGTCGTCACGTCCTCGTTCGACTTGAACGCACGCGCGTCGGTGAGCTTCGCGATGCCGAAGTCGCAGACCTTCACGCAGTCGCGTCGATCGTCGTCCTCATCGGGGACGATCATGATGTTCTCGGGCTTCAGGTCGCGATGAACGATGCCGTTGCCGTGCGCAACGGAGAGGGCAGCGAGCGTCTGAGAGAGGATGTCGACGATGCGTTCGTCCGAGAGCGGCCATTCGTCTTGGAGGATCGCGAGCAGATCGCGCCCGCGGAGGTACTCCATGATCAAGTAGACGAGCCCGTCGTCTTCTTGACCGAAGTCCATCACGCGGACCGAGTTGGCGTGAACGAGTCGGCTCGCGGCTTTGGCTTCGCGGTAGAAGCGCTCCTTGAACTTGCTGTCATCGGCCACGCTCGGCCGCATGATCTTCACCGCGACGTCCGTGCCGAGGCCGACGTGCTTGGCGCGGTACACGTCGCCCATCGCGCCGCCGCCGATCAGCTCCTCGATGCGATACCGCGCTCCGATCGTGCGACCCAGCAACTTGCTGGTCGAAGTAGGATCGGAAGTGGCTGTCATCGCGACTCGCACAGAAGCATAGCGCAAGTCGAAGCGACCCAGCCCCTACATGGCCGCCGGCCGCGTTTTCAGAGGAGCTTCAGCGCAGCGATGACCTCGGGCTCGTCGAGCACGTCGGTCGCGAACAGATCGCCGACGCGCTGGAGGCTCGCGTGGGTGGGGACTTTGCCGGCGCGGATGCCGCGGGCGATTTGGTCGGCGGAGACTGGACCCACGGGATCGGAGCCTTCCACCCAGACCATGTACTGCCGCACGGTGAGCGTGGGCGCGACGAGCTGGGGTGGCGGTGCGCTCTCTTTGCTGTGGCTCTTGAGCGCCTCGACGATGTCGGGCACGTCGAGCATGTCGAGCCAGAACGTGTCGCTCGCGCGTTTGACGCTCGCGTGGCTCGGGACGCGGCCTTCGCGAACGCCGCGTGCGATCTGATCGGCCGAGACCGGACCGATCGGATCACCACCCTCGATCCACACCTCCCAGACCGGCGCTTCGAGGCGCGGGTCGAGCATGCGCTTGGTGATGGGCGCCGCGGGGATGGTTTGGGCCGGCGGCTCCTGCGGGGGGAGCTCCGCTTCTGCAGGAGGGAAGCCTTCCGCTTCGAGGCGCTGCTCCACGTACGCGACCGCTGGGACGACCGGTGTCTCATCGAGCGCAGGGACGTGCTCGTCGTGAAAGAAATGATGCTTCTGCCCTGGCTCGGGGAGCTGCATGTCCTCGAAGTCGAAGTCCTCTTCGAGCTCGAGCTCATCGAGCTCATCGAGCTCGTCGAGCATGGGCGCGGCTTGCGTCGACGGCAGCTCCTCGTCGCGTTGGGAGAAGAGCTCACGCTTCGAAGACTGAGGAGCAGGCTTCTCGCCGAGATGCGAGAAGATGTCGTCGAGGCTCGGCCTGGTCGAGAGCGGCTCTTCCCACGATGGAAGCGGCGCGCGCTCGAAGGCGTTATCGAGGCGGGCGGCGACGGAAGGTGTGGGCAGCGGGATGGGCATCGGCGCAGGCAGCGGTGTGGGCTCGAGCTCGTCGTACGACGGGGCGTGGTCTCGCGGCGTGGGCGGAGCATCCGTGACCGACACGTACGGACGCGGGTTCGATCCCGGCGCGCTTGGCGGGGTCTGGGAGAGCAAGCTTGGCTGCGAGCCTGGGATGAGTGGCGAGCTTGGAGACGCCGCGCGAAGGTTCACGGCGGAGTCTCGTCGGCGAACGAGTCTGACCTTTCGAGCCGGCGGCATGGGGCCAGAGCTTGAGCGGTACTTGGCCCTTGCGCAAGGCGATTTCGTCCTTGAAAGGGGCGTTTCCTTCACGTCTCGAAAGGTCGCCGCGATGGACGCGATCCGCTCGTTTTGCCTGCAATTTCGGCATAAAGTCGCGGCCCGATGAGGCGCGTAAACGAAGGGAAGGTTCAGCGCGCTCACCCTCGAGGTGCTCCCGCCCGCTCGGCGCGGCGCTCCCGCCCGCTCGGCTGGCTGCGGCAGCATCTCGCGACACGGCGTGGGAGGCGCGCGCTTCGGGCGCTCGCGTGGCGATCGCGCCGTCGAATCCTGAAATTTACGGCGAAGGGGATCGCGCTCCTCGTCGCCCTCCCTCTCCTCTTGATCGTCGCGATGGCGATCGGGACGCCGCTCCCCGCCGAGCTTCGCGAGCCGCCATCACCCTCGCTTCGGGTCCTCGCGCGTGACGGCCAGCTCCTGCGGGAGGTGCGCACCGACGACGGAGCGCGGAGCCGTCCGCTCCCGCTCGCCCAGTTCCCCAAGCACACGCGCGACGCGGTGCTCGCGGCCGAGGACAGGCACTTCCACTACCACCCCGGCTTCGATCCGATCGCGATCACGCGCGCGGCGTTCAGCAACGTCGCGCATCGGCGCGTCGTCTCCGGCGCGTCGACGATCACGATGCAGCTCGCGCGCACGCTTCGCCCGCACAAGCGCAGCCTATGGGGAAAGCTCACCGAGACCTCGCTCGCCCTTCGGATCGAGGCATCGCTCTCGAAAGACCAGATCCTCGAGGCGTACCTCAACCGCGTGACGTACGGACCGAACGTGCGCGGGTATGCGGCCGCGAGCCAGGCCTACTTCGGCGTGCCGCCCGAGTCTCTCTCGCTCGCCGAGGCGGCGCTCATCGCTGGCCTTCCGCGTGGACCATCGCTCTACGACGTCACGAAGCGTCCCGACCTCGCCAAGCGCCGTCGTGATCGTGTGCTCGCGCGCATGCACGACGCAGCCATGATCGACGAGGCGTCGCGCGAGCAGGCGACCGCAGAGCCCATCGTCGTCGCCAAGATCGACAAGCCGCTCTTCGGCGCCCCTCATCTCGTCCGTGGGCTCGTGCTCGGCACCAAAGAGCTCACGAGCGCGCAGCCGCTTCTCGACGAGGCGCTCACCGTCGATCGCAAAGGCCTCGCCGAGCTCGAGACGACGCTCGATCGCGAGCTGCAGCGCACGAGCGAGAACGCGGTCACGGCCACCCTCGCGACGCTCGCGGCGCAAGGCAAACATCTTACGGCGGCGGCCGTGGTCGTCATCGACAATGCCTCGGGAGATGTCCTCGCCTACGTCGGCTCCGCAGACTTCTTCGACTCCGCGGCGCTCGGTCAAAACGACGGCGTGCTCGCATTACGTCAGCCCGGATCTTCGCTAAAGCCTTTTATCTACGCCGAAGCGATGCATCATCTCGGCTACACCGGCGCGACGCTGCTCCCCGACGTCGAGATTCATATCCCGTTACCCGGCGGAGGGGATTACGTCCCTCACGACTACGACGCAAAGCTGCGTGGTCCGGTGCGTCTTCGTGAGGCGCTCGCCAATTCACTCAACGTGCCTGCCGTGCATACGATTCACGAGCTCGGGACGCAGCGCGCGCTCGATCGCTTGCACGCGATGGGCTTTCACTCGCTCACGCAAGACGCCGAGCACTACGGCCCCGCGCTCGCGCTCGGCGACGGCGAGGTCACGCTCCTCGAGCTCGCGAACGCCTACGCGACGCTGGCACGTGACGGAGTCTCGAAGCCCGTCCGCTTCGTCTCCCGGCTCATCCACGGCACCGGCGCGGACCGGCAGGTCACCGACTTCGCGAGCAGGGAGATCGCGACGTCGTCGCGCGTCCTCGAGCCACGCGTCGCGCGGATGCTCACCGACATCCTCAGCGACAAGAGCGCGCGCATGGCGGCCTTCGGCGATCAGAACGTCCTCGAGCTCGAAGGGCTCGACGTCGCGGCGAAGACGGGCACGTCGAAGGGCTACCGCGACAACATCGCCGTTGGCTACACGCGCGATGTCACCGTCGCTGTTTGGGCTGGAAATTTCGATGGCTCGTCGATGGGCGAGGTCAGCGGTGTCACGGGCGCAGGGCCGATCTTCCACTCGGTGATGGAGGTCGCGGCGCGCTCCCGCGCATACGTGCGCCCGCCTCCCTCGGCGCTCGGCGAGGCCCCCGCGGGCCGTCTCGGGCTCACGAGTGAGTCCGCGCGCGAGGTGGGTCTTGCGCGCACGAGCATCTGCGCGCTCTCGGGCGAGATCGCTGGCGCGGCATGCCCGCACCGCGTTCAGGAATGGCTACCCGAGGGCGAGGCCGATCACGGCGCGCCTTGCTCGGTGCATCAACGCGTCACGATCGATCGCCGAAACGGTCTTCGCGCGGGACCACAGTGCACGAGCGAGGTGACGGAGACGCGGGTCTTCGAGCGATGGCGCGCTCCTTTTACGAGCTGGGCGCAGCAGACGAACCGCCCGCTCGTCCCAGAGACGAGCTCACCCGAATGCCCACTCTCGGAAGATATCGCGTTAGCGGATCCCACGAACGAGGGCGGGTCCGGATTGCGCATTACGTATCCGATGGACGGCGCCCGCTTCGTCATCGATCCCGAACGGCCGATCGCGCTCCAATCGCTCGAGATTCGCGTCGAGCCCGACGACGGGCACACCGAAGTACGGGTCGACGGCGAGCTCCTGCCCAAGAGCCGTCTTTGGACGCTCTCCGCGGGCTCGCACACGATCCTCGCGACCAACGGAAAAGCGTCGTCTGCGCCGGTGAAGCTCACCGTGCGGTGACGTCGCGCTCCTGCACTCACACGATTACTCCGCGAGATTCACGTAGCGCTCTTCGTCGACGTCATCGTAGTCATCCTCCCCCTCTTCTCCATCCTCACGCACGACGGAGCGTTGATCGGAGATGTGGATGATCCCCTTCAGTGCTTCACGTAGCCGCGCGCACATGGGACGAGAGAGGTAGCCGTAGGAGATCTCGATCATCGTTAGATGTCGGAGTGTGCTCGCGGATTGCAGCAGCGCTTCGCCGCCCGTGTCGTCGAGGGTGCCGTCGGAGAAATCGAGGCTCTTCAGCTGTGGCAGCAGCGATGAATCGACCACGGCGCGGACGATCTCGTTCTCGAACATCGCGTTTCGGAGACCTAGATGCCTCAGCTTCGGGAAACGCTTCTTGTCGAGGAGCGGAAGGACGCTCTCGATCGTGGCGTCGCCGCGCGGCCCGATGTGCAACGTGAGATCGGTGAGGTTGGCGAGATCTCCTGCAGCGATTGCCTCGACATTGTCCTTCGTGAGCGAGGTCGACACGATCTCGAGCTTCTTCAGCGACGGCAGGTTCATCGCCTTCCCAAGGGCCATCTTGCCTGCACGAATCGTGAGCTCTTCGAGGGCGCCAAGGCGCGGGTAGGCGATGGAGAGGTCGCCGAGATCGACCCACGACAGCTGGTAATCCTTTGGGTCGAAGACGAGCCGGCGAAGCGTCTTCGGCACACCATGCTCCGCGAGCTCGCCGATGAACGCGCCGAACATCGGGACGTCGTATTCGGTCTCGAGCTCGTTCAGCTCGAGCGACTCCAAGAATTTGGCGGAGCCGGTGTCGAGCAGCTCTTTCCATACGCCCGCGCCCAACGTGCCGCTGTACGTGCCGCCGATGTAGAGCGCCTCGAGGAAACCGAACCGCCAATACGCGCTCATCTCTTCGACGGAGAGGTTGGCGAGCGTCGCCCCCAGAAAGCGCTTGTCGTAGCGCGCGATCAGCTCCTTCGATTGGCGAGCGAGGTCGGCGTCGGAAGGCGCCTTTGCGAGCGCTGCTTGAATCGCGATGAGCTCGCCGCGCGGGTCGCCTCGAGATTGGAGCCAATCGCCGTAAACGAGATAAGCGTCCGGCGAGCGCGGGTTCGCCTGAATGCCCTCTTCGAGCTCGAGGTTCTCGGCCTTCGGCGCGAGGTCCTTCCCTCCTTCTTCAGCCTCCTCCTCTTCCGCGCTGAGGACGAGCTGGTAGCCTTTGTCGATTCGATTGGCCACCAGCTCGTCGTATTTCCACTTCGCCTCGTCCTCCGTCGTGCACTTCTTCGTCGTGATGCTCGGTGGCTCGTCCTTGTGATCGCTGTCGATTCGACCCTGGCGCATCGTGATCGTCGTTCCCTCGAGGACGATCTCCCAATACTTCGCCGAGATGTGCTCCACGTTCTCGTAACGAGCCATTCGCGCCTCCAGACTCAGGTTTGCGGAGCCGCTATTCGGCGACCTGCACGTATTTGTACTCCTCTTCCGGATCGCCTTGCCCGGAGGCATCGAGCTTCTTGCCAAACGCCTTCTTGAGCTTCGAGACCATCGCGTCGGACAGCCAGTTTTCGCTCACGTCGAGCGCCTCGAGATGCGCCAGGGACTTGGCGCCGTCGAGCAGGGCTTGTGCTCCCTCGTCGGACATCTTGCCCTTCGAGAGGTCGAGGGACTTGAGCTGCTTCGTGATCTTTGCGCCGGCGACTGCTTTGGCGATGTCGTCTTGGAACTCCGCGTTGCAGAGCGCGAGATCGGTCACCTTGGGAAATGCCTTTCCCTCGAGCAGCGTCGCGAGATCCTTGATCCCGCAATTGCATCCGTATTCCTCATCGCCAAAGTAGATGTGGAGCGTCTCGAGCTTTGGCCATTTGGCGCCGCTCACCGACTTGATGTTGTCTTTTCCGAACCCGCCCGTCTTCACCGTAAGACGCTTCAAATTCGGGAGGTTCATCGCCCCGAGCTTCATTTTGCCGACATGAAGATCGAGGATCTCGAGGTTCTGGAGCTGCGGATACAGCTTCGAGAGGTCGCCGAGGTCGGTCCACGACACTTGGTATCCCATCACATCGAAGGCGAGTCGCTTCAACGTCGGCGGCAAGCCACTCGAGGCCATCAGCTTGAGGATGGGGTTGTAGTTCGGCTGGCCGTCGTCATCGGAGAACACGCGGAGCTCGAGATCGCGAATGAAGCGCGCCGTCGGCAGCTTGCGAAGCGCGGTGTACACCTCGGCGCCATCGGTCTCCGAGTATTCGTCGCCCCCGAGCGCCACCTTCTCCATGAATCCGTAGCGCCACGTGATTTGCCGCTCGCCCTCGTCGAGCTTCGTCAGGTCACCGAGCCATGATGCTGCGTTCGCCTTGAGCAGATCGTCGGCCTTCTTCTGCAGCGACTTGTCCTTCTTCTTCGCGAGCCCCGCGTGAAGCGCGATGAATTCGCCGAGAGGATCGCCCTGCTCGCTCAGCCAGTCCCCGTAGACGAGGTACGCGTCGGGTGAGTCGGGGTTCTCGACGATCGCCTTCTCGAGGTCCGGGTTCTTCAGCGCTTTGCGTGGCTTCGTCGTCGTGCCGCTCGCGACCAGCGAGAAGCCTTGTTTCTCCTTCTCGGTGATGAAGCGCTTCTCTTCCTTCGCGGCCGCAGCGGCGTCCGCGCACTTCTTCAGCTTCGTCTGTCCCTGCGAGCCCGTCTTTCCAAAACGCATGAAGACGGTGACGTCGTCGATCCAGATCTCCCAGAACTTGTTCTCGTCTGCGTTCTCGTAACGATGAAGCTGCATGGCCATGGTGAAGGCGATCCTCCCTGGTGTGGCGTCGCGCGCCGTTTGGGAGATCGAGGCTACCCATGGCCTCCGCCGAATCAACGGTCTACCTTTGGCCGACCGCACATGTCCGCCAATCATTCTTCGTCTCCGGAGACAGGCCTCCACAACGCGGAGCTCGATGAGCGCTTGCTCGCGAACCCCGACGATCTCTCCGCTTACCTCGTCTACAGCGACTGGCTGAGCGAGCGTGGCGACCCGCGCGGCGAGCTCATCGCGGTTCAGGCAAAGCTCGAGGAGCTGCGGCCATCGCCGGAGTCCCTCTCTTCGAGGACGTCGAAGAGGACGCCCTCTCTCGAGCTCGACTACGAGAGGAAGAACCTGTCGGAGCCGCCCGCGAAGCTCGCGCCCAGCGCAGCGCTCACCGAGCTCCAGGCGCGCGAGACGAAGCTCATCGCCGACAACGCCGGTCGGTGGCTCGGCCCGCTCGCGGCGCTCGCCCAATCGAAGGACCTCACCTTTGCATGGCGTCTCGGATTTCTCGACGCTGTTCGCTTTGGCCCGCCGCTCAGCGACTACGCGACGAGCGACTCCGACTTCGCCGAAGCGTATCGCCAGCTGATGACCGAGGTCCCTCACATCCGCTTCATGCGCGAGGTGACGATCGGCGGAAAGAACGCCGATGATTGGCCCGCGGAGTGGCAGGACGTGATCGACGTGATGGTGGAGCTCGGCCTTCCACGAGGTTGCCAGTCGCTCGTCTTCGATTGCGGTGGCTATTGGGACATCTCGAGCACACACCTCGGGACGATCGAGAATCTGTATCCACGGCTCGAGTCGCTTCGAAAGCTGCGTATTCGGATGGGCGGTATGACCTTTGGCTCATCGATGAACCTGCCAAAGCTCGAGTCCCTCCAGATCGAGACGGGCGGTCTTCGTGCCGAGAACATCAAGTCGATCGTGGACTCGCCGTGGCCTCGGCTCCGCCAATTGATGCTTTGCATCGGCGAGAGCAACAACGATTACGGCTGCGACGTCGAGCTCGAACACCTTACGCCCATCTTCGAGGCGCAGGGGCTCTCGAACGTGAAGCATCTCGGTCTACGCAACACGAACCTCGCGGACGATCTCCCGGAGCAGCTCGCCTCCTCGAAGATCCTTCCGCAGCTCGAGACGCTCGACCTCTCGCTCGGTACGTTCGGCGACGCTGGGGCACGCGCGATCCTGGACAGAGCGGATTCGTTCAAGCATCTCACACGCATCAATTTGACGCATCACTACGTCAGTCCGGCGCTGCAACTCGAGCTCGCGAAGCTCGGTCCCGACTTCGATTTCTCGGATGCGGAGGAAGCGGAGGACGACGACCGCTACGTTCAAATCTCCGAGTGACCCGCGTGTCTTAGGAGCTCGCTTGCCGGCGGGGAATCGAACACCCTCGCCGACGTATCAAAGAACAGGGTCGTCGCGGGCGACTCACCATCCTGCGTGGGCCCGCTGACATGCCATGAGCCATCGCCCTCTCCTCATCATCATGACCGCCGTCGCCTTTGGAGGCTGTCGCGAAACCGCGCCGCCCGTGACGGCGGTCAGCGTTCCGGTGGCGCCGGCCAATCCCTCGAGGATCATCACGACGCCCTCACCATCGGCACCAGAAGCACGCGAGCCGGACTTCGACCCCGCGCTAGACACCGACGAGGAGCGGGCGATCGGCAGCGCCGCGCCGAGGTTCGTGCTTCGGAGCGCGGCGAGCGGCGCGCCCGACGTCGAGCTTCATGCGGGACGCGTCACGATCGTCCACTTTTGGGCGACATGGTGCGGGCCCTGCAAGAAGTCATTGCCAAAGCTCGGTGTGCTTTACGCGAAGTATCGATCGCAAGGCCTCGACGTCGCGGCGATCTCGGTCGATGACGACGTCGTCGACGTCGCGCCGTTCGCGAAGACGTATCAGGTGATCGTCCCCGTCGCCTGGGATCCCGATCATAAGGTGACGGAGCGCTATCGACCGCGATCGATGCCGTCGACGTATCTGATCGATCGCGCGGGCATCGTTCGCTTCGTCCATCAGGGCTATCACGACGGTGAAGAGGCGGTGATCGACCGCGAGCTCCTGCAGCTGCTGTGATGGTCGATAGCGCGTAGATCTTTCTGCTCGCGGTGAAGTCGCGCGCCGGCTTGCGCAACGCGCGCCGGTGACCGGTGATGGGAAACACCTGACCTCCCGTGAATCCAGCCGGGTCGAGCCGGGCGATGCAACACGATCTGCCGTCGATCGCCCCTGAAAACAGGGGTGCTTGGCCGGGTACGACCTTTGCTCACCCCAAGGTCGTGCGCTCTTCCCTGCCTGTTTTTATTCTTGGCTCCGCTCTCCTTGTCGCGGCGTGCTCGTCGCCTGGGGCCACCGACGCGACGGCCGACGCGAGCATCACGAACGGCAATGGGAGCAGCAGCGCCGGGGATGGCGAGGGCGCCTCCGCAGGAGACAGCGCCGCTCCGAAGGCGCCGGCCGACTGCGCGATCACCGCGACGACGAGCGAGCTTCCGCTCGTGACGGCGGCAGCGGACGGAGAAGCGATCCTGACGGTCGAAGCGTCGGCACTGAGCAAGACGTCGTGGGCGGAGAAGGGCAACGAAGCCGTCGTCCTCGAGGTCCTTCGTGATGGCAAGCGCCTCGCTCATCTCGTGCTCCATCAAGGGCAAGAGCGCTTCTCGTACGCGATGCACGCCGGAGCGTTGAAGGCGGGCGATGCGCTCACCGTTCGCGTGTCGGATCTGTCCGCGCCCAAAGCGACGAAGACCGCATGCATCGCCAAGGCGACGCTCAGCGCGCCAGCCGCGAACATGCTGGAAGGCGTCGCGCGCGCACCGATCGTGAAGTGGCCAAAGGAGAAGTCATTCAACGACCTCCCTGTTCTTCTTGGCTGGTCGCGCGCGGGCAAGAGCTACCAGCTCACCTACACGAACGAAGATGGTGGGACGGTCGCTCTCTGTGGTGGCGGCGCGCGCGGGATGCGCTCCGAGATTGCACGCTGGGGTCGTGGCCTCGATATGGAGGGTGTGTGGGCGTACGGCGGCGCAGGGCGATTCGAGCGTTGCACGGGCACCGTTCCCGCGGCGGCGAATGCTCCGCGCCTGATCGATGACCACCCGATTCTCTATTATGGTGACGGCCATAACCGCATCTTCGAGAGTCGCGGCGGATACGGTGAAGATTGCGGTCGCGGCGACGACAAGACGCCGAACGGCAATTTCGAGGGCTGGGGAAAGACCAACAATCCGGGAAATGATCTTGGCAACGACGATCCCTTCACGATCGTCATTCGCCCCGTCCCGGTCGACATGGACACCGTCGGCGTCACCAAATACGGCGGTCGGCGCGAGGGCATCGTCGATACGTTTGCGCCCTGGCTCTACCGTCTCGTCGACTCCGAGCTCGCGCGCGAAAACAAGATCGACAACGACCAGACCTTCCCGATGACCCGCTACCTGTTCATCGATGTCTATGCGCTCGACGTCGGCGGTGGTGGCGACGAGACCTGCGGCCCCGTATCCGTGACGCCCGGCATCACGCACGTAAGCGGAGGCTTTCGCGTCCGCGCGATCGCGAAGAACGGAGCGGTCTCGAACGGCCCCCAGATGACGGCCGACTACTTCGGCGGTGGCGGCAATGGGGTCAAGCGTGTCGCCGTGCCGCTCGCGCAAGGCGTCAAAGCGCAAGACATCACGAAGATCCAATTCGACGCTTACGACGGTGACGGCATCTACTTCGTCGCCATCGGCGATGCGTTCGTCCCCCAACCAAGCGGCACGAACGGCGCGACGCTCGAGTACGTGAACAAGGGCATGAAGAGCGCGAACGTCTATGTCGACGACGACAAGTCCTCGTGCACCGGCGACACGAACACGAAGGACGGCGTGGCGTATGCGTGCGTCGGCTCCGCGTTCACCTTGTCGTTGTGAGCTCGCGAGCGTGCATGCGTCGTACGTGGGCGAACCAAGAAGCTTCCTCCCCAAAACGACCGTGAAAAAGCGGCCAAAATAGATTTCAGGAAGGCGCAACACCTGCAAGAGCGGCCCTGTCTGCTCGTTGAGATCCGCAGTGTCGCCCCTCCCCTCGAAGCCCCAACCCCTGACGCCAGCGTCCTGCGAGACGAGCTCTCGTAGCGAATCTCCGCAGCTTCGAACCACGCTGGCAGGACCACCCCCTGCTTTGGCGGCGTTTCCAACCCCTCCTTCGACCTCGTCGTCTCCGTCGAGGATCGAAGCTCAGGTCACACTCGCAGAGTGGACCATCGGTGACAGGGTGGTGACCGGCGATCCAGGCGCGGGAGAACCGCATCCGTTCGGCACAACGGCGTGCCGCGACCATGACTCGCGTGTCACGCACATCGCCGAGGCGGACGTCGGACGCTACGAGCCTCGAACCACGCTGGGCGAAGGCGGAATGGGCGAGGTCCTTCTCTGCCGCGACCACCGCATCGGTCGCGAGGTCGCGATGAAGGTCGTGCTTCGCGAGCATCGCCGCCTGCCGAGCCGTGACGCGACCATCATCGAAGAGCGTTTCCTCCGCGAAGCCCGCGTCCAAGGCCAGCTCGAACATCCGGCGATCGTGCCGGTCTACGATCTCGGCAAAGACGCCTTGGGACGCACGTTCTTCACGATGAAGCGCGTTCGCGGCGAGACCCTCGAGCTCGTCATTCAGCGTATCGCCCGTGGTGACAAGCCAACAATTGCAGAATACACGCGTCACAAGCTCCTCGCCGCGTATGCCCGGGTTTGTCTCGCGGTCGACTTCGCGCACTCTCGTGGCGTCATCCATCGAGATCTCAAGCCCGCGAACGTCATGCTCGGAGACTTCGGCGAGGTCTATGTCCTCGATTGGGGCGTCGCCAAAGTGCATAGCGAGCTCGAGTCGCTACAAATCCTCCCGGTCTCCTCACCACCGTCCTCGAGCGTAGTCACGACAGACGAGTCGGGAGAGCGACCGACCCTCGCTCCTGACGAGGTCGCCGCGGCCATGGCGCAGGCTGCACAGCAAAGGGAGAGCCGCGAGCGGACGTCGTCGACGACGGAGGCGGGCACCGTGCTTGGGACGCCCGCGTACATGGCTCCCGAGCAGCGTCATGGGAAGCGTGTGGACGCGCGCACGGACATCTTTGCGCTCGGAGCCATCTTGTTCGAGCTGCTCACGCTCAAGACGTTTCATGAGCATCAAGAGCAACGCGCCTTCGCCAACGACGACATCGCGCCGGCGTCGCGACTCAGCCTCCTGACGCCGCGAGGTGAGTCGGCGATCCCGCCCGAGCTCGCGTCGATCTGGCGCAAGGCCACCGAGCGCGATCCCGATCGTCGCTACGCGTCGGCACGCGAGCTACACGACGCGATCGAGCGCTATTTGAGCGGCGATCGCGATCTCGCCGCGCGCAAGTCTCTCGCGGAGGAGCACGTCGCGACGGCGCGGGCGCTTCTGCGCTTGGCTGATGGCGAGACGCAGGGATCTCCCTTCGCCGCCTCGCACCGCTCGCGCGCGCTCGCCGAGCTTGGAAGCGCGATCGCGCTGGCACCAGAGGACAGCGATGCCCTTCGCTTGCTCGTCGAGCTCCTGAGCGAGCCACCGAAGAAAGCGCCGCCCGAGGTGCTCGAGGAGCTCGAACGTGCGAGCGAGCAGACGCGCATGTCGGGGCTCAAGCACGCCGCGTATCTGTACACCTTGCCCGCGATCCTCTTCTTTCTCCCCGCGATGATGATGATGGGGCTGAAGAGCGTGTGGGCAGCCACGCTGTGCATCGGCTCGTTCTTGATCGCCGGCGGGGTCGCCGCGCTCTCCTTCTATCGCCACGACATGAGGCGCCACGCTCCTTGGGTGACGATCACGAGCTCGATCGCGATGGCGACGTCCGCGATGCTCTCCGGCGTCTACGTCCTCTTGCCGACGTTCGTCGCAGCCAACACGATCTGTCACGCGATCTCGGGACGCCGCAGCCAGCGCACCCAGATCATCGCGCTCGGGACGCTGGCCCTTCTCGTCCCGACCACGCTCGAGATGCTCGGAATCATCCCGCCATCGCATGCCTTCGTCGACGGCTCGCTCGTCGTGACGTCACGGCTGTTCGAGATGAAGGAGCCCGTCGCGCCGATCTTTCTCGTCCTCGTCAACGTGGGCTTGGTGGTCTTCTCGTCTGTCTTCGTTGGCCAATATCGCGACGCGCTGAGCCGCGCCCAGCTCCGGCATTTGTCGCAGCTTTGGATGCTTCGCCAGCTGGTGCCCGAGCGGGCGCGATCGGCGACGAGCGAGCCGCCGGAAGAGCCGGCAGATGGCCGTTGCCTCTTGAACTCGTGGTCGAGCGACTCGTAATGAGGCCTTGCGCGACACGAGGCCTTGCGCGACACGGCGGCCACGCCAGGATGGTCGCTACATGATTGTCTCTACATGATTATCGCTTCATGATTATCGCTTGGAGCAGCCTCGGGCTTCGTTCTCCGCCGCGAGGCGCTTGACCTCGGCCTTGAGCGCGTCGATCTCGCGCTGTTGGTGCTGAATCGCGGCCACCGCCATGCTGGTGTAGCCGTAGAGGTCGACGCGATCGCGCGAAGGAAGCACCGCCGAGCTGCCCGCGGGCATGTCCTCGATGATGAATCCCAAGTGCGTAGGCTGCTCGCTCTGTCCGGCGGCCGCCTCCGAGCCTTTGTAGCGATACGTCGCGAGCCGCGTGCTCATGATCTCGGAGTGCAGCCTGTCGATCTCTTGCTCACCCGCATAGGCGATATCGCGTTTGGCATGTGCGTTCGAGATCGGGCACGAGTTGTTGGGTAGTGTCCAAATGCCTTGTTTGCAGGCGAGCGTCGGCTGACCGCACTCGTCGGGCTCCGTCAAGGCACATTCCTCCCCTTCGGTCGTACACGGGCTCCCCACGCGTGGCCGCGGGGAGGTGCAGAGCTTCGGGCCGTCGAAGCAATGCCATGCGATCTTCGTCGTGTCGCAGCAGTGCTGCGTGATGCCGGCGTCGGCGTCGCAATCGGGCATACGAACGGGGTAGCTCTCGCAGAACGCTTCGCAGGTGCATGTCGACCCGTCGTAGTGGCAGCTGTTTGCGCCCGAGTCGGCGGCCCCCTGCGGCGTGCATGCTTGACCGACGGGGACGGCCGCGCGCGTCGCCGCGCACGTGGAGGGATTCGGCTTCACCGTCGGAGTGACGGACGGACACTTCGGACGATTGCTGTAGACGATCGGCGATCCCCAGCGCGTTCCAGAGCAGACGCGAACGGTGTTGCAGAGCGGATTGAAGTCATCCCCGTACTCGCAGACGAGCCCGTCCTTCGTGCACGCGCCGTCGTTCGGATCGGCGGCGGGGCAATCGGGATGATTGCGCGGACCGACGCCTCCGTCGCTGGCGCCGCCCGACGATGAGGACGACGAGGACGACGAGGTGTTGCTCACCTCCGTCTTCCCCGAGCACGCGTTGATGACGAGCCCGGTCAACCCCAGCGCAAGGCCGCCGCGACCGAGGAACAGCAGCACTGTCGAAGCGGTTCTCATGGCGGATGTGCAGACAGCAAGCCGCGTGCCTCGACGCGATCCCACCAACACGTCGATTCGCCGCGGATTTCGACGCGCGTGGAGCAAAGCCCGTGGGCCAGGATGTGCCTCGTGGCGCCAAGATTGCGCCTCCGCGCTAGGTCTCGATCACGCACTTCGGCAGGAGCTTCTTGAGCTCCGACCGCTTCGAGGCCCAGGTGCTGTAGGCGACATCGAGCTTCCGGAGCTTCGGGAGCTTCGTGAGACCGTCGGGGATCGTCTTCGGGAGTGAGCATTGAAAGAGGCGCAGCTCTTCGAGCTTCTTCAGCGTGAAGAGCTCAGCGGGTAGTGCTGGAAGCAGGTTGAACGAATAGTCGAACAATCGCAGGTTCTGCAGCTGTCCGATGTCGCTCGGCAGCCCCGTGATCTGCGCTTCGTTCTCGACGTAGTCTTGCGAATTGCCGAGGCACAGCTCTTCGAGGTTCTTCATCTCGAGCACGGGCTTTGGAAAGGTTCGGAGTCGATTGAAGCCTAGCGAGAAGCTCTCGAGGGCCGGCAGCTTCTTCGGCATGTCGTCGGGGATGCGAGAGACGCGATTGCAACTGAGATCGAGGTGACGAAGCGTCTTCATCGACAAGAGGATCGCCGGGAGCTGCGTCAGGTGATTGCTCGACAGATCGAGGCGCTCGAGATCGGTGAGCTTGGCGAGCTCCTCCGGAACGTCATCGTTCCCGAGCTCCTTCGTGGAGAGATCGAGCGTGAGCTGGTTGTTCTCCTTCGACGTGATCGCTTGGAGCACACGCACGATGCGCGGCGACGGCGCGTTGGCGAAGAGATACTTCAAGCCGACCTTCGCCCGAAGCGCGAGGAGCTCCGCGAGCTCGACGCCGTCGACCACCTTCGCGGCGTTGCAGAACGTCGTGATCCGGTCTGCGCGCTTTGTCTCGCCGAGCCCGTCGAGCAGGAGAGACGACCTCAAATGCGTCTTGGCCGCCTCGTTCAACGTCACAGGGGCGTGGATCGCGAGCAGCTTCTTCGCCTCGTCGCGTGACTTCTTCAGCGCGAGGTCTTGCCAGACCACGAGCAGGTAGACGAGGAGCTCGGGGGAGATCGTCGCCTGCTCTTTCAGGAGCGCGATCGCGCCCATGACGGCCTCTTCGTCGCGGGTGGAGAGCCACGCTTTGATCCGATCGCCGTCGGCGCTCGCGGGCTTCCCCTTCTTCTTTGCCTCGGCATCCTTCGATCGCGCATGGGAGAGCAAGCGCACGAGGTGTGGCTCGAGCACGATGACCTTGCCATCGCCGATCGCCGCTTGCTTTCCACCAGGGCTCTCGCCCACGATGACGTGCGTCGTCTTCTCGGGATCCACCTTCGCCGTCAGCGAGGCGCCGAGCTCGCCGAGCTGCGCCCCAAGCCTCTTCTTGTCGAAGCTCACCTTTCCCATCAACGCGAAGACCTTCCCGTCGACCGCGAGCGTCTTCTCGAAGGGGTCGGGCAGCAGCCGGAGCAGCCCTCGCAGCGCGGCTTGGCGAACGACCTCCACGTTGTTGTCGAGCGCGGCGAGAAGATCCGCGCGAAGCCCGTCCTGATCCTTGGCGCGAGCCGCGACCAGTCGATCGACGCCGCCCGTCATCAGCAACGCTTCGAAGATACGCCGCCGCGAGGGTGTCTTGGCGCGGACGAAGCCGCTTACGAGGTTATTGACCCGCCCCATATGCAGGCCAAGACCGCGGCAGTCGTACATCGAGATATAACCCAATGTCTCGATGCCAAAGATCTCCGGTGGAAACACCTCGAGGAGATAACAAAAATCGATATCGAGCCTTCGCAGATGCCGGAGCGTCGCGAGCTCCTTGGGTACCGCGGTAAGCGTGGTGGAGATCTCCAAGTGCTCCAGATTCTCGAGGCGGGCGACGCTCGCCAACATGGCGGCGTCGTTCGTGTTGATCTCGAGCCAGAGCGCGTTCTTTCCGTCTTTGCCATCGCGAAGGGCGCTCTCGACCGATTGATGGCGCTTGGCGAAGCGCAGCCGTGGCAGCGTACGCGGCTTCCACTTCGACACGGCGGCGGCGATCTCTCGCTCGAACCCGTTGTCTGCGAACACGAGACAGTCCCGCAGCAGCGCTGCGGTCGGCAGCTGGAAGATCTCCTGCAGCACGGCCTCAACGTCGTCGCTCAGATCCGGCACGTAGCGAATCGAGCGCAGAAAGCCGAGGTGAAAGTCCCATGCGATGCCGGTGTGGCGGGCGAGCGAGCCAAACAGCTTGGCCCGATGTTTGGTCATGTACGCGTCGAGAGCGCTGCCGAGATGGGCGTCGTCGGGCCGCTCGCTCACCTGATGCATCAACACGATGAGCTCGCCGCGCGGATCGCCGGTCGTGGTGAGCATGTCGGCGTAGACGAGATATGACGCAACGTCGTCCGGATCCGCGGCGATGCGATCCAGGAGCTCGGCGCCGACGGCGCTCTTGCCTTCTTTGCGTTTGCCTTTGGCGGATGAAGAAGACGTCTTACGCGCGGCCATCCTACGGCTCCTTTGCCGCGATGGTACTACGCCGCGAGGTCAGCGACGCTGCTGACGAGCAAGCGACGCCTCGAGGTCAGCGACGCTGCTGGCGAGCAAGCGACGCCGCGAGCCCACGAGCAAGAATCCGCTCCCACACGCCACCATCGCGATCGCCGGAATGTCCGGCGCGCGCCAGCTCCGAGCAGATCGCGGAGGCGAAGTCGTCGTCCTCGTCGGTAGGACCAAGCGTCGACGGCCGCACGATCTCGCCGAACGATCCGAGCGCGAGCATCTGCCCCACCGAATGCATCGCAAATACCGCCCCGGGGCGCATCGCCGAGCGAATCGAGGGGATATCCATGTTGAGCCCGAGCAGATCCGCTCCGCTGCACCACACGACGTCCGCTTCGCGAAGCACCATGCGAATGGATCGCGCGTCGCGGCCCTTCCACAGATCCCACCGCGCATGGAGATCGACGACGACGGTCGACCCGATACGACGGGCCGCACGTGCGGCGCGGCAGAGTGCGGCTCCGTGCGAGACGATCGGCGACATCCCAGCGAGGAGCAAGACCTGCGATTGCCAACCTTCGGGGATCGACACGGGCTCCTCTTCTTCGCGCACCGTCACGATCTGCTTTGCTCCGCCCGTGACGAAGAAGAGCCCGCTCACGGGTGGCGCGAGTCGCGCGCCCTCGACGTCGATCCCGCTCGCCGCGAGCTTCTTCACGATCTCACGCCCCGACGAGTCGTCGGCGAGCACCGTCGCCAGCCCGACATGAAGCCCGTCGCGGGAGAGCGAGAGCGCCGCGCGGACGGCTCCACCCCCGAGCCGCACGTGCGCGATGTCTTCCCCGACCTTCAGCGTCGCCTCCCCCGCACAAATGACATCGAAGCTCGTGACGGGGCGAGGTTGAACGTGGAGCGCGTCGCTGACCATGCCTTCATCGTAGCGCATCGAGACGGAGGCCCAAGGAATCGCTCGCTCGAGGTTCTTTGCACCATGCGGCGGGATTTGGCGCTGGTTGTCGCCCTCGCCGTCGCCCGGGCTGTGATTGCGCTCGCCGTCACGATGGCGTCTCTCGGCGTTCTGTCCCTCATGGGATGCTGCCGCGTCGGCGCCGGATCGATCGACGCGGAGCGCCTCGAGGAAGAGCGAGCGTCGCGTGTCGCCAGCGCCGGTCCAGGCTACACGGGCAAGGTCGTGCGGCCGTTCGTGCTCGTCGTGAAGGGGCCGCCTGCGCTTCGAGAGGACGCCGAGCAGACCGTGACATGGGCGCGCGATCGCTTGCGCGCGGACTTTTTCGATCACGAGCCCGGTAAGCCGCTCACGATCTGGATTTTCCCCGACGAAGAGACGTACATGCGCGAGACGTCGGCTGTGCTCGGCACGATCCCAGAGACGCCGTACGGATTCTATCGTCCGTGCAAGCGCTCACTCATCGTCAACGCGGGCTCGGGCTGGGGCACGCTCGTGCACGAGCTCGTGCATGCGTACATCGACGCCGACTTTCCGGGAGCGCCGACATGGATCAACGAGGGGCTCGCGTCTCTCTTCGAAGCGACCGAGGACAGGGACGGTCACATTCGTGGGACGACGAACTGGCGACTCTCTCACCTTCAAAAGGCCATTCGCGATCACAATGCGCCGTCGTTCGAAAAGCTCACATCAGGCAGTCGCGGCGACTTCGATGGCAAAGAGGGATATCTCTATTATGCGGCGTCTCGCTATTTGCTTTATTGGCTGCAAGAAGAAGGACTATTGCGTGATTTTTATCGCGCATACCGCGCACGCGCAAAGGACGACGAGACAGGCCTCGTCGTCCTTCGAGATGTCACGAAGCGCGATACGAGCGCGACGCGACGAGCTTGGGAGACCTTCGTGCTCGGCCTCCGTTATCAGCGTCAGCCGCCGTAATTCCAACCCACCGCCGCCAGCGTGAGCGGCGCGACCTTCAGGTCGCTGGCGCCTGCGTCGACGACCTCGGCGATGAAGAGCGTGTGATCGCCACGCTTCACGGTGTCGGTCACCCGCGCTTCGAGCCAGCACGAAAATCCTCCGAGGAGCGGCGCGCCTGTAGCCGGCGCAGGCTTGTGCGAGAGGCCTCCGATCGTCCCGCCCGCGCCTTTGACGACTTGGGTGGGCTTCGTGAACGCCTCGGCGAGCTCCTTCTGCTCGCTTCCGAGGAGGTGGAGCGCAAACGCGCGCGCCCCTTCGACGACGCGGGCGAGATGCGAGTCTGCTTTGATCGCGACGGCGACGAGCGGCGGCGTGAACGACACCTGGGTGACCCAGGTCACGCTCGAGGCCTCGACGTCTTCGCCGGACGCCGCCGAGAGGACCCACATGCCGTACGAGATCTTGCGGAGGACTTGCTTCTTGGTTTCTGCGTCCATGGTGCGCGAGGACGTTATACCGGTCAGGACGTGACCGGAAGCCCGCTCAGCTTCCAGCTCGTGAAACCGCCCTCGAGCGTGGCGGCATCGGGAAATCCGAGCTGCTCGAGGACACGCGCGCCGAGGTAACCGCGCCGGCCTGTGTCGCAATAGAGGACCCACGCGCGATCGAGCTCCTTCGCCTTGGCGCGCAGCTCCTCGAGCGGAATGGACTCACTCGCTAGGATCGAGCCAGTAACACGGCGCTCGGCCGCGGTCCGGACATCGAGCACGCGCACGTGCTCGCGGCGGGCATGGAGATCCTCGGGCGTGATGAAGCGCGCGAGCCCTCGGCGCTCGGACGCCGCCGCGGTCGCCGCCACGTTGATCGGATCGCGTTGCGATCCGTAAGGCGGCGCGTACGCGAGATCGATCGACGCGAGCTGCTCGACGGTGAGGTTGCCGGTGATCGCGGTCGCGGCGATGTCGATTCGCTTGTCGACGCCCGCGCGGCCCGCGACCTCCGCCCCGAGGAGCTTTCCGCTCCCGCGATCCCAAAAGAGCTGCACGAGCACCGGGCTCGATCCTGGGAAGTAGGCGTCGTGCGACGGCGCGTGAATGGTCGTCATCTCGAAGCTCGCGCCCACCTGCGCGCGCGCTTGCCGCTCGGAGAGGCCGGTGCGTCCGATCGTGACGTCGAGCACGCGACGGATCATCGATCCCGACATCGGCGCGAGACGCGCGTCACCGCCCGCGGCGTTCTCCCCGGCGACCTGCGCCGTCTTGTCCGCGACGGCGCCTTGTGCGCTCCACACGTGCGCGCCGCTGATGACGTGGGGAACGGAGACGCAGATTCCGCACGCATAAATCCCCTTCACCGACGTCTCGCCGCGCTCCGTCACGTAGACGCTGCCGTCGGGCGCGAGGTGGGCGCCGGCGCGCGCCAAGAGCTCGGTCCGTGGCTCGATCCCGGCGGTCATGACCACGAAGTCGACCTCGAGCTCTTCGCCGTTCGACAAGCGAAGCGAGGTGATGCGACCGTCCTCGGCGGCGTTGGCCCCGCTCACGACGGTGCTCGTGAGCACGCGAACACCTCCGGCCTCGAGCGCATCGGCGGCCATCCTGGTCGTCTGCGTACCGAACGAAGGAAGGATCGACGCGTCGCGTTCGACGAGCGTCACGCGTGCGCCGCCGCGCACGAGGCCGTCGACCGCGGCGACTCCGTGAAGCCCAGCGCCGATGACGGCGACCCGCTTCTTCCCAGAGGAGATGCAGCTCATCAGCGGACCGGCGTCTTCGAGCGTGCGGAGGCCGTTGACGTTTGGTCCTCTCAGCGCGGGCTCGAAGGTCAGGCCGCGCGCGCCCAGCGCGAAGATGAGCGCGTCGTAGGTGATCGTCTCTTCTTTGCCATCGGTCTTGCCGGCGCGTGCCCGTACGTGAAGGACGCGCCGCGCCGGATCGATCGCGAGCGCCTCGGTCTCCGTGCGCACCTCGATTCGATAGATCGACTCGAAGAAATCCGAGCGCTCGTGATCCAGATCTTCGATCGACTTCACCTCTCCAGAGAGGTGGTACGTGACTCCGGCGGCGGCGTAGCTGACGCGTGCGTCGCGCGTGATGAGCACGATGCGAGCATGCTCGTCCGTCTCGCGCGCGCGAGCGGCTGCGGTTGGACCAGAGAGGACACCTCCGAGAATCACGATCGTTCGGCTCATCCGGTCTGTATACGTGAGTCTCCGTGAGCGGTCAGTGGTGAACGGTCCGCGCGCATGGCATGCTTGGAGGCACTCGTGACGTACCAAGACGACAAGGACCACAAGAGCGGCGACGCTCCGCGACCGATGACGGAGGCCCCCGCAGAGATCGATCCGGGCCGCTACCAGGGACCTGCGCGATCGGCCCCGTACCCGCTGAGCCGGATGGCGCCCGCGTACGATCTCGTGAACGTCGCGGCGCAGATCCAGAGCGCCGACCAAGCGCTCGCCACGATCACGGGCGGCAAGCTCGGGCTCATCGCCGAGCAAATCGCGCAGCTTCAAGATCAGGCGCGCGTGTTGCTCGAGAAGGCCCGTCGAGACGCCGAGCTCCATCACGTCAAATGCCAATTCGAGAAGAAGCCCGGCGGCGTCTACCACCTCTATCGAAAGGACGAGGGCGGTCAGCTCTGGTTTTCACGGTTGGCGCCCGATGAGTGGACGCACCCACAGCCCCAGACGTTCGAGGGGACCTATCGACTCGAGCTCGATATGTCGTTTACGCGCCTCGACACGTCGGAGGCCGCGGCACCGATCCTCCCCGTTCACGGGCTCCTCGCGAGCGGCTCGCGGGGGAAATAGCGCATACGAGCGCCCCTATCCGTCGCGCCTAACCTCTTGAGCTCGCTTCTACGTAACCCCGATCTCGAGAGCGTCATTCTGGACGACCCTCTCGATCCGGATGCTTGGCTCGTTTATGGCGATTGGCTCGAGAGCCAGGGCGATCCGCGTGGCGAGCTCGTCGCCGTCCAAGCGCGTTTGGCGCGAGATCCTGGGCAGCCCTCGCTGATGGCGGCGCAGCGGCAGCTGTTTGCACGTCACGGCGACATGTTGCTCGAAGGACTTCATGACTACCTCGAGCCGGGCGTGAACGAAGACGGATCGCGGCATGGTCCGCTGCTGCGCCTCTCGTGGGAGTTTGGATTCATCTGGACGGCGGCCATCACGCGCGACGGTCATTCGCGAGCGACCTACGCGCGGGGGCTCGCAGCGCTCCTCGCCCACCCGTCCGCCACGTTCCTTCATGCATGCTCGTTCACGACCGCTGCTTCGACGAGGAACCCTCCCGCCAACGACTGGGAGAGCGTGGTCGGAGTGATCACCGAGACGGCGCGGCCCTTTCAAATTCTCTTCCTCGGCGACGCAGGCCCTCAGCCGGGCTTCGCGCCGCTTGGTGATGTGAGCGCGCTCTGGCCGGCGCTGCCGCGACTTCGATGCCTTGGCCTTCGAGGCGGCGTGATGACGGTCGGCAAGCTCGACCTGCCATCGCTCCGCGAGCTCACGATCGAGACAGGCGCGCTGACGCGAGAGACGCTGCTCGAGATCGGAAGGCGACCCTGGCCCGGTCTCGAGAAGCTCGAGGTTTGGTTTGGCGATCGACGCTGCACCGCGACGCTCCCCGATCTTGGCTTTCTCTTCGATGAAGGCGCGCCGACCAAGATGCCCAAGCTTCGTCATCTTGGCCTCCGCAATTGCAGCTTCGTCGATCGCGTCTGCGCGTCGCTCGGGAGAGCGCCGATCACGAAGCAGCTCCACGTCCTCGATCTCTCGCTCGGAGCGTTGACGGAGCGCGGGATGAACGAGCTCGTCAGCGCACGCGCCACCTTCGAGCATCTCGCTGTGCTCGATCTCCATCATCACTACGTCCCTCCTGGCCGGCTTCAGGCCGCCGAGGTCTCGACGCTCGCGCGCTTCGTCGACGTCTCCGACGCGCTCTACGAGGTGGTGGAAGAGGGCGACGACGACGGCGACGAGGAGAATCGCCGTCGATTTGGCCGGGTGTGGCTCGACGGCTAGTTGCTTTTTCCGCGCGCGCGCCGTGCCTGTCACAAAGGCTCAGGCCGCAGCGATACAGCATCGGAGGTCTTTGCTTGGTCATGCGTCTACCCCTCGTGCATCTTTTTTCGTCCGTCTTCGTCCTTCTCCTCGCCGGTTGTTCGAGCGGCGGCATTCAGCCGGAGCCAAATCGTCCGATGCGGAGCTATGCGAGCGCGTCGTCGCCATCGTCGGCGTCGACGTACTCGTCCTCGTCCTCGTCGTCGTCGACCGGCACGGCCATCGGTCGCTACGAGCCACCGCCGCCCACGCTCGATGCGCAGGCAGCTCCTGCGAGCATCGTCGTTCGTCCAGATCTCATCGAGGTGAAGTTCGCCGTCCGCGCAGAGGCGGACGCGCCCGAGACAGCGCTCGCGTTCCTCGAGCAGACCATCGCGCGGATGCAGCCACGGTTCGCGGAGCTAGGCGCGGGCCCGACCACGATGAAGCTCGTCATGCGTGGTCATCACGTCGCGCATGGCGCCGCAGGTCTCCGAAAGGGGTATTTGACGTCGAAGTCGAAGTCCGAAGACGACAGCAGCAAGCCGACAGTCGTCTTCACTGTGTCCCTGCAAGGGAGCTTCGAATACGCATTACCGACGCAACACGACTATTGGGACCGAGCGCGCCTCGTCACGAAGATCGACGCGCTTCGCGAGCAGCTCACGACACACTCCTTGGGCTCGAACGACACGCTCATGCGATCCTTTTCGGAGCCTCGCGCTCTCCTGCGCGACCCCGAGCCCTATCGCGCTGAGCTCCTCACGCGGTGGGTGGCGAAGCGTAAGCAGTTTGCGCGCGAGGCCAAGAGCGCGGACCTCGCGGTCGCGGTTGACGCGTGTCATCCGCCGGCGGATATCGTCGTAAAGCCGCTGTCACTCGAGGAGATCGAGCTCACGCTGCCGATCACGTGCGCGCCTCGTCACACGAGCAGGCTTCCGCTCGTCGGCGATACGCTTCGCGCGGAGCAAGAGCCAGGCTGAGACGCCAATCAGAGAAGATCGAGCGGACAGCGCTATGACGCTTTGGACGCCTCGGTCGGCTCTTCTTTGGTTGGCGCGTTCGGAGCGTCTTTCGGCGACTTCGAGTCCTTGGCGTCCTTCGAGTCCTTCGGCGGCGCCTTCGAGTCCTTCGGCGGGGCCTTCGAGTCCTTCGGCGGCGCCTTCGAGTCTTTGGGGGGCGCCTTCGAGTCCTTCACGTCCTTGGGCGCCTTCGCGTCCTTCGCGTCGGGCGCATCCTTCGGTGGCGTCGGCTCTTTGCCTTCTTTGCCCTCTTTGAGGGCCTTCGCGGGCGCGGCCGGCTCGGCCTCGGGATTCGGCTCGTCGTACTTCTTTCGCTTCGCGACGAGCGTCTTCAAGAGCCCGATGACGACCGTGGCGCCGAACAGCCGGACGTAGACCGTCGCGCCGAGGAGCGCCGCGGTGAGGACCGCGATGAACGGCGGATGGGTGATGAGCTTGAGCCACGAGCTCGGCGTGATCAGCTGATCGAACTGGAATTTGCCAGGGATCGTGTCGGACTGGAAGACACCGACGAAGATGCCTACCGGCGTAAGGACCAACGTGAGGAACGCGAGGACGTGGTTTAGTGTCTCGGCGCGACGCGCAGAGAGCTGCGTGTCGATCTCGACGACCTCCTCACGCACCTCCTCGAGCAAATCGTCGATCGCGAGCGACTCTTGGGCGCGGCGATAGAAGCGGTCGTGCCGCTCTTCGTTGCTGATGTGGCGAAAGTTGTACTTTGCAATGAACGTGAGCAGCTGCATTCGCATCTCTGCGAAGTTGGCGCCGTCGAGGCCCTTGCTCATGTCTGCGCATTCGGTCGCGAGCGCGAGGAGGCAGAGCCGCTGATGCTCGACGATCAGCCATTTGTACAAATAGCGATCGCGGATCATGTGTGGGGTGTCGCTCAAGAACTTCGACGACTCGAAGCCTTCGACGACCCAGCTGAAGCCGAAGCTCGAGAACATGCAGAGCTCTTGGCTCGAGCAGCGCCACACACCGTGCGATTCGTCGAGCACGCTCGCGCCAGGCTCGACCTGCTGATCGCTTCGGTGAACGAGACGCAAGCGGTGGAGATCGTCGTCGTCGAGGCTCTGTGGAGCGAGCACGACGCTGAAGAGCCCCGGCGCGGTGGTGCGCGGCGTTCCTCGCGGCGCGGTGTGCGGCAACCCTGGGACGAGCCGCGCGAGCCATCGACGCAGCGTGAGGTGCTCATCGCCGCCGAATTCCTTCGACTGAAGCCAGCGCTGCATCTGGATCGGCGGATCTTTGACCTTCGAGACGCCGGCGCGAACGACGTAGTACGCCGTGTCTTCGAGGAGCTTCAGCGTGAGCTCTGGCTCCGCTTGCTTGCCGCGCTGCTTCTTCTTCTGTCCAGATGGCGCGGGAGGGCTCGACGCGGTGCCTTCGCCCGATGACGGCGCGGGCGGCGTGGGCGTCAGCGCATGCTGGAGCTGCTCTTGCGCGCTCGGCTCCTCCTTCGGAGGCAGCGGCGTGACGCCGAGCACCATGAACGCGTAGCGCGTGTCGAACGTGTAGAGCCTCGGTGGATCGGTGATCGCGACGTCGACCGTCTTGTCTCCGTCGGTGAGCGTCCAGCGATCGCGCGGTCCGAACGCGGCGCGGAGATCGTTCGCGACCTCGTAGCAGCGGAGGAGCTCGCCTTTGCGGACGTAGTCATCGAGATGGGGGAGGAGCGCCGCGCCTTGGATCTTCTGGCGCTTCCACGCCCCTCGCTCCAGGTCCGCCTCCCGCTCGAGCAGATCGTCGCCCGTCTTCGCGTCGAACTGGTACGCGTACGAGAGAAAGAGCGTCGAACGGCGGCCGAGATTCATCGTCGTCAAGCCCGACGAATCCTACACGCAAAGCGAGCGGAAATCGCTCTTCGGCGCCCCCGATTAGAAACCGGGCTGGACGATGCAGGTCCCGGTAAGGGCATTCGAGTCGATCTTGCACTTTGCCTTGGCGGGCGCGCACGCGGCGCAGAGAACCGGATCGTTGGAGGTGGCGCATTGCGAGTAGCCCGCGCGTGCGTCGGCTTCATAAAATGGGCTCGACGCCTTCGCGATCGCCGTGTTCGGGCATTGGCACGGCTGGCAGAGATTGCCGGTCGTGGCGATGATGCAGTCGTCGTCGTTCGAGCACGACGTCGAGTACTTGAGCGGGTTCAGCGGCGGCGGCGGCTGGCCTGTGGCGGAGAGCGAGCACGACGTGGTCGCCTCCGGCTTGTTCTTCTGCGCGGTCACGACGAGCGTCCGCGACGGAATACGTTGCCCCTCGCCCGCGACCTTGACGGTGTACGTCCCTTCGTTCAAAGGAGGTAAGGCGCACGTGATGCGCGGGAAGATGCAGCTCGCGTCGCACCCCGAGCCAGGCGCAACGCAGGACGTCGCCGACATTCCGACCGTGATGTCGTTGCCCTGAATCGTCACCTTGCATGGGTCGAGCGTCGCGCCGCATCCCAAGCACGTCCCGTCGGTGTCGACGTCGATCGAGATCGTCTCGTTCGCGCGTGCGCGTCCGGGGACGCAGGCGCGGTCGGCGTTGATCGACGCGTCCGTGCAGCTGCCTCCGGACGAAGACTACGAGGATGACGACGATGATGAGGAGGATGAGCTCCGCCCGCCGCTGGACGACGTCGTGTCGTTTCCCGACCCGGTCCCGCTGCCGAGGGGATCGGGGACGCCGCTCACGTTTCCTCCACAGGCGATCGCGAGCAGCGCCGTGACCGCGGACGTGGCAGTCGCGCGACCCATCCCAAAGCCCCAAGCCCTTCCGCGACGTGACATGAGCACGTGTTCAGCAACACCCGTGCCTCCTGGATTTCACGGAAAAGTGGGGATCTTCCGATGTGTCAGGCGTACTCCGAGTGGCACAAACAGCTCTCTCTGCGTCATGGTTTCAAGTTGGGTGGGTGACGCTGCTGTTAAAGCGCGAAGCCGGTTATCCTTCGCGACCCACCCGGCCGAACCTTTCGACCCAACCCGCAAGCCAAGCAAGATCAACAAGGCAATCCATGCAGCGGCGCGATCCCCGAATGTTCTTGGAAGAAGTGATGGCGAAGGTGCCAGATCTCTCCGAAGCGACGAAGCGTGAGCTCCTCGACATCGTGAACGAGAAGGCAGGCACGAAGCGCGCGGCGCATCTCGCGCAGATCCTGGCGAGCGACAACGGAACGGCCGACGGTGCACGTGTCGCCGCCCGCGTCGTCGACGCCGATCCCGACGCACACATCCCGCCGCCGCCTCCGCGCGCCTCCGTGATGGAAGAAGAGCGCGAAGACGACGCGCCGGTGGCCGCCGCTCCTCCGCCGCCAGCCGCGCCCGCCGCGAAGGCGCCGAAGAAGACCCGCGCGCGCAAGCCGAAAGCCTCGGCCGCGGCGGCGCCCGAGGGCGGACCGAAGGTGCTCAATCCCTTTGCCGGTGAGATCAGCGACGAGGACGTGTCATGAGCGCAACGACGACCACCACCACGGCGACCACGTCCGCGACACCCGTGAGCGGCAACGCCAAACGGGCCGCGGACACCGCGAAGAGCAAGATGGAGCGCCTCACGCTCATCACGCTCAACTCGTTCCGCGGCGTGCGCGATCAGTTCGACATGAAGCTCGATCGAGGTGAGTCGCTGCTCATCTTCGGCGAAAATGGCACCGGCAAGAGCTCCTTCGCCGACGCGATCGAGTGGTACTTCACCGGCGACATCGAGCTGCTCGCGAAAAGAAGGTGATCCCGTCGATCACGATCAAGACCACCGGTGATCTCGGCGGCAAGTGCACGCCGAAGGCGCCGAACGCGAGCGCGATCGAGGCCGCCGCACGCGAGACGTTCCTCTTGCGCGGTCGAACCATCGCCGACTTCGTCGACAAGTCGAAGGGCGAGAAGTGGAGCGCGCTCCAGCGCTTGCTTGGCCTCGGCGGCATCGACGAGCTGCGCACCGATCTGCAGAAGGCGCGCACCGAGCTGAAACGCACACGTGATGACGCCGCCGACAAGCTCAAACAAGCGGCGGCCGGCGTCGTGGCACGCAAGGTCGAGGCAAAGCGTGACGTCATCGAGCGCGCGCTCGGAGAGCTCGCGGTGCTTTGTGGCTTCGAGGCGCAGCCGAGCATCGAGGCGTACCTCCAGCTCAACCTCAAAGAGCTGATGGAGACGCCGCGCTCGTCGATGTCGGGACGCGCGAACCTGATCGCGACCTTGAAGGCCGAGATCGAGGCCGCCGACGTCGAGATCGAGACCGACGCGCTGAACCGCTGGAACGACGCGCTGAACGCGTCGAGCGAGACCGCGATCGATCCGGCGCAGGTCGACGTCTTGAACTCCGCGGCGCGGTTCGTGATCAAGAACCCGAAAGCCGACAAATGCCCGGTCTGCGAGAGCGACATCGCGGCCGACGCGCTGAAGAGCAAGCTCATCAAGATGCTCGCTGACCTTCAGGAGCACGCGAGCCGCTTCGACACCGCCGAGAAGGGCATCCGTGGCGCGAGCGACGCGCTCGTTGGTTACTACCAAGAGCGCACGCGTTGGTTCTCGAAGGCGAAGTCCCTCAACATCGAGCTTCCAGCGATTCCCCCGGAGGTCTCGATCAAATCGCAGATCGCCGAGCGACGTCCCGTCGACGTCATTCAGTTGAGCATCTACGTCGAGTCGCTCAAGAAGTGGGACAAGGCCGCGCTCGCGGCGTTCGACAGCCAGGCCGCGCCGCCCGAGGAGCCGCAGAAGAATCACTCCCTCGAGCTTGGCTTCCTCGTGATGGCGGCCAAGGCGTGGACGGACGCCGTCCTTGCCGATCAGCGCGCCGACCGCTGCTTCAAGCGCGTCGACGCGCTCTTCGAAGCGTACCAGACCGAGCAACGCACCTACGTGCAGGCCGTGCTCGAGCAGATCTCCGCCGAGGTCGGTCGTCTCTTCTCGCGTCTTCATCCGGCGGGAAAGATCGGAAGCGTCGCGGTCGAGACCTGGGCCGACAAGGGCATCGAGCTCTCCGTCGACTTCTACGGCCAGCGCCAGCGACCGCCGCACGGCGTGCTCAGCGAGTCGTACATGAACTCGGTCGCGATCGTCCTCTTCCTCGCGATGGCGCGCACGTTCAACGAGCGGCTGCAGTTTCTCGTGCTCGACGACGTCGTCAACAGCTTCGACGTCACGCACCGCGGGCGCCTCGGCGACTTGCTCCTCGACGAGTTCCAGGATTGGCAGCTCGTCATCCTCACGCACGATCGCTACTTCTTCGAGCAGATCCGCCGCAAGGTGAAGGGGTGGTCGACGTACCAGATCCTCGGCTGGTCCTACGATCGCGGACCGTCCCTTCGCGAGGTGAAGGGCGCCACCGAGATCGACAGCGCGATCGCGCTGCTCGACGAAGGCAACACGGGTGACGCCGCCAGGCGAGGTCGTCGCGGTCTCGAGCAGCTTCTCAAGGAGATCTGCGAAGGCCTCGAGGTGCCTCTCCCGTACAAGCGCGGCAACGACAACGAGTTCCGCGAGGTCGGCTCGCTCCTCAACGGCCTCCGCCGCGCCTTGAAGGAAGACAGCAAGGGCAAGGCGTTCCTCGCGGCGATCGACACGAAGCTTCGAGCGCTCGAGGCCGACGCGCAGTCCGCCTTCAACGTCGAGGCGCACGCGAGCGAAGCGGGCGCCTCGAGTGAAGAGGTGCGGAGCGCGCTCGAGCACGTCCGCTCGTTCGACGAGCTCTGGACGTGTCCGACGTGCCGATCACGCTGCTTCAAGGAGCAAGGCGTCCGCTGCCGTTGTGGCGCGACGCCCTTTCCGCCTCCGCTCCCCAAAGACTAATCGCGTTATCGCGTTATCGCGTTATCGCGTTAGCGTTATCGCGCTATCCAATTGTCGGCCGCCCACGCCGCTTCGCCATCGACGAAGTGAAGCGCGTAGGCATGCCGCGATCGCGTGGAGCGGTTGCTCGAGCTCCAATGCGGAAGCAGCCCGTGGAGGACGATCATCGTCCCTCGCTTCGCTTCGAGCGGGATCCACGGCTCGCTCGGCATCGGCGCCGGAAGCGGCGTCTCGTCGAGCGTGGTCATGACCGTGCCGCGCGCGTCGCCTTCGGGGGCGCGCGAGAAGCGCTTGCGGAGTGGGCCGCGATGCCCACCAGGTAGCGCCCACATGCATCCGTTCTCGATCGTCGCGTCCTCGAGCGCGAACCACAGGCCGACGACGCTTGGCGGAGTCGTGATCAAGAACGAGGCGTCCTGATGGCATGACACGTCCCCGCCGATGAGCGGGTTCTTGAAGATGTACATCGACTGCACGAGCTCGGGCGTCTTCATCCCCGCGACGGATCGCGTGATGTCGCGGAGGCGCGTACTCTTCGAGAAGGGCGCAAAGACCTCATCGAGCTCATGGAGCGCATGGCCGATTTTGTTGATGCTGATCGACTTGTCGTGACGAAGCGTGCCTTGGTCCCAGGCTTCTTCCTCGAAGAAGAAGCTCACGCGGCTACCCGACGCGAGGAAGTAGTCGTCGCTCGTTCGCGTCTGCTCGTTCGTCGAGAAGACGGATGCGCGATCGCGGCTCGGCACCTCGAACGAATCGACCAGACGCTTCGCGCGATCCATCAGCGCGAAGCATTCGCCCTCGGAGAGGAAGCTCGGAATGACGAGAAAGCCGTCACGCTCGTAGGTGCGGGCCTCTTCTTCGGTCGCCTCATCCATTCGTCGTCATCGTCGCATGAGGTCATGGCGATGGCACTTCGATTGCTTGGTACGGAGCGGAGGCTGCATTGCTCCGCCCCGCTGTACGCACGCACGACGCCACCACCTCCCCGGCCGAGGTAGGCGCTCACGCGGATCCCCCGAAAAAGACGGCCCGCGAGGCGCTCGACGTCTTTTTGCGCGAGGCGGCGATGGGATGGGGACGGCGCGAGCTCGCCGCTTGGCTCATGTGCCACTATGGTCAAGCCGTCATGGTCGCGTGGACCGACGATGACACCGACAATGGGCTCTCACGTTCGCGCGACGAGAGCGGGGTCATCCGATCCATCAGGCCCATTTGCGAGGTCGATGTCGTCGAGCTGGTGTGCGTGGCGCGTTCCCATGCGCTGGCCCTCCTCGAGGACCTTCGCGATCACGAGCAGGCCGAGCGGCTTGGTCGCATGATGATCGCACGAGGCTTGGTGATGGCGCTCCGTGACTCCGGCGCCGTCTGGTACGTGCCTGTCCATCGCCCGCGGATGCGTCTCGCGCAGCGCCTCGAGACGCTCCTCATCGCCGACTATCTCAACGCCCCGTGTGACTATCGTCGCGCGCGCCTCTGACGAGCTCTTGCGAGACGAAGATCAAGGCGGGGCCGCGCCCGCATCCGCGACCGGCGGCGGAGGCAGCCCACCGATCGTGAAGGCGCTCGGTCCGCGCGGGCGCTCGGGCATTTCTCCGGGCGAGTCGTATTGACCGCGATACACGGTCGGGCTCGTCGCGAAGTCGAACGGTCCCGTACCGGTGCGGGATCGGCTCAAGTCTTCGACGCGTACGTGCACTGCTTCGACGCCAAAGTGATTGCGCGCGAGCGCTGGCGGCATCTCGAAGATGCCCACCTTCCAGTCCTTGTCGACGTCGATCGTGAGCTTGTTCGTGAGGGGATCGGCGTGGTGATCGAGCAACGTGATGCTGGTGGGCCCTGCCACGGCTCGTGTGCTTCGCACCGCGACTCGCCATTCGACTGGCTTCGGCGGAGCATCGCTCGTGGCCGCCGCGGATGGGCGAGGCATGGCCATTCCGAATTTCACCGCCGGATCGTCTTCGACGACAACATCACCGCAACGGACCACCATACCTTCGAGCCCAAGCGGAGGTGGAGCTTCCTCGACCGCATAGCTCTCACGCCATGGCGCTATCTTGGTCACGCTCGGGTCGAAGACCTTCTCGTCATCCAGCCGACCTGCGATCGGTGCGTGCGCCTCGAAGCCCTTCGCCGCAGGACCGACCATCGCGCGCGGCTCACCGTTCGTATCGACGATATAGACGCCGAGCCGAGGCCCTTCTGCCCCGAGATAAGCGACTTGTCCCTCGTTCGTCAGGGTGAAGTAATCGGCGATGAACTTGGTGGATCCGCTCGCGCCGATTTCACGATCTTCGAACATGTCGAAATACCATCCCGTCCATTTGGGCGGCTCGCTCGTGCTCGCGTAACCGCCATTCGGGATGAACTCGGCGACCATCGAGAGCCACCGCTTTTGCGGCTCCGACAAGACGCGGCCGCTCACCTCGTCATGAACGATCGCGGCGAGCGTCGTGAGCGTCTTCTCGAGCCCCTGCCAATTCGCTCCTCCCACCTTCGAGCGCATTTGCCGGACGTGCGCCACGAGCGCATCGAAGACGGCTGGGGCTGGCTCGACGTAGGCGTCGGGGATCTCGCATCCATACGAGTCGTAGCCCTGCGCCGCGAGAAGCACGAACGTGTGTCGAATCTGGCCATACCCGACGAGCGCCGAGCTCAATCGATGATCGCTCCACGCCGGCGTGCTCGTGAACGACGGGACGACCCCGCTCGGCTTCTCGGACAACGCGAGGATCGATCGCAGCCACGCGCCGTAGATGTCCGTCGACGAGGTCGCGTTCTTTCGGAGCTCCGCCCGCGCACGGGCAAGGGCCGGGTCGAGCGCCGCGTTCTTTCCATGGTCCGGGATGTATTTGGCGGCGCGATCGTGCCCGAGCACGTGCGCGACATCGGCGGCGCCAAGCGACGTGCGACCTGGGACTTCGTCGTGGACGAGCCTCGTGAGCGGAGCGACGTCGGGCACGATCCGCGGGCCAAACATCGTCAAGATCGCCGGAAGTGACTTCGTCCTTTCGAGCGTGAAATGGGTCTTTGCCGTCCGTGTGAAGTCGGTCCCGATCGCTTCCTTGAGCTTCGCCGTCGCGTCGCGATCGGTCGAACGAATGCCCTTCGCGCGCGCGATCTCGGCGAGCTTCAGCGGCGAGACGTCTTCTCGCTTGCCCGCGAACGCCGTGTACATCTCGTCGAACAGACGAAGCTCGGTGCCAGCGCCAGATCGCCCGACGAGCTCCGCGAGCGCGAGCGCGTCGGCGACCTCACGAGGCGTGTCGGTCGGGTCGAGCGCGGGGCCGGGATGGCTGCTCTTCGAGTCGCGCGACACCAAGTTGAGCTCCGTTCGCGACAGCCACATCATCGCGGCGAAGTAGTCGGGCATGCGGAGCTGCCCCTCGGCAAACACCGGGCTCCCCGAATAGTGACCGCGCGGCTCGAGCTGCGAGAAATCGATCATGCGCGAGCGCCCGAAGAGCTCCACCTCCTTGAGCCCCGCGGAGCTCGGATGCGACGCGTCGTCGACCAAAGACTTGATCGTCTCTTCGTCACCGTCCTTGAATGCCGAGAGCCGCTTTCCTTCTTCCATGCTCGGCGTGAGGAGTGCTTGGGCGACGCTCAAATAGATATCGAGGTCTTTGCGTATCTCGGCGCTAGGAGGGTTTGCGACCAGACTGCCCCGTAGCTTCTTGAGCAGCGTGGCCAACGCTGGCATCAACGTCTTTTTCTCGATGCGCTCGAGCGCCAGCTCCGTCCCACGAAAGACGGCATGCAAGATCGGGTCGACGCCGACGAAGAGCGGCAGCTGCTCTTGGTAAATGTCGTGAAACGCGTTGGCGTAATTGGCATACGCGAGGCGGTCGAGCACGACGAAGTGATTGGCGCGAAGCTTCTCGTGCTCCTTTGGCGTCAGGTGCAAGTGCGCATCGATGCGGTCGAGGAACTTCGGCTTTGCGACGCCGTCCCAAGCCGCAGATGTGTTCGCGAGCGGCCCTTTGGCCGAGCGTGATTCGTTCGCCGCGCGCGCGATGTTGTCGTTGGCGACGAAGCACGTGCGCTTTGGATCGGGTGTCTTGTCGACCGAGTCGCAGAACGGATCGGTCGCCGAGCAATGCGGATCGAGATCGGTGAACGGCTGCTTGCCTGGTAAGGACGACGCCTGCGCATTCGGCACGTGCGCGCAGATCTGATCGAGCGTGAGCGCGTCTTCCTGCGGGGAGCGGACAGACGGGGCCGAGCCATCGCCATGGGCAGCACCGGCCGCGTCGCCTGGCTTGGTCGTCGTGCGTGTGTTCGGACATGCCGCGACGAAGGTCGCAAGACCAACGAGGACCACGAGGCGAGGGACGGAGGTGACGCTCACGACGTCATGATCGTCCATCCGTCCTCGTGTGTGACAAGCATTCCCCGAGCATGAAGAAAAAGAGCGACGCGAGAAGTCTTCCTCTTCTCGCGGCGCTAGTTTTCCAGGCTATTCGGGCTTGTTCTCGAGAAAGCCGCTTGGCAAAAGCGCGGACGTCATGCCGCCGACGCCGTGGCCGTTGGCTGCCCCGACGACAAGCTTGATCTCGTGGATCTTGGACGCCATCTCCCTGAGGGAGTCGAGCTCCTTCAGGCGGAGAAGCAGCGGCTGCTCGGCCATGAGCTTCGCCGTGTTCGCGAGGGAGCGCGTCGCCGCGGTCTCCTCACGACGGAGAATGACGTTCGCCGCGGCCTCCTTCTCGGCCTCGATCACCTTGTTGAGGAGCGTCTTCATCTCGCCGTCACGACCGCTCAGCAAGTCGTCGAGCGTGACGCCCGCGACGAACTGCCGGCTCGCGAGCTGCACGAGCAGGTAGATCGCATCACGAACGTTCACGACGCCGTGGATCGCCAGCGCTGGATCTTCGATCGCGTACTCGACGGTGAGCGAGAGGCGCAAGGTGACCTTGTCCTTCGTCATCAGCTCCTGACCGGTGAGGGTCGCTTGCTGAGAACGAACGTCGACCTTCTCGATGTCTACCGGCGATTCGCTCGTCGACCAAAACGCATAACGCCCAGGCGCGAGCACCTGAACGACCTTTCCGCGAACGTGCATGAGCCCGCGCTCGAGCTCGCGCACCGTGACATCGACGTAGGCGCCACGCGGAAGAATGCTCACGAGCTCCGCGGTGAGCTCCGGCATGGGATCCGTCACCGAGAGGACCTGAACGCGCACGCTGTCATCGACCTCCCAGTAGCAGTGAATGCCAGGGCCGAGGAACATGACGGGGCGACCATCACGCCAGAGGATGACGCGCTCGCTCGTACCTACCGTGATCTCGCTCCACCACTCCGCGGGCAAGGTCGCGCGAAGCGCCGGCGGCATCTGGAAGACGAGCGACTCTGTCGACCAACGACGGGCGTCGAGGCCAAATCCCCAAACCGTGTGCCGGCCAGGCCCGAGGGCGCGAACCGGCAAACCGTCCTTGAGGACAACCACACGTTCATCGAGGGCTACAGAGAATGTCTTCCACACGAGCGTCGAGCTCCTATTGGATAATGGATTACGAAACGACAAAAAAGCTCTTCGAAGGAAGGTGCATTCCAGATCTCGGATGCCTCGCGTGCATTCGTGACCATGCAAGCCCGCGGAGCGCGCATGGTCGCGGGCCAACGTCCGGGGCAACGCGATGGTCCGCGAGGACGATCTCGTTGATGCGAACGATGGCGCGTCGATAGCGGGTTACGCGAGCTCTCTCTTCTCCGAGAGAAGAGAAAGGAACGACCTTCCTTCGTCGAGCGGATTGAATCAGATCCTTAGTCTGGCGCTCTACCGTTGAGCTACGGGCCGAGAATTGACGTCGCGCGATCATGGTCGCAGCGAATTCGAGAGAACCTCGAATCGTCGGCCCGGAGGGACTCGAACCCCCAACCTCTAGATTCCCCGAAGACGGTCGGAGGACCGACGACCAGTCAGCTCACGCCACGAAGACGACGAGCGGACAATGGATGGGAGAAGCGTCTTCACGCCCCAACCATTGCGCCGGCGTCCGCGAACGAGCACCGCACAAGAATCGAACTTGTGGCGCTGATGGAGGGAGTCGAACCCTCACGCGGCTCGACCAAGAGAGGCGAGCGGTTCCGAAGAGCCTCGCGCGCGGCGCGAGCGCTCTCAACACCAGCAGAGTGAGACGCTCGCCATGGTTAAGTCCGGCTTCGCGCCCGCGCAAGGCCTCGAAGCTCGACTCAAGGCTCGTAGGTGAACTCCGTGATCTGATTGAGGTCGTTTGGGATGTAGAGCGACACCTTCGTGCCGTCGGCGGAGAACTTCACCGTCTTGCCTGGCGTGCCGGCCGGACACGACTGCGCGAAGGCGATCGACGTCCCCTTGATCGTGTACGTCTGCGTCAGCGCGCTCACCTTGCCATTCGCGTCTTCCGCGATGTTGACCGTCCCCTTCGCGAGCTCAATCGTCTGCTTGATCGAGAGCGGGATCGGCCCGCTCGAGCCACCCTTGCCGGTGTAGAGCTTCACGCTCGTGAGGTGATACTTGCCGTCGGGGACGTTGCCGCCCGTCGCCACGGGCGCGCTCGTGGCCACGCTGTCCGCTCCTACGGCCGCGGCATCGTTGTCGAGCGTGTTGCAGGCGCCCGTGCTGGGTGGCTTCGTATCGTTGCCGGTGCTCGCCTGCGGGTTGTCGTTCGACGATCCTGCCGGCGGTTTCTCGCTCGCCTTTCCCTCGTCGGCGCTGCCCGTCCCCGAGCCCGAAGGATCTTGCGAAGCTGGAGACGTGGGCGTGGAGTCGGCGCCTCCGCTGCACGCGGCGAGCATGAGCGTGACGAAGGCCAGGCCTGCGAGTCGTTCGACGTGACGAGAGGACGATGACGAAAGGAAGAACATGAGAAGACCTCTAGGAAGTGAAGATGAACGATGGCGCGCGCTCGTGGGGCTCCGCCCCAAACCCCGCGCATGCGACGAGCTCGCGGCCGGCGCTTAGCAGCACGCGTTCCATCACCGCGATCCTGACGATTCCCGCTCGAAGTGGCACCTACCCCGCCCGCCCGTGAACCTGGGTTGACGCACCTTCAGACGGCGAGATCGGGACAAACCGCGGGCGCCCGAGGAAAACCGACCAACCGGGATGAGCTGCATGCAGAAGGCGTCTTGCGATACGCTCGAAAATCCTCTCGATGCTGCCCGATCAAATCCAAGGCGCGTTATCGACCCTGACAGCGCTGCTCGCTCAGCGCCCCGATCTCAGCGAGGCCATGCGCGTGCGCTGGCGCGCGGGCGGAAGTGAGCGCGCCGAAGGAGAGCTGCCCGCGGCCGACGCTTTGTGGGAGCACCTCCCCGCGCTCACCCACTCGAACGAAGACATCATCTTGCTGTCGAAGCTGTTCGATGGCCCTGCAGGCGAGGTGCTCTTCTTGTGGTGTGCGGCGAGCACGTGGCGGCGCGACGCGAGTCTCGCGCGGCTGCTCGCGGTCGCGGCGGAGAAGGCGGAATACCGCGATCGCGTCCCGGCGATCGCACGAGACCGCGTCGTCGAAGGTCCGCTGATCGATGCGCTCGGCTGCGCTCCGCTGATGGGCGACGGGACGTTCCTCGCGGCGCCCGAGAACGCCGAGGCGCGTGCACGTCTTCAGATCTTGATCTGGGAGGCCGGGGCGAGCGCGCTCGAGGTCCCGGCGCTCGGCAAGTGGCTGTGGGGATCGGCCGAGACGTTCGAGGTCATGATCCGAACACCTGCGCGCGGGACCTTGCGCGGGCGTGTGCTCGCGGCGCGCTGCCTCGAGGTGAGCGTGCGCGGCATTCCACCCACCACCGATCCGGAGCTGATCGGAAAGACGCTGCAGGTCTTGCAGCCTCTTCTCCTTCATCCGGAGCCGCTCGTCTGGGTCCATGCGGCGCGTGCGCTTGGGCGGCTCACCGGCGCGCTCGAGCAGCTCGAAGGCACCGTGCTCGACTGGGTCCTCGGCGAGTCACGCGTGCTCCGCCAGCGCGCGATGACGGCCTTTGCGTCGCTGCCGGCCGAGCGCCTCATGTTCCTCTACAGCCAGCTCGTCGCGATCCTCGACTCGAAGGACGAAGAGGCGTGGGTGCTCGCGGCCGTCGCGGCGGCGACACCGTATTTGTTCTTCGAGCGACGTGGCCTGTGGGATCGCCTCGCCTCGCGCATCCTCGCCGGTGACGGCGGCGCGATCGCAGCGCGCGCCCTCGCTCGCGGCCTCGCGACGCTCTGGCGTCGTGGCGTGCAGACGAAGGAGATCGAGACGCCGCTGCGCGGCCTGCGCGAGATGGCGCGACGCGCTCCGCCCGGTACGCTCGACGAGTCACGTCGATGGATCGAAGTCATCGCGGTGACCGATCCGGTCGACAGCGCCGAGCGCGACCCGCTCGATCTCGAGCTTGGCCTCGAGAACCTGATGCGCCTCGCCGCGCAGTACGACGATGAAGAGGCGGACGCGAGAGCGGCGCGCTTCGCCACGGCGCTCGCGCCGACGTTTCTCGAAGCACGACGCATCGCGCTTGGTCCGGGACGCGTTCGGCAGCGCGCGGCCGCGATGAACGCGCTCGAAGGCTGCTCTCGCGCGTTCGCGCTTCGACTTTGGTGGCCCCTCCTCGCGACGCGACCAGGAGGAGAGTCGGTCGAAGAGCCGAACCTCGAGGAGACGTGGAAGACGATCGCGACCGCTCCGGCCGAGATCCTCGATCTCGTCAAGGAGCGGCGCCTCGCCGAAGGCGCGCCCGGAGCGACCGACGGCGTCGGCGACGACGCGCACGTGAATCTCCAGCTCGAGATCCTCGCGATCCGTCTTGGTGGATACGCGCTCGACGCGTGCGGTGAAGACTCCGACCTCGGACCAGGTCGCGGCCCGACCGTCTACGAGACCTGTCTCTGGCTCCGGAAGATCGAAGGTCTCGCGGACGGATCGCGAGATCTCCCTGGTCCGCTGAAGAACGCGCTCAGCATGCTCTTTTGGCGTCTCGTCGATACCACGCGAGGCACCTCCCTCGGCGAGGTCGACGACGTTCGCTGGCTCGGGCCGTTCGCCGCGTGGTGGGCGCTCGTGATCGATCGTCCCGCGATGCTCCTTCAGCTCGCGACGGCGCTTCCGATGATCGCGGAGGGTGCGCTCCAGAAGTGTTGTGAGCATGCCGAGGCCCTACGAACGGCCGTGTCGTCGGGGAAAGAAGACGGCCAATGGGGCCAGCTTGCTGCGCCTGCGCTCGACGCGCTTCACGCCGTCGACACGGAGCTCACGCACGCGCTCGCGGGTCTGTCGCGCGCGCTCGCGACGTTCGCGTCGGCTTCGGGCCAAAAGCAGAACCTCGAGCCGATGTGCATCGAGCTCGTCCTCGCCGCGGACCGCTTGCAGTTCTCGCTGGCCGATCCCGTCAAGGCATTGCACGGGGCGAGCACGGGCGCGGCGGACGACTCGCTCTCACGCACGGCGACGGAGAACGCGCCGCGCGTGGCCCAGCTCGTCGCGCGTGCGATTCGAGCGCGTGACACGTCGATGCTCGATGTCTGGTTCGCGTCGCTCGGTCCGGTCACGTCTGCGCTTCTCGAGCAGGCCGTTCAAGGCGCGATCCGACGAACGCCGCCGGCCCCGCCCGCGAAGAAGAAAGACGAGCCGAAGCTCATCGAAGGCTATGAGCTGATCAAGGCGCTCGGAGAGGGCGGCATCGGATCGGTGTGGCTGGTGCGAAAGCCGGGCGCTGATCGCTTCTTCGTCTTGAAGATCCCGAAGGCAGACGCGCTCGCCAACGCGAGCGACACGGAGCGCGCAGGCATCCTCGCGTCGTTCGTCGAGGAGGCGAAGGCGCTCGCGGGGCTTTACCACCCCAACGTCGCGAACATCATCGATCGGGGTGTCTCGGGGAACGTGCCGTACCTCGTGCTCGAGTACCTGATCGGCGCCGACTTGAAGCAGTACGCGGCGGCGCGACCCATGACGCTCTTCGAGCTCCGTAACGTGGTGCTCGAGTCGTGCGCGGGTCTCTCGGCGCTCCACAACGCAGGCCTCGTGCATCGCGACATCAAGCCCGCGAACCTGTGGCTACGCCTTCCGCTCGCGGGCGGCGAGAAGTTCGATCCGGAGAAGCACCGCGATCCAGCGCGCGCGACGCCTCTCGCCACCGTCGTCATCGACTTCGGCATGGTCCGCGCCATCCGCGTGCCCGCCGAGGTGGGTGGTCGCTTCGTCGCCGGAACGGCCGGGTACATCGCGCCCGAGCAGGTGCTTGATCCTGTCGAGCTCGACCCACGCTCGGACATCTACGCGCTCGCGGGGACGATCTACAACGTCACGACCGGTCGTGCGTTCTTCGACGAGATCGAGAACCCGCGCGACCGCATCATCGCCCACATGAAGCGCGACCCCTTCGAGGATCCCGAGCGCCTCCGCGGTTTCCCAGTCGCGGTCGCCAAGGTCCTCCGCGCGGCCACCGCGATGAAGCCAGACGACCGGCCGTCTCCGATCGAATTCGCGCGCGAGTTCGGCGCCGCGCTGTAGTCCCGAGCGCCTCCGAGGCCTGGAAAGAGCGACACGGCTGCCGCACGAGCGTCTAGCATGACGCTCGTGGCGTCTCGTCGAGCCAAGAACTTCCTCGACCGGCTGGCGTCCGTGCCGGCCGATCCCGAGGACGCACGTGCGTTCTTTCAACGGCGCTTGCGCGCCTTCGCCCGGATCCTCGGCGTGCTCTGGCTTTTGACGTGGCCCGTCGACTACACGATCACGCTCTTCGTATCGAGCCAATCCTTCCTGGCCATCACGCTCGAATGGTTTGGCTTCACCAGCACGTGGCTTCACCTCGGGACCGCGTTGCTCCTCGTCGGGACGTCGGTGCTTCTCCGCAAGCGAACGTATGCGCCCGAGTGGCTCGTTCGGCTCGATGTCGTCGTCACGCTCGCGCAGTGCATCACGCTCGCGATGTTCACGCTCATCAGCGTCGCTTTGTTTCGACCCGAGCTCGGGACGACGCTCGGTGTCGCCCACATCCTCGCGATCCGCGCGGCGATGATCCCGAGCTCTCCGCGACGCACCGCCGTCATCTCGGTCGTCGCGTCGCTCGCCATCATCGCGTCGACCGTCGGCATGACGCTGATGGCCAAGGAGGCGTCGATGATCATGCACGTCTCGAGCGTCGTCGTGTGGTGCTCCATCACGGTCACGACGAGCACGCTGATCTCCGCTGTCATTTACGGCCTACGCGATCGTGTTCGCGCCGCCCGCGAGGTGGGCCAATACACCTTGGTCGAGAAGATCGGCGAAGGCGGAATGGGACGCGTGTACCGCGCTCGACATGCGCTCCTGCGCCGGCCGACCGCGATCAAGATCATGCTCTCGGATCGAACCACCGAGGACGACGTCCGGCGGTTCGAGCGCGAAGTGCAGCTTACGAGCCAGCTCAATCACCCAAACATCATCGCGGTCTATGACTTTGGCCGCTCGCCAGGCGGCGTCTTCTACTACGCCATGGAGTTTCTCGACGGCGTGGACCTCCAGCTCCTCGTCGAGACCGAAGGCCCGCAGCCCGAATCACGCGTGCTTCATCTCTTCAAACAAGCGGCCGATGCGCTCGCCGACGCGCACGCGATCGGGCTCATTCATCGCGATATCAAGCCCGCCAACATGATCCTTTGCCAGCGTAAGCGGCATTCGGATCAGCTGAAGATATGTGACTTTGGGCTCGTTAAACGCTTATCGGCCAACTCGACCGCCGCTGGCAGCGAGCTCAACGTGCTCAAGGGCACACCCCTTTATATGGCTCCCGAGTCGATCATGACGCCAGAGGAAGTGGACGCGCGCACGGACCTCTATGCGCTTGGCGCAGTCGCTTTTTTCCTCCTCACCGGCAAACCGGTGTTCGACGGATCGAACATCGTCGAGGTTTGCGGCAAGCACATTCACCAGCCGATTCCGTCCATCGAAGAGAGGGGTGGCCAAAAGGTGTCAGAGCAGCTCGAAGCGGTCATCCGGAAATGCCTGGCCAAGAAGAAGGACGATCGGTTCGCCGACGCCGGAGAGCTCCTCGACGCCCTCCTCCGGATCGATGATGTCCCGGCGTGGAGCGATCGCGAGGCGGAGACGTGCTGGACGAAATCGTCCGCCCTCTTGCAGACCGCGCGTCGCCGAGCCGTCCCCCAAGACGAAGATCGCGGGCGCCAGCAAGCCTTTCACGTGAGCATGCCCGAAGCGAGCTAAGCTCCCGAACGGACGCCATCAGAGGCAATCCCCTTCGAGCGACCTTGAGATGAACTTCTCCTCTCCGCCTCGAGCTGCAACCTTCCTCGGCGCGTCCTGCCTCCGTGCGGCAGCGTTCGCCTTCGTCATACTTGCCGTTCCGGCGAGCGCCCACGCGCAGCCTGCGGATGCGCACGATCCGGTGATGACCCAATCGGCGACGGAGTCGTTCGACACCGTCCACCTTCGCAACGGTGGGCTCTACCGTGGACGCCTGACGGAGATCGTCCCCGAGGATCACGTCACGATGATCCTCGAGAGCGGAGAGAAGAAACGCCTGGCGTGGACCGAGATCGCGAAGATCGTCACGTCGACGATGCCCGCCGGCGCGCCGGCACCTACGCCTCCGCCGCCCACGACCACCCCCATCCCCACGACGCCGCCGCCAGCGCTACCACCGCCCGTGGCCTCACCGCCCGACACTACGCTGCCGCCTCCTCCAGAAGGACCACCGCGCACGCAGTGGAGGGCCAATCGCCCGCTGCTCGTGGCAGGAGCCATCATGTTCGCGAGCGGCTACGGCCCGGACGCGATCGCCGGTCTCCCAAGCACGATCGGGCTCGTCGGACGCGTCGTGATCTTGGTGCTCACCGTCGGCTTGCCGTGCCTCTTCAACTCGTCGGGTGACTACCTCTGCTCGGGACAGCACGGAGCCGTGCAGCTCTTGATCCCGTTCGTGGGGCCTTTCACGTTCGCGTCGGATCATCCGCGCGACAGCATCATCAACAAGAGAGGTGCGCCCTTGTCCGATACGACACGCGCCTTCCTCTACACCTCGGCCGGCCTTCAGATCGCCGGCGTCCTCTCGATCGTGGGATCGGTCGTCTTCGGAAAGAACGAGCCCGTTCCTCGACGAAAGGCCCTCAGCTTCGATTTTCCGCTCTCGCAGAACAAGGGCGATGGTGCGCCTGGCCCGGCACTCTTCGTCGCTCCGATGAGCGAGCCAAACGCCGTCGGAATCATGGTCGGAGCTCATCGCTGGTAGACGGCGCGAGGCGATCGCGACGAGGACGCACAAAATTCGCGCTCCGTCTCGAGGGCATCTTCTGAGGTCGCCGAAAGAATGGAATAGGTAAGCCGACGGCGCGCGTTGTCGGCCGAAGCTCGCCCAGATAACCTCGCCGTCTCTCTCCATCTCGAGCTTCGTCGATCCTTCGTCGAGGCAGAGACAGAGGACGCGAAGTTGTCGCCAACCCACCAGCACACCACCATGAATCTCGACTGGCGCTCCGCCCGCTTGGGCGTGATCGGTCTTTTGGTTCTCGCCTCCTGTTTTCACGGTCCGACGTCGCCCACGGCGACGCTCGCGCCGAGAAACCCGGATGGTCCTCAACGCGTCGCGGGCCCCTTCGCGGTCGTGTATGCGGCGCCGAAGGGTCACGTCGCCGATCGCAAGCAGCCTGGCGTGACGGTGATGTTCTCGCGCGGGGTTCGCTCGGTCGACATGAGCGACGACGAGCATGTTCCGCCGATCGCGATCCGTTCGAAGACGGGCGGGCCGGTGAAGGGGCAATGGCGCTGGACGGGGACGCGCGGTCTCTTGTTCACGCCCGAGACCGAGCTTCCCGGCGGGAGCGACTTCGTCGTGACCGTTCCGCCCGACGTCAAGGCGCTCGATGGCTCGGTCCTCGGCAGCCCGTACACGCTGGAGCTCGAGACCGACGGTCCGAGCTTGGCGGCGTTTCGCGTCGTGGGTCCTCCGGGTGTGACCGAGCACACGCTCCCCAGCGATCCATCGTTCCGGCTCCAGTTCGATCAGGCCGTCGATCCGAACGCCGTGCTCGCGGCCGCGACGCTTCGCGTCTTCAAGGCCGACGGCGACCGCGGCGAGACGATCAAGATGACGGCAGCGCGCGACACCTCGCCGGCCGCACCTGCTCCCGCGCCGTCTTCCTCGTCTTCGTCGTCTTCTTCTCCAGCGCCAAAGCCGAAAGGCGGCACACCTCCGGTGTCACCGCCGCCGCCGCGTCAGGTGCCGGAGACGTACACGGTCGTGCTGAAGCCCGAGAAGCCGCTGCCGCTCGATCATCAGGTGGAGCTCACCGTCGCGAACACGCTGCGCGGCGTTGGGGGCCCGCGCGCGATGACGAACCCGATCACGAAGGTCATGCGCACGCACGGTCCGCTCCGCTTCGTGGACTTTTATTGTCCGCGGATCGAGGCCAAAGGCCGCTGCCGCGCGAGCGGAGACGTCAAGGTCGTGATGTCGAACCCCGTCTCGCGCGACGAGATGAAGGCGCACGTCAAGACGAAGGCGCCGCCGCGACCACCTGCGAAGGACAAAGGCCGCATCGAGCCGGTGACGGAGCATTGGCTTGGCGTGTCCCCCAAGCTCGGTGAGAAATACCAAATCACGCTGACGGCCGGGATGAAGGACGTCTACGGCCAGAAGCTCGAGAAGGACGTGAGCTTCGAGGTGGACGTCGAGTCGCCGCTCGTCCGCGCTCCCGGCGCAGCGGTGGCTTCGGCGAGCGCAGCGCCCTCGGCGCGTCCGGCGCCACCGCCGCCAGTCAAACCTCCTGTCGCGGCGGCGCCCGCCGTGGTCGATCCGAGACCGCGTCGAGAGCGGTTGCCCTACCGGCTCGATCTCGGGCTCGCCGGACAGGTGCTCGAAGCCGCGCTTGGCCCGCAAGGACACAAGGTCCCGGTCGGCGCCGTGAACATCCCGACCTACTCGACGGTGACGGCGGCGCTCACCGACGCGCAAGCTGCGACCTGGACGCTGGCGCGCGGCGCGGACTTCGTCACCCGCAACGGCCTCGCCGCGACGTGGACCACCACCCACGCGGATACGAACCAGCGGCAGGTCGACTTCATCGATCTCGACGCCGTGCTCTCGCCACGCAAGGGCCGCGGACCTGCGCTGATCGTCCTGGCGCCGCCCGGAGCAGGCCGCGACGGCTATGGCCGCACCGAGTCGTTCGTGAACCTCACGGACCTCGGCGTGAGCGCGAAAATGAGCCCCTTTGGCAGCCTTATTTGGGTCACGCAGCTCTCCACCGGCAAGCCCGTACAGAACGCAAACGTCGCCATCCGCACCGTCAAGGCGGGCGAGGTGTTCACCGCGACGACCGACGCGCAAGGGCTCGTGATCGTCCCGAACGATCGCTTCGATCCGCTCCAGAAGGACAAGGACCAGGGCGACGGTGACGATCAAGACGGCCGCGTGCGCAGCGACGCCGCGATCGTCGTGCGCTCTGGCGATGACTGGACGATCACGAAGATCGGCCACTCCTCGGTCGAGAGCCGTCTCACCTCCGAGTTTCAATCCTTGTCGAAGATGGGACATTGGGTGGGCATGCTCTTCGCGGATCGCGGCGTGTTTCGCCCCGGCGAGACGGCGAAGGTCGCAGGCATCGTCCGTGTCGCCGAGAACGACACGCTCCGCTCGATCGCAGGCCGCGATCTTCGGATTCAGCTCACCGATCACAACGGCGAGCAGATCTTCGACGGCCGGGCGAGGTGCGACGACCTCGGGACCTTCACGCTCGATCTGCCGATCCCAAAGTCTGCCGAGATTGGCACGGCGACGATCACGGCGACCGCGCTCGCTGGCGGTAAATCGAATACCGCGGAGTCGGGCGTATTCCGACACGAGATTCGCATCTTGGCGTTCAAGCCAAACGAATTCAAGGTTAGCGCCGAGCCCGATAAGCCTTCTTATGTCCGTGGTGATACGGCCGTATTCTCCGCGCAAGGTGATTATCTCTATGGCGCTCCGATGCAAGGAGCGGCCATCACCACGACGGTGTCCCGGCAAGAGGTGCCCTATTCGCCGCCGAACAGCGAAGGATTCACCACGAGCGACGACATCTTCACTGGCGACTACGCCGAGTCGTCGAAGTCTGCCGAGGCGATCGACAGCCAGGACGGCGAGCTCGATCCACGTGGCCACTTCGAGCGCCGTGTCGCGCTCTCGTTCGAAGATCAGCGAAAGCCCGAGCGCGTCGTCTTCGACGCAGACGTGACGGACATCTCCAGGAACAACGTCTCGGCGCGGTCGAGCGCGATCGTTCATCCGGGCGAGTTCTACGTCGGCCTCCGCACCCCCGCCGATCGCTTCGTCGCGGCAGGCACCGCGTTGAAGAGCGAGGTGGTCGCGTTCGAGCCGAACGGCAACCACCGCGCGGGCGTGAAGGTGAAGGTGGAGCTCGTCGAGCGGCGCTGGAACGCCGTGACCGGCGAGCAGCCCGACGGCAAGCCCACGCGGTCGAGCAAGGCGCAGGACGTCGTGCTCACGTCGTGCGACGCCGTGACCACCGCCACGAGCGGCACCTGCAATCTGCAAGTACCTCACGCCGGCTATTTCGTCATGCGCGCGACGGCGGCGGATCCACGCGGAAATACCGTACGATCGAGCACGTCGGTGTACGGCACCGAAGACACCCCGACGACGCAGACGGCCTGGCCGACCGACGATCGCCACGCGATCAAGCTCGAGCCGAACAAGAAGATGTACGAGATCGGCGACACCGCCAAGGTGATCCTCCGCAACCCGTTCAAGGAGGGTCAGGCGCTCGTCACCGTCGAGCGCAACGGCGTGATGTGGAAGCAGGTCGTGCCGATCAAAGGCCCGTTGCCCGTCATCGATATCCCGGTGCGCGCGGACTTCTACCCGAACGCGTTCGTCAGCGTGGTGGCCATTCGCGGTCGCGTGCAAGCGCCACCGGCGGGTGGCGGCGCGGATCTCGGCGGGCCCGAGTACCGCTATGGATGGGCCGAGCTCAAGGTGAACCAAGAGGCCCACCGGCTCGACGTCAAGGTGACGCAGCCGAAGGCCGAATACCAACCAGGCACGATCGTCGAATCGGACGTCCTCGTGAAGGATCGGAGCGGCAAGCCGGTGGAGACCGGCCTGACGTTCTACGTCGTCGACGAAGGCGTGCTCGCGCTCACGAGCTACGTCACGCCCGATCCGCTCCCCGCCTTCGTGACGCCGAGGAAGCTATCGGTCTTCACGTTCGACAATCGCGAGGGGCTTGCGCATATCCTGCCGATGAAAGCGGGCGAGCGTCTTCCGTCGCTCGGATTCGAATATGCCTTGGCGCGCAATCCGGGTGACTCGTACGACAAGGGTGATGACGGAGGCGACGGTGGCTCCACGCTAAAGCGTGCAGACTTCAAGACAACAGCATATTTCGAGGCAGGCCGGCGAACGGACAAATCAGGTAAAGCCCATTTCTCGTTCAAGCTACCGGACAATCTCACGACGTTCCGTGTCATGGCCGTCGCCGCGGCGGTCGATGATCGGTTTGGCTCCGGTGAATCGAAGCTCACGACCTTTCGGCGCCTGATGGCAAGGCCCGCGTTGCCGCGTCTTATCCGCGTCGGCGATCAGCTCGAAGCCAGCGTGGTCGTCTCGTCCAAAGTCGACGAGAAATCGCCCGAGAGAGGCGGCACGATGCCGGTCAACGTGAAGCTCGACGCCAAAGGGCTCGTGGTGAGCGGCCCCGCGACTCGCCAGATCACGCTCCCACGCGGAGGGCAGATGGAGGTCCGCTTCCCCGTCAAGGCCGTGGTCCCGGGCGAAGCCGTCATTCAATTCGAGGTCAAATCCGGCACCGACATCGACCAAGTCGAGATGAGGCGCCAGGTCGAGCTCCCCGTCAGCAAAGAGTCGAGCGTGGTGTACGGCGAGACCTCCGGCGACGCCGCGGTCGGCCTCGGCGATCTCACGACCATGCGCCGCGACTACGGCGGGCTCGAGGTGCGCGTCTCCTCGAGCGCGCTCGTGGGCATCGGAAGCACATTCGACCGGCTGAGCGAGTACCCCTATGGCTGCACCGAGCAGCTCACGAGCAAGCTCTTGCCGCTCGTCAGCATGTTCGATCTCGCGAAGAGCGGCGGCGCGAAGCTCCCCTCGGACATCAACGCGTCGATCGACAGCAGCATCGAGACGCTCCTCAAGCGCCAAAACAGCGACGGAGGCTTTGGCTTCTGGGAGAGCACGAATTCCAAGCCATGGCTCTCCGCCTACACGATGCTCGCGATCGCGGGTGCGTCGGAGAAGAAGCGCTTCGTGCCACGCGACGCGATCGAGCGGGGTCGCGAATACCTGAATTTCCGCCTCGCCGAGGCGACACGCACGTTCGCGAAGGTCGAAGCAGAGCGGGACCCGGACAAGGAGATCAAGGCGCTCGGTCCCAACCCGACGCCTGCGCAGATCCAGGCCGCCGCGGAGAAGCGCGAGAAAGAGGCCGCGCAGAAGGAGATCGACTACGCGTCCGCGGCCCTCATCGCCGACACGCTCGCGTCGCTCGGCTACCCCAATCCGGGCGCGATGAACGTCCTCTACGATGCGCGTGGCGGCCAGCGCTTGTTCGGCCAGGCCGCGCTCCTTCACGCGATGGCGAAGGCCGAGATGCCCGCAGCGCAGGTCACGACGCTGAAGCGTGAGCTCCAATCGCGATTGCGTGTTAGCGCCAACAACGTCGATGTCGACGAGCCCGACAGCGACAAATATGGCCAGCTCCTCGAGTCGCGTACCCGCACGCTCGCGATGATGCTCCGCGCGCTGCTCGCTGCCGATCCACGCACCGCGCTCGCGCCTCGAATGGCAAAGCGCCTCCTCGCCCTCCGTGCCTCCAGGAAGCCAACAACGCCGCGGTCGAGATCAAGACGTATCTCGGCGGGTCGGATCTGCTCACGAGCAAGTTTCCTTTTGGCAGCATTCGCGAGGACAAGGTCGTCGTCTCCACCGATCACCTCGTCTCCAAAGGATCTACGCTCGGCTTCTCCGTGAGCGGCGACGGGCGCGCCTTCTACGCCGCAGAGCTGAAGTACGCGACCACCACGTTGCCCGCAAAGGCGCGGGATGAAGGCCTCTTCGTCACCAAATACGTGCGGGGCGTCGCGCCGACGGCGGTCTCGAGCGTGGTGCCGATCATCCCGAAGAAGACCGAGGGCGCCGTCACCGGCGGCGATCTCGTCATCGTCGATCTGCTCTTCGAGTCGGCAGAGCCTCGCGACCAGGTGATCATCGACGATCCCCTCCCCGCGGGACTCGAAGCGCTCGACTACGCGCTCGACACGACGTCGAAGGCGAGCCGCGAGGCCGAAGCGAAGAAGGCCGATCCGAACGCCACCTTCCTCGGCACGACGTTCCGCGCCCCGATGAATCCACGCCGCGAGATTCATGACGACCGCGTGCTCACCACGTTCGAGCACATCGAGCCGGGCATGTACCGCGTTCAGTACCTGGCTCGTGCGACGTCGATCGGGACCTTCATCGTTCCGCCCACACGCATCGAGGCGATGTACGAGCCCGAGATTTATGGGCGAACGGCCGCGACCACGCTCACCGTACGACCTCGGCAACCGTAGGCGATCAAGGCAGGACGCGGGCGATCAAGTTGGAGTTGCCCGCCCCCTGGCCGAACACGAGGATCGCGTTCGTCGACGGGACGATCTTGACCATCGCGGGACCGGTCATCGGAAGCGCCGCACCGAAGTCGCGATCCTTCGCGTGAAACGTACTGTCGAGCGTGCCATCGGCGAGGTGGCGAACGACGCCAACGGTTCCGGGTGTGCCGCCGTCGGGTGCCTGACTGCGGAGCGTTCCTGCGATGACGAAACGATCGGCCGAATCCATCGCGATCGACACCGGGCCGGGCTCGAGTACCGTGGAGGGACTCTGGGTGGTTCCGCTCTCCTTCAATACCTCGAGAAGCTCGTAGGTCGCGAGGACGCCAATGCGCGAAGGCGAAATGGCGCAGCCCGTGTGCGTGTTCGACAGCCCAAACCGATCGCCGAGCTCGAGGATCGTGCTGGAGCTTCCGTTCGCGGGGAATCCGTAGAACTTGAAGCCATCCGGCTGTTGGTAGATGCCGAAGTACGCCACCTGCTCGGCCTCATCGACGTTCACGCAGTCGATCCGCTGCGGGCTGGTCGCGAGGTCCGGGATCCGGAAGGCTCCGTTGTCTCCAAACACTTTCGCGAAGGACCCGTCGTCATTCAGCCGGCTGATCGTGATCTCGTCGGTTCTCCGCTCGACGGCAAGGCCGAGCGAGCTGCTGCCATGAACGACGACACTCGAGGTCGGAAACTCGAGGATCCCCGCGTCGCCGAAGGGTTCGTGGATATTGGCGGTCGAGACCTTCTCGATCTTGTTGCCGTAGCTGATCAAGATGTTGTCGCCGGAAGGGGCGACGTTCGTCGCGATCTCTTTGCCCGGATCGATCACGCGGAGATCGAACTGACCCTTGCCGGTGTGCCCAAAAAGAGGGTCCGGAGCTCCTGAGGACAAGAAGCGAAACAGTCGGATCACCGTCCCGTCGCTGGTCGCCACCGACGCTCCGAGCGTGATGCGTCCCTGCACGTCGACGTAGGATCCGAAGATGACCCCGTTCTCGAAGGCGAGGATACCTCCGTCACCGAAGGTCGGGTCGAGCTCACCGGGCCCGGGCTGAACGACGATCTTCACCTGCACCGATTGAACGCGCGATCCGGAGCGCGCGTGAAACGAGAGCGTCCCGCTCTCGCTGGCGACGACGCGAACGATGAAGCGATCCGGCTCCTCGTTGATCAACGTCGCCGTGGTACGCGGTGACGTCGACTCGATCGGATCGAGCGCGACGAGATCGCGGAACGTGGAGTCGCGCACGACGACGAGCTCGATGTTCGCCGGCACGTTCGTGCGAACGGTGACGGTGGATGGGCCGTCGAGGCGATACCCGATGAGGCTGCCGGACGATGACGACGTGATGCCTCCATCTGCTGCCGGGGGCGTGGTGTCGAACTCGTCGAGCGTGCTGATGAGCACGCATGCCGTCATCAGCATCGTCGTCGCAAAGACAAGCGCAAGGCGGAACGGATGCGAGCTCACACGTGCACGAGATCTAGAGGGAGGTAGGGTGATTGTCGAGCACGACCTGGGTCGACGGGCGAAGCTGCACGAGCGCCGGACGAACGGCGCCTGGGTCGAGCGCGACCGGCGCGGCGACGGGAGGCTCTTCCTCTTCGCTCATCGGCTGCCATTCCTCGGCGCTCTTCCTCGATACGGAAAGCCAGGACTCGTCGAACTGCGGTCCGACGCGGTAAATCTGTGGGGTCGCCGCGTAGGTGTCGACGCGAATTTCCCGCTTCGCGAGCGACCCGTCGGGCGCTCGGACGTCACGCGTCCGGCGCACACGGTAGCCGGGAATTCCGAATGCCTTCACGTGCGCGGTGCCCTGCTCGCTCGGCGCGGTGAGCTTCTTGTCTCGCTCGAGGACCCGCGGCATGGCCATGCGTTCGATGATCTCGCTCGTGAGCGTGACGTCGGGCTTCACGCCCGCTCCGTCGAGCCACACGTCGAGCGTTCCCTTCAGAGCCCGCGCGTGGATGACGACGGCCGAGGCGGAGACATTCTTGATCTTGAGATCGATCGATGGCTGCGTGCCCGTCGAGAAGGCCACCGTCGCGTCGAGCCCCATGCGGATGTACGCGCTCGGCCGTGTGTGCGGCGAGCGACTCACGATCTCGAGGCCGGCGAGGAGCGCGGCAGCGTGGAGCGTCGACGCCACCTGGCACGTACCGCCGCCCATCCCCTCCGCCATCATTCCGTCGCGGATCACCGCGGCCTTCGAGAAGCCAAACGCCGCCGTCCGCTCTCCCACGGCGTCGTTGAACGAGAACGTCGCGTTTGGGGCGATCGTCTTGTCGTTGATCGCCTCCGCCGCGAGCTCCACGTTGAATGCACGCGACTTGTGCTCGGCATCGGTCGCAAACGTGGTCGCAAATCGGCCGAGCACGATCGGCTTGGCCTGCCTGGGCTCTTCCTGCGCGTTCGACGGGCGAATGCCCCATGCCATCCCGCATGAAATCAACACGACCATGAGCACGCTACGCCGCTTCATTTCTCCACCCGCGGCGAGCTCGTGCTTGCCTTCGACGCGACGAGGAGATTCGAGTGCTGTGGCTGTACGTGATAGCCAATCCCAAACGATAACGCGTTAGGCGATTTCGAATCATACGCGCTTTGCAGCATAGGCTGATAGCGCTCTTCGAAAGGCGTCACGGGCTTTTCGTATTTGCCATAAAGCCGTAATGCCCAATGCTCGCCGAAATAGCGATAAGGGATCCCGGTGTCGTCTTGGAGGAGGACCGCGCTGTCGTCGAGCATCGCTTGGCGGAGCGAGGAGAACCGCGTCTCGTGGAGCAAATACATCGCTGCCTTCACGAACGAGACGTACGGCGCCATCGCATGCAGGTCGGTCACGAGCTGCGGCGTCTGCTTGAGCCCGGAGTTGGCGAGATCGGCCTGGATGTAGTCGAGCCGGCGCGGTTGGCCCGTGGCGTCCGCGTAGTCGACGCGGGCGCTCTTCGCCGCGATCTGCACGCCGCTGATGCGCGCGCCCATGCGTGCCATCGTCGCGACGATCGCCCCGACAACGCCCTCGCGCTGGAAGTCCGTCGACATCTCGCGCGTGCGGAAGAAGGTGAGGCGATGAACATCGGTGAGCGCTGCGCCGAGCCGGGTGAACACCCCCGTCGCGGGCTTCGCAGGATCGGGGAGCGCTCCCACGGGCTCGAGGCCGACGAGCACCAGGCGCTTGGCCCCGCCAAAGAGCGCCAGCGCATGAAGCGCGTCCGGACCGGCGAAGGGATAGAACACGGTCGGGCTCGGCGGGAGAAGCGGTATGAGCTCACGTGTCGACCAGTCGCGCATCGCCGCGACCCGTGACTTCGCGAGCTGCCAGCGCTCGCTTTCGCCTTGCGCGTAGGCCTTCCACTCGGCGCTTGGTTCGAGCGATGGGAGCGGCGACTCCCCGGCGATCCATCGCGCCTGCGCCTCGAACGCGCTCGGCGGCGCTCCAGTAACGTCCTCCGCATGCGCCCGACGTGGGAACACCTCGCCGAGGAGGCAAACGGCTCCTCCAAGCAAGACGTGCCGGCGTGTCGGGACTGCTGCCACGGGGAAAGAATGGTAGCGGTCGGGCGGCCAGGCGCAACGGACCCCTGCCATTCAGGAGTACGCCGTTCGCGTCCTCTCGATTCCGCGCAAATGTCCGATCAGTCGTTCGTGTAGTGGATCTTGATCGTCTGAATGACGGTCTTGATCAGCTCTTTGACCTTGTCGGTGCTCTCGTGACGAACGACCACGTAGCCCTCGCCTTCGTAGCTGTCGCTCTTCACCGTCCCGATCTCGGGGAGCTTCGCCTCGACGAGCCACGGGCCGACGGCCTCGTGCGCCTCGCGAATGCCGGTGATGCCCAGGACGCGCCCGCGACCCATCCCGCGGATGAAGGCCGTGCCGGCGGCGTACTTGCGGACCCACGGCGCGTCGAGCGCGCCGTCGACGACCGATCGCGCCCACGCGCGGTAGATGTCGATGTCGTGGACGAGCCCGGTCATCTGGCAGAGCTGCGGGCCGGGAGGCCGCTGCGCGATCTCGCCGATCGCCATCGAACCGTCCGCCTTCTCGTACCACTCCATGTGCGTCATGCCGTCTTTGAGGCCAAGCGCCTTGATCGTCCTTCGACCAAGCTCACGCGCGCGGTCGTAGAGCGGGGTATCGATCTCGCGCGGAAGGATGCACGCCCACTGGATCCACGGATTCTCGAGCACCTCGAGCGGACCTGGGAAATACTGCGCAAACGACTCCGCACGAGGCTCGCCCCCGATCGTGATCGTCTCGAGCGTATGCTCGCGACCGCGAAGCATCTCTTCGGCGAGCACAGGCGACGACGCGTCCACACGCATGCCTTTGCACGCCTCGAGGAGCTCCTCTCGCGAGCTCACGCGAAAGGTCGCCTTCGCCCCCATCCCTGCCGGCGGCTTCAGGATCATCGGGAAGCCGATCTCGTCGGCGAAGGCACGCGCGTCGGCGGCGCTCGTGATCAGCTTGTGACGCGCGACCGGCAACCCCTTCTCGCGGAGGGCATCCTTCATGATCGCCTTCTCACGAAAGAGCTCCGCCACCCGTGACGGCGTGCCCTCGACGCCCAAGTGCTCACGCGTCTGCGCGAGCTGCACCATCATCGCCTCGAGGATGCCGATGATGCGACCCGGCTGGCCGTGACGCCTCTTCAGCGCCTCGACGCCTTCGATGAGGTCGCCCGTCTCGAGCGGCCGCGAGACGCGAACCATGTCGTAAAACAGCGTCTTCGCCTCTTCTTCGGGCGGAGGCGTATGCACGACGCCAAGCACGCGCACGTCGTCGAGCTTCGAGACGGCGCGCAGAAAGCGCATGGTGGGATCGGTGGGGAACGGCGCGACGAAGACGATGTTGCGAGGCATGATGGATGGGTTCCTGCGGCTCCTTCTTCGTCACAGGGGTCAACGAAGCGAGACCTCGGGGGGAGAGGTGGCAGCGTTGTCGCCTCTCGTATGGGCGTCAATGGGACCGCGACGCGGATCGAGGCGGGTTGAGCCGGCAAAGCCGCCCTTCGTGCAATCTCGCCGGATCGGACAACGGAAGGCGTTCAGTGATAGCTGAGGATTCCAAGCAGCACTCCCACGGTCAGCAGCGTCATCACGGCCGCTATCGCGCCGGTTACCTTGAAGCCGCTCATCGCGTCCGCGAGCACCTTCTCTTCGCTTCGCTCCACGTCGGCTTCCGCGCCTAGACCAACCACGAGCTCGCCGCCGGGGGGCTCGCCGATCACCCATCGGCCGCTTGAGGGCTTGCCGCGAAATGGCCCTTCGCTCGCGATGGGCGCCATCGTCGACACACGCCCCAACACGTAGACGCTCTGCCCAGGATCGATGCGCTCCTCGAACCAGAGGAGATCCTTGACATTGACGGCGCGCTCCTTCGTCACCCCGTGCTCATCGAGGAAGGCGCGTGCGCGCTCTTCGAGGGCGGGGATGACGTTGCGTGCTCCGAGCCGCACCGCCGCGTGACGCATCGTGATACGCGCGCGCCGTCCTGACCCATCGTCCAAGTCGAAGTCGCACGCCTCGCTCTTCTGGACGAGTCGGTTGATCGAGGAGCCCACCGATTCGTCAACCTCGACACGCCACCAGACGCAGCGTGTGCCGCTCAGCGGTGCCTCGAGCAGCTTCACGTCACCCGCGGGCGTCACCTCGCCGAGCACCTCGATGACACGGTCGGGCGTCGCATCGGCGATTCGGGTCGTGCTCGTGTGCGCCATCCGTTGCAGTCGCGCCTTCGTCCGACGAGCTGTCTGTCCGAAGCGAATCGTCATCACCACCAAGAAGGCGCTGATGCCGCCGGTGAACGCAAAGACGATCCAAGCCCCCAGGTCTTCCACTTTCTCCGTTCTCCAGCCGTCTGCCCCATGGATCATCGTAGGCGGTCTTCGAGAACCGCGCCGCAGTCATCGCACGCTCGGGCTACCATGGCGGTGGCATGATCCTCGTCCAAGAAGACGTGATGCTCGACGTTCCGGGATCTGACCGGCCAATGCGCGTGCTCGTCACCGCGCCTCGCGCGCCAGGCACTTGGCCTGGCGTCTTGATGTACTCGGACATCTTCCAGATCACCGGGCCGCAGCTTCGCATGAGCCGCCGTCTCGCCGGCTATGGGTTCGTCGTCGCGACGCCCGAGATTTACCATCGCATCGAGCCTGCGGGGACGGCGATCGCGTTCGACGATCCTGGCCGCCAGCGTGGCCTCGACAACGCGAAGGCCACGACCGTCGCCGACTTCGACGCCGATGCTCGCGCGGCGCTCGATTGGCTCGCCAAAGACGCACGCGTGTCGAAGACGAAGACGAGCCTCGCCGCGATGGGCTTCTGCATCGGCGGCCACCTCGCGCTTCGCGCAGCGTTGCAGCACGACGTCGCCGCGACCGCGGCGTTCTATCCGACCGGTGTGCACGACGGGAAGCTCGGGAAGGACACCGATGCCGGGACGATGGCGCGCGTCCGCGCGGGAGACCTCCGCGGAGAGCTGCTCCTCGTGTTCGGCACGAAGGACCCGCACGTCCCCGAGGGCGCACGCGCCGTGATCGACGACGCGCTGCGGAGCGCGAAGGTGGCCGTCACGACGCGGCTCTTCGACGCGGAGCACGCGTTCATGCGCGACGAAGGTCCTCGCTACGACTCCGAGGCGACCGACGAAGCCTTCGCCGCAGCGATCGCGTTCTTCCGTCGCGTGCTCTCCTAGACCGCAGGCGGACGAGAACAGGCGAGCCATCTCGCCACACTTGCCTGGAGAGCGGCGCGATTCGCCAGCCTCGAGCTCGCCGCCGGAGCGCTACTTCCGCCCGTCCGTCTCGCATCGGCTCTGGCACCTCGAATGCAGCTCTTCTCGGCGAAAGAGAGGAGCTCCGCCATGATCCCCACCACGAAAGAAGGAACCACCCGCGCCGTGATGGGAGGCGCTGTCTCAGGTCTCGTCGCCGGGATGTTCTTGACCGTGATGATGACCTTGATGTCCGCATCGAACGGCAAAGACATCTGGTACGGGATGAAGGGCGCTTCAGCGCCGCTCGTCGGAGAGCGCGCGATGCATGCAGGGTTCGACCTGTGGCCGGTGCTCCTCGGCTTGTCGGCCCACTTCGCGATCTCGGCCGCGTGGGGCGTGCTCTTCGGCCTCTTCTTCTACGGCGCGAGCAAGCTCCTCACCGTCGTGGGCAGCGTCGCGTGGGGATTCGTTGTGTGGATCGGGATGTATTACATCGTTCTTCCGATCGTCGGATTGAGCGCGATGACCCACGACGCGCCGATGGGCCGCGCGATCATGTTCCACGAAATGTTCTCGATCCCGCTTGGTGTGGTCTTCCTCGGCTGGCAACGCTTCGAGAATCGACTCCTCTGGCCCGCGCACGCGACGGTCTAGTGACCCGGCTCTGAGGAAGCTGGTGTACGATCTCGCCTGGCTTCATGGCGAGCAACCCAGGGGATCGATCGCCGAAGGACATCGAGAAGGAGCTTCGCGAAAAGGCGCAGCTCCTTTTGCTTGCCGACCACTTCACGGCGCTTGGTCTCCAACGCACCGCCGCCACGGACGCCGTCAGTCGTGCGTTCGTCCAGGCGGCCAAGACTTGGCATCCCGATCGCGCGCCTCCGAACGAGGAGATGCGTGCGCTCTTCGGCAAGGTGTTCGCACGGCTCGACGTCGCGCGCGCGACGTTGTCGGACGCCTCGAGGCGCCAGCGTTACCTCGAAGAGCTTGGGCCTGGGAAGAAGGCGGGGCCGTCGGAGCGCCCGGCCTCTGCGATGGACGTCTCTGCTGCCGAGGCGCAGCTCGAGTACAAGAAGGCCGAAGCGCTGCTGAAGAAGAACGACGTGTTGGGCGCCGCAGGTCATTTGCAGCGCGCGACGCAGCTCGCGCCCACCAATGCAACGTACCAAGCGGTCCTGCTCTCGCTTCAAGCGCAGAAGGCGAACACGACGAAGGAGCAGCTCGCGAAGCTCGCTTTGGATCTCGATCAGCTGATAGGGATCGACCCCAAATGCGAGCGCGCGTTCTTCCACCGCGGGCAGATCCGAAAGCGGCTCGATCGGCTCGAAGAAGCGAACGCGGACTTCAAGCGCGCCCATGAGCTCGATCCTTCGAACGTCGACGCGGCACGTGAGGTGCGCATCTTCGAGATGCGAAAGAAGACAGCCTCGCAGCCGCCGCCTGCGCCCGAAGGAGGCGCGGCTGGCTTTTTCCGTAAGCTCTGGAAGCGCTGAGCCCTCCGCGCTCACGTATTTCTAGGGCCTTTCGCGCACGGGTTGCCGCGACGGAAACGATCTTGTCCGACGCGACTCATGGCGATCCGTCCGCGCTCGCGCCATGAAGCGCGCATGCTCTTCAAGACGACGGACGCCCAAGCCCCTCTCCCGCACACCACCCGCCGGCAGCTCCTCCAGTCGCTCGCGATCTTCGGCGGCGCCGTCGTGACGTCGCGCGGATTGATCGCATGCCTCGGCGACGCGAGCGAAGCCGGCGATGATGCGGAAGGTGACATTGGAGCTTCGAGCGAGGAGCTCGTTCGCTGCACGCCGCCGGTGATCAGCGCGAACCATGGTCACGCGGTGGTCGTGCCCGCGGCCGACGTGACCGCCGCCGTCACGAAGACCTACTCGATCCGAGGCTCGTCCGGCCACGATCACACGATCACAATCACCAAGGCGCAGTTCGTGACGCTCGCGGGTGGAGCCTCGATCACGGTGCGCTCGACGAGCGGCGCGGGCCACACGCATGACGTCAAGGTGACATGCACGTCCTCGTCTTCGACCGATGCGGGTCGCGCGGACGGCTCCGCCACGGCAGACAGCGGCGCGAGTCGCGATGCCCAAGCCGATGCGCACGCCGACGCCCGCGCCGACGCCTCCTCCTCCACTTGCCCCAACGGCGCGAGCGCGTCGACCATCACCGCGAACCACGGGCATACACTCACGGTGTCTGCTGCGGACGTCGCGAGCGGGTCGACGAAGACCTATTCGATCAAGGGCAGCTCGTCCCACGACCACCAAGTGACGATCTCATCCGCACAATTTGCCCAGCTTCGTGGTGGATCCACGATCTCCGTGACGTCCACGAACGTGTTTGGCCACACGCATACGGTCGACGTGCTCTGCGCGTAATTCTCACTATAATGCGTCGACGTGAAACCGACGCCGACTCATTCTTCGTCGTTCTTCGTCGCAGCGTTCGCTGCGTTGATCGTCTCCGCGCCGGCGCTCGGCGGTTGCAATCGCACCGACACGGCGCCCAACCCCGAGGTGCATGCCGAGGGCAGCGGGAAGAGCACAGACGTGCTCGGTCGCGAGATCCACACCGCGCTGAAGCAGCAAGACGCCACCGCGCTCCTCAAGCTCTCAGCACCACCTGCGCTCGTGAAATGCACGCGTAAGTCTGCCGCCGAGTTCATGAAGGGCTGGAAAGAGAAGCACAAGGGCATCTTCCAGACGGTGGGCGCAGTGTCCGATCTCGAGAAGCTCACCGCGGGCGCCACGCACAAGTATGCCCAGTGCACCGCGCAGAAAGACGTCACCTTCGGACAGATCCTCATCTACTCCGATCCGTCGGAGAACGACAAGCAAGCCCCCTTCACGCCGATCTGGATCGTGAAGGAAGGTCACGACCCGGCGACCAACAGCGGTTGGTACCTCGCGGACCCGCTCTGAGCGCACGCGCGCGGGGAGCGCGGCTGTGGAAGTGAATCGCCGATGATCGATCCTTCGAGCCGCGTGCGGCTCAAACCCACGACGGCGCGCCACTTCACGACCGATTCGTTCTTCGATCGGCTCGCGCGCGTCCTCTGCGACGCGAATTGCCTTCCGCGCAAAGAGCTCTACGAGTCATGGGAGGTCGCGCGGCGAACGAGGCGACGCTTTCGTGGAGGACGCATCGTCGATCTCGCGTGCGGGCATGGCCTCGTCGCGCATGTCATGCTGCTGCTCGACGACACATCTCCCACGGCGATCTGCGCAGACAAGCGACTCCCCAAGAGCGCGAAGCAAATGTCCGAAGCCTTGATCCGTGCCTGGCCGCGCCTCGAAGGTCGAGTCGCCTACGCGGAGAGCGACATCGACGCGATCGCGCTCGAAGAGAACGACGTCGTCATCTCGACGCACGCGTGCGGCGCGCTCACCGATCGCGTCCTCGACCGCGCCGTGCAGGCTCGTGCGCGGGTCGCGGTGATGCCGTGCTGCCACGACGAAGAGACCTGCGACACAGGCGGCCTCGACGGCTGGATGGACCTCTCGCTCGCGATCGACACCACACGCGCGCAGCGACTTCGTACGCGTGGTTACGCCGTGTACACGCAGCTCGTCCCGGAGCGAATCACCCCGAAGAACCGGCTTCTCCTCGCCGAGCCAGTCGGCGCGCTCCCCGCTCGCGCCGATCCACCTTCCGCCGTCACTTGAGCTCGACCCAGGGCGATCGCGCGATCCGCTCGTCGCTCGCGCGCGCGTCCTCGGGATTGGCCTTCGCCGGTTCGGTGTACCACCAGACGTGAAGCAGCGCGCGGACGCGGCGGGGTCGAAAGCCGCTAGGAAGGGTGTCGTGGTCGAGCGACTTCGACACGCCCACCGCGTCGCGGCGCGCGTTCGGAGCGATGCGATCGGTCGCGTCGTCCACGCTTACGCCGCTCGCGATCCGGTGCATCTCCGTCGCGCCGTCTTCCTCGCCTTCCACCTCGAACGTGAGGTTTCCGCCTTTGTCGGCAGGGGCAAAGGGAAGCGCGGTCGCGGTGCGGTTGATCGCGATCACCTCGAACGCGCTCGCGAGAGGTTGACCGCCCTTCGGCAGCGACCCCTTCACCTTGAGCTCGAGCTCCATCGCGGCGGTGACGGGGAGCTCCATCGCGTTCGAGACGAGCTCGTAGCTCGGCATCTTGTGAAGCACCGGCGGCACCTTCGTCGCGTCGCGTGAGGCCTCTCCGTATCGGTAGTGGGCGGTGACCTTCAGGTCAGAGGCGCCGTCGAGCTCCCATCGATCATCGAAGTCGAACCACGGCAGCTTCACCTCCTTGCCCGGATCGAGCACGACGACATCCTTGTCCCAGTCGGTCGCGTACAAGCCACAGCGGCTGAGCGGCCTCGTCGCCGCGGCCGACCACGCGGCTCCCGCGCGATCTCGCCGATCGACGGTGAAGAAGACGTGTGGCTCACGCCAGCCTGCTTCACTTCCATCGTTGGAGAGGACCACCGGATAGCTCCGTGACGTCGATCGGTTCCGGAGCAACACCTCGAAGCGCGGGTTGCGATGAATCTCGAAGGGGTCGGTCGTCGTGCGGCGGAGCGTGAGCTCGAGATCGCGCTCGACATCGGCGCGAGCGATCCCCTGCGCCTGGCTCTCGCTCGGGCTCGCAGCTGGCGCCGTGAGCGGGTTGTTGGGCGTCACGCCTTCGCTCGAGCATCCGAGCGCGGCGACAGGCGCGACAGGCGCGAGGAAGAGCAGCTTCGTGAAGAGGGCCCTGACCGTGGTGGATGCTGCGAGCATGATGCGGTCAGACGTCCGCGCCAGCCCGAAGTTCCTCGCGAAACGGACTTCGGCAGAGCACCACTTCGGCAGAGGCCGACGCGCGCCCTCTGCCGAAGTCCGCCACCCTTTCGGCAGAGGCCGACGCGCGCCCTCTGCCGAAGTCCGCCACCCTTTCGGCAGAGGCCGAGGCGCGCCCTCTGCCGAAGTCCGCCACTTTCGGCAGAGGCCGAGGCGCTCCTCTGCCGAAGTCCGCCACCCTTTCGGCAGAGGCCGGCTCGCGCCGTGGACTTTCGGCCTGATTTCAGGGTGTTCGCTCTTCTTCGCGAGGCGATGGCCGGAGCCAGGAAGGAACCATCATCGCCAGGGGTAGAACGCGCTCACGACGCTGCTCTTCTTCGAGATGGCGCCGCCGAGCGAAGAGCATGTGCTCGAGCGTGATGCTGCCGACGAGCCTTCGGTTCGGCAGGCTCGTGCTCTCGCCGCCGTCTTCGACGACGGGCAGCTCGGTGCGACCCGTCTCTGCCATGCGATTGACGACGATGCGTAGTGGCTCGGACGCGTCGGCCACGACGGCCGGCTTGACGATCGACGACAGCGGCGCCTGGCGTGCGCTGGCGTCGCCGTTGGCCGCCCACTGCTCGAGCACCCATCTCGTCACGACCCCGACGAGCGCCCCTGTCTCGTCGACGACGGAGAAGAGACGCTGCTCGCGATGACCGTCGAGCGACGACGCGATCTTCTCGCGCGTGGTGTTCGCGGGGATCACCATCACCTCGGTCGTCATCACTTCACGTGCGAAGAGGATCTCGAGCGGATCGGTCTCGTATTCGCGCGAGAGATGAAAGCCTCGACGGCTCACCTTCTCAGTCAAGATCGATCGCTTGAGCACCAGCACCGTGAACGCGTGCGCGCACGCCACGGCGATGAGCAGCGGGAGCAGGATGTCGAGATCGTGCGTGAGCTCGAAGGCAAAGAACACCCCGGTGAGAGGAGACCGCATCGTGCCTCCGAGGATCGCGCCCATGCTGATGAGCGGCCAGAAGCCCACGCCTGAGTCGGGGAACACGTTCGCCTCGATCCCACCGAGCGCCGCTCCCATGATGAGGAGAGGAGCGAGCACGCCGCCAGATGTCCCAGAGCCGAGCGACACCGACCAGATCGTCCATTTGACGAGGATGAGGAGAACGAGCGCTTTGCCGATCAGCTCGCCGCGCAAGAGCGCCTCGATCACGTCGTACCCGACGCCGAGCGCGCGCGGCTGGAGCACGCCGCCGAGCCCGACGACGAGGCCTCCGATCGCGGGCCACCACATCCAGTGGATCGGCAGCTTCTGGAACAGATCCTCGAAGAAGTAGACGCTATGCGTGAGCAGCGCCGAGAGCCCGCCGGCGAGGAGGCCACACGCCGCGCATGCGAGGACCGTCTTTGCGTCCATCGACGGCATGTGCGGAGGCACCGGAAAGAGCGGGCCTGCGCCGAGCAGCGAAGGCCGCGCGATCGCTGCGGTCGCGCTGGCGAGCGCCACCGGAACGAGGCTCCGCGGCTTCCACTCGAAGAGGAGGAGCTCGACGGCGAGCAGCGTCGCGGCGATCGGCGTCGCGAACGTCGCCGACATTCCCGCGGCCGCGCCGGCGACGAGCAGCGTCTTTCGCTCCGCGCTCGTGAGGTGAAAGAGCTGCGCGATCATCGATCCGAACGCGCCGCCGGTCATGATGATCGGGCCTTCTGCGCCAAACGGCCCGCCTGATCCGATCGAGATCGCCGACGAGATCGGCTTGAGCAGCGCGACGCGCGGCTCGACGCGGCTGCCTTTCAGCAAGATCGACTCGATCGCCTCGGGGATGCCATGGCCACGGATGCGCTCGGAGCCATAGCGCGCGAGGAGACCGATCAAGAGCGCGCCGATCGCAGGGACGACGATGCTCACCGCCCCCAAGTGATGGTTCGCGGGTGACGCCGCCGCCAGGCTGAAGCGCTGGAAGTAGAACAGGTTCGTGAAGAGCGCGATCAGCGCGAGCAGCGCCTTCGCCACGAACGACGAGAGCACGCCGATCCCGATCGCGATGAGCGCGATCGGGATCATTCGCGGCGTGGTGGTGAAGTCGCCGAGCTCGGACGACGAGCGCTTCGCGCGCTTCGCCTCCTTCGACGAGGCATGGGCCGGAGCCGTCATCTTGTCTCCTTCTTCCTTGGCTTGCCGACGAGCGCACGGAGCGCGCGCAGGAGCTCGCTTCCCTCCACGCGAAGCTCGTCACGATGCGCGACGCTGAGGCGCCCGAGGATCGTCTCACCCTTCGGCGTGATGACGAGCAGCGCCTCACGGCGATCGGCCTCGCTCGTTCGCCGCTCGATCAAGCCGGCGCGGACGGCGCGCTTCGTCAGCTCGACGGCGCTGTGGTGCTGGATCTGGAGCCGCTCCGCGATCGCGCCGATCGTCGGCCTCGCGTCGAGCGCGAGCCCTTTGATCGCGAGCAGCAGCTGGTGTTGCTGCGGCTCGACGCCGGCGGAGCGGGCCGCCGCCTCGCTGAAGACGAGAAAGCAGCGAAGCCGATACCGGATCTCCGCGAGCGCGCGGTACTCGCGGGGAGAGATCGTGCTTCGAGCGCGCGAAGAGGAGGAAGAGGAGCGCCGGTTCGCCAATATATCGTGGCACGATACTATTTTGGACAGACGCTCGCAAATACCCCAACTGCTCGCCTGGATCGCAGCAGGCCGCTGCAGCCTTCGGCAGCGCTACGCGCGAAGACGCGTGACGGTCAGGTGAGCTCGATCGTCAGCGTGAAGGTGCTGTTCGGCTTCGCCGCCTTGTCCTTCTCGCCGGCCTTCTTGTTGACGAGCTGGATCTTGTGCTTGTTGCCCGCCTTCATGAGCGGACCGGCGGTGGACCACTTGAACTGGTGACCGTTCGTGCCAGGCGCGAAGCCAGGGATGACTTCTTCTTTCGCCTTGCCGATCGTCTTGTCGCTCTCGCCGACGCCCCACGCCGTCCCGGGGAAGTCGGGCAAGAACAGCGTGACGCTCCCGCCGGCTTGCGCCTTGATCGTCTTCTCGGGCTCCTTCGCCGGATCCTTCACCGTGAGGACGACGTCCTTTGCGTCGCCAGTGATCGAGGACGCGCCGCTCGCGCTGCTTCCGGCTGGAGGGACGCTCGCGGATGGAGCCGCCGAGGCGGAGGGAGCGTTCGCGGCGGCGCTCAGCGCGGCGGCGAGGGCAGCGCTCGCGGAGGCGGCCGCGGAGCTTTGCGGCGTCGCGCCGGTGTCCTTCGGCTTGTCGTCGCAGCCGGTCGCGGACGCGCCGGCGACGACCGCGATCAGGCCAAGCGCGAGCAGGCCGAGCGTGCGTGAGGACGAGCGGATACGTGCATTATGCATATTTCGATTCTCCATCGGTCTTTCGGTCCGGTCAGTCGATCCGTCAGTCAATGCTCTCGCGCCTTGGTCGCGGCGCGGATGGCGTCTTCAATCCTCGACCTTCGTGCGTGCGATGCGGAAGAGGACGGCGGCCATGCCCGCGTACGCGAGCGCGCCGAGCGCTTCGTACCCCTTGGGTCCGATCGCCTCGACGAGCTGATGCTCGATCGAGAGGTGCTTCAGCCCGTCGGCCCATGAATCCTTCGCCGAGAAGATCGCCACGACGACACCGGCGATCGCGCCGCCGGCCACGAGGCCCGTCGCGAAGAGGTTGCCAGGGCCAAGCTCACTGTCTTCCTCACCGGCCTTGCGCCCATTTCCTGCCCGCTCGGCCGCCCAATCGGCGAGCCCTTTGATCGCCCCACCGACGAAGATCGGCGCGGTGGTCGAGATCGGGAGGTAGGCGCCCACCGCGAACGAGAGCGACTTGACCCCGCAGAGCTCCATCGTGATCGCGAGGAAGGCGCCGACGAGGACGAACTGCCAATCGAGGTTGAACGCCAAGAGACCTTTGATCAGCGTCGCCATCAACGTGCCTTGGGGCGCAGGGAATTTCTCCGACCCGATCGCGTGCTCGAGTCCTTGTGCGGCTTGCTCGGCCGAGGGGTGGTCGAGCACCTGCACCGTGATGCCGATGACCGCCGCGGCGGTGACGCAGCCGATCACGAGGCCGATCTGCTGGTAACGCGGCGTGGCGCCGACGAGGAAGCCCGTCTTCAAGTCTTGCGACGTCGCGCCCGCGTTCGCGGCGGCGATGCACACCATGCCGCCGACGCAGAGGACCATCGGCTGGTAGACGTCGTGCGTCCAACCGACGCCGACGAAGACGAGGCTCGTCGCCATGAGCGTCGCGATCGTCATGCCGCTGATCGGATTCGACGACGATCCGATGATGCCTACGATGCGGCTCGACACGGTGACGAAGAAGAAGCCGAAGATGACGATGAAGACGCCGAGCACGATCTTGCTGAAGAACGACGTGCCCGGGAGAAACGGCAGGATCGCCATGATGAGCACGAGGCCGATGCAGCCAAAGAGCACCACCGTGATGGGCAAGTCGCGCTCGGTGCGCTTCTGCGTGGCGGCGGAGACGCCCTTCTTCAGCGCGGCGACGCTGTCACGAAACGACGACACGATCGTGGGGAGCGTCTTCAGGAGCGTGATGAATCCGCCCGCGGCGACCGCGCCTGCGCCGATCTGACGAACGTAGGCGAAGTAGATCGCGACCGCGGTGTTGCCGAACGTGTGCGTGGCAGGATCCCATCCGCCCTTTCCGCCCGCGACGGCGAGGTCTTTCAGGTACCCGAGCTTGATGAGCTGCGTCGCGATCTGATCGGGCGAGACGAGCGACGCGAGCAGCGGGATGATCGCGAGCCACGCGAGCACGCCGCCCGCGACGAGCACGCCGGCGATGCGCGGCCCGACGATGTACCCGACGCCGAGATACTCGGGGGTGATCTCACCGTTGAGCGTGGCCGACGGGAAGTAGTGGTTCGTCTGCTTCGTGACGAGCGCGGGCGCCTCGGCGATGAGCTTGACGACCTTTTGCAGCAGCGCATACACGAACGCGAAGGCGACGCCGCGATACGCAATGCTCGCGAGCTTGCCGCCCTTCTCTCCAGCGATGAGCACCTGCGCGCAGGCCGTGCCCTCCGGATACGGGAGGTTCTTGTGCTCCTTGACGATCAGCGATCGCCGGAGCGGGATCATCATCATCACGCCGAGCGCGCCGCCGAGGAGAGCGAGCGTGAAGATGGTCCAGTACGAGAAGTAGGGCTCGCCGACGCTATGACCCGTGCCGCTGTCCTTGCTCAAGAAGAGGAAGCCGGGCAGCGTGAAGACCACGCCCGCGGCGATCGACTCGCCCGCCGAGCCGATCGTCTGCACGATGTTGTTCTCGAGGATGGTCGATCCGCCGAGCCGTCGCAAAAGCGAGATGGAGAGGACCGCGATGGGGATCGACGCGGACACCGTGAGGCCCGCCTTCAGCGCGAGGTACACCGTCGCCGCGCCGAAGATGACGCCGAAGACGGCTCCGATGAGGATCGCCTTCAACGTGAATTCGGGGATGATCTTCTCGGCCGGGATGTACGGATGAACCTCGGCGTCGTCGCTGCTCGCGTTCGCGTCGGGCTGATCCGCCGAGGGAGTCGTCGTGTCCGTAGAAGAGCTCACCCGCGGACTTTCTCAGGGAAAGCCGCGGGTGTCTCGCCTTTTCGTACGCCGTGTTTCCCGGGCGTTTTTCGAGGGATTTACTTCTTCGCCGGGTCCTTCGGGGCGTCCTTCGGCGCGTCCTTCGGCGCGTCCTTCTTCGGAGCTTCGCCTGCCTTCGGCGCCGCTGCGCCTGCGGCTGCGGCCGGCTTGGCCGCCGTCTTCGTGAACTTGAGCGTCATCCGATCGCTCTCGCCGATCGCGACGTACTTGTCCTTGTCCTTGTCGCCAAGGCGAAGCGTGGGCGGGAGCGTCCAGACGCCGTCCGCGTAGTCCTTCGTGTCCTTCGGGTTGGCGTTCATTTCGGACTTCTGCGCGAGCTTGAAGCCAGCCGCTTCGATCTTCTCGATGACCCACTTCTCGGGGAGATAGCCCTTCTTCGCCGACTCGATCGGGTTCGCGTCTGCGAGCGCGCGGTGCTCCTCGATGCCGAGGACGCCGTTGGCCTTGAGGCTCTTGTTGATCGTCGCGAGCCACTCATCGAGCTTGTTCGCGTTGACCATGCCGTGGAGACCACGCATCACGAGGACCATGTCGACGCTGTTCTCGTGCCCGAGGTTCGGCGCCTTCGAGTCGACGGTGACCGTCTCGACCTTGCCGAAGAGCTCCGGGGATCGCTCGAGGAACGTCTTGAAACGCTCCGCATAGAACGTGCTGCGCTCGTCCGGCGGGCCATTCGGATCGCCGTTCGTCGCGAGGAGCTTGCCCTTCTTGGCGAGCGCCGGCGCGAGCAGCTCCGTGTACCAGCCTTCGCCGGGTCCGTACTCGACGACGGTCATGGTCGGCTTGAAGCCGAAGAGCTCGAGCGTCTCGGCCGGATGACGGTACTTGTCGCGGTCTGCGTTGCCCGGCTTTCGGATCTTGCTCTTTGCGATCTCTTGGATCGCGGCCTTGCCCGATGCGAAGTCTTTGCCTGCGAGCTTCTGCGCCTCCGCCTTGAGATCGGCGGCGCCGAGGCGGGCCTTCTCGGACTCGTTGTCCGACTTCATCTTGGCGCGATCCTTCTCGAGCTCCGCCTTCGCCTCTGCCTTCTTCTTCTCTTCGGGCGTGGGCTCGGCCGGCTTCGTCTCGACGGGCGGCGTCGTCGTGGTGACCGGCGCGACCGAGTTGGTGGTCGGCGCAGGCGGCGTCTTGCTCTCGGGCGGCGGTGCGTCTCCGCACGCGGTGACCGTGTTCATCGTCGCGACGGAAAAGGCGACCGCGAGGGCGCTGCGAATGGCTGTCGTTCGTGTGAGCTTCATGCGCGACCTGTTAGTGCGCCCGAAGCGCGGCCACCAGGGATCGAGTCCGATCCCCAGAATTTTCGGCATAAATGTGGGTATTCAAAGGTAGCTCCAGGTGGTTCGCGACTTGCTGATGGGTCGTCATCCACATGAAGACGACCCCCACCCGCCTCGCCGCTGCTGCCGCTGCTCTCACGCTCTCGGTCCTGTCCATGGCCGGTTGCGACCCTGGAGTTACAGAAAAAGAGGAGATGGCCGCGACGTCGAACGACCTCTCTGCGGGTCAGCTCAGCGGATACAACATGGCGGACGGGACGTTCGCGCTGACGTTCGACGACGGCCCGGGCGATCGAACCGAGGAGCTCGCGAACTGGCTCGGCGATCGCGGCATCGTCGCCACGTTCTTCATCAACGGGAAGAACGTCCCCGGCCACGAGTCTGCGCTCACCGCAATCAAAGCTCGCGGTCACATCCTCGCGAACCACACCCAGAACCACGAAGACATGACGTCGCTCGAAGGAAGCGCGCTCTTTCATGCGGTCGCCGACACGGACGCCTACATCGCTGCGCAGCAGCCGTCGGGTCCCTGGCTCCTTCGCGCTCCCTACGGATCGTGGAATCAGGCGGTCGCGAACGAGCTCGATGGGACGAGCATGTCGAAGTACGTCGGATCGATCTTCTGGGACATCGGAGGTGAGCTCACGTCGAGGCACGCGGCCGACTGGGCCTGCTGGGGCCAGATCTCCGTCGATGACTGCGCCGAGCGATACATCAACGAGATGAACGATCGCGGCAGCGGCATCAGCCTGATGCACGACATCCACTCGAAGACGGTCGACATGGTGAAGATCATCGTCAACCGCATGGGCGCGAGCCACTTCGTGTCGATCTTGAAGGCCCCGAACATCGCGGCTGCTGTCGGGAACGTCCCCGCGACTCCTCCTCCCGCGCCCAACCCCGGCGGCGGCAACTCGCCACCACCGCCTTCCGCCGGTGGAGGCTGCGGAAGCGTCGACTACAAAGGCTTCTGCACGCAGAACACGTTGACGTGGTGCGAGAACGACGTCCTCAAGACCGCCAACTGCAAAGACAAAGGCAAGGTGTGCTCGTGGAAGAGCGACGCCGAAGGTCACGACTGCGTGGCCCAGAGCGAGTGCGCGGCCGGGGAGACGTACCGAGGCTCGTGCGACGGTCAAATGCTCACGTGGTGTGACGAGACCGGATCGAGCCGGCAGATCAACTGCGCGTCGAACGGACGACACTGCGCCCTCGAGAACGCCGACACCGGCTTCAACTGCCTCCCCTGAACGTGTGGTTGTGATCGACCGCCTTTCCCGAGCGCCGGTGCGCTTTCCCTTCACTTCGGATAAATTCTCGTTGGCTTGGTGCCTTCTTCTCCAGCGAGCGGCTCGTCCAAGGAGCCCACGATCAGCGCGATGGCCGCGCGAGCGATCGTGTTCGCGGCCGCGCAGCATGGCGTATCTCCGCCGGATCTCTGCGCGCGGGTCGGCCTCGACGCTTCCTTGATCGCCGACCCCGACGCACGCGTGCCCGTGAGTGTCATGCTTCGCCTCTGGAAGGAAGGCGCCACGCTCGATCCCGACTTCGGCCTGCACCTCGCCGAGATGTCGGTCGCAGCCCAGCCTGCGTTGCCTTGGCACCTCGTGCGCGCCAGCTCGACGCTCGCGGAAGGCATCCTGCGCCTCGTGGCGGCGTGGCGTGTGTTCAACGATCTTCATCCGCCGGAGCTCGTGTTCCCGGATGTCGACGATCCGAGCTCCCATGGCGTCCTTCGGATGCGCACGAAGAACACGCCGTATCCCGTCCCACGTCACGCCGCGGAGTACGCGTTTGCGTGGTTCGTCATCGCGTCACAGCGCGCGACGGGCATCGACGTGAGGCCCGTCCACATGACGTTCGAGCATTCGCGTCCCGAGTCGATCAAGGAGCACGAGCGGATCTTTGGCTGCGAGATCGACTTCGACGCCGACGCGACGGGGATCGTCTATTCGCGAACAGCGCTCGAGCTCCCCACCAAGGAAGCCGATCCCGATCTCGTCACGCTGCTCGAGCGGCACGCCGAAGCCTTGCTCGCCAAGCTCCCGCGGCACGAAGGATTCCCCGCGCGTGTTCGAGCGGCGATGACGCCCCTTCTCTCTACGGGAGACGCCGTCACGATCGATCGCGTCGCCGCCGCGATGGGATCGAGCGCGCGCTCGGTGCAGCGTCACCTTCGCGACGAGAACACGACGTTTCAGCGCGTGCTCGACGACCTGCGGAGGGAGGTCGCGATCGAGTACCTGAACGACCGATCGCGATCGATCGCGGAGGTTGCCCTCCTCTTGGGATTCTCAGACCAGACTGCCTTCCACCGCGCCTTCGTTCGCTGGACGGGCCGCACGCCGGGCGAAGTCCGCAAGGGCACGCCGGTCGGCGGCGCTCTTGTTCGCTGACCAGCTCGCGTACGAGGCGCCGCGCGGCGCGCCGCAAGCGCCACACTTCGGATCGAGCACCTCACGCGCGAGGGCGCCGAGCGAGCTGCCAACCGCAAACCAGCACGGAATGAGAATGAGGTTCAGCGGGACGAGGATCGCGAGGACGCTCCCGATCCCGAGGATCAGCGTCCACGCGAGTGGAATGAGCGCCCAGGCGATCTTCGGTGCACGCACCGGCGGGTTCTTGTCTCCGCAGCACGCGCAGCGCGCTCCGGTGTGAGCGTGGGTGTTCGTGCTCTCGTTCTTCGTCGTGGTGCTCATGGTGTCGTCTCTCCTCTCGTCTTTCGCCTGGCCAAGAACATGGGAGCGCCTCCGGCGATTGGCTTGACCGAGCGCGCCGACGTCCTTGACCGATCACGCCAAGGTCGTTTGGCGCGCTGTATCGCGCGCCGTGTATCGCGCTCGGCGTTGAGACAGGGCCTGATACACCTCGGTGTATCCGTCAGGATTCGCCGCGATTTTCGGGATTTCACGCGCCTTGTCCCCGCCCAAGTCGTTGGCCCGAAACGCGCATTGGTCCTGGTCACAACATGCTCACCAAGACCATCCTCGCCCGCGCCTCCGCCACCCTGATCCTCGCTGCGCTCGCGTCGCCCGCGATCGGCTGCGCGGCGCCTACCGCCTCGGATACGTCGAACGGCGACGTCGACGCCCCCTCGCTCGAGAACACCCACGCGGACGTCGCGGAGAAGCTGTCGCAGACGGTTGTGGGGGCGGAGCAGATGAACGGCAAGGGTTCGGTCGGCGCGGACTTCGGCGGGGCGCGCGCGATCGTGAGCACCGAGCTCGTGCTCTCCGACAAGGGCAGCGCGATCCAGCTCACGAGCTACTCGTTCGGCGTCGAAGCCGAGCTCAACGTCGTGAGCGCGACGGCCGACCTCAGCACCGGCAAGGCGAGCCTCTTTCCGCTGCAGATCTCCGCGCCGTCGAAGGCAAGCTCCGCGGCGCTCTCCGCGACCCTCTTCACGGGCGACCTCTTCCCGAAGGTCATTCTTCGCCAGCGCACCATCGACGCAAAGGGAAAGGTCTCACTGAAGACGCTCGCGACGTTCGAGCATGTCGCCGTCAATCGCGTCACGACCACGCTCGACCAAGACAGTCAAGACACCGCCGAGCTCGCCGTCGGCAAGATCACGGTGACGCAGGGCAACGCGACGGTGGTCGTCGACAGGCTCACGAACACGTCCTCCTGCAACGCAGACTCGACGATCGCGTGCCCATGTGCGGACGGCGGTGGGGCGGCCGTGCTCCCGAGCTACGCGCTCGACGGTCAGGGCATTCTTCCAAAGGGCGCCGTCCCGTTCGTGTCCGTGTCGTTCGGCATGCAGAACACCACGACCCTCGGCGCCGCATCCGGCGGGGCAGCGAAGGGCAAGGCAACGCTCGAGAGCATCTCGATGACGGCCATGGCCGAGCAGAGCGGCGTGTGCGCGATGCTCCACGCTGCGCGCGGCCATCACCTCCCGGTCGTTCACTTCGACCGGCTGAGCGGCCCGGACGCGAAGGGCGTCGGCGTCGTCGCCCAGTCGTGGGACGCATGCACGGCGGCGGTCGCGTCCGTCTCCTTCTCCGGCAACGGCGAGGAGGTCCCCACCGAGACGATCGACTTCATCGCCGGTGGCCTCGTCCGCACCGACTTCGACTCGATCACGCAGAAGCCGTCGGCGGTCACGGGCTGGTCGTTCAGCCAGAACAAGGCCATCACGAGCTGCAAGTAGGAAGAAAGAGTCGCGCGGACTCTTCCGCGAGCTCGACCTTACCTCCAAGAGACGAAGGCCCGATGCGGCTTTCGTCTCTCACTTTTCCATTGGAATCAGCTATTTCCAAGATGTGAGGAAATGTGAGGCCTAAACGACTACCACGATGTCGTACTTATGCTACGTCATCCTACCTGCTCGATGTCGCCCGCCATCACCTCCTCTACTCATGCTCCGAAACCCACCAACGGCTCGCTCGCGCACGTCGCCCTCCAGGAGGGGGACGTCCTCGCAGGCCGCTACCGGATCGACGCGCGCGTACGCGGTCGCTTCGCGGCGGTGCTCTGCTTCGACGCGACGGACATCTCGACGTCGACGCGCGTGACCGTCCATCTCCTGCTCGCGCGGCAAGGCCAGGCGTGGGCATCCGAGTCGGAGTCGAATCCGCTCGGCGTCCTCGGCTCGTCTCCTCATGATCTGGCGCGCTCGTCGTTCTTGCGCGGAGCGCAGCGCGCCAAAGAGCTCCGTGGTCCTCACGTCGCGCGGGTGCTCGACGCGGGCGTGACGCTCGAAGGGCACGCGTGGATCGTCCGTGAGCATCTCGCGAGCACGACGCTGAACGTTCACCTTCAAGAGAACGGCGCCATGCTCACGGCCGATGCCGTCGACGTCGCGATCGCCATCTGCGACGCCATCGCCGAGGCGCACCGGCACGACATGGTGCACGGATCGATCGGACCGCACGCCGTTCATGTCGATCTCTCGATGCCAGGCTCACCCGAGGTCAAGGTCACCGGCGCAGGCACGGCGTCGGCCGAGGCCGCGCTCACCTTGGGCGCCCCATCCGACGTCGAGTGCATCTTGCGCTCGCCCGAGCAGCTTCGGACGGGCGCGACGATGGACGTCCGCTCCGACGTCTGGGCGATCGGCGTCCTTCTTCACACCATGCTTGCAGGCGCGTCGCCTTTCGCAGCCGATACGCCGTCGGGCGCGAGCCTCTCGGTCATCATCGACGATCCGCCGTCGCTCGCGGGTGTCCCCGACGAGCTCGCCGATGTCGTCGAGCGTGCGCTCGCGAAGGAGGCGCATGCGCGTCCCGCGTCGGTGCTCGACCTCGCCGATGCGCTCGCGTCCTTCGCGACCGATCCCCGCGCGGCACGCGAGAAGATCGCGGCACGCCGGCTCCAGCCTGCGCCGCTCAAGGACGAACGCACGCCCTCCGCGAGCTTCATCCCGGTGGCGATCGAGAGCCATCCCACGCTCGTTGTCGAACGCAAAGACTACGCAGCGCTCGCACACGAACAGGCCGCGTCGCCGACCCCACCGCCGTCGAGCGTCGATGTCGACGTCCACGTCGAGACCAACCCAGCGCTCGCGGCCGACACGATTCGTGATCGCGGTCGCGCTCCGATTCGCCTCCCGATGTCGACGCTCGCGCCGACTGTCTCGCCCTCGGCGAGCACGTCGCTTCCGAAGATCCCCGCTGCGCCCCGCGTCCCCGCGTTTCTCTTTGCGGGAGGACCGCGATCGATCTCGCGCGAGCTCCCGACCGTGATCACACGCACGGCTCCTTCCCCGCGACGTCGTCTGTTCAAGATCATGGGCCTCGCGACCGCCGCGGCGAGCGTCGCGCTTCTCGTGCTCGTCGGCACGGAAGGAGCGCGCCTGTCGCGCCACGCGAAAGAGCAACATCCGCTCGAGCCGAAGGTCACGGTCGCTGCCGCCACACCGCCCGCCAACCAAGAGCCCCCGCCCGCGGTCGATGCTGTGCCCGCGCCCGCTCTCGCGCCCACGCCATCGGCGTCCCATCCCACGGCGACGACCCCCGCCGCGAAGAAGCCGGCCCGTGCAGCTTCGCCTGCGTCCAAGCCCTCGTCGGCGTCGGCTCCCGATGACGACCTCCGCCGCTTCCTCGATGATCGCCGCTAAGGAGAACACCACGATGTCGCCACACTCTTCGTTTCGTTCTCGCCTTGGTCTTGGTCTCTTCCTCGCGGCGTGTGCCGTGCCGTCGATCGCGAGCGCGTCGGACGCGGACACCTTGTTCCGCGAAGGACGCACGCTGCTCGACGCAAAACGGTACGACGAGGCATGCCCAAAGCTCGCGGAGAGCCAGAAGCTCGAGCCCGGCGCAGGGACGCTGCTCGCGCTCGCGCTCTGCCACGAAGGTCAGGGAAAGACCGCGACGGCCTCCGCGGAGCTGAAGCAAGCAAGCGAGCTCGGACGGAAGATCGGGCGCGCGGATCTCGCGAACGCCGCGGACAAGCGCGCGGCCGCGCTCGAAGCCTCCGTTCCCCATCTCGTGGTGAAGCTCGCCGACAGCGCCGAGAGGGATCAAGCGAGCAGCGCGTACCGCGTTCGACTCGACGGGCGCGCGATGCAAGCCTCCGAGCTCGGCGCGCCGCTCGCCGTGGATCCAGGTGAGCATCGCCTCGAGGTCGCGGCCGATAGAAAGATGACGCGCAGCTACGCCGTGAAGCTCGCGGGCGCAGGGAGCGTCGAGATCGCCGTCGACAAGCTCGATGACATGCCGCCCCCCTCTCCTGGCGTCGCGCCGCCGGTGCGTGCGCCGATCGTCGTCGTTTCGCCTCCCGCGACCAAGCCCGCGATCGCTGCGGAGCCATCGCCCGCGGCCGAGGACAAGAACCGCGGCAGCGGACAGCGAACGCTTGGCCTCGTCATCGCCGGCGCAGGCATCGTGGGCATCGGCGCAGGCGCCTACTTTGGAGGTCGTGCGCTCAGCGAATCGAGTGAAGCGAATCGCGCGTGTCCGACGGCAGCCTCTTGCCCGAACGGCGAGAACGACGCGAAGGAGCGATCGAAGGACTCGTTCCGCGTCAGCGTCGTGAGCCTCGCATCTGGCACCGGCGCGCTGACGCTGGGCGCGATCATCTACTTCTTGGCGCCGAGCGCTGACGCATCGCCTGCGCGCGGCGACGGTAAGCCTCCGAGCAAGACAGCACGCGTGATCCCGGCCGTCGGCCCCGATCTCGCGGGCCTCACCGCCGTCGGCACGTTCTAGTCGCTAGGGCGTGATCTCGAACCACTCGCCCGCGCGCGGCACCGCGAAGCGCTCGGCCATCGCGCCACCATTCTGCAACATCGGGTGATCGTTCGTGCGCGGCATCGTCATCCGTGCGCGCGCCACCCACGTGGCGAGATCGAGCAGCGGAATGGGCTGCGGTAGCTCGTTCGCGGGGCGAGCGAAGTCCTCCCAATGCGCGCCGATCGCATAGCGTGGCTGCAGCGCACCGAGCACCTGCGTGGGTGAGTTCATCGTCCGCTCGTACGCGCCGACGCAGAGGAGCGCGACGTCGATGCGCTTCTCACGAAGCAAGGGCTCGGGCACGAAGCCGAACGGCGCAGACGTGGGCGCGTCCTGATAGTAGACGCGATAGACGGGCGCGCCGCTCCTCGGATCGAGAAAGTCGATCAGATACGCGAGCGTGTTGCCCTCGAGCCACTCCGCGGCGCGCGCCGGAGCGACGCACTGCTCGTCCTCGACGCCTCCGGGCGCATAGTGAACAGGGCCGAGCTGATCGGGATGCTCCGAGCAGAGCGCGAAGATCCGAACGGCCGCGCCAGGCACGCCCATCCAACGTCCTGCGATCGGCGCGTTTGGTGGTCGCTTGCTCGGGCACATCGAATAATCGACGAAGCTCTGAGCTGGATCGTCGAGCGCCACCACGCGCTGGCGTGGGATCGGACGAAGCGGCGGCGGTGTCATCGCGCATCGCGGGCTTCGATCGGGCGCGTAGGCAGCGAGGATGTTCCGCGCGGATCGATTCGCGAACAGCGTCGCTCGCGGCGCACGAGACATGACCGCGGGCACGTCGAGGAGGTGATCGTAGTGCGAATGCCCCGACACCACCGCGCTGACGTTCGCGAGCGCGGCGGGCGGCAAATTCATGTCCACGAGCGCTGGATTCGAGGCGATGAAGCCGGTCGATACCTCCAGCCAAGAAGGCCGCGTGTAGAGCGGCGCGGTGAGCACAGCGTCGGGACCTCGCTCGATCAAGAACCCACCGACGCCGAGGTAGCGCACTCGAAGCGCTGTGCTCGACGGGGTCGCTGGCGTGCGCGCGCCATAGGAGCAACCCGCGGTCGTCGCGCCGAGAGAAGGGAACGCAAGACCGAGCGTGACCAGCACGCTCGCCAGCATTCTTCGATGGCGCTTCCCCACTCGCCTCACGTTCGTGCAGCGTAGTGCAGATCAGCGACCAAACGTGAGGTGATCGACTTCGACACCGCCAATCGAGCTCTTCACGACGATCTTCTTCACGCCACCCATCGCGACGATACCGAAGAAGCGATCCTCGGCGACCGTGCCGGAGTTGCTGGCGTCACCGATGCCGGTCACCGTCTTGATCCCGAGGCTCACGTCGTTCGCGTCGAACGCTTCGAAGCTCGCCTCGCAGCCCGTCGAGCCGTCGGTCCACGCGATACCCACGTGGGTCGGGAGTCCGCCCAGCACCGCAGCGTCGAATGTGAAGTCGATGGTCCCGTTTCCAAACGCGCTGTTGCAGCCGCCGTCGACCTTCTGGCATTTGCCGTCCACGACACCATCGTCACCGTCGACCGAGTCGGTGAGGGGATTCGTTGGCCCCGCGACCACGTAGCCTGCCCCCGGCGTCACGCCAGGAGCCTTGAGCGAGCCTTGCTCCCAATCTTCGAAGTAGAAGTAGGAGGTGTAATTGACACCGACGAGCGGGTTGTCGGCCTTCGAGAGATACGGAATCGGATCGAGGAGACCTGACGCGAGCGTCTTTCCTGCGTCGGCTCCCGTGTCCGGCGAGCCCGTGTCTGCCGTGGGGCCGCTGTCTTGCTGCGGCGCGCCCGAGTCGATGGTTGTGGTCGTCCCGGTGTCGCTGCTCGTCGATCCATCGAGCCCGGGCGTGTTCGGACCGCCGCTCGAGCTCGTGCTGGTGCTGTCATCGCAACCGACGACGATCCCGGTCGTGGCGGCCATGACGCCAAGGATGGTGGAGAGTCGAAGGATGTGCCGTTTGGAAAGAGAGAGAGACATAGGTGTCGGAGCTTAATACGCGTCCCCTCGGGATGACAGTCACCCTTCGGACGACACCCTCAATTGAATGAAATCGCGTGTAAGAGCTCGCCGCTCGCGACGTAGAGCGTCCCGTTTGCGCTGAGAATGGGCGCTGTAGTGAAGACCACATCATTATCCGCATAGATCTCGGTCGATTTGCCACGTGGATCGACGTCGAGGATCTTTCCATTGTCGGCGACGAGCAGATGGTCATCGCTCATCATGCTCGCGCCTCCTGTCGGGATGCTGCGTCGTTCCCACGCTCGCTTGCCGTCGAGCGTCAGCGCGATCATCCCCGAGTCGAGGATGAGGACACGTAGGCTCTTGCCGAGGATCGGAGGCGAAACCAGCCGGCGGCTTGCTGTACCCGCGATGCGCTGCCGGCCAATACCACCGCTCGCGGCGAGCGGAACGGTCCACAGCATCAGATCGTCGGCTTGACGAACCACGACACACGCCACCTCGCGCTCGTCGATCGCGACGTCGAAGGCATCGAAGCGTCCCTCGATCGCGCGCTCTCCGACGTGCACGCCGCCGGTCTTCACCATGACGACGAGACCTTTGTGCGCGGCGACCTTCGCGTCTTCCGGGAGATCAGGCGCGCGTGTCTCGTCGGGCACCACCGCGCCACTTGCTCGGTCGAGCCGCACCGCGTTCGAGGCCGACTCCACCTTGCCGCTGTCGACCTTGCGTCCTGTCGTATCGAAGAGCGTCCATTGTAGCGGATCACCACCGACGACGGCGACGCGATTGCCCGCGGTGATCACGAACGAGGCCTGAAGGGAAGGACAAAGCCCGCGGCATGGTTTGAGGCGCTGCGCTTCGAGCGGCGCGCGCCAAAGCTCATGGCCCGCGGCATGTCCCTTCGGGAGCGCGACATCGAGCCGTGAGCTTCGCTCGTCGCGCACGTACGACACGGGCGCGTCGCCTGGACCGGACGTCGCATGAAACGGCTCGGGCTTCGGAGGCTCCTTCACCGTCGTCACCGACGAGGGCTGCTCGACAGGCGGCGGCACGGTCTTTTGCGTGACGCGTGGTGAAGGAGAGTTGCTGTTGCCACCACATGCAGAGACGATGACCGCGCACACGGCTGCGCATGACATCGCGATCATGATCCCGCCTCGAAGCGGCTCCGTACGGTTGGGGCGCCCCACGAGAGAGAGGCTAGCAAGCATTCCGAACGGGACGCTATTTCGGGGCTTTTGGGGCACCATCCGCCGGACGTCATCGAAATTCGAAAAAAGCGACCGGGGCCGTTAACGGAACGCGCAGACGCGGGTACGGAAGAGACGTGAACCTAGCTTATCGACCTGCCCTGCCAACGCGGAGCGGCTCACCGCCCGACCCTGGGAAGCGTCGCCTCTTCATATCGATTTGCCTTTGCGTCGCGACCTTCGCCGTGACGCTCGCAAGCGCTCTGCCTGTCGCGTATGCCGCCGGCCCGAACGACGCCGACGAGAACCGCGGCAGCACGTCTGCCGACGCCGGCGCGATCTTGCTCCTCGTCCATGGCGACGATCTTCCGCGCGAGCGACTTCGTGACGCGCTCGCCGCAGAGCTCCACAAACCGATCGCGCTGTCGGGGACACCAGCCGCCGCGAACGCGAACCAAGGCGTCATCACCGTCACGTATCGACAGGCCGCACGCGAGCTCGCCGTCACGTGGGATGGACCGAAGCGCGGCACGGTGAGCCGCGTCGTGTCGGCGCCCTCCAAGATCGACGACGTCGTCCGCGACGCCGCGATGCTCGCCGGCAACCTCGCGCGCGACGAGGCCGACGACCTCGTGAAGCCCGCGATGCCTCCGCTCCCGCCGCCCCAAACACCCCCGCCATCCCCTCCGGTCGTCGTGACCCTTCCTCCGCCCGGTGAGAAGCGAGACGCGGGCGCAGGCAAGGAGAACGACAAGGACATCCCGGTCACGGCGAGCGCGTTCTATCCGCTCGCGACGAACCTCGGCCGGCCCTATGCGAAGGACAAGTTCGAGCTCAACTTGTTCTATGGGCGAAGCGGCCAGCTCGACGGCGTGCAGATCGGCGGCGTGAACGTCGTGACGCCCGCCGAGGGTCGAGGCACCGGCGACGTCAGCGGTCTCTCGCTCGCTTATGCCGCCAACATCGCGACCGGCAAGGTCGAAGGCGTGCAGGTCGCGCCCGTGATCAACGTCGCCGGCAAAGGCATCGAAGGCTGGCAGACGGCGTTCTTGATCAATCGCTCTGGCGGCAACGTCGACGGGCTTCAAGCTGCGTTCGGGATCAACTCCACCGCGGGCACGACGAGCGGCGCGCAGGTCGCGGCGGTCAACGTGTCCGGCGACGTCAACGGCGCGCAGATCGGGCTCATCAACGTCGGAAAGAAGATCACCGGCACGACGATCGGCCTCATCAACGTGGCCGATGACATCGACGGCGTTCCGATCGGCATCGCGAGCGTCACGAAGACGGGCGGAGTGCATCCCCAAGCCTGGGTCTCGAACGCCTCGTACGGCAACATCGGCATCAAGCTCGCGACCAAGCACACGTACACGATGCCCTCGTTCCATTTTCATCATGCGTACGAGCGCGACTTCGTCGGCGCGGGCTTCACGATCGGCGGACACATCCCGATCGGTGACAACGGCCTTGGCCCGTACGTCGACACCGACCTCTCGTTCGCTTGGCTCTACGCGCCCACGCGCACGGTCGACACGCTCCCGACGGGCGGAGTCGACACGTACCACCAACACATCATGCAGCCGCGCATTCGCGCGATCTTCGGCTATCGCTTCGCGGAGCACTTCGGCCTCTTCGGCGGCGCCGGCCTCCTCACGCAAGCGCGCTTCCTCCACGACGGAAACGAGACGCTCATCCGACTCGGCCCCGAATTCGTCTTCGGAGTCGAGCTATGATGACGTTGGCCGCGGCCTTGGCACATGGTTCTTCGCTCCTCGACAAGTCCCTCCGCGGTGGGTCGCGATGCGAGGCAGAGTCCATGATCGAGGCTCGCCTCCGCGACGGCGATCCCGAGGCAGTGGTCGAGGCCTACCGCGCGCATCATGCGCACGTACGGTCCTTCGCGCAGCGCCTCGTCGGGGACCGAATGGTCGCCGAAGATCTGGTGCACGAGGTGTTCGTCGCGCTCCCAGACTCGATGCGACGCTTCGAAGGGCAGTGCTCACTTCGAACGTGGATCGTCGCGATCGCGGCGCGCCGCGCGCAGCGTCACGTCCGCGCCGCGCTTCGACGTCGCGCGGCGGAAGCACGTCTCGCGCGAGAGCCGCAAGCGGAAGGCCCCGCGCGTCCTGACGAGGCGGCCGAGCGCGCCGAGCTCGCGGCGATGCTCACGCGAGCGCTCGACGCTCTGCCGGTCGATCAGCGCGTCGCCTTCGTCCTCTGCGAGGTCGAAGAGCGCAGCAGCGTCGAGGTCGCGAAGATGCTCGACGAGAACGACGGCACGATCCGCGCGCGGGTCCTCCTCGCGAAGAAGAAGCTTCGCGTGGAGCTCGAGAGGTTGCAGCCTCGAAGCGCGGGGGGCGGCGAAGACCAGGCCAAGCAAGGCGGACGCGCCGCGGCTCAGCCGACCGCAGGGAGCGTGACGACTTCGAATGCGTCTTCGGGCGGAGCCAACGACGATGGGGGGACCTCCTCATGAGCGACGATCTCCTCGCTCGCGTCACGCGCGCGATGCGCGATCAAACGATCCCAGTCGAGGTGTACGACGAGGACGAGACGCTTGCGCGCATCGAGAGGTCAACCCGGCAAGGACGCGTGCGCCAGCTTCGCCAGCGCCGCTTCACGCGATGGATCGTGATGCCGATGGCCGCGTCGTTTCTGGTCTTCTGCGCATGGGCGAGCGCCTCGGGACGGCTGACGCAGTGGCTCTCTTCACGACCTCACATGGACGCCGAGTCGCGCACGCTTCGTGATCCACGCGACAGCGCCGCCGCGGCGAACGCCACGCTGCCGGTCCCATCGCCGAGCGAGGTCCCGAGCGAGATCCCAAGCGAGCGGGTGGAGTCGCCCGTCACCGTCCCGTCGGCCTCCATCACGCCACCGCTCAAGCCGCCGGCGAAGTCTTCCCCTTCCTCTTCTCTCTCCCCAGACGTCGACGCGCTCTACCGCGATGCGCATGACGCTCATTTCGTCCGTAAGGATCCCGACGCCGCGCTCGCGGCATGGGATCGCTACCTCGCCGCGGCGGGACCGAGTGGCCGATTCACGCTCGAAGCCCGGTACAATCGCGCGATCACGCTCGTGCGACTTGGTCGGAAGACGGAGGCCGCCGCCGCGCTCCGCCCCTTCGCGAACGGCGACTACGGCGGCTACCGGCGCGACGAAGCTCGCGAGCTACTTCACACGCTCGAGTAGCTCGCGGGTCTGTCCATGCGGCCCGCGCTCCCGTAGCCCGTCCTCTCTCGTCGCTTCCCTCGTCGGCTCTCTCGATCGTGTGGACGCTCGTCCGTTCACGCGTTGAACGTCTCCTTTTCTTCGTCTCGTCTGCTCGGAGGTTCTCTCATGTCGAAGCTTGGCTTTCCGTTGCTCGCCCTCGTCCTCTCGACCACGATCGCGTGCGAGTGGCGCATCGTGGACGCTCCGTACGACTCGTCGCGTGGCGGCGATCCGTCGGGCATTGGGGTCGGCGCAGACGACGGCGCGTCTTCCGCGTCGTGCAGCGGACGCGCCGGCGCGAAGACGTGCGCGAACGCGACGCCACCGCCCACGTGCAGCATCAAGGTCGATCGCTTCAAGGAGCTCCTCGTCATCCATCGGAGCGTGCTGCTCGACCGTCGCGCGCAGAACGCGACGAACGGCGCATGGAGCTTTCGCGCACGCATGGAAGACTTGGCCGGCGCGAGCGACGCGCCAGAGATGACGCGCGCGTGGCTCGACTCGTGGAAGACGGTCACGTCGGTCGGCGCCGACTACGCCCCGGTCACGCCTCGCCCCGGCGTCGACGGAGCGCTCGTCACCCCTTGGCTCGCGAAGTCGGGGTCGCCTCGGCTGAGCATCCCGCTCGCGCCGTTTCGTTTGATCGCGATCGTGAATCGGCCAGACCTCCGCGAAGAGGTGGATGGCTGCTCTGGCGAGCATCTCGGTGAACTGCGCTTCGTCTACACCGCGGAGGATCCCGCGACGAACAAGGCGATCCCGATGACGGTCATCGTCGAGGTCCCCTACCCGCCGACACGTACAGCGCGCGGATGGATCGACGCGTGGCATGCGCTCGGGCAGATGCCATTCGGTGCAGACTACAACGATGCCCTGGCGGCGATCACGACCGAGGCGCTCGCCAGCTCGAAGCGCGAGACGTGGCGCGTGCGAACGAACGAGATCGCCTTCGTCGAAGAAGCGAACAAGACAGCGCCGTCGAGCGCCAAGGCAAGCTGGGAGATGCGGGAGCTCAGGTTCGACGTGGCGACGAACCGGCTCGTCTTCACGCCGCTGCAGTCAACACCACGCATCGATCTCGACAACTCACGTTCGCTCGACGTCTGGGCGAGCGAGAACACCTCGAGCATCTTGAACGGCACATATGTGCTTCCAGGCGGCTTTCAAGCAGGCGCCGCGCCGATCCCGCAAGCGTTCTTCCAGTGGTCGCGTCAGTCGACGTCCATGGCGCCCGCGGTACGCGACGCTTTGGGCATGTCGACCTGCAACGGCTGCCACGGCGGCGAACGCACAGCAGAGACGGCGCTTCCGTTCCAACACATCGCAGCGCCCGATCAGAAGACGCAGTACTACGGCACCGCAAACAACGGCGAGACGCGCCTCTCGAGCTGGCTCGACAACCCAGAGAACCGCGAACGCGACGAGCTCTCCCGGCGCGAACGCTCGATGACCGCCGCGCTCTGCGCCTCCTCATGCAAAGGCGCATCCAGCGTCCCACCCAACGGCGCCTACGCGCCGTGATGATGCGCGAAGACTTGCGCAAGTCGCGCGACGCTCCCTCTGCCGAAAGCGTCCGCGACTTCGGCAGAGGCCGGCGCTCTTCACGAAAGCGTCTCGGCGGGCGGGCGCGCGCGCATTTCGGATGCTAAGAATCAGCGCTCTCGCGGGCGGGTCGTGCACGAATGAATCGAACGAGTCCCTCCACCATTCATCTCGTGACGGGCGCGTCGATGCTCGCATGCGTGCTCGCATGCGGCGTCGATGTGACGGGCGGCTCCTCGTCGCCCACTGCGGACATCTCGCCGTCTTCTCCGACCGAGCCCGCCACGCCTGCACCTTCGCCCGCCGCGGATCCTGCTCCGTCATCGGCGGCAAGCACCGCGGTCCCTTGCGAGAAGAGCCCCTGCGCCGCGCGTCCGATCGTGTTCGTGCACGGTCAAGGCGGAAGCAACGACGACGCGACCGAGATGTTCGACGCGATGATTCACGCGTCGAGTGAACGTTGGGACCAATCGATCTATGCCGGCACGACCGACCACCAAGCGTGGCCGACGCGCAGCATCCCACGTCGTTCGTGGCTCTTCGCCTTCGACTACTACATCCTCGACGCCGCGAAGGACAAACGCGGCTCGTACACCGCCGGCCCGGGTCGAATCGGTAGCGATGGCTCGTATGCGTGCACGAAGCCAGTCGCGGGCAAGGGTCACCTCACGCCCGACGACGGCTCTTACGACAACGAGAGCACGCACGAATTCGCAGCCGACCTCGCGTCGATGATCGACGACGTGATCCGCGCGACGGGCTCACCGAAGGTCGACATCGTCGCGCATTCGATGGGCGGCCTCGTCACGCGCTCCTATCTCGCATTCTTCGGCGGAAACACGAAGGTCGAGCACGTCGTGTTGCTCGCGAGCCCGCATCTCGGCGTCCCGTTCGCCACCGCCGGCTCCATCTTCATCGGCAAGCCGTGGATGGAAGCGCACGAGCTCACCGAGCTCGATCAAGGGAGCTTCTTCGCCAAAGCAAAGTTCACACGTTGTGACGCAGCGAGCAGCGACGCAGACTCATGGCCCAAGCAGCTCCTCGCCGCCGAAGCCGACATCGGCATCACCCCCGACGTGCACTGCATGAGTGGCACGAAGGACATCTTGGTCAGCCACGACTCCGCACATCATCCGAAGTGCGTTGATCACGTCGACGTCGACGGCGCCGATCACTCAGGCCTTCTCCGCGATCCCCAGACGAGCTCACGCGTCCGCTTTCTCCTCGGCGGCCTCGTCACCGCGTCGACCCCGTTCTGAGTCCACGGCAGGCTCTCCCGTGGCAGATCATCTCTGGGCCCGAAGCGACCTCGCGAGTGGGGTTGCGCAGGCCACCTCTCGTATCAGAGGACGATCTTCGGTCGCTCGCTGAAGCGGAGTGGACCACCTGCGCGCTGCCATCCGACGTGTGCGAGCCACGTCGTCGCGACCGCGAGCGGCGACGCACCAATCTCCGCGCGCTTGCGAGCCACTTCGTCTGGAGGTGGCCGTGCGTCCGGATCCCAACCTTCGAACCACATCGCGCTCGACGCCTCGTCGATCCAATCGATCGCATCTTCGTTGTAGAGCAGCGACGTGTCGTGCTTGCGGCTGTTGAAGAGGATGTAAACGAGCGCGCGTCGCACCTCGCTCGGCGTCTTCAAGACATGCCGGTGATGCCGATCACGAAACACGCTCCCTTTGCGCCGAAGCTGCGCGTTCAACACCACCGCCATGCGAGAGAAGAGGTACTGCATCCCTCGCGCAAGCTTCACCTTGTCGGCGGCCTCCACCATCAAGTGCAGGTGGTCATCCTGAATCGTGTAATGGAGCACCACGATCCCGCGCTTCACCGAACGCCGAATCGACCGCACGATCGCTTCGTGGAGGCTCTGGCTGCGTAGGCTCGGCACGTCGCGCCTGCACCGCATCGTCACGTGCACAGGGTGGCGCCTGTTGTGCACCGGCCGCGTCCCGTGAGGCACGAACCCCACACGCTCCGGCCGCGGCGGCCGCCCAAGCTTCACGCCTCGCCGACGGCGACGCTTCTTCGGCTTCTCTTTGGAGAAGGGCAGCGTCTCTTGCGCGCTCTTACGAGCTCGCGGTCGTGCGCGCTTGCGTGGTTTGCGTTCCGTCATCACCCAGCATCTCGGCCACCCATGCAATTCGTTGCGTGCATTCTTCCCGCGCCTCGGCCTTTTGCCTCGGGACGCTGGCCGGGCTCCGCCTTCCCCTCTGCCGAAGTCGTCGCGCCTTTCGGCAGAGGCCGACTCGCTTCTCTCTGCCGAAGTCGCCACCCATTCGGCAGAGGCCGACTCGCTCCCCTCTGCCGAAGTCGGCGCGCCTTTCGGCAGAGGCCGACTCGCTCCTCTCTGCCGAAGTCGGCGCGCCTTTCGGCAGAGGCCGACTCGCTCCTCTCTGCCGAAGTCGTCGCGCCTTTCGGCAGAGGCCGACTCGCTTCTCTCTGCCGAAGTCGCCACCCATTCGGCAGAGGGCAAGTCGCTCCCCTCTGCCGAAGTCGTCACCCATTCGGCAGAGGCCGCCCTTTCCCTCTGCCGAAGTCGGCGCGCCTTTCGGCAGAGGCGTCGCTAGCGGCCGAGGGTGGCGCGCATGCGGGCGCTGAAGTCCTCTTCGAAGACGCCGTCGACGCGGATGGAGTAGCGGAAGAACGGGGCGGCTTCGACGCCGTGGTAGTCCATGTCGTTGAACCAGTAGATCGGCGTGGTGACCTGCGTGGTGGTCTCGTTCTTGGGGTCGCAGAGGTAGAAGCGCTTGTTCTTGCGGGGGTCGAACGAGATCGACTGCGCGATCGAGAGCGCCTTGCCTGGCTCTGAGTCGCGGTGCGCGGGGGCGTGGTCGTTTGCTTCGATGCCGAAGAGGACGCAGCGGCCGATCTCCGAGAACGGGAGGCCCTTCTCGATGAAGTGGACGGTACGCGGGAGGAGGGCTCGCGCTTCGTCGGTGAAGTCTTTGTCTTCGCCCGAGTGCTTGTCTTCCCAGCGGTCGTTCTCGAGCAGGTGGTAGCAGACCTTCCACGGGAAATAGACGCCGTAGCGATACTTCAAATACAGCATCTGCTCGCGGGTGAGCGGGTGGTCCGTCTCGTCGCCGAATCGGTAGTCGGCTTGTTTTTCAGGGTCGAACGCCTCGGGGGATGGGCCATACGAAACGAAGCGCAGGAACTCTTCGCGGGAGAACCGCGAGATCACATGCATGTAGTCTACATACGGGTCCTTGTTCACCCACGGAGCGGTGACGCCCATCCACTTGAGGCTTCCGCCCGTGTACGAGACCTCGAGCTTTGGAAGCGCGCACATGATCTCTTCGTCGAGCTCCGCGAAGCACGACGTGTCGATCAGCGGGGAGAGATCGATGTAGGGCTTGCCCCAGATGCCACAGAGACGGCTCATGTCGTTGACGTTTCGACCGCGCGGGAAGACGCGTGATGCGCAGCAAGGTGGACCTTCGCGACCATCCGATCGAAGGCATGCATGCCCTCTTCGACGGATGCATAGCACACGGGGTCGAAGGCCCGCGATCGCGCGTTGGCTTGTTGGTCTTCGCAGATGACTTTGTCTTCGGCGTTGATGCGGTCCCAGAGGTCGTAGACGTCGCGCGGGTCGAAGCCCGGCGTCAGCGCGGCGGGATGGAAGTAGACGCTGGCTGTGACCTCGGTGCGATCGACGTGAGGAGGTAGTCGGGCTGAAGGCGGCGGGAATGCAGGAGGTAGTCGGGCTGTGACCTCGGTGCGATCGACCGCGAGCGGGCGGAGTTGGTACGTGAGGAGGTAGTCGGGCTGAAGGCTCGTGAAGAGCGACGGGAAGAGCATCGCGTCGAAGACCGTGCGCGTCGGATCTTGCTGCAGCGTCGCGTCCGAGCGCGGGGCGCGCGCGTGGGCGAGCGTGGGGCGGCCGTTCATCGAACCGCCTGCGGACACCGTCTCGCGCTTCGGGTCGATCTCCATCGTTCCACCGAGCCACGGGCCGCCATGGATGCTCATCCACGTTCGGGCATCGCTCGCCGGCGTGAGCTCCTCGAGCGCGCCATGGATGCTCGGAAAGTGATGCGACTCCTGGAAGTTTTCGACGAGGAGCTTCCAGTTTGCGTGGGTCGTGTAGGTGACGGCGCGTCCCAGCCTGAGCGATGAGAGCACGTCGTTGGCAAGGAGCCACGGCGCAGGCTCGCCGAGCCATCGATCGAGCGGAGGCGTCTCGTGCTCCTCGCCCAAGGTCACGAAGACGAACCCGCACCACGTGTCGACGCGCACCTCGCGGAGGCCGTTTCGCGATCGGTCGAGCGAAGATGGCGCGTGCGGCGCCACCGCGAGGCGACCGTCGAGCTCGTATGCCCAGCCATGGTACGGGCACTCGATTCGTCTCGACACGCGACCGCACGCGGAGCGCGCCTCTGCCCCATCGTCGGGCGCGGACGCTCGGAGCGCGACGAGCGACGCGCCGCGATGGCGGCAGACGTCGTGAAACGCACGCACATGGAGGTCTGGACCGCGCACGATCAAGATCGCTTCGGCGCCGACCATCACACGCATCCACTGG
>JBGAFW010000020.1:0-139542 GCA_044227045.1 Labilithrix sp.
TCAACCCACACCGCATGACCGCACGACGTCCCGCGCTCGAGGGCGAAGCCCAAGGCAAGCGCGAACAGGACGAGCGCGATCGGCAAAGCCTGTTTCACCCGCGCCGCCACCTCGTGGCCTGCTTCACGCGCTCGAGTGCGACGCCAGCGCGCTCGAGGTACTCGGTCCGCTTCCCGAACGCGTCGCAGTTCCATGCCTCCTCGCGCGCGCGCTGGATGCGCGTCGCCTCGACCTCGACGCGATCGGGGACAAGCTGGCGGGCGTCGCACACCCGCGCCACGAGTGCGCTGACCTCCGCGTCGGAGTAGAAAAACGCGCGAGCGATCGCCTCGATTTGGGGGCTCGTGCTAGCCTGCACCAACGAGTCGTTGGAGGTCGAGACCGCGCTCACAGCGAGTCTCCCGACGTGACCGATGGGAGCCCGATGGCGCGTACCGTTCGTGTACGTCGACCGGTCTCGAAGAGCCCCTTTGCTGCGCTAGCTGCAGCCCTCGGACCACGCAAAAACCATCGTAGAAGTGGAGCCGCGAGTCGGGATTGAACCGACGACCTGCGCTTTACGAAAGCGCTGCTCTACCGCTGAGCTATCGCGGCACGGTAAGAATGAGCTGCGGGATGTATGCCGCTCCGGTCGAGTCGTCAAGAGTCATCCGCTTCACGCGTATTTTCGGCGCGCGGATCAGGCCGCTCGCACCCGAGCCGCGCGCGCGATCAGGCGGTGCGCGCCGAGACGGCTCATCGCCATGATCGTGTGCTGCGGGTTCACGCCGAGGTTGGTCGGGAACACGCTCGAGTCGAGGACGTAGAGCCCGTCGACGCCGTGGACCTTGAAGTCCGGGTCGACGACGGACGAGCGCGGATCGGGTCCCATCCTCGCGGCGCCGAAGAGGTGCGTCGCGATGAAGCTGTACGAGCGTGGATCGAGCGGCGCCTCGTCGAGATGACGGACATCGTCGATCGTCGACAGCACGCTCGGCACGCCATAGACCCCCGGCCACACTTCCTTCGCGCCTGCCTCGAAGAGCAGACGCGCGATGAGCGCGATCGCCTTACGCGCCGCGCGCATGTCGTTCTCGGTCATCGTGTAGCGAACGCGATCGACCCCGCCCCACCCTTCGCGGACGGTGCCCTCCGCTTCGGCGCGGACCTGCGCGGCCCACACCGCGACGTGACCCAGCTGCGCGAGGCGCTCGGCGAGCTGGGCGCCGACGCCGGGGATGCGTGCCGCCGCCAGATCGGGCGGGAGCGAGATCGTCTCGAGCTTGAAGCGATCGGTCTTGCGGAACGCGATGCTCTCGGCGCCTTGCGTCGCGCCGAAGGCCATCTGGATCGGGCGATCGAAGAGACCGCCGAGCGCGAGGCCAGGATGCACCTGGAAGTGCTCGCCCAGCTCCTTCGATCGAACGCCGCTCCGGCGAAGGATGTTCGGCGTCTGGACCGTGCTCGCCGCGACGATGACGGCGACGCGCGCATGGAGATCGACGATGTGCCCGGTGCTCGATCGCGCCACCACGCCGGTCGCGCGATCGCCGCGGATCTCGACGTGCTCGACGCGGCATGACGTGAAGATGCGGGCCCGCCCCGTGCGGAGCGCCCATGGCACGTACGTCACGCTCATCCCTTGCTTGGCGGCCGTCGGGCAGGCGGTGATGCACATCCCCGATCCGGTGCAGCCCTTGTCGTAGCGACGCATCGGCGCCGCCTCGAAGCCATGGCGCTTCGCTTGCTGGACGAAGAGGCGGTTGTTCTCGCCCATCGCGTCGGGATGGACCTCGCGCACCGACAGATCGCGCTCGAGCGCTTCGTAGTGCTCTTCGAGCGTGCTTGCGGCGATCGACTCACCGAGGCCGAAGCGATCCGACCAGTCGTCGATCACGTCTTCTGGCGCGCGCCACGCGATCGCCGAGTTCACGAGCGTGCTGCCGCCGACGCAGCGCCCCTGGATCAGCGGCATGAACGATCGGCCCTGCAGCACCTGCATGCCACGCATCCGCATCACGCGATCGAACGTCGAGTGGACGTCCTCGCGTACCTCGCGTGTCTTGAGCCAAGGCCCCTCTTCGACGATCGCGACCTCGAAGCCCGCGCTCGCGAAGGCATGGGCGGCGACGGACCCGGCCGCGCCCGAGCCGATCACGATGACGTCGAAGGCCTCTTTGATCGCGCGCTTCTTCGCGCTCGACGAGATGCGCTCGCCGTCGACCACGGAGCCTTCGGGCAAATCGTCGTCGGGGAACCGCGTGGAGGTGCTCATCGCCCCACCGCCTTCTTCCACTCGTTCCCCACGGAAACGTCGTTGGCCGCCGTCGCCGGCGCTTCGACGCGGGGCTTCTTTCGGATCTGGACCGTGCCCGACTCCCACAACGTCTCGCGAGGTGTCGTCATCGCGTCGCGGAGCTCCGGCGACTGCGCGAAGCGCATCGATCCGAGCGCCTTGAAGGCGACGACGAGCTGCCGCACCGCGTAGACCGGGCTCGCGAGGAGGAGCTCGAGGACACGCTGGCGATCGGTCGGCTCGATCGAGGCGATCGTCTTCGGGCGGCGCAGAAACCAGAGCGGCGCGAGCGCGATGATCCAGAGCGTGACGCGGAGGCCCACCGCTTGCTCGAACCCAGACGCGTGGATCGCGTCGGCGAGGAAGCGCGCCGGATTCATCCGCGCGATCCCGTGCGGGAGCGCGGTCCCTTCCGGGAAGATGGCTTCGAACGCGGCCTTTGCCCAAGCGAGCTCGAATCCGAGGAGCCTCATGACAAAACGATCTCCATCCCGCACGCGTCGGGGGAGACGCGCGGGCCTAAGGGTTGGTGGTGAACGAGACGACGCGAACGACGACGACTAGGAACGCTTCTTCTTACCGCTGCTCTTCGTGGAATCTTTGGAGGCGAGGACGCTCGGCTTCTTCTCGCCGGACTTCTTGTCGCCGCTTCCCCGCGACTTGTGGCCGTGACGCGAGAGCCACTCTTGGTCCATCGCGTTGAAGGCCGTGCGGAGGGCGCTTCGGGCGGCATCTCCGTCGCCGGCTCGAACGAGCTCGACGAGGATGTCGTAGAACGGAAGCGACTCTTCGCGGCGATCGTAGAGCTCGTTCAGCAGATCGGGCTGCTCTTCGGGGAAGTGAGCGAACGAGTTCAAGATCAGCTCGAAGCCGACGTTGCGCGCGGCGCGAACGACCGCGCGCTGGAGCGCCAGGTCGCCGCGCGCGAAGGCGAGCGGATCGCCGAGGTTCTTGCGTTGCTCGGCGGCGCAGGCGCGCATCGCGTCGAGATCCTCTTCGGTGTGACGCTCGGCGGCGAGCGCGACCGCCTCGGAGACGAGCACGCGACGGACCTCGAGGAGCGACGTGAGCAGCTCGAGCCACGCGGGCTCTTCACGCTCGAGCGACCTCATGACCATCGGGAGCGCTTCGAGACCTGCACGCTCGCGCCAGGAGACGACCTCCGTGCCCGAGCCATGACGTGTGCTCACGAGCCCCATCGCCTCGAGGCGCGCGAGCGCGGCGCGGAGGGTGAGCCGGTTGACGCCAAGCGCGAGCGACAGCTCCCGCTCGGACGGAAGCCTCGACCCCGCGGCGATGCGGCCGGCGAGGATCTCGTTCCGCAGGCGGTCGGAGACCGCGTCCACCACGCTGGATCGTGCGACAGGGCCAATCGCCGCGAGCGTCTCCGTCGGATCCGAGGTCGCCGGGGTCTGCGGTGCTGTCGTCGGGGGTAGTTTTTTCATCGACTCATCCGGTGGTTCAACCAGTCAAGCACAAGACCACGCACTGCGCAAGGTCGTTCGCACTACTGGAGGGTCCTTCTGGGGGATATTCGGCGTGTAGAGTCGTCTCGTCACGCGCGACGTGTCCAGTTGGATTTCCATGCAAAGCCAGACGCAAGCTCGACAAGCCTCGAAGAACCCCAGCTTGGACGTCATCGACGTTCGAAGCGACACCGTCACCCGACCCACGCCCGCCATGCGCGAAGCGATCGCGACCGCGACGGTGGGTGATGACGTGTTCGGGGAGGACCCGTCCGTCCACGCGCTCGAAGCCGAAGCGGCACGCCTCACCGGAAAGGAGGCGGCGCTCTTCGTGACGTCGGGGACGATGGGCAACCAGATCGCGATCGCGCTCCACACGCGGCCTGGCGACGAGGTGATCGTCGGCGAAGGCGCGCACGTCGTGTTCTACGAGAGCGGCGCAGGCGCGGCGCTCTCCGGCGTGCAGTTCGCGATCGCAGGGTCGGGCGGGATCTTCGACGCGGCCGAGATGGAGGAGCGCATCCATCCGAAGGCCTATTGGGCCCCGCGGACGAGCCTCGTTTGCGTGGAAAATACACACAATCGCGCGGGCGGCCGCGTGTTCCCGCAAGAGCGCGTGCTCGCGATCGCGACGTGCGCGCGCTCGCATGGGCTCGGCGTCCACCTCGACGGCGCGCGGATCTGGAACGCGAGCGTCGCGACCGGGCTGTCCGTGCAAGAGCTCGCCGCGCCGTTCGACACCGTGAGCATCTGCTTCTCGAAGGGCCTCGGCGCGCCGGTCGGCAGCGCCCTCTGCGCGTCGCGCGAATGGATCGAGCGCGCGCGCGTCCTTCGCAAGCGCTGGGGTGGCGGCATGCGCCAATCCGGCATCCTCGCCGCCGCCGCGCTCCACGCGCTGCATCATCACCGCGAGCGCCTCGGCAAGGATCACGACAAGGCGCGCCGCTTTGCTGAGCGCATCGCGAGAGCCGAGGGCGCCAGCGTCGATCTCACGAAGGTCGAGACGAACATCGTGAACGTCGACCTCGATCCGCCGCTCACCGGGGACGCCGTCGCCGCCGCGGCGAAGGATCGTGGCCTCCTCATCAACGCCTCGGGCCCGCGCCGACTCCGCTGCGTGATGCACCTCGACGTCCGCGACGAAGACGCCGAGCGCGCAGCCGATCTCCTCGCCGAGGCGATCGCGGCCACGCGAACGAAGTCATGAGAAGGCTCTCTCCGTCCACGCTTCGCGTCTTCGCGATCGTTACGGTCGCCGCCGGCTCGTTCGCCTGCGCGCCCAACCGCGGCGAGGCGTACGAGAAATCGCTCGCCGACGCCCGGAGCGCCGTCTCGGCTGGCCGCTTCGACGTCGCCGCCGATCGCTTCGACCAAGCCGCGCACAGCGCGAAGGTGCCGCGTGACGGGATCTACGCGCGCTACGAGGCGGCCCTCGCACGAGCACGCGCCGGTGACGTCGCCCGCGCCGCGCGCGAGCTCCGCGCGATCGCCACGACGAACCCGCCGAACGACTACAGCTCACGCGCGGCCTTCAAGGCCGCCGACCTCGCCTGGCGGAGCGACCCTGCCGCGGGCTACGCCGAATTCGAAGCGATGATGCTGCGCTTCCCCGAGAGCGGCGACGCGCGCACCGCGCTCACGCACGTGCTCCGCGCCGACGACGAGGGCGGCCCCGAGAAGACGCTCACGCATCTCGAGGCGCTCGCGCCGCGCGTGGCGAAGACGTCGCTCGAGGAGCACGTCGTCTACGAGCGCGCCAAGCGGCTCGCCGAGCTCAAGCGCGCCGCCGCGGCGCGCGACGCGTTCGTCGAGATCGCGAACCGTTGGCCCTACCCGCGCGGCCACTACTTCGACGACTCGCTCTTTCGCGCGAGCGAGATGGAGAGCCAGCTCGGCCATCCCAAAGAGGCGATCGAGCATCTCGAGCGCCTGCTCTCGTACCGCGAGATGTCGACGATGATCGGCAGCTACGAGCGCCCGCGCTACATCCCCTCGATCCTTCGCATCGCGAAGATCTACGAAGAGCAGCTCCACGACCGCGCCAAGGCGCGCGACGCGCTGCACCGGCTCTACGCGGAGTTCAAGACCTCGACCTTGCGCGACGACGCGCTCTGGCGCGAGGCCGATCTCTGGCAAAAGGACGGCGACAAGGACACGGCGTGCGATCGCCTCTCGACCTTGGCCAGCGACTTTCCGGACTCACGCTACGTGCCGTGCGTCGTGGATCGCTGCCCGAGCGTCAAGCGGCCCTCGAAGAGCAAGGCGCCGAAGACGTGCCATCCGTATCTGCTACGCGAGCATCAAGACGAAGGCGACACGACGTCGCCTGCGATCGACACCGCGAGACCCGACGTCCCGAAGTGACGGTGGGGAACAAGAGCCGACGGGCTAGACCTCGTCGTCTTCCTCTTCTTCCTCTTCCTCGTCGTCGTCATCCTCGTCTTCGTCTTCGTCGTCGAGGTCCTCGTCCTCGTCGAACTCGTCGTCGACGGTCTCCTCTTCCTCTTCCTCTTCCGCGGCGACGGGCTTCTTCTCGAACTTCACGTCGACGCCGATGTCGCCAAGCTGCGCGTCGAGGAGCTCGAACAGCTCATCCACGTCGTCGCCTGACCACTCGTCGAGCATCTCGGTGAGGAACTCGTAAAAGTCACCGCTATCGAGACGGCGCTCGATCTCCTCAACCTGCTCTTCCGTGAATGCTTCGAGGATGTCTTCGCGCAGCGTCTCGGTGTCCCCTTCTTCGATCGCATCCTGCGCCGAGAGACGAATCTGCCGTACTGCACGCTTGTCGAGAGCGATCTCCATCGGTCCTTCTCCGAGAATCGGACATGCACTTCTTCGAACGGGCGCGGTGAAGTCGAGAAATCCGAGCGCGTTTGGAAGCTGCAGCGCCCACGAATACGCAAAGCCGTGCTGTGATGTCAACGTAGCCGCGAGCCGATCGGACGATTTCTTTCCAGAAGGGGCCGCTCGCTCCGCTCTCGCTTCACGAGCGTCTTCCTTCGCTTCGTATCGTTGTATGCTCAGCCGGTACCCGTGCGCGCCTTGCAGATCCTCTGCGTTCTGAGCCTCACGTCGGCTGTCGCGCTCGCCTCGTCGGGGGCGCTGGCGGAGCCGCCTACGCCTCCTGCTGGCGGGACACCCACACCCGCCGCAGCGACGCCGGCGACGACGGAGACCTCGACCCGCTTCGCACAGGACCTAGAGAAGGGCGCGCCTCCTCCGTCGAGCCTCGTCTATTTCCAGTACGGCGTCGCGTTCACCACCGAGCAGATCCTCTCGCCCGGCCCGATCTGCGACAACGCGAGTCGACCGTGCGTGCTCGGCGCAGGTGGCGGCATCGTCATCCGTGGTGGCTGGCGAAGCAAAGGGCCGCTGTACATCGGCGGCGCCTACGAGCTCACGAAGCAGGACCCGAACAAGCTCTATCGCATCGCCCTTCTCCAGCAGGCGCGGGCCGAGGCTCGCTACTATTTCACGACCGCGCGCGTCACCGATCCCTACCTCTCGGGCAGCCTGGGCGTCGCGGGATACGGAAACGAGTGGGCGATCGACACCTGGGGTCCGGCGGGCTCCCTCGGCGCAGGCGTCGAGTACCAGATCACGCAACGAACGGTCGTCGGGCTCGCCTTTGCGTACCGCCTGCTCTACTTGAGCCGGTTTGTCGATACGAGTGGCGCGGCGCGCAATCCGGGCATTGCGCAGCTTCTCGGGCTGGATCTCGTGCTCGAACAGCGCGATTCGATAGTCACGGCACGTGCGAAAGACGATCGCCAGTAGGCCGAAGTAACCCCATGGGAGACCTTGACGATCTTGCGGCCCTGTTGTCCCATCCGGTGAACGTGATTTCCCTGCGAAGACCCGCGTCATGACGTGCTCGACGTGCGGACGTGAGAACCCTGCGCACCTGACCTTCTGTCAGGAGTGTGGCCAGCGTCTCGGGCCACGTATTGCGCCGCCTACGCCACCGATCGGTCTCGGTGGTGCGGACGCCTATGGTCCGCCTCCTGGGGCGAGCGCGGGCTCGCCACCGGGACGCGTCGCGACCGCGCTCGGCGTCAACGCGAACGCAGAGACGCCATACGTTCCGCCGGTCACGACCACGGAGCGACGTTGCAAGATCTGCGACACGGTCAACGGTCCAAACCTCCGCTACTGCACCTCCTGCGGAAGCACGCTCGAGCCGATGCAGATCGCGCTGAGCAGCGCAGCCTCCGGTCCCGCAGCATCCCCCGCGGCCGCGTCGCCGATGCCGTCACGATCGCCGCTCCCGCCTGCGCCCGCCGCGGTGATCGGCGGTGGAGGAGCGATGCCGCAGCCTGCGAGCGCGATCGCGCCGATGCGTGTGCTTGGCGTCGGAGGAAGCGGCGCGCCCGAAGGCGTCATCGCGCGCACGTGCAGCCGCTGCCGCGGGATCGCCGACACGAGCGCGCAGTTCTGCAAATTCTGTGGAGCTTCGCTCGCCGACGCGCAGCCCGCGCCCGGCGCGCAGGTCAGCGCCTCACCGCAGTCGCCGATGCTCCCGCACGAGCGGCTCGACCTTCCACGTGCAAACGGAACGTCCGACGCGCCCGCGCAGGCACGCATCCCCTCGCAGCAGCCCACCGCCGCGATGCCGATGCGCAATGCGCCGGCGCCCTCGCCTTCACCGATCGGCGGCAGCAGCAACTACGGACCGCCGCCCCAGATGGGAGCCGCCGCAGCGCTCGCGTCGATCCCGCGTCCTCCGTCCGCGCCTCCGCCGATGCCGAGCGCGAACCAAGCGAACGAGATCGCTGGAGGGTTTGGAACCCCCCACGTGGTCGAGGCGCAGCAGCGCCAGATCGCGCCGCCCACCCCGCAGCAGCCGATGTCGCCTTCCCCGTCCCGCGCGCCCGCGCCGCCTCCTCAGGTGAGCGCGCCGCCGAGCCCGCAAGCGGGCGCGACGACCCGAGGCCGGCTGGTCGTCATCGCGAAGAGCGGCGCCGACGGCCCGAGCTACCCGTTCGGCGACCTCCTCGATATCGGTCGCACCGAGGGCAACGTGGTCGTCGCCGAGGACCCTTATTTATCTCCGCGTCATGTCCGCATCGTTTTCCAGAGCGGAAAGCTGCTCCTCCGGGACCTCGGAAGCACAAATGGCGTGTTTTTGCGGCTCGCGCCCTCGCGGGACACGACGCCCCGCCGGAGCTCGGACAACCCCGAGGTCGCCGTTCCCTTGGTCGACAACGATTTGATCCTCGTCGGGCAGCAGGTTCTGCGCTTCGATATCTTGCGTGAAGGCGAAGGCGGATTTGGGCCTGCGCAGGAACACGGCACACTCTTGTTTGGCTCTCCTGCCGCTCCAAGATACGCTCGGCTCTGTCAGCGGACAGTCGAGGGCATCGCGCGCGACATTTACTACGTTCGCAAAGTGGAGACCGTGCTCGGACGTGAGTCGGGAGATGTGGTGTTCACCGAGGACCCGTTCCTTTCACGCCGTCATGCGGCGATTCGATTGCTCTCTCGCGATGGTCATGCCCCAGGCTCGTCGAAACCCCCGCCCGGCGAAGCGCGCTTCGCGCTCGTCGATCTTGGATCGTCAAACGGGACGTTCCTGCGGATCCGTGGTGATGTGGAGCTCGCGCCAGGCGACCACTTCCGCGTTGGCCAACAGCTTTTCCGTGTCGACTTCGACCTTCCACCAGGAGCGCGTGCGTAAGTGACGCAACAGACGCCCGCACCGCCTCCCGAGAGCGGGAGCACCACTTCGAGCGAAGGCTCGGGCAGCAACGTCGCTGCGTCCGGGAACGAAGTACGCGTTCAGCTCTTCGCGCGCACGGACGTTGGACAGGTCCGTGAGCACAACGAAGACAACTTCCTCGTCGCCGATCTCACGCGTCGCTCGCGTGGCCTTCTCGAGGCCAACCGCGCCACGATCATCGGCAACCAAGGCGCCGTCTTCGCCGTGTGCGACGGCATGGGCGGCGCGGCCGCCGGCGAGATCGCGAGCCAGCTCGCCGTCGACATCATCTACGAGCGCCTCGTCGACGGGCTCGGCGATCGCGCGGTGCGCCGCGACGATCTCGCTCGCCGTCTCGTCCGCGCGGTCGAGGCCGCTGGCCTCCGCATCTTCCACGAAGCCAAGGCCGATCGATCACGTCGCGGCATGGGCACCACAGTCACCGCCGCTGCGCTCGTCGACGAGGTCCTCTTCTTCGCGCAGGTCGGCGACTCCCGCGGCTACATACTGCGCGGCGACACGCTCGTTCAGCTGACGCGCGACCAGTCGCTCGTCAACCAGCTCATCGAGGCCGGTCAGCTCACCGAAGAAGAAGCCGAGACGTTCGAGCACAACAACATCATCTTGCAGGCGCTCGGCACGTCCGACACCGTGCAGGTCGATCTGACGTACGCCGAGGTTCGCAAGGGCGACATCCTCCTGCTCTGCTCCGACGGTCTCTCCGGCATGGTCCGCTTCGAGGACATCCGCGAGACGCTCCGCTCCGGGATGGAGCCGCTCGACATCTGCAAGGCGCTCACCGAGCGCGCGAACCAGGCCGGCGGTCACGACAACATCACCGTGATCATCGTTCAATTCGACGGCCCGTCGCTGAAGGCGCCGGACGCCGACGGCGAGCCGCTCAAGTACCGCAAGTACATCCTCACCGAAGAGATGATGGACGAGAAGACGGCGCCGATGCCCGCGATCGCCGTCCCCGCCGCCGCCGGCACGAGCGGCCCCGAGCTCAAAGCTCCCGACGGTCCCTACCGTCACGCACCACCGAACCCCGCCGGCTGGCACGAGCACGGCGCTTACGGTGATGCGCACGACTACGATCGCGTCGACATCCCCGGCACGCACGTGCCGATCTGGATGGTGATCGGGATCGTCGCCGGCGTCGTCGTCCTCCTCGCGGGCACGGCGTTCCTCCTCCTGCGCTGAGTCGCGCGGAGCCGCCTTCACTTCTTCGGCGCGGTCGCGTTCGACAGGATCGACGCGCCGACCTCACTCGTCGGATCGATCACCACCGCTTCGCGTGCGGCCGCTCGCGCTCCGTCTCTGTCCTTTCGCGCGAGGCGTGACACGCCGATCCATGCCCACGCCGCGGCGGCGCGAGAACGATCCTCGTCGTCGGTGAGCGGCGCGAGGATCTCTTCGGCCTCCGCGTACGCCTCGCGACGCAAGAGCTGTCGCGCGACGAGCATGAGGAGCTCAGGGCCGTCACCGAACCTCGCTCGCGCTCGACCGATGACGTCATCGGCCTCACCATCACGATCGAGACGGAGCAGACACTCCGCCAAACCGAGATAGCCAGCGAGCGCCTCCGGCTGCACCTGCGTCAAGCGTAGGTACTGATCTCTCGCCTCCTCGAACGCGCCGCGTTGAAACAGGCGCCGCGCGAGGTTCGATCGTGACGGCACGAACCCCGGATCGACCTTGAGCGCCTGGCGATAGTGTCCTTCCGCCTCTTTGCCGATGTCGCGCTGGTCGGCGAGCAGCCCAAGCGCGTGATGCGGCGCGGGCAAGTCCGGGTTCAGGTCGCGCGCCTTGATGAAGTCCTTGCGCGCCTTCGCGAGGTTTCCTCGACGCAGCTCGACATAGCCCAAGTTGACCCATGCCTCGGTGAACTTCGGGCTGTACTCGATCGCGACCGCGAAGCGGGCCTCGGCGGTGGTCAGATCGCCTGCCGCCAGCGCCGCGGCGCCGCTCTGGTTCAGCTCGAGCGCCTTGGGCGGAAGCGGCGGAACGCTCGCGCAACCGAGGCCTAGCCCGCCGCAAACGAGCGCCGAGACGAGCAGCCCAACCGCGAAAAGCCCTTCGAATGGCGATGCCTTACCCATGTGGTGCAAGGAGCCTCTCGGCCGCCGCGCGCCGGTCGTTGCGTGGAAAATCGCGCCCTCGGCACGCCGCCGCGTCGGTGAAAGCCGAAGAAAGAGCCGCGAGCTCTTGTGGACAATCCGCAAAAGACCGCCAGGAAACCTGCCGAAGACGGTGCGAAGCGCCGGGAAAATAAGCTATGAATGCTTTGAGTAAGGGCGGGACGTCGTGCGGACGTACGTACAAACGAGACGTGAGCTTCTTCATCGCGCACGTGCTACCGCTCGAGCAGCAAAGGCGAGAACGAACATCATGAGCGAGCTCCCCAAAGGATTCGTCAGCGCAAGTCACGCGATCCTCTTCGAGACCGACGAAGCGCGTTGCAGCGTCTGCTCCGAGCAGCTCGCCGATGACGATGACGACCTCGAGCTCCCGAGCGGACGTGGCCTCCTCGTTTGGACGCGCGGCGACGAACGACGCTACGAAGAGCCAAAGCTCTGTCCGAGCTGCGCATCGGCGATCGGCGTGACCGCGCTCCAGCGCTGGGAAATCGAAGAAGACGAAGGCTAGCGCGCGGAGGCCGAGGGAAGCGAGTCTTCGAGCGACTCGGCCGTTTCCGCGCGCGTACGAGAACAGCGCGGAGGCCGAGGGAAGCGAGTCTTCGAGCGACTCGGCCGTTTCCGCGCGCGTACGAGAACAGCGCGGAGGCTGTCTCCGCGCGCGAGTTACTGCAAGACGTCTTCGTCGACGTCGTCGAACGGTGACGGCGGGCGGCGCTCGAGATGCTCGAGGCACAGCGCGCGAAGGGCCGGCGCGACGGTGGTGGATGTCGCGACGAGGCGAAGCTCTTGGCGCACGAGCAGGCCGACGAGCGGCGCGGTCACTTCGAGCGGCGTGTCGGGGTTCAAGATGAGCGCGACGCGGATGCGAGGGCGGTGCGTCCATCGCGGTGTGCGCGCGATCTGCGTGAGCACGTCCGGACGACATGGCCGGCGCGCCGCGAGCGACAGCACGTCTTCCTCCGTCACCTTCGGGTTCACGAGCAGCTGTCGAATGACGTCGGGATGGGGATCGCGGAGGAGCCGTTCGGTCATCTCGCGATCGGGCCTTCGCGCGAGCGACTTGCGCTCGCCGAGCGTGAGCGGACGCCCGCGACCGTAATCGGGGATGCGATCTTCATCGGGATCGGGCACGTCGCGCGACGGCGCGATCGAGATCGGATGGCGGACGAGCCGCTCGAGCGCGAGGTGCGGGACGCCAGCTGCCTCCTCACGAAGCCGCTGCACGACGAGGCCGAGCGACGGATCTTGAAGCGCATCGACGAGCGCCACGAGCGCCTCACGCGCGCTCGGCTCGGCTTGCTCCGCGCGCGCGCAGAGGACATCGAGCGAACGCGCGAGCTCGGTCACGTCGTCGCTCGATCGCGCGAGCACACTCTTCACGTAGGAGACGCGAAGCTCCGCTTCGGGGATCGATCGCGTCGCGCGAACGAGCGCCTCGGCGCGCTCCTTCGGGTCGCTCGAAGACAGCGCGGCCTGTGACTGAGGCCCTAGAACCCGGGAACCCATTTCTTCGCTGACGCAGAAGGCGCCGCGGATGCCGTCGCCGTGGGCTTCGCCGTCGCGGTCGCAGTGGTCGTCGTCGTCGTCGTCGTGGGCGCCGGCCGTGTGCCACTGCCGGACTTCGCGGTCGGGATCGGCTTGTCGGCCGTGGCCACCGTCGTGGCGGTCGTCGTCGCGGTCGCGGTGGGCTCCGCTGTGGCGGTGGCGGGCGGCGGCGGCACCGGAGGCTCGTCGGTCTTCACGTCGGGCGTGCTCGACGCGGTCGCGACGGACACCGAGCCAGAAGGTCCACCTGACACGGTCGTCGTTCGACCGCGCGCGACGACGACACCTGCGCCGACGAGCCCGATCAAGACGACCGCGCCGATGCCGGCGATGATCCCGACGGGCGGCCCCTTCTTCGGGATCGTGACCGGAGGCTCGACGCCAGAGAACGTGGCCGGGTTACTTCCGCCGAGCTTGATGTTGTTCGCGCTCTGCGCGCCCATCGGCCCGGGGCCCATGACCATCCCCGCGGGGGTGGGGTTGGTGGGGTGATTGCCAGGATGAGGCGTCTGCACGAGCGCCGCGGTCTGCGCGGGCGCGTAGCCTTGATGGCCGGCGGGGTTCGGCGTCTGCTGAAACGGCCGCTGCATCTGATGCCCCGTCTGCTGGTTCGGCATCACGGCCGTGCCTTGCAGCTGGTGCGGAGGGATCTGCATCCCAACGTCGGTGATCGACGAGGCGCCGAGCGCGAGCTCGAGCTGCGTCGCGAAATCTTTCGCGGTCGCGAAGCGCGCGTCGGGGTTGCGCTCGGCGGCCTTCGCCCACCAGCGATCGAACCCAGGCGGCACGTGCGCGATCTGCGAAGGCACCGGGACCGGGTGAACGATGATCTTCACGAGCAGGTCGCCGAGCGCCTCGCTCTCGAACGGCAGACGTCCCGTGATGCACTGGTAGACGATGACGGCGAGCGACCAGAGATCGCTCCGAGCGTCGACGCTCTTGATGCCCTGCGCTTGCTCCGGGCTCATGTAATAGGGCGTCCCGAGCATCGCGCCCGTCTTCGTGTTGCTCCCGTCGATCGCTTGCGACGTCTGCTTCGCGACGCCGAAGTCGAGGATCTTCACGATCTGGCGGTCGTCATCGTTGACGAGGAAGATGTTGTCCGGCTTGAGATCGCGATGAACGATGCCGCCCGCGTGCGCCTTCGTGAGCGCCCGGCAGACCTGCTGGATGATCGTGTTCACCTGCGCCGGAGGGAGCTTGCCGCCGGCCTTCGCGAGCGTCTTGCCGAGGTCTTCTCCTTCGAGAAGCTCCATTGCGATGTAGGGACGGCCCTGCCAGACGCCATGATCGATGATCTGCACGACGTGAGGGCTGCGAAGCTGCGCAGCTGCCTTGGCCTCACGCTCGAAGCGGGCGTGCGCGTCTGCGACATTCGCGAGCTCGCCCTCGATGAACTTCAGCGCGCACGGCGTGTCGAGGCCAATGTGCATGGCCTGCCAAACCGAGCCCATTCCACCGCGGCCGATCATCCGAACGAGTCGGAAGCGATCGGCGACGACGGTGTTCTCCTGAAGCGTCACGGTCATGGTCGTTTTCTAAGCTAACAGCGCCCGGTCAAAGGCGAAAGCGACGGGCTCTTCCATAAGGGCGCCCCAAATGAGTGACGTGCTGGCGTCACGTAGACACGGCGGTTTTCTCCACGAAAACGGTGCGCGCGCGCGCGGCATCCTAAGCCTGCCGCGTCGGATGACGCCGCACATGCCGGTGGCGTTTGCCGATCCCGACCGATCAAGCTTTCGCGTTCGGGTGACGGGGACGGTTGCTTGTCGTCGTGAGGAACGCGAGACTACGGAAGAAACATGTTTCGTTTTGACGACTCACGCATCTCTGCATCCGCCGGCGGCTCGGATCCGCCCGGTCCGATCCAGACACCCAACGAAGGTGAGGATGTCGAGCTCGAGGACAAGCCGGTCAGCTCGATTCCGCGGCGTTACAAGGTGATTTTTCACAATGACGACTACACGACGCAGGAGTTCGTCGTGTACGTGCTCCAGCGTTTTTTCCACAAGAACGAGACCGAAGCACGACACATCATGCTGACGGTTCATCACAAGGGGGCTGCCGTCGCGGGCGTCTACACGAAGGACGTCGCGGAGACGAAAGCTCAGCAGGTGATGGATGCCGCGCGCGAAAATGGAATGCCGCTCCTGCTGACGACGGAGCCCGAATGAGCCGAATGAGCGGAGAGCAATGAGCGTGCTTACAATGTTCGATGGACGTCACCGGAGGCTTCGCCAGCAGTTTGGGTGGGAGCATACGCAGCAGCACAGGTTGACGTGCCAGTCCTCTCTTCTATGGAGTGGTGCATAAACGATGCGTATCAGTCCCGAAGTCGAGATCGCACTGACGCTCGCCCAGAACGAGGCAGCTCGCCGGCGGCACGAGTACTTCACGCTCGAGCACTTGCTGTACGCGCTGCTCTTCGACGAAGGCACCGCGATGATCATCCGCCACGCGGGTGGTGACCCCGCGGCGATCAAGAAAGAGCTGGAGCAATTCCTCTCGGATCAGCTCGAGAGCGTGCCGGAGGAGACGTTCGACGTCCCCGCCGCCTCGCTCGCGGTTCAGCGCGCGATTCGCCGAGCCGCCGCCCACGTCCAGTCGAGCGGCAAAGAGCAGATCACCGGCGCGAACGTCCTCGTCGCGATCTTCGCCGAGCGCGAGTCGCCCGCGGTAAGCCTTCTCGAGAAGGCGGGCGTCACCCGTCTCGATGTCGTCGCCTATATCTCGCACGGCGTCTCGAAGGCCGAAGAGGCCGATGAGGGTCGCGAGAAAGAGGCGGCCTCCCTCGATGGCGATGGCGACGGGCCGCGCTCGCGCCGCGACCCGCTCAAGGCGTACACGATCAACCTCAACGACGAGGCCCGCGAGAAGCGCATCGACCCGCTCGTCGGTCGATCGAACGAAATCTCGCGCATGATCCAGATCCTCGCGCGTCGCAAGAAGAACAACCCGCTGCTCGTCGGCGACTCGGGCGTCGGCAAGACGGCCATCGTCGAAGGCCTCGCGCTCAAGATCGTCACTGGGCAAGTGCCGGACGCGCTCAAGAAGTCGACCGTGTACTCGCTCGACATGGGCGCGCTCATCGCCGGGACGCGCTACCGCGGCGAGTTCGAGGAGCGTCTGAAGGGCGTCGTCAAGGCGCTGCAAAAGATCGACGGGGCGGTCCTCTTCATCGACGAGATCCACACGATCGTCGGCGCTGGCGCGACCAGCGGCGGAAGCATGGATGCGTCGAACCTCTTGAAGCCCGCGCTCGCCTCGGGCCGGATGCGCTGCATCGGCTCGACCACGTTCGAAGAGTTCCGCCAGCACTTCGAGAAGGACCGCGCGCTCTCTCGACGCTTCCAGCGCGTCGAGGTCATCGAGCCGTCGATCGAAGACACGAAGAAGATCCTCGAGGGTCTCCGCAGCAAGTACGAAGAGTTCCACGGCGTGAAGTACACCGACGCCGCGCTCGACGCCGCCGCGACGCTCTCCGCACGCTACCTCCACGATCGCCGCCTCCCCGACAAGGCGATCGATCTCCTCGACGAGGCCGGCGCCGCCGCGAAGCTCAAGCTCTATTCCGAAGAGAAGGCGGCCGCGCCGCTTCAGCTCGGCCCTGCGTCTTCGCCCGACCTGAGCAAGAAGGACGAGAAGAAGGAGGCCTCTCCTCTCAACGGGTCCTCCGCGAACGGCGCCCCCGCGCCCGACGCCCCGAAGACCACGCGCTCCGGCGAGGTGCCGCCTCTGCCCGTCCTCCTCCCGAAGGCGAGCGAGTCTTCACCCGGCCTCGACGCCGACTCTGCGGACAAGAAGCCGAAGATCATCGTCGACGTCAGCGAGGTCGAGACCGTCCTCGCGCGCATGGCCCAAATCCCGCCGCGTGAGGTCAGCTCGAACGACCGCGCCAAGCTCAAGAACCTCGACCAGGAGCTGAAGGGCGTCGTCTTCGGGCAAGAGCGCGCCATCCTCCAGCTCGCCGCCGCGATCAAGCTCGCGCGCGCTGGCCTGCGATCGCCCGAGAAGCCGATCGGCAACTTCCTCCTCACGGGCCCCACTGGCGTCGGCAAGACCGAGGTCGCCAAGCAGCTCGCGAAGATCATGGGCATCAGCTTCGTGCGCTTCGACATGAGCGAATACATGGAGCGTCACACCGTCTCGCGCTTGATCGGCGCGCCGCCGGGCTACGTCGGCTTCGATCAAGGCGGTCTCCTCACCGACGCGATCGCGAAGACACCGCACGCGGTCTTGCTCCTCGACGAGATCGAGAAGGCACACCCCGATGTCTTCAACGTGCTCCTCCAGATCATGGACCACGGCAAGCTCACCGACAACAACGGCAAGTCGACCGACTTCCGCCACGTCATCTTGCTGATGACGAGCAACGTCGGCGCACGCGATCTCGGCCGGCGCGCCGTCGGCTTCGGCGATCGCCGAGCCACCGGTGACGCGGAGCGCGAGTACAAGCTCCTCTTCAGCCCCGAGTTCCGCAACCGCCTCGACGCACGCATCCAGTTCGACCCGCTCTCGCAAGAGACGATGGGCAGCATCGTCGACAAGTTCATGAAGGAGCTCACCGGCCAGCTCGCCGAGCGCAACGTCGAGCTCGAGCTCACGCCGAACGCACGCACGCACCTCGCCGAGAAGGGCTACGACCCGGACTTCGGCGCGCGTCCCCTCGCGCGTGTCATTCAAGAGGACGTCAAGCAGCCGCTCGGCGAAGAGCTTCTCTTCGGCAAGCTCGAGAAGGGCGGCAAGGTCCTCATCGACGTCGAAGAGGCCGAGATCACCGACGAGGACACGGGCGAGAAGAAGCCGGGCAAGAAGCTCGCGTTCACCTTCACGTCCGCGGCCGACAAACCCGACGACAAAACCGACGACGCTCGAACGAAGGCGGCGCCGAAGGCCTGACAGGATCGCGTACGACGAACGTGATGATGATGCTTCACAGTGTCCATCACCGCCGTGCTGCGGGAGCCACCCTCCTCGTGGTGGCGCTCTCCGCGGCGGTGACCACGGCGTGCGGCAGCAAGCCGGCGAAGGTCGCGGAGGACGACAACTCGAAGGCCTTCGCCGAGCTCGAGAAGAACGACAAGGACGATCCCAACCAACCGGCCGCGAGCGACGCGGGCGCGCCGGACAAGCCGAAAGGCCCCGTCTACCCTGCCCCGTTCACCGCGGAGCAGATCCGCGACGCGACGAAGAGCGGCCGCACGTACCGCTACAAAGTCGAAGAGCCGAACAAGCCGACGAAGGAGCGCGTCATCACGTTCCGAAACGTCGACGAAGGCGGCGCCGAGGTGTTCTCCGGCGGCGACGCGCCGAAGCGCATGGGCTGGCTCACGCTCCAGCAGCACGCGGAGTTCCCGAAAGACAAAGTCACGACACGCGACGAGAAGATCAAGCTGCCGTCGGGCAAGTGGGACTGCATCGTCTACGAGGTCGCGATGGACGAAGGCGAAGTGTGGACCTACTACTTCGCGCGAAAGCTCCCCGGCGCGCCCGTCTACTACTACGTCGAGCGAAACGGCAAACGCCTCCGCACGACCACGTTGGTCGAGCACATCGCGGGCAAGTAGCGCGCTCGTCACCGTCCACTTTGGACGCCCTGCGCTCCATGCGCCGCCTCGAAAAAAGTAGGGGCCGGAGTTTGATACTGAACATCCGTATGGTATACCCATCGGGTGACGCGCTATCTCCCGGTGTCGAATCCGCAGAGCCGCTTCGAGAAGGCGACGATCACCTATGACGAGGGAGAGGTCCCGGGCGCGGAGCTCGAGGTCTACGAGGATCAATCGAGGAGCATCCTCGCCTCGAACGACTCGCCCGACGTCGGCTTCCGCTGGAGCGTGAACCCGTACCGCGGGTGCTTTCACGCGTGCGCGTACTGCTACGCGCGTCCGTCGCACGAGTACCTCTCGCTCGGAGCAGGATCGGACTTCTCGCGAAAGATCGTCGTGAAGCCGAAAGCGGCGGAGCTCCTCCGTGAGGCGTTCGACAAGAAATCGTGGAAGGGCGACCTCATCGTCTTCAGCGGCATCACGGACTGCTACCAGCCGCTCGAGTCGAAGATGCGCCTCACCCGCCAGTGCCTCGAGGTCTGCGCCGAATACAAGAACCCCGTCGGCATCATCACGAAGTCGCCCGTCATCGAGCGAGACATCGACGTGCTGCAAGAGCTCGCGCGCGTCGCGAGCGTGCGCGTGTCGGTGAGCGTTCCGTTTTGGGACGCCGACGTCGCCAAGGCGATGGAGCCGATGGTGACCACGCCCGAGCGCCGGCTCAAGATCGTCGAGACGCTCGCGAAGGCCGGAATCCAGGTCGGCGTGAGCGTCTCGCCCATCGTCCCAGGCCTCAACGACGACCACCTCGGCGACGTGATCGAGCGCGCGAGCGAGGCCGGCGCGCGGCACGCGTTCTACGTCCTTCTTCGACTTCCTGGCGCGGTGAAGGAGGTCTTCGAACAGGCTCTCCGCGAAAAGCTGCCGCTGCGGGCCGAGAAGGTCCTTCGCCGCCTGCGCGAGGCGCACGGCGGAAAGCTCTACGACTCCACCTACGGCTCGCGAGGTCGCGGCGAAGGCGTCTACGCCGACACGATCCGCATGCTGTTCGAGCGCACCGCCAAGCGCCACGGCCTCAACGCCGACGAGATGAGCCACTACACGACGCCGTCCACATTTCAGCGGCCGCTCGCCAAAGGGGCGCAGACCTCCTTCGGCTTCTGAGCTCGCGCCCGCGTGATCGAAGCGATCAGGTACGCGCGTTCGACCATGGTGTCGCGCTGCCCTTACACGTTCGGGCCTCGTTGATCCGGGATCATGCTCGAGCCGCCGCCAAACACGTGCGTTGATCGCGAAATGCCTTGGCGCTCGCGGCGCTCGCGGCGCGGCACGCTTGTGGCTAGGTGAGGGTCACCGCTCCTCGCCTGCTCCGTCCAACCCCCTCTCCCGTCGTGCGGGCGAGGAGCGAGCCCCTAACGTCGCGTTTCACGAGCCTGATATACTCGCCGAGCCCGCATGCTCGGACTGTCTGCCGCTGCTCTTCGCAACGCCTCGTTCGCGAGCGTGATGTTCTTCTCGGTCGGCGCGGCGTTCGGACCGTGCGCGAAGATGCGAGGAGCGAAGGGCGATCCGTCGGCGTCGTCGTCTGCGACGCTCAGCGCCGCGAGCGCGTCTGCCGCCGCTGCTGCTGCCGCCTCGGCGTCCGCCGCCGCCGCCGCAGCCTCCGCGGCGGCATCGGCCGCGCGCGCCGCCCAGAACGCCGCAGCCCTCGACAAGGCGAAGGCCTCGCTCGCGGACATCCAATGGATGATCGCGCACAACACGACGTCGAACCCCGCGAAGGGAGGCGAAGGCGATCTCCAGTCGAAATGCGACGAGGTCGAGTCCAAGCGGACGCCTCCGTCAGGAGGCCGCGAGCCCGATCCCGAGACGAAGAAGACGCTCGATGAAGCCTCCGCGCTCTGCGCCTTCGACGCTCCGCTCGTCGTCGCCAGCGAAGCCCTCGATCACCTCAAAGGCTCACCGCAGTCGCAAGCGTCGAAGCTCTTGATGTGCAACATCGCGGTCAAAGAGTGCGACCGCGCGCGCACGGCGAAGCCGAAGGACCCCAAGCTTCGCCGCATGGACGCGCGCCGCATCGAGGCGTGCGGAAGGTAGCTCGCGGCCGCGCCGTGACCTGCGGCTGATTCGTCTCTGGATCCGGCGTGCAACGCCTCGGAGATCCACAGCATTACATTGTGCGTCAGTGTATTCAAAGGCTTACATTTAGGCATAGTCTTCGCTTTGGCGTGGGCATGCTCTCTCGTCGTTTCGTGGGTTCGGTGGTCTCGGTCGTCATGGGCGTCGCGCTCTCGCTCTCCTCGATCGCGTGCGGAGGAGAGACGGACGGCGCGCCGGGCGAAGCGGCCGTCACGGGTGACGACGCGAACCTCACCGAGGCGAGCGCGGCGAAGCTCAAGGTGCCGCTCGCGGTCCTGCAGGCGAGCTTCTACATCAAGCCGACCCCGATGGACCAAAGCGGGCTCGGTGTGATGCTCGCGCCAGGCGTCGCGTTCGCCGACGGCGCGACGAGCCAAGCGCTCCCGAAGATCACGACGCTCGATCGGAAAGACATCGCACGCCTCCCGGCTGGGACGGTGACGGTGGGCGAAGAGCGCTACGGCGCGATGTTCGATTTCGACGGCGCGACGACCGAGGCCGGTGAACGCCTCACGTCACGCGCAGCGCCGCCGATGCTCGCGGCAGGCGACGTCAAGAAGGACATGACGTGCCGCGTGCTCGGCACCGACATGGACATGTACGCGAGCGGTCCGCCGAAGATCATGAGCCTCGAAGGCAAGATCGATCGCGTGCGCGATGGCCTCGTGCTCGTGAAGACGACGCAGAGCACGGGCGGCGACATGAGCCTGCTCGTCTGTGACGGCAAGCTCGCCGGCGTCCGCGCAGGCGCGGGCTCGCAGGGCACGTGGCACGAGTACCACGTGCTCGACAAAGCGACGCTCGACGCCTTCACGAAGAAGCGCGACGCCTGCACCTCGAGCTCGAGTCGCTGCCGCTGACGCCTGCCTCTGGATCCGGCAGCCGCGATCGTTCGATCGCGACGCCTGGATCGCACATCATCCACGGATCGGGTTTTGGCGGCTTTTCCCGATCCGTTCGGCTCGAGAGAGCGCGCGATCCGCCTTGTTTCGTGGCCTTCGGCGATGACCACCATGTGGCATCAGGTGTGCTTCATCGTGGGTCATGAGGGTTGGCGCTTGGCTCGGCGTGATCGCGGCGGTCGCCGCGTGCGGAGGCTCGGGAGAGACCGGCGGCGAGAGCTCGTCGTCGAGCGGAGCCCCGCGCGAGCCGAACGCGTCTCCGTCTTCCTCTTCCTCGTCCGGAAACCCCGCCTCACCCGAGGAGCCCGTCATCGGGACGTTTCCGAAGGGCTTCGCGTTCGGCTCGGCGATCGCGGGGTTTCAAGTCGACATGGGCTGCCCGACGGTGGCGGCGAGCACGTGCGAAGATCGCGCGAGCGACTGGTACCAATGGATCACGACGCCGCGCATCGTCGACAACCCGATCCTCTTCATGTCGAAGGATCCGCCGGCGAAGGGTCCGGGGTTCTACGAGCTCTACGAGAAGGATCTCGATCGCGCGGCGGGCAAAGGGACCGCACAGCTCGGCAACAACGCGCTTCGTCTCTCGATCGAGTGGAGCCGCATCTTCCCGAACCCGACGTGGGGCGTGGGGAGCCACGCGTCGCTGAAGGCGATCGCCAGCGCCGACGGCGTCGCGTTCTATCACAAGCTCTTCGCGGCGATGAAGACGCGCGGGCTTTTGCCCTTCGTCACCGTCAACCACTACAGCCTGCCGCTCTGGGTGCATGACGGCAACGCGTGCAACCAATCGCTCGAGCAGTGCATCAAGGACGGCAAGGCGGGCTGGGCCGATCCAAACCGCGCGCGCATCGTCAACGAGATCACGAAGTACGCGCAGTTCGTCGCCGAGGAGTATGGCGGCGAGGTCGACACGTGGGCGACCTTGAACGAGCCGTTCTCCGCTGTCGTGTTCCCGAGCTACCTCATCGCGACGCCGATGCGATCGAACCCGCCAGGCCTCTCGGGACCTTGGGCGAAGGTCGACGCGGCGAAGACCGCGGCGAGCGCGATGGTCGAGGCGCACGCGCATATGTACGACGCGCTGAAGGCCTTCGACAAAGTGGACGCCGACGGGGACGGCAAGGCCGCCGAGGTGGGCATCGTCTACGCGTTCTCGGACATCGTACCGAACACCACCTCCCCCGAAGATCAGAAGGCCGCCGAGCATGCGCAGTACCTCCTGCACGACATGTTCATGGATGGCGTCGTCTTCGGGCGCCTCGATGAAGGTTGGGACAAAGGCGACAGCAAGGCGCCGGTGCGGCCCGATCTCGCGAACCGCATCGACTTCATCGGCGTCAATTACTACTTCCGGATGAAGGCCAAGCCGGGCGCGCTCCCGATCGGGTTCGTGTCACCGTTCCTCGACTTCGATCCGATGGCGCCGCTCGAAGCGATGCCGCGCGGCATCCATCCGACGCTGATGCGCGTCGCGCAGCGCTACAAGAAGCCCATCTACGTGACCGAGACGGGCACCGAGCAGGACGATGAGCCGCGCGGCGCCGCGTGGGTCGTGCAGACGCTCGCCGAGACGCGCCACGCGATCAAGGACGGCGCCGACGTACGCGGCTACTTCTCGTGGTCGCTGATGGACAACTACGAGTGGAACCACGGCATGAACATGAAGTTTGGTCTCTATGCCGTGCATTCCCAGACGAAGGAGCGCGCCCTCCGCGACGCCGGCGAGGTCTTCGCCGAGATCTCGAAGACGCGCGACGTGACCGCCGACCTCGAGAAGAAATACGACTCGTTCTTCAAGGAGTGATGCGCTGAGCGACGTCCTCCTCGACGCGATCGTAAGAGCGCCCGACGACGACGCGCCTCGCCTCGTGTGGGCCGATCGCGAAGGCGGGGAGCGCGGCGAGCTCGTCGTCGTGCAGTGCGTCCTCGCGCAGCGTGACGCAGACGGCCGGCGCACGCTGAGAGACCGACCGCGACGACGGCAACTTCGCTCACGTGAGCACATGCTGCTCGCGAACCCGAGCCACGAGCGCTTCTCCCCTCTCCACGACCTCACCCATCGCGTGACGTTCGAGCGCGGGTTCGTCACGCGCGCCGAGCTCATGCTGGCGGACTTTCGCGCGCCTGGAGACGAGGCACGCGGCAAGACGATCACGCTGGGCGACCTCTTCGAGCGCGCGCCGCTTCTCCGGCACCTCGACCTCCGCTTCCACGCGAGCATCAACCCTTACGGCGTCTCGGTCGCGGAGGAATGGGCCTCGATCGAGGCACTGTACGCGATCGTGATGGGGCAGCTCCGCCCGTCGCATCCCCTTCGTGCGCTCACGTCGTCTCCGTACGTGACGGTCGAGCCGAGCGACTACACCGACATGGGGAGCACACATGGATTCGCCGACGATCTGCTCGCGCTCCTCGCCCGAAGCCCGATCTGCCGCGACCAGCTCGAAGAAGCTCACCTCGGCGACAGCAAGCCATCGCCGACCGGCTTGAGGACGCTCAGGCAGCTTACCGCGCTCACCTCGTTCTCCGCATGGACGGAGCTCGCGGGTGCCCGCGCGTACGTCGAGCTCGTCGCCTCGATGCCGCGGCTTCGCGACTTCGATCCGTTTGGCTGGCAGCCGCGCCTCACCGGAGCAGAGCTCGCGGCCTTTCTCGCGGCTCCCGAGGTCGCGACGACGAAGCTTCGTACGGTCCACCTTCAGGCGCGCGAGTCCGCCGACCTCGAGCGCATCGCAGCGGCGCCGTCGCTCTCGTCGCTCGAGGCGTTGACGATCTCGACGCGTTCGATCCCGCACGACAATCTGACGCGCGGCTTCGAAGCGATCGCCGCTTCGCCTCATCTCGCGAACCTCCGCGAGCTTCGCGTTCCTTTCGCCGGGACCAACGTCGTCCTGAAGCGGCTCGCCGAGGCGCGCTTCGCCGATCGCCTCGAGCGTCTCGACATCAGCTACAGCCCCACGACGGAGGTCGGCGTCAACGTCATCCTCCACGCTTTCCCGATGCTCGAGGACCTCGACATCATCCAATGCGGCGCCCTCCAGGCCTCTGCCAGGCAGAAGCTCTATTTGGTCATCCCCAACGTGCGCGCCTAGCCAGCCTCGCGAAAGGCGTGCCGCTGCCCTTGCTCTGGTGATTCCCTGCGCCACGGTCGGACGCCTCTGCTAGCGTTCGCCGCGCGATTCCATGTGGCGTGCACGAAAGCAAACCTCGTTCTCGATTTTTGCGGCGCTCGCCTTCGCGCTCGTCATCGCGGGCGATAGCCCACGCGCGGCGCTGGCAGGACCGCCGGCGGCGACGCCGAGCGCGCCCGATGTCCCGATGGCCGAGCACGCGGCGACGGTCGCGACCTACACGCTTCGCGCGAAGCTCGATCCTGCCTCGCACACCGTTCACGGCGAAGGCACCATCACCTGGAAGAACGTCAGCACCAAGAGCATCTCCGAGCTCTGGATGCACCTCTACTTGAACGCGTTCAAGAACCAGTCGTCCGTGTTCATGCGGGCGCCGGTCGGTGGCTTTCGCGGGAGCATCTTGCCGAGCGAGTGGGGCGCGATCGACGTCAAGTCGCTCGTCCTCGTCGACGGCGCCGAGAAGCGCGATCTCAAGGCGACGATGGAGCTTCGCCGCCCCAACGACGAAGACGAGACCGACGCGCGCATCCCGCTCCCGAAGGAGGTGGCGAGCGGCGAGGAGATCACGCTCGAGGTGGAGTGGGACGACAAGCTCCCCGAGATCGTCGAGCGCACCGGCTACGCGAAGAGCTTCCACATGGTCGCGCAGTGGTTCCCGAAGATCGCGAAGATCGAGCCGGACGGTACGTTCGCGCACTTTCCGTTTCATCACCTCGGCGAGTTCTATTCGGACTACGGCAAGTACGACGTCACGATCGACGTCCCGGAGGGCTTCATCGTCGGGGCCACCGGTCCCACCACCGAGTCGAAGAGCGAGGGCGGTCGCCACATCGAGCGCCACGTCCAGGACGACATCCACGAGTTCGCGTGGACCGCATGGGATCGCTGGCAGGTACGCAAGGAGAAGATCGACGACGTCGACGTGACCGTGCTCACGCCGCCGCACTACGACGATCACGCCGAGCGCGAGCTCGAAACCATGCGCTTCGCGCTGCCGCACTTTGGCGCGCGCTACGGCAAATTCCCGTACAAAGTGCTCACGCTCGTCCACCCGCCCGCCGACGCGCCCGAGGCGGGAGGCATGGAGTACCCCACGCTGATCACGACCGGCCAGCCGTCGTGGGTGCCGCGCGGGATGTACTTCGTCGAAGGCGTGACGATTCATGAGTTCGGCCATCAATACTTCTACGGCCTCTGCGCCTCGAACGAGGACGCGTGGCCCTTCCTCGACGAAGGGCTGAACTCGTACGCCGAAGGCGAGTCGATGGAGGCGTGGAAGGGACCTGGCTCGGGTCTCGACTTCTTCGGCATCAAGGTCGGCGACGGCGAAGCGCTCGCCGAGCGTGCGCGTCACTACGGCCACGACGAGAGGGTCGCGCAATCGGCGGGCTCGTTCGCGACCGGCGCCGCGTATGGCGCGCTCGTCTACGCGCGCACCGCCGCCATCCTCCACACGATCGCGCGCTCGTATGGCAAGGAGAAGATGGACCGCGCGATGGCCGTCTACACGCGGCGCTATCGCTTCAAGCATCCCACGCCCGACGACTTCATCGACGTGATCCGCGCCGAGGTGGGCGCGAGCGCGGCCGCGAACCTGCGCATCGCCTTGTTCGAGAAAGGATGGGTCGACTATTCGCTCAGCCAGATCTCGTCGTATGCCGCCCATCCTGCGGCAGGCATGTTCGATCGCAACGGCAAGCGCGAGACCGTCCCTGCCCCCAAGCTCGGCGAGCGCGCGAGCCGCTACGAGGGCTGGGCGCTCGTCACGCGACGAGGGACGCTTCACTTTCCGGTGCAGGTGGAGCTCGTCGCCGAGGATGGGACGCGCTCCCGCGTGCCGTGGGACGGCGAGGCGGAGTCGATCCGCATCCCGTACGCCGGGTCGTCGCCGCTTCGCGCGGTCGTGATCGATCCCGACGACGCGATCTTGCTCGACGAGCACCCGAACAACAACTTCGCCACGGCCCAAGGCCGTGCGTCCGCCGGCGCGCCGCGTGTCCGCGAGCGAGCGATGTACTGGGCGGCCTCGATCCTCGGAGGGCTCGCGCCATGAGCGACGACCCGAACGCGGCGACCGAGGGCAGCGCCGCCGCGACCGTGGCGACCGAGGACCTCCGCGCCGCCGGCCTCGAGCAAGACGACGCCGCCGCGCCCGAGCCCCTCTACCCGCTCGACGCGAGCGCGATCCACGCGCGCACGAGGCCACGCACGATCGCGCTCGTCTGGCTCTGGGAGCTCCTCTGCGCGTTCTTCATCGCGATCCCGATCCACGCCTGGGCCAACCAAGCATGGGGTGCTCATCCCGACGGCGACGCGATGTTCTTCAAGCCGGGCGCGCATGCGTTGATGTCGTGGCTCGGTGACGAAGGGCCTGGGCTCTCGATCGTCGTGCGTACCGCGTTCGTCACCTTCGTCTTCATGGGCGTCCTCGGGCAGGTCGTCACCGGCGCGCTCATCGCGTCGCTCGCGACCGGCCACAAAGTGGGCACGTCCGGCGTGCTCCGCGCGCCCCGTCTCGTGCGTGCGCTCGCGATCGGCATGTCGTCGTTCTCGCCGCTCATGATGATCGCCGTGCTGGCGGGCGCGCTCGAAGGCTTCGTCTTCGGGATCGGATATTTCGCCTCCGCCTCGCTCGATCATGCGCTCGAGCCGAGCATGGGCGACGCCCGATCGTTCACCGCGAGGCTCATCGTCCTCGCTGTGTTCGTCGTCCTCACGCTGATGGTCGGCGTCGTGTCGGATCTCGCCCGCGTCACCGTCGCGCGCAACGTCGCGCTCGGCGCTGCGTCGCGGCAGTCTTCCTTCATGCAGCTTCGCGCAGGGATCGTCCAGGCGATTCGAACCGCGCGCGCGAGCCTCTTTCGCGCGACAGGCGCGTGGGCCTGGCGCGCGGCCCTCTCGCTCGCGCTCGTCTACGCCGGTGCGGTCCTCGGCGACGTCACGGGCTCACGCGGCGGTGGCGCGCTGTGGCTCCTCTTCCTCGCTCACCAAGCGATCGTGTTCGGGCGCGCGGCGCTCCGTGCATCGTGGCTCGCGAACGCGCTTCGTCTCACGGCGTAGTCAGATCGATTTCATGTCGGGCGTCGGATGGCAGTCGTCGCTCGACCAGCGCACGGGGCCTTCGGCCTTCGTGATCTCTTTGTCCGCGTCATCGAGGACCCGCACGCGCACCGTCGTCGTCGAGCTCGGCGCGCCTTCGCCGAGGTGAACGGTGAGCGTCAGCTTCGTCTTCTTCGGATCGGAGCTCTTCGCGAGCTTTCCCTCGACCGAGTCGGTGCTGCTCCCGAGCGTGAAGTCGTCCTTCGACGACGGATCTTCGGTGGCGGCGACGGTCGCGCATGTCGGCGACTGCCCTTCGCGAATCGCGCACGCCTCGACCTTGAGCTTCGACGCGCTCGCGAAATCGAAGTCGAAATCACGCGCGACCGCGATCGGATATTGCCGCGCGTCGAGCGTGCACGCGGCGTCGTCGAACGCCGTCGAGCAGCCGCCGCCGCTCGCCGACGCGACCGTCGCGGCGACGAAGGCGAAGACGCGCGACCGAGCGCTCACTTGAGCGACTTGTACGCCTGCTCGTACTGGCGAGCAGCACGCTCCCAACCGCGATCGAGGCGCATCACGCGACGGCGAAGCGCGCTCCAGCGCGGATGCGTGTAGGCCGAGAGCGCGCGCTGCGTCGATGCGTAGAGCGCGTCGGTGGTGGCTTCGTCGAACAAGAAGCCCGTGCCGGTCTCGAGCTTGGCGTCGCAGTCGACGATCGTGTCGACCAGGCCGCCGGTGGCGCGAGCGACCGGAAGCGCGCCGTAGCGCTGCGCGTAGAGCTGCACGAGGCCACACGGCTCGAAGCGGCTGGGTACGAGGACGAAGTCGGCGGCGGCGAAGATGCGATGCACGAGGGCCTCGCTCGCAGCGCCGACGTACACCGCGCGGCCGTGCGTTTTGTCGGCGGCGGTCTTCAGCTTCGCGGCGATGTGCTCGTCGCCCGCGCCGGCGATGACCATCTGCGCGTCGCTTCCGCGCATGATCCTGCCGACGAGCTCGGCGACGAGATCGGTCCCCTTCTGCGCGACGACGCGACCGACCGACGCGATGATCGGGACGTCGGGCTCGAGCGGAAAGCCGAGCTCCTTGCGGAGCGCGCCTTTGCAACGAACCTTGTTCGACGCGTCCTCCGCGTCGTAGCGCGCGGCGAGGTTCGAGTCGGTGGCCGGGTTCCATACGCCGTAGTCGACGCCGTTGACGACGCCGAGGATGCGGCCCTTCGCGCGGAGCACGCCGTCGAGGCGATGACCTTGCTCGGCGGTCTGGATGTCTTTCGCGTAGGTGGGGCTGACGGTGGTGACGAGGTCGGCCGAGACGATGCCCTGCTTCAACAAGTTCACCGATCCGTAGAACTCGATGCCGCCGACGGTGAAGTCGTCCCACACGAGGCCGAGCGCGGGCAACGTCTCCTTCGGGAACGTGCCTTGATGGGCGACGTTGTGGATCGTGAGCACCGACTTCGTGCTGACGTTGAGATCCTTCAGGTACTTCGCGGTGAGCGCGGTGGGCCAATCGTTCGCGTGGACGACGTCGAAGGGCGCGCCCTCGTTGGCGCGCTGGCGAGCAAGCTCGGCGGCGGCGCGTGAGAGGACGGCAAACCGAACCGCGTTGTCCGGGTAGTCCTCGCCCTTCTCGCCGTAGATGCCGGGGCGATCGAAGAGGCCGGCCTCTTTGCCGCTCCCCGCCACGTCGATGAGCGCGAGCTCGACCTGCGACGACAAGCGGCCGTCGTAGACCGTCACCTCGTACGTCTTCTCGCCAAGTGTGATCTTGAGCGGAGTGAGCCGCCGCGCCATCAATAGCCCAGACTCCTCGAAGGCGGAGTAGCGGGGCATGACGATGGTGACGCGATGCCCGAGAGACTTCAGCGTCTTTGGCAACGCAGCGCTGACATCCGCGAGGCCGCCCACTTTGACGTAAGGCGCCAGCTCGGTCGTGACGAAGAGGATCTCCATGACTCGTAAGGCATGGTTGATACCACGTTTTTGTAGGGCCCGTGGCGTGCTAAGAGTGGCCTGTGGAGCGGAAGGCTCCGTTTCATGAGCCGTCTTCGCCTTTCGGACGCCGACATCGAACGTCTCGTTCGCCCCGAAGGCGTCGACGAGCGGGCCGTGCTGAGCATTTTCCGTGTGCCGCCCGAGCTTGCCGGCCAGCGTCTCGACGTGTTTCTTCAGGGGCAGCTCCGGCGCACGAGCCGCACGCGGACCCAGTTCATCGTCCGAAACAGCGCGTTCGACGTGAACGGCAAGCGCATGCGCTCGAACCACCGCATGCAAAGCGACGAGCTCGTCCTCCTCTGGCGTCCGCCGTGGGACGAGGATCCGGTCCCGACGGACGTCCCGATCCTCTGGGAGGACGACCACCTCTTCGCCGTCGACAAGCCGGCGCTCCTCCCCGTGCACCCGACCGCGCGCTACCACCGCAACACGCTCATCAAGATCCTGAAGGACGCGCGGCCCGGCACGTTCGTCTCGCTCGGCCACCGTCTCGATCGCGAGACGAGCGGCGTGCTCATGTGCGCGAAGACGGCGGAGGCCGACCGCGCGCTGAAGAAGCGGATCGAGGCGCGTGACGGCGTCGACAAGACTTACCGCGCGATCACGTGGGGCATCCCCGACCCGTCGCTCGCCGCCTCGCTCGACGCGACCGTGACGTCGACCGACGACGGCCCGGGCGCGTTTCGCTTCGAGCGGTCGCTCGAGCTCGATCCGACGGGTCGCTACCGCGTGAAGATGCGCCTCGGCAAGACCGTCGACGCGCTCAGCGCGTCGACCCGCTTCATCGTCGAGGCGACGCGCACCACCGCGAGCGGCAAATCGTACGCGCTCGTTCGCTGCGAGCTCGAGACCGGCCGCCAGCACCAGATCCGGATCCATCTCGCGAGCCTCGGCGCGCCGATCGTGGGCGACAAGCTGTATGGGCCCGACGAGACGCTCTTCGCGCGCGGCGCCGACGGTGAGCTCACCGAAGAGGACCTCGTGCTCCTCGAGCTACCGCGCCACGCGCTTCATGCGGCGCGGCTCGCGCTCACCCATCCCGTGACCGGAGCGCCGCTCATCGTCGAAGCGCCGCTGCCCGACGACCTTCGCGCGTTCTGGGATCAGCTCGGCGCGACCTAACGCGCGCGCTCTCGACAGGCGCGCTGAATCGACTGCAGCAAGAGCTCCGGCTCGAAGGGCTTCGCGATCACCTGGTAGCCTTCTTGGTGCCGCTCCGACGCATGGCTGTATCCGCTCATCATGATGATCGGGAGATCGTGGTGGGTGCGACGAATCTCCCGCGCCGCCGCGAAGCCGCCCATCTCCGGCATCGACTGATCGATCAACGCGAGCGCGATGTCGTCGCCCCGCTCACGCGCGATCGCGACCGCCTCGGATCCGTTGCATGCCTCGATCGTCTCGTAGCCCGCCGCGCTGAGCACGAGCGACAGCGATCGCCGGAGACCTGGCTCGTCGTCGACCACGAGCACGTGCTTTCGGTTCGTGAAGCTCGAGAGCGAGAACGTCGCGTCCGGCGCGCTCGCGTCGTTCGTCGTGTCCTTCTGCTGCGAGACGGGCAGATACACCGTCATCGTCGTGCCCACGCCGCGCGTGCTCTCGACCGCGATCGCGCCATGATGCGCGCGCATCGTCCCGAGCACCGACGAGAGCCCGAGACCGTGCCCGGCCGACTTCGTGGTGAAGAACGGATCGAACATGCGTGCGCGCGTCGCGTCGTCGATCCCGATGCCGTCGTCGGAGACGCGGATCCACGCGACGCGCTGCCCCAAGGTCAACCCCGCGTTGATCTCGAGTCGTGCGAGGAGATCGCGATCGACCGCCGCGGCGCCCACCTCGATGCCGATGCGCCCCGTCGCGCTCGCGGTCTCGACCTTCGGGCGCGCGTTCTCCTGCATGTCGCTCATCACCGCGTCCGAAGCGTTCGTGACGAGGTTCATGATCAGCGGGCGAATCGCTGCGCCGTCCGCTTCGATGACGATCCGCTTGTCCACCTTGAGCACGATCGACATCGTGCGCGGGAGGTTTGGCCGGATCATCGCGACGAGGTCGGCCACCATCGTGCCGAGATCGATGCGCGTTCGATTCTCGACCGGCGCTTGCCCCGCGGCGGACAGCAGCCGCGTGCACAGGCTCGCGGCTTGCGCGCACGCTTGCTGTATCTCCTGCAAGTACGTGAGCACTTGCTCGCCGTTCTTCGCGGCGCGCTCGGCCATCGATCGGCTCGTCTGCACGACGGCGAGGAAGTTGTTCAGATCGTGCGCGACGCCGCCCGCGAGGAGGCCGAGGCTCTGCAGCTTCTCGCGCTGGAGGAGCTCGCGCTCGATCCGACGTTGCTCGGTGACGTCGCGGACGAGCGCCATGATCTCGCGCGGAGCGTCGCTGCTCGCGCCGGGAATCATCGTGACGACGACGTCGACCGCGACGGTCTTGCCGGTCGCGTTCGCGAAGCGCGTCTCGAAGCGGCCAGGCTGGAGGAACTTCGGCCCGTCTTGCGCGCGGTCTTCGAAGTGAACGAGATCCGCGACGCGGCAGCGCGCGAGCGACGCCGAGTCGCGCGCTACGATCTCGAGGAAGCGCTGGTTGGCGAACAGGAAGCGGCCGTTCTCGTCGAGCTTTGCGATGCCATCGCCAGCGTTTTGAACGAGCAGGCGATAGTCACGAATGGCTTCGTCGACATTCCGCTCTCCCCCCGGAGGTGCGTTGTGCCCTTCCCCTGTCATCGCTCCGTTCCGTTGGTCAGGTCTGTCCCTACCGCGAGGTCGACGATACACGATTTCGACGCGGCCATTCCTTGATTGGGACGTGCGGTCAGGATTCGGGGAGCGGAATGAGCTCGGTCTCATCACCGGAAACTTTTGCGAAGCGTCCTTCTTTCCAGTCGGCCTTCGCCCGCTCGATTCGCTCCTGCGAGCTCGCGACGAAGTTCCACCAGATGAAGCGCGGGCCATCGATCGGCTCGCCGCCGAGGAGCATCACGCGTGTCCGCGCGCTGGAGGATCGAATTGTCACCTCCGCGTCACGCTTGAAGATGATCATCGAGCCTTCGTCGAACACCTCGTCGCCGCTCGCGTCGCAACGAAGCGCGCCTTCGACGACGTACACAGCACGCTCTTCGACGTCGCTCGGGAGCGTGAGCGACGCGTTCGCGTCGAGCTGGATGTCGGCGTAGAGCGTCTTGCCCTTCATCTCGACCGGCGCGTGCGCGCCAAAGGCGTCGCCTGCGATGAGGCGGATCGAAGCGCCGGGTCGATCGATCGTCGGGAGCGTGCTCTTTGGATGATGAATGAACGCAGGCTCGCGCTCCTCCTCTTCTCTCCGCAGCGCCACCCACGCCTGAATGCCGTGCGCGCGATGGGCCTGTGCGCGCACCTCGGGTGGAGTCCGCTCGGAGTGCGCGATGCCTCGGCCCGCGATCATCCAGTTCACGTCGCCAGGTCGAATCGCTTGCGCCGATCCGAGGCTGTCACGGTGAAAGACGACGCCTTCGAAGAGGTACGTGATCGTCGCGAGCGCGATGTGCGGATGAGGCCGGACGTCCATCCCCATCCCGGCGGGCACCTCGACCGGTCCCATGTGATCGAAGAAGATGAACGGACCGACCAACCGGCGCCGCATCGAAGGAAGCGCGCGCCGCACGCCGACGCCTCCTCCGAGGTCACGCCTCCGCGCCCGGACGACGAGATCGATCGTCTCGGACGGATGATCGTCCGACGTGTTGTGGTCGTCGCTCGTCGCCTTCGGATGCTCACCGCTCATGACGCCCCATCATAGAGGGCGTTCGATCCGATGGGGGGCTTCACCAAACCCCGATCGAGCGTGCTACGGGCAGTCGCTCGCCGCGCCGGGCGTGCCTTTGTCCGAGCCGGTCGTCCACACGTTGAGCGACAAGCACCAGCCGCTCATCTGCGCGCTGCCCGCGTACGTGAGCGTCTTCAGCTGCACCGAGCTACCGCCCGACTGCGAGTACCACCCGCCGTAATCGGCTTGGGCGATCTGCGTCGCACCGTCGCGGAGGTACAGGCCGCCGGTCGTGCCGTTCGCGAGCTGAATGCCGCCGTTGTCAGGCAAGCCCGCGCCGTACTCGTAGACGATCGCCGTCGCCGGCACCTTGCCCGCGACCGCAGATGTCTTCACGCGCGCGAAGACGACGTACGCGCCCGGATCGATCGTGATGCCAGCGCCGATCGTGTGCGTGCGGTTTCCACCGTCGACGATCGACAGCCCCGAGAGCGTGCGTGCGCTCGACGCGACGTTGTGAAGCTCGAACCATTCGCCCGCCGGCTCGGTCCCGAACGGGTCGTACATCACCTCGGTGATGAGCACTTCGCCTTGCGCAGGCTTGGGCGTCGAGGGCGGTGGCGGCGGCGGCGGCGGCGGTGGCGGCCCGACGTCGGGCGCGCCCGCGTCCTTCGCGCTGACCGTGCTGCCGCTGCTGCTCGCCTCGGGCGATCCCGACGAAGACGAGGACGAGGAGGAGGAAGACGACGAGGAGGACGACTTGCTTGGCTTGTCGGGCGACGGATCCCACGACGCGTCGACGCCCGGGAGCGTCGGATCCACGTCCGAGGGCACGTCGGCCATTCCGCTCTGCGCACACCCCCACGCGAGAAGAAGCGAGAGCGATACGACGGCTCCGCAGGGAACGAGGGCGAGCTGGCGAAGAGGACGCCTCATGCAGTGAGACGGCTATGCTACGCGGTGCGGCATAGGGCAAGGCGACTCGACATCGAAGACCGTTCCGAGACGCTCATTTTCGGTACGTCCCGCGGTCCCAATTCGCCAAGATCACGCGGTTTTTCTGCAAATCACGGGGCGAATGGGCTTCTTTTGGGCCCGTCCGCCTGCCGAGCCGCCAGAGACCTGGCGGCTTGGGCGTCCCGTCGCGAGCTTTCAGATCCCGAGCTTCATGTGCTCAGAGACCACGCGGGACCTTGTCGAGATCGAGCTGCTCGAGCGCGACGCGGATGAGCGCGCTTCGGTTCGCCTTCGTGATGCCGCGTGCCTTCAGCTCTTCGACGAGCTCGTCGAGCCGTCCGAGGTCCTTCGTGTACATCGAGATGCAGATGACCTTGTAGTGGGTCGGCTTCGCTGCCTTCTCGTTCGTGCTGCTCTCGGGACCGGTGCTGTTGTTCATGTCTTTGCTGGCCTTCAAGCTTCGTTGTGACTCCGGACCGCCATCGGCCGGTTGATAGAACGCGCCAGAGAGCACTCCCTGCACCTCATCACCATCAAGCACTCGTGCCGCCCCAAGTCCCGCTCCATCATCTCGCGCTGCCATCGTCATCCTCCTCGCTACGGTCAATCTCGTCTGTCGAGTCTTCGTGAAACATTTCGTTGGTCGTGTCGTCGTTCTTGCGTGACGTCAGCCCGTCATCGCCTCGTTCTCTTCGGTCGTGCTCGCCGGTCCGTCGGCGTCGAGCGCCGCGCAGCGACCGGTCACGAGCCGCTCGACCACGCGCTGGTAGTCCGCCGCGGCGTGGGAATCGGGCGCGTACTCGAAGATCGTCTTCCCTTGCGCCGGCGCTTCCTTGATGCGCGTCGTCGAGCGGATCGGCTGGAAGCAGCGCTCGCCGAAGTGCTCCTTCATCGTGTCCCATGCGTCGCGACAGATGCGCGCGCGTGCGTCGTAGAACGTCGGCAGCACGCCATGAATCTGGACGGGGTGATGGAGGAGCGAGTTGACGTTCTTCACCGTCTTGATGACCTGCCTCACGCCTACGAGCGAGAGGAAGTCACACGCCACCGGGACCAGGATGCCGTCGGCGAAGACGAGCGCGTTCTGGTTGAGCAGTGACAGCGACGGCGAGCAGTCGAGCAAGATCACGTCGTAGTGATTCTGCGCTGCCGTGAGCCGATCGCGAAGAATGCGGTCACGATTCTGGCGGCCGGCGAGATAGAGCTCGGCGGCGGCGAGCGTCTCGTTCGACGGAAGCACGTCGAGGTTCTCTCGAACCTTCACCGCGACGTCTTGCGGGCGAAGGCCCATCACGAGCACGTGGTAGAGCGTCTTGTCGGTCTTCACGCCGAGCGAGACGCCCACGTTGCCTTGCGAGTCGGTGTCGACGAGGAGGACGCGGTAGCCCTTCAGCGCGAGCCCCGCGGCGATGCTCACGCTCGTCGTCGTCTTGCCGGTGCCGCCCTTGTGATTGAAGATCGCCATGCGACGCGGGCCAGCCATCGTTCGCATCGCCGTCACGGGCGCGCCGTTGTTCGCGACGGGCATCGGCGGAGGCGTCGGCGCGATCGCCGAGGTCACGTCACGCGCCGAAGACGGCGCGGTCGCGGTGGGAGCCGGGGCCGTCGTCGCGACGGGACGTGACGGAAGCGGCGGTGGCGTCGCAGATGACGGTCGCGAGAAGGCCGGGATCGGCGTCGACGCGATCGGTGTCGTCACGGCCGGACGTGGCGCGACGGGGGCCGGCGGGGTCGGCGGCGCGGCGGAGGGCAACGGAGCCATCGCGCTTCCGAGCCGAAGGCCGCCCGCCTCCGCGAGGAGCTGGGTCCGGCATCCTTCGGAGCACGCGTAGCGCGCGTTCCCCTTGATGCGAACCACCTGCGAGACGAGCTCGACGATGAAGCGCTTGTTGCAGCAGTCGCAAACGACGCCGCTCGTCGTCTCGCCGCGCAGGCTCTTGCCATGACATTCCTGCGAGCAGAAGAAGGAGAACGCGTTGTCGCGCTCCTCCATCTGATAGCGGAACTGAACCTCGAACCCCCGCCCGCACACTGTGCAGGTCTCACGCATGCCGCCCATACGAACACCGGTCGCATGCCTCGCGAGCTTGGGCCAAATAAGTGGCTATCGCAGCGCTTCGTCGGCCCTCTGCGGCTCTGCCGAGAGATCGATTTTCTCCCGCAAAAATAAGCGATTTCTTATGCGCTTCGGATCGCGGATTTTTTTCTCGGCTGAGCCGTCAGGCGCAGGCAGCGATGCGGCGAAGACGGAAGCCGTACGGTCGCGCCAGCGTGGGGCAGATCCCGCTCGCGTCTCGCTGCGCCGAGGCATTCTGCCAAGCACGTTGAGACGCACGATCCCGCACGCGACCCGAGCCTTGCTCTCGACCCTCCTGCAATCGCGGTGACGGCGACCGATGCCCCCACGGCACGCGGGCTGCACAAAGCGCGCGGATGGAAAAGGAGCAATCACTCATGACCACGAAGACGATGGCGATCGCGACCGCAGCGATCCTCGCGCTCTCTGCAGCCGCATGTCGAAACGACGGCAAGCCCGGAGACACGACGACCACCTCAGGCACGACGACGACGGCGCCGAACGCAACCCCGACCACGAACAGCGGGGCCATGGGCGCACGTCCCGCCGATGAGAACAACACGCCGGGCATGGGCTCGCCGAACTACGACAACAGCAAGAAGGACTTCGGCAAGGACGACCACGCCGGGGCGGCCGCGCCGACCACGACCGCGGGGCCGAACACGACGGCAGGCCAAGGCACGGTGAACACCGGCGAACGCACGCCCAGCGGAGCGGGAACGATCGGAGCGCGCGACGCCGGCATCTCGGGCTCACGCGGTAGCGGCGGCCTCGGAGGCGCGGGCGCCGGAAGCGGCAACGGAGCCGCGGGCGCGGGCGGTGGCGCGGGCGGTGGCGCGGGCGGTGGAACGCACTGACGCGGCTACATGCATGATGCATGCATCTTGACGATGCACGCACGCGAACAAACCTGGAGGAACGCAGCGAGCGCGAGAGCTCTCGTTGCGTTCCCGTTTGCGGTGTCGTCAGTGACGGAAGTGGCGAACGTTCGTCAGGATCATCGCGAGGCCGAGGCGATCGGCGGCCGCGATGACGTCGGCGTCTTTCACGCTCCCGCCCGGCTGCGCGACGGCGGTGATGCCGTTCTTCGCCGCCGCCTCGACACCGTCGGGGAACGGGAAGAAGGCGTCGGACGCGAGCACCGATCCGGCGGCCTCCGCGCCCGCTTTTTCGCATGCGATCTGCACCGAGATGACGCGTGACATCTGGCCGGCGCCGACGCCGACCGTGCGCGCCGCGTGCCCGTCGCTGCTCGCCTTCGCGAGCACGATCGCGTTCGACTTCACGTGCTTGCAAACCGCCCATGCGAACTCCAGCCCCTGGATCTCTTCGGGGGTGGGCTGGCGCTTGGTGACGACCTTGCCGCGCGTGACCTGGCCCGCTGCGCCCTCGTCGCGGCTCTGCACGACGAGCCCGCCGGAGACGCGCTTGTACTGGAGCGTCATGTGCTCCGGATCGGGCGTGCCGGTGGCGATGAGGCGAAGGTTCTTCTTCGCGCGAAGGGTCTCGAGCGCGGCGGTGCTGAACGACGGCGCGACGACGCACTCGAGGAACGTCTCGGCGAGGATCTTCGCCGTGTCGTCATCGACCTCGCGGTTCAGCGCGACGATGCCTCCGAACGCGGAGAGCGCGTCGGCCTCGCGTGCGGTGCGGTACGCCTCGGCGAGCGTGGAGGCGGTGGCGACGCCGCACGGGTTCGTGTGCTTGACGACGACGGCCGACGGCGCGGTGAGCTCGCGCACGGCCTCGAGCGCCGCGTCGACGTCGACGAGGTTGTTGAACGAGAGCTCTTTCCCGCCTGCGCCGAGGCTCTCCGCGCGCGCGAGGCTCCCCGCCGGCGCGTTGCGTTCGATGTAGAATGCACCTGATTGATGCGGGTTCTCACCGTAGCGAAGCCCGTAGGCGCGCTCGAACGGGAGCGTGAGGTAGCGCGGGTACGGGTTCGCGCCCTGGGTCGCGTCGGCGTCGGCCGCGCGCGGTCCTGAGAGCACGCCGCTGATCGCCGCGTCATACGCGGCCGTGTGCGCGAACGCCTTCGCGGCGAGCTCACGTCGCGTCGTCTTCGACACGTGACCATCACGATCGATCTCGGCGAGCACGCGATCGTAGTCGGCCGGGTCGCATACGATGGCCACGCGCTCGTGGTTCTTCGCCGCGGAGCGAACCATCGACGGTCCACCGATGTCGATGTTCTCGATCAGCTCCTCGAGCGGCGCGAGCGGATTGGCGGCGACCTTCTCGAACGGATAGAGGTTCACGACGACGAGATCGATGTGCTTCGCGCCGAGCTTCGCGAGGTCCTGATCGTCGGTGCCAGCGCGCGCGAGGATGCCGCCATGCACGCGAGGATGAAGCGTCTTCACGCGGCCACCCATCACTTCGGGTGAGCCCGTGTAGTCCTCGACCGTTTGAACGGGGATGCCCTCGGTGGTCAGCGCTTTTGCCGTGCCTCCGCTCGAGAGGAGCGTGACGCCTCGTTTCGCTAGGGCGGCCGCGAAGCCGAGCAGACCTGTCTTGTCGGAGACGGAAAGCAGTGCAGTGCGAATGGGCATAAACGGCGAGATAGTCAGGGGCGTCTCTGGGGTCAATGCACGGTGGCGTGGGTAGAGCTGCCCTCAGAAGCCATCCCGAGCTTCATCGCGCCCAAGGAAGCGTGCTGATGTCTTTCCGACGCATACGCAAGCGCGGTCGATGGTGCGATGATGCGATGATGCGAAGAAGCAACCCGCTCGTGCTTCTGCTTGAGTGAGATAGAGTGGATGCGGGGCTCTCGCCACCGCGAAGGTCGTGAAGGGAATCCGTCAAAAAAAGGTCGACATGCGCACGCTCAAGCTCTCTCCGGAAGAGGGCTTCGTGCTTTCGCGCGTGGATGGAAGCGTGAGCGTCAAGGAGCTCGTCGCGCTGACGGGACTCGAAGAAGGTCGCGTCGTCGACATCATCGGCAAGCTCAACGCCGAAGGATGCATCGAGGTCGACGACGCCTCTCCGGCACCGCCAAGCAGCAGCGGCCTTGGGCTCGGCTCGCCACGAGCGCCGACGTCATCGCAACGGATGCCCGCCGCCGCGCCGACGTCATCCCAGCGAATGGCCGCCGCCGCGCCGACGTCATCCCAGCGGATGGCCGCAGCGCCCGTGTCGTCGCAAGCGCCGCAGGCGCCGCAACAAGCTCCCGTCATCGCCGAGCCCGAAGCGATCACGAACGAGCTGTTGGCGTTCTTGAGCGACGCGCCTCCCCCGCCCTCCTCCGAAGATCTCTTGCCGGTCCCCGACGCTGAGATAACCGGACCTCAGCTCGAGGAGGTCTACGACGACGAGCCGTCCGGCGACTTGCCGCCCGCCTCGTCGAGTGATCCGGCCCTCAGCGCGGCCGGAGAGAGAGACGCGAAAGAAAAGGCCGACGGCGAGGAGAGCGAGACCGAAGAGCAGCTCGTCCAGCGCGAGGCTCGCAACGAGGCCGACTACCGCAAGGTCTTCATGACGGAGTACGCGCAGCAGTCGCGTGACTACCGCATCAAGGCGGCGCTCGAGGTGACGGGCTCCGATCTGCTCGCCCTCTGCTTCGATCCCGATCCGCAGATCATCCACGCCGTCCTCACGAACCCCCATGCCGGGCTCAACCACGCGCGCATGATCGCGTTCCATCACCGGACGCAGATCGGGCTCGAGAGCGTCGCGAAGCGCATGGATTTCCTGAAGGACTCGCTCGTTCAGCGACGTCTCCTTCGCAATCCGCAGCTACCGACGACGATCCTCAACCGGATCATGAACCCGAAGATGTTGATGGACGTCTACAAGGTGTCCATCGACCGAGAAATTCCCGAGCGATCACGCACGATGACGCGCGAGATCCTGAGGAAAAAGTTCATGCTCGCGTCGTCGGACGAGAAGGCGTCGCTCCTCTTCAAGACAGAGGGTCGCTGCCTCATCTTGCTCGTCGCCTGCACGCTCGACGCGCACGCGACCACGATCCTCTGCAGCAAGTCGAACTACACGATCCTCTTCATCCAGAACCTCGCGCGCTGGTCCGCGACGCCACCCGCGCTGCTCGCGCACTTGCTCAAGCTGAACGTCGTTCGACGAAACCAGGGTCTCGCCAAGATGATCCTCAAGCATCCGAACACGCCCGCGGACGCGAAGAAGAACTTCATTCGCTGACCACACGCCTGACTCGCGGGCGCGCACAAAAGACCACGACCCGGGAACCGCTGGGATGGTTTCCGGGTCGCCTTCTTTTGCAGGGAACACGAATCTCGTTGGCACTACGTACTGCTGCTACTGCCGAGCGATGCGCTACTCACCGAGCGCGTCACTCGCGAACTCTTCGACGTCGAAGTCGTCCTCGCCGTCGTTGCTGCTGCCGGCGTCCGTTCCGCTCGACGCGCTTCGGGTCTCGTCGGCGTCGGCCTCGTCGTCATCCTCGTCGATGTCGGACTCTTCGCCTTCCTCGTCCTCGTCCTCGTTCTTCGTGAGGATCGGGAGGCGGCGCTTTCCGATCGGGCCCTCGTCCACGTAGTCGCGGAGGGCGGCCATGTCCTTGAGGGCCTGAAGCTTGGCGAGGCCCTTCACTTCGACCTGGCGGATACGCTCGCGCGTCAGGTTCATGATCGCGCCGACCTCTTCGAGCGTCGTGCCGCCGCGGTCGGCGACGTCGAGCGCGCAGGTCTCGGTCATCTCCCAGACCTCGAGGTCGGGGAAATTCAGCTTGATCGCGCCGGTGCGGGCGGAGACGTCGAGGTAGAGGTGGTGCTTGCAGGAGACGAAGGGGCACGGGCGCTCGCCGTCGAGGCATTCGGCGCGCGTCTTCGGCTTCGTGACGTCTTCGACGTCCGGGTAGAGGAGGCGGCCGAGCTCGAGCTCGCGCTTCGTCATGCGCTTCACGCTGATCGTGCGCGCACGCACGTCGCGCTTTCGGCGGGAGCGGCGCTGCTCGCGCGTGACGCCCTTCTCTCCATCCGCGTCCTCTTCGGACTCGGCGGGCGCGAGGGCGAGAGCACCCTGCGTTTCAAGCGCAGCACCATCGTCCGCCGTGGCGGTCTCGGCGCCCACGATGATCGGATCCTGCCCACTCACCGTATGGAGGCCGACGACGTTGTCGACCATTTCTCCCGCCTCGACGTTCTTCGAATCCATCTGCTCCTCCACTTCCACTTCCACTGCGACTGCGACTGCGATTGCTGCTGGTGCTGCTGGTGCTGCTGGTGCTGCTGGGCGATTCGTGCTTGGGGAGGCTCGTGCTCGACGGACACACGTCCCCCGCGGCGTCGGCTGAGGACCTGTGTCCCACAGCGCGTCACCTTTGCTTCCACTTCCGCTGTCACTTCGATGAGCGCCTTCTTAACCGCGCGCTCGGAGCTTCAACTTGCGTGCAGGATGCAGTTATCCCTTCGGAGATTTCGAGGTAAGCATTCGTCCCCAAGATCTCCACAGGTCGCGGCATGACCGCACACGACACGTAACGCCGCTGCACGAACACGAGTCGCTGTCCGCACGACCTTCGTCGTGCGTCGCATCGTCTCGTTCGTCAGCTTCAAGCTCTTAATGAATGGAAGATCGAAGTGACCGGCTCGTCCGTGAAGAAGACACACGGAGGCGGACGACGATCCCCTGCCGGTCCCCAGTGAATCATCACTGGGTGAAGGCACATCGTCCGTGAAACCGTCTTCGACCAACCTTGCCTCTAGCGGTAAGTGACACCGTCTGGGGCCGCCTGGTGAGGCCATCTAACTTCGATGGAAATCACCGGCGTAGGTTCGACAAGAGCGACTGTATTCCGAACAAAAGACGAGGGTCAACGACGCGATCGCGTTTTTTTTGCCCCTTTCCATTATGGAGCTATTCACGCGCGGTTAGTCGTGTCGCTATGACAAACAATGTCATAGCCAATGCGCGTCTCGATCGCGGCACTCGGAATTTTTTTTGCCCTCGAAATCGACGCCGAGATCGCCTTCACGATCGGTGTAGAGCGCACGCATCGTTTCGCGGCTGATTTTGCTGTTCGTGTGGCTCGAAGAACGGCCACCGACGATCGTCGCAAACTCCAGCAAGCCGCGTCCAGGATCTGACGTCCATCTCGTCCATCATCGCGTTTGTCGTCACATTATCGCGCGCGCTTGCGTGCGAAGCGCGCGAGGCATGGCGTGCTATGGTCTCCCCCGCTTTCCATGCTGTTCGTTCCGAAGGACGTCACTGCGCGAGGAGCGCGCATTCGCTTCGTCGAGGCGGGCGAAGGGCAGCCGCTCTTGCTCGTGCACGACTTCGCGGCGACACGCGAGGTCTGGAACGAATCGATTGCGCGGCTCGCCGAGCGAGGCTTCCTCGTCATCGCCCCTGATCTCCCCGGCTTCGGCGCGAGCGAGAAGCCCGATCCGCAGCGCTACGCCTACGGCTGGGACGCCTTCTCCGACTCGCTGTTCGATCTCGTCGCAGCGCTCGGCCTCGGACGCGTCCATGTCTGCGGGCACGGCATGGGTGGAGGCGTCGCCCTCTCGCTCGCGGCGCGACATCCCGCGCTCGTCAGCAAGCTCGTTCTGACCGCCGCGCTCGTCTTCGGCACGCAAGAGCACGCGCTCGAGCGCGTGGGCCGCGTGCCTCTCTTCGGCGCGCTCTTGTGGCGCCAGTTCATGGGCTACGCGCTGTTTCGCAATTACGTGCAAAATACAGTGTATTCGGGGGCGGAGAAGATCCCGGCAGGGCGGATCGAAGGGCTCTATGAGGCGTTCAACGCACCCGCAGGCCGGCAAGCCGCACACGCGACGCTCACCGCCATCTCCGATACGCGCCCGCTCGTCGCCCGGTTGCCGCGTGTCAGCACGGACACGCTCGTTCTGTGGGGCCGCGACGATGAGGTCGCTCCGGTCGAGCACGGACGCCGCCTCGCCCGTGAGCTGCGCGGCCGCTTCGAGGTGCTCGAGTGCGGTCATTGCCCGCCCGATGAGATGCCCGACGCGTTCACCGCGGCGGTCACGTCGTTCCTCGAGGCTGGAAGGAACGAATCCGCCACCAAGGAACGCCAGAAGAAAGGAAAGCGCTCTTCGCGCCCGCCGCGAGCGATTCGTGGCGAGCAATGACGACATCGACGAGCGCGCCGACGAAGAGCACGACGAGCACGAGCCGAGGTGGCGCGGCTGGACCGTGGCATCTCCGAGCATGGACACACATCCGGCGGGCGGGTAACACCCGCGTCGGCTTCACGCTCATCGCGCTGCTCGTCGTCTTCGCGGTCGTCGGACCGCTCGTCGCCCCGCACGACCCGTACACGAGCGACTTCACGCGCGGGGTCACCGCCGAGCACTTGCCCGTCGGCCCGAGCGGCGAGTTCTGGCTCGGCACCGACCGGCTCTTTCGCGACTGCTTCGCGCGCCTCGCCGTCGGCGCGCGCGTGTCGCTGTTGATCGGCGTCGTGTCGACGATCATCGCGGTGACCGTCGGCACGTTCGTCGGGATGATCGCCGGCTTTTACCAAGGCCGCTGGATCGACTCGATGCTGATGCGCATCGTCGACATCGGGCTGGCCTTCCCCTTCCTCCTCATCGTCATGGCCCTCGGCGCGGCGCTCGAGCGGACCACGCCCTCGACGATCTTCTTCACGCTCGGCCTCACCGGCTGGCTCGGCGTCGCGCGCATCGTCCGCGCAAAGACGCTGCAGGTGCGGAGCCTCGACTTCGTGATGGCGGCGAAGGCGCTCGGGCAGTCGACGCCGCGCATCTTGCTCCGGCACGTGCTGCCGAACATCTCGGGCCCGCTCATCGTGCTCTCGACGATCCTCGTCGCGCAGATGATCCTCGCCGAGAGCGTCTTGTCGTATCTCGGCGCCGGCATCGCGCCGCCCACACCAACCTGGGGCCACATGCTCTTCGAAGGGCAGGACTACCTGAGCGCTGCCCCTTGGATCACGGCAGCGCCGGCCGTCGCCATTCTGGCCGCGGTGCTCGGCTTCAACCTCCTCGGCGAAGGTCTCCGCGATGTCCTCGACCCGCGCAGCACCTGAGCGCCTGCTCGCGGGCTTGATCCTGAGCGCGTCGCTCGCGCTCGGGTGCGAGGACAAGCTTCCCGATCCGATCCCGCCCGCGCATCCGGACAGCGCCGCGCCCGCCCAGCGCGGAGGCACGCTCACGCTCGCGACGTTCGGCGACACGCGCGCGATCGATCCGGCCAACGTCGCCGACGGTCTCGCGCCGCAGATCCTCGAGTCGATGTTCGCCGGGCTCATCGACTACGACACGTCCGCCAAGATCGTGCCCGACATCGCCGAGCGCTGGGCGGTCGAGGACGACGGCAAGACGTACCGCTTCTTTCTCCGCGAGGGCGTTCGCTTTCACGACGGCGAAGAGCTCACCGCCGACGACGTGAAGCGATCGGTCGAACGCGCGCTCCACGGCTCTGCGCCCAATCCGTACGCGAGCTACTACGCGTCGATCGTCGGCTTCGAGGAGCTGAACGGCAAGAAGGCCGACACGCTCCCAGGCGTCGTGGTGGAAGGAAGGTACGTCGTCTCCTTCCACCTGAAGGAGGCCGACGCGACCTTCCTTCCGGTGCTCGCGCTTCTTCCGCTTCGCCCCGTCTGCAAGAGCGCTGGCGCGCGCTACTCCGACCAGTGGCATCCCTGCGGCGCGGGTCCGTTCAAGCTCCCGCCGAACGGATGGGAGCACGGACACGCGCTCACGGTGGTGCGTCACGACGGCTATTTCAAGCCGGGCTTGCCGCGCCTCGACGCCGTGAGGTGGTTGCTGCACGAGAACCAATCGACGCAGCAGTTCAAGTTCCTGCGTGGCGATCTCGACGTGCTCCGTGACTTCCTGTCGCCCGACCTGAACCACTACCAAGCCGACCGGCGCTGGAAGCCGTTCGGCGAGATGGACGGCGACCATCAAGTGCTCGGCGAGGCGATGAACGTCGAGATGCCGCCCTTCGACAACGTCGAGATCCGTCGCGCGGTCTCGTGCGCGCTCGATCGCGACGCGCTCCGCGAGGTGCGCGCCGCGGCGCTTCGCGTGACGAACCAGGTGGTCCCCGCCGGCGTGTTTGGCTACGAGCCGTCCTTCGAGGGGCAGACCTCGAGCTACCCCGAGGCGCTCGAGCACATGAAGCGTGCGGGCTACCCGTACGATCCGATCGCGAAGACGGGCGGCTGGCCTCACGTCGTGCCGTACGTCGTCTACAAGCAGGGCCTGCAGGAATACCTGGGCCAGGTCGTCGCCCAGCAGCTCGAGCGGATCGGCATCCGGGTCGAGATCCGCGTCGTCAACTACCCCACGTTCATCGCGCTGCGAGGTCGCCGTAAGGGCGCGGCGTTCGGCCCCGGGTTCTGGATCCAGGATTACCCCGACGCGCTGTCGTTCCTCGAGCCGCTCTTTCACTCGAAGAACATCGCCGACGAAGACGCGAACAACTGGTCATTTTACAAGAACCCCCGCGTCGACGACATCATCGATCGCGCGCACAAGGAGCTCGACGGCGATCGACGCAAGGTGCTCTACACCGAGGCGCAGCGGATCATCGTCGACGACGCGCCGTGGGCGTTCACGCTCAACTACCACTTCTTCACGCAGAGACAGGGCTACGTGCGCGAGCACCACGTTCACCCCACGTGGATGCACGACGTCACGCACGCGTGGATCGATCGCGCCGCTGGGCCCGTCGGCGCGCGCGCGCTCTTCTCGCCCGATGCGTTCGCCTCCTTGTTCGGGCAAGACAAGACGCTGAGGGCGCCGCGATGATCCAGCGGGCGCTCCGGCGCGTCTTGTGGGCGGTGTTCGTCATCTGGGCGACGGTGACGCTCGCCTTCCTCGTCAACCACGCGCTCCCGACCGATCCTGCGCGGATGATCGCCGGCCAGCAGGCGCCTCGTGAGGCGGTCGCGAAGATCCGCGTGGACCTTGGCCTCGATCGCCCGCTCTACGTGCAGTACGCCATCTTCTTGAAGCGTCTCGTGCACCTCGGCCCGGCGTCGTTCGATCAGAAGAAGGACCGCGAGCACTCCACGTGCGCCAACCTCGGTCCCTTCCACTTCGATCTCGGCAAGAGCTACCAGCAGAGGCGCCCGGTCACGACGATCTTGAGCGAGCGCGCGCCGCGCACGCTGCTCCTCGCGTTCACCGCGGCGATCGTCCAGGCGTTGATCGGCGTCACGTCCGGGATCATCGCAGCCGCCAACAAACGGCGCACCGCCGACCGCCTCGCCGTCGGCTTGAGCCTGCTCGGCGTGAGCGCGCCCACGTACATGATCGGCCTTCTCCTCCAGTGGATCTTCGCGGTGAAGCTACGGCTGCTCCCGATCGATGGCTTCGGCGAGACGACGGGTGACCACGTCGCCGGGCTGGTGCTCCCGTCGGTGACGCTCGGCATCTTCGGCGCGGCGTATTACACGAGGATCGTGCGCGACGAGATGATCGGCGAGCTCGGGCACGACTACATCCGCACCGCGCGCGCCAAAGGAGCGCGCCAGATCGGCGTGATCGTCCATCATGCCCTTCGCAACGCGCTGATGCCGATCGTGACGATCTTCGGCCTCGAGATCGGCACGCTCGTCGGTGGAGCGATCGTCACCGAGAGCGTCTTCCGCTGGCCCGGCCTCGGCAGCCTCAGCGTCGACGCGATGCTCGATCGCGACGGCCCGCTCATCATGGGCTGCGTCGTCGTCACCTCCACCGTGGTGGTTCTCTCGACGCTGTTCGTCGATCTCGCGTATCACGTCCTTGACCCGCGCGTGCGGCGCCGGCCTGGGGAATGACCACGTGACGGAAGACAAGAAGAGCATCGGCAGCGAGATCGGCGAAGACGAGACCACCGTCACGGTCTCGACCGACGCGGTGGACGCGCGACTTCGCGTCGCGCTCGAGGCGTCCTCGCCGGTCAAATCGCCCACGCCGCGCTACGTGATCCGCGAGGAGCTCGGATCGGGCGGCGCAGGTCATGTGCTCTCCGCGCTCGACGTCGAGACGCGCCGGCTCGTCGCGATCAAGATGCCTCGCCTCGCGGGCTCGTACACGACGTCGGATCACCCCTCCGCCCAACAAGGAGATCTCGCGGTGGCGCATTTCTGGGGCGAGGCGAGCATCACCGCGCAGCTCGAGCACCCTGCGATCGTCCCGATCTACGACGTCGGACGCGGCATCGACGGGACGCCTTATTACACGATGCGCCTCGTCAGCAGCCGCTCGCTGCACGACGTGCTAACGAACGAAGCGCTCAAGCGAGAGTGGCCGCTCTCGCGCCTCGTCTTCGTGCTCATCCAGGTCGCGCGTGCGCTCGCGTATGCGCATGCGCGGGGCGTGCTCCATCGCGACGTGAAGCCTGCGAACGTCCTCGTCGGGACGTACGGCGAGGTCTATCTCGCCGACTGGGGCATCGCGCGCATCGCGACGGAGAGCTCCGTCCTCCTCTCGAGCGACGTCGACACGCCCGAGCATCGCATCGATCCGTCGATGCGGCTCGTCGGGACGCCCGGCTTCATGGCGCCGGAGATGATCTCGCTTCCGTCCGAGGCGGTCGATCATCGGTCGGATCTGTTCGCGCTCGGCGTCGTGCTCTACGAGGTGCTCACCGGTCGCCAGCCGTTCCGCCGCGCCGACACCCCCGCGACGCTCGTGGCGACGTACTCGGAGGAGCCCGTGCGCCCGAGCGCGATCGCAAAGGACTGCCCGCTCCTGCTCGAAGACTTGTGCATGAAGCTCCTCGCGAAGGATCCCAACGCGCGACCGGGCTCGGCAGAGGAGGTCGCCCAGCGCCTCGAAGAGTTCGTCGAGGGCAACCGCGATCGAGCGCGGCGCATCGAGGAGGCGCGCCTGCTCTGCGTGCGCGCGAAGGAGTCGCTCGAGCGATACCGCCAGCTCGAGGCGGAGAGCACCGGCCGACGCGACGAAGCACGCCGCTTGCTCGACGTGATCAAGGCGTGGGAGCCCATCGCGAAGAAGCGGCCGGCATGGGATCTCGAGCTCCGCGCGCGCGACCTCGACAAGGAGGCCGCGCTCGAGCTCGCACGCGTGATCGACGACTACACGAAGGCGCTCGGCTACGACCCGTCGTCGGCAGAGGCCCATCGCGGCTTGGCCGATCTCTACTGGGAGCGCGCACGGCGCGCGGAGGCCGAGCGGCGCGAAGCGACGATGGCGCACTACGAGGCGCTCGTCCGCGAGCACGACGATGACGGCCACTACGCCGCGCTCTCGAAGGCCCACGCGTACCTCTCCGTCGACACGACTCCCGGTGGCGCGCGCGTCGTCGCCCATCGCTTCGTCCCGCGCGATCGCCGGCTCGTCAAAGACGACGAGCACGCGATCGATCTGGGCCGCACGCCCGTTCGCCACGTGAAGCTCGATCCGGGGAGCTACGTGCTCGTCGTCTCGGCAGAGCACGCCGGCGAGTACCGCGACGTCCAGTATCCGGTCCTCCTTCGACGAGGCGCGCATCACGAGGCGTCGATCGATTTCTACCGCGACGACCGCGTCGGCAACGGCTTCCTCTACATCCCGCGCGGACCCACGATCGTGGGCGGAGACGAGCTGGCTTACGACGCGCTGCCCCGCCAGGAGATCGATGTCGCGAGCTTCGCGATCGCGAAGTTCCCCGTCACGATGCGTGAATACTGCACGTTTCTCGACGAGATCGGCCGCGACGATCCCACGCTCGCGGAGAAGCGCGCGCCTCACGACGTGCATGGCTCCGAGGGGCTCATGGTCACCCGCAACACGAAGGGGCTGTGGGAGCCAAGCCCGCTCCTCATCGAAGGTCCCGCGCGAGAGGCGCTCCTCGGCAACGACTTCCCTTCCTTCGAAGACCTCCTCTGGAGCGTGCCCGTCGTCCTCGTCGATTGGTACGACGCGATCGCGTACTGCGAGTGGCGGTCGAAGCGAGACGGCGTCACCTACCGACTTCCGCGCGAGCACGAGTGGAACAAAGCGGCGCGCGGCGCCGATGGCCGGTTCTATCCGTGGGGAGACGAATTCGATCCGACGTTCTGCAAGATGCGCGACTCTCGCCCCTGGCCGCAGCAGATCGAGCCGATCGGGACGATGGCGGCGGACGAGTCGCCTTATGGCGTGCGCGACATGGCCGGCAACGTCCGCCAGTGGATGGGCGACGTGCCCGAGGCCGGCGCGCCCCCGAGCCTCCGCGAGCCGCTCGCAGGGAGCGTCTCGCGTGGTGACTCGCCGATGCGATGCGTGCGCGGAGGCCTGTGGAACGGCGACGCGCAATGGGCGCGCTCGGCGTCACGAAGCCCGCGCATCAACGCGCTGATGCGTGGTGGAGGCCTTGGCTTCCGCTTGGCCAAGGATCTGTAGGTCCGCGCCTAGTCTTTGATCCCGGCGAGCTGCTTGCAGTCGCTCACCTTCGGGTGACTCGACGCCTTGCGCGCGCACTGGCGATACGACTCGATCGCTTGCTGCTTCTTGCCCATGCGCTCGTAGGCAGCGCCGAGCGTGAGCCACGCGTCGGCGTTGGTCGGATCTTGCTGCGTCGCGAGGAACGCGAGCTGCGCGGCGCGCGTGTTCTCCTTCTCGTCTTTCTCTTTTCCTTCGAGCGACCTCTGCGCGGCTTGCGTGATCGACTCGGAGGACATCGCCGAGCTCGTCGGCGCGGTGGTGGGCACCGACGTCGGCTCGGCGGTGGGTTTCGCCGCCGGCTTCGGCGCGGTCGCTGGGGCCGCGGCTGCGGTCGTCGCGGCGGTCGTCACGGCGGCGGCCGTGTTCGCGGGCGCGGCTGTGACCGCGGGCGTCGGCGCCGGCGCGGCGGTGGTCACTGCGGTCGGCTCGGCCGTCGGTTGCTCGGTAGGCGCTTGCGTTGGCGTGGGCGTCGGCGCGGGCGTAGCCATCGTCGATGCGGGCGTCGTCGGCGCGGACATCACGCTCGGCGGCGGACGCAGCGCGAGGCCTTCGTTCGTATCGTGATCGCCTCGGTACGAACGGCGCGCGAGGACGAGCAAGAGCGCGCCGCCGAGCGTGAGCGCGACGAGCCACGTCACGACCTTCTTGCCGCTCGTGCTCGATGGCGGGATGGGCTGCGGTCGAGAGGACGCCGACGCACGCGCGCGCTCGACCGGCCGTGACGAGGCCTTCGCTGGCTCGCTGGCCGCTGGCGGCGGTGGATGCGACGACTTCGTGTTCCGCGGCTTCGCGCCCTCGGTGCCGGGATCGAACGCGAGCCCCGAAGGCGCCTTCGCGAACGTGAGCGGTGCGGCCTCGCCGTTCGCGCTCTTCTCCTTCGCCGCGGCCACGTCCGTCTTCTTCTTCTCGCTCTCCGTCGCGGTCGCGGCGGGCGGCGCCGAGGCCACGTTCACGGTCGCGCCGGGAGGCGGCGCGCTCGCCGACTTCGGCGAGATCGGCGCGGCGATCCCGACCGTCTCGGCGATCGGGCTCTTTATCGCAGGCATCGGCGCGGTGACGGTGCCGACGGTCGCCTTCTCGACGGGAGCTGGCTTCGCGGTGGCATCGGGGACGGCGGTCATCGGCACGGTGGGCGCGCCGCCAAGACCGAGGCCCATGTCCGTCTTCTTCCCGGCGGGGCGCTTCGTGAGATCGAGACGGCCGAGCACCTTCGTGCTCGCGAGGTTTGGCTCGGACTTCGGGCCGATCGGAATGCTCGCCGCGGCCGACGCGGCGTGCTTGCCCTTCACGTCGTCGACCACGCCGAAGTCTTTCTTCGTGACGATCGGCATCGACTTCGGCTTCGGCTGCGACGGCGCCGCGACCGGCACCGCAGGCGCTTGCGGCGTCGCGTCGCCGCTCGTCAGAATGAGCTCGCTCGAGTCGACCTCCATCGGATCGCTGTCGCGCTCGCCGTCTCGCTTCGTCGTGCCATTCGCGCTGCTCGCGGAGCCGCTGTCGGTCGAGGCCGGCACCTTTCCGTCGGGGTATGGCTCCGTGTCGGCTGGCTTCGGCGGGGAACCAGGCACTGGTTCCCAACGTGAAGGCGGGTCGAGCGACGTGACGGCCGGCATGCGCAGCGTCTTCGTGATGCGATCGGCCTCGGGTCCGCGCATGTTCGCGGGCACGGGGTTGTAAGGTTTTGTCTTGCCGCTCGGGCTCTTGCTTCCCGCCAGTGGACCCGATCCAGGCGCCGCGGGGGCGCCGAGACGCGGCATCGTCGCGAGCTGGCGCGGAACGGTCGGGAGCGGAAACGGTCGCGTGCCGCTGCTCACGCTGCCCGACGGCTCGGTGTAGCTCGCGACGTCCGGCGGATCGCTCGTGGCGCTCGGTTGGCTCGGGCGGAGCGTCGCCGCAGGGATATCGCGAGGCGGCGCGGCCTTCGGCGGCGCGTCGGTCGCGGCTCCCACCATCGTGACGGGCGCGGGCACGATGCGCTCGGGCGCCGGCGTCTTCAGCGGCATCAGCAGGCTCTCGAAATAGAGCTTCGAGAGCGTCGCGAGCGTCGAGAGATCTTCGAACGGCGACTCGTCGACGACCTCGGCGAGGCTCTTACGCCCATCGAGGAGCCGGAGAATGCCGTTCAGCTCGTCGGGGATTTCGCTAAGTCGATCGAGAAGACGTTCGTGATCGACCTCGAACACCTTGTCGAGCGGAGGGAGCTGCTCGATGAGGCGTCCCCACTCGTCGGAGCGGCGCATGCCCTCCATCACGAGCGCGGAGGTGGTCACATCGACGACGTCATCGCGATCGAGCGGTCCGAAGTCGACCTCGAAGTCAGCCTCGTTCCAGACGAGGAGCCGATACACCGCCTCCTCGCCTCGAAGCGAGCCGACCTCGGCGTCGATCACCTTGCCGTCTTTGAACCAGACGTAGCCAAGGCGAGCGCCGCTCTTGAACGTGATCGACCCGCTCTTGCGCGAGATCTCGAACGTCTGAAGGAGATCCACCACGGTCATGTCGTGGATCGATCCGGCGAAGCGCGTGCGAAGCGTCGTTGGCTTCTGCTGCGCGATCGACTCCTGCGCGCGGCGCGCCAAGATCACGTTCACGCGCGCCAAGAGCTCGCGCACGAAGATGGGCTTCGTGAGGTAGTCCTCCACCCCGAGCTCGAGGCCGCGGATCTTGTCTTCGACCGATCGCTGCGTCGCGAGGAAGATGATCGGCACGGTCGCGAATTCGGGCCGCTCCTTCAAGCGGCGCACGAGCGCGTAGCCATCGAGCTTCGGCAGCTTCGTGTCGCAGATGATGAGATCGGGGTTCTGCGCGTCCACCAGCTCGAGCGCGGCCTCACCGTCCCCAACACACGCCACGTTGTAGCCAGCCTTGCGGAGACTGACCTCGACGACCCGCATGCTCCGCGGATCGGCATCGACAAGGAGGATCTTCTTTTTCGCCACGGGACGGTGATTTGGGAGAACCGAAAGGAAAGGACGGTTCGAACCTACTACGGACGCGCCAAGCTAAGGATCGGCCTCCGATTGGCCTTCCGTCAACGTTTCCGCGGGACTCGACGCTCCCCGATCAACGTTTCCAGGGGTCAGGAAAGTCTTCGTTTCCGCGCCGATTGCCCGCTCCAGCGCTCGTATTGCCCATGGATTGCGAGGTGGGAGGCGCCGTGGTCGGAGGTGGTGAACGCCGCGGCGAGCCGGCCGGGGCCGCGACGGTTTTCTTGTTCGAGACCGGATTGAGCACGGCGGTGGTTGGGCTCGATGTCGTGGTGGCGGATGAGCTCACGGGCATCGCGGTGTCGTCAGGCTCGGGCGCTGCGGGCGCCGATGCGGGAGTGACGGCCGTGATGATCGCAGACGCGGTCGCGGCCGGGAGCGTCTTCGGAGGTGCGATCGACGCTGGGGGCGGCATCGCGTTCGTGGTGCTCGACGACGAGGTCGCGAGCATCACGAGCGCGGCGCCGAGCGAGACGGTCCCGAACGCCGCGAGCGCCCCGATCGCGATCATCCGGCGACGTCGTTGCTTTTCTCTCCGCACCTCGCGATCGACCGAATGCTGAATGCGATCGGCTGTGCTCATGTTCGGCATCTTCACCGTGCGCACCGGCGGCGCCGAAGGCACCTCGGTCTGCGGCGGGAGCGACGAGCGGCCTTTGAGCGCGGCGCCGAGCGCCTCGGCGAACACGAGCATCGAGGCGTAGCGGTGCTCGGGCTCCTTCTGGAGCGCGCGCATCACGACGTTCTCGAGCGCGCCGAGCTGCACGCCCGACGGCGGCGTCGGCGAGGGCGGCGTCTGGAACATGTGCTTCGTGAGCACGCCCATGTACGTGTCGGCCTCGAACGGCACGCGGCCCGTGATCATCTCGTAGAGCAGCACGCCGAGGGAGTAGACGTCCGCGCGGCCGTCGATCGGCTGTCCGCTCGCCTGCTCCGGAGACATGTAATACGGCGTCCCGAACACGATGCCTGGTCGGGTGAGCTTGCTGCCGCCGATGATCTTGGCCGCGCCAAAGTCGACGATCCGGATCTCGTCTTCGGCCGCTTTGCCGACACGCCGCCCGACGAGAAAGACGTTGTCGGGCTTCAAATCGCGATGGATCACGTTCGCGGCATGCGACGCTGCGAGGCCTTCGGCGATCTGCTTCGCGACCTTGATCGCCGCCCGCGGAGGCAACGCTCCACGTGCGCGGATGCGCGTGGCCACCGTCTCCCCTTCGAGCAGCTCCATCACGAAGTATGGGATGCCGTCTTCCATCTCGCCGAAGTCGTTGATCGCGACGACGTTCGGATGCTTCACCGCGGCGGTCGCGCGCGCTTCTTGGAGGAACCGCTTGGCGAGATCGGCGTCGTTCGCGAGATCGCGGCGAAGGACCTTCATCGCGAAGTAGCGGTCGAGCACGACGTGGCGCACGCGGTACACCGTGCCCATGCCGCCTTCGCCGAGCGCCTCGAGCACCTCGTAGCGCTCGCCCACCATGAGCGCCTTGCTCGATCGCGGATCGCGCGCGCGGTCCCAGATGCTCGTCGCGAGCGCGACTCCGTCGAACGGACAGAACGCCGCGTCGATGCCAAACCGCGCGCCGCAGTCGGGGCAACGTTTGACCTCGACGTTGATCTCCTTGATGGTGTCGTGTGCGCGCTCAGTCGCCGGCATCGCCCGCGTCTCCAGGAGGCGTGGTCGAAGAGTCCTGAGCGTTGACGTCTGCACCCGTGTCGGCGCCCGAGTCGATCGGGCTGAGCGGTCCCGCGTCGCGATCGCGACATACGCCCTCGAGGCATACGAGACCACCACCGCAGTCGGAGCTTCGCGTGCAGGGAGCGTTCGGTCCGCCTTGCGGATCGTTCACGCCTCCGCAGCCCGGATCTCGTCCGGACGTACCGGTGAGACCGAGACCGACGAAAGCCATCGCCGCAAGGGAGGCACGTACCGCCACGATGGTCTCAGTGTACCTCTCTTCCCCTTCGAAGTTGAGCGCTGCCGCGCCTGGCAAAGCCGCGTCGCGTTATCGGAGCCGATCGTGCGCTGTGCGCCAGATTCACAGTGTCCCGCGCGTTTGCACGAGGGGCTGAGGCGAACAAGGAGCATCGGGCGTCATCGCCGCGCTGCAGGCGATGCGGGAGGTGGCTTGGGTCGCCGCGCCACGCGAAACGCAGGTGAATGCACGCGAACGCGACTTCCGTCAGCCGCCACGAAGTGGAGATCGGCCTCGAGCTCGATCTCGTCGACCCCGCGGACATCCACGAGCTTCTCGACGCACGCGATGAAGCCGCGCTCACCCGGCCCGATGACACGAACATCACGGAGCGGTGGTCGAGGGCACTGCTGCGTGATCCCGATCGGCGCCGGCGGTAGTGGGCGATCAGGCAGCGTCGCGTCGCGAACGTCGAGCTCTACGCTCCGCTCTCCATCTTCGGTGGACTCGAGCGCGATCACCCACGTGCGGCTCCCGCGGTTGAAGACGAACAGCTCGCTCGCGGTGGTCTCGTCTTCGAGCTTGCTCGGCTCGATCGACAGCGCCAGCTCGTCCGCGAAGCTCGCGAGCGAGAGCCCTGCCTCTGCGGCTTCGATCGAAGCGCGCGGAGAAGCCTCGCGCTCCGGCACTGTCGCGCGAGCGCGTGAAGACGGCGCGGCCGCACAACCGGCCGCCGCGAGGACCCACAGCGCAGACGCAAAACGACCCACGCTGCACTAGACAGCGTGGGTCGCTCGTTCTTTGGGTCGCGGGGTTCGGGACCAGGCCCGAACAGGCCCGAAGCCCGAACGGGTTGCTCAGGTCGCGGGAGCAGCACCCGGCGCTTGCGCACCTGCCGGCGTACCGCAGCTCGCGCAGAACTTCGCGGCGCCGATCAGCTCGAGGCCGCAGCCCGTGCAAAACTTCTTCGGCTGCGCGAGCGCGGTCCCGCACTCTGCGCAGAACTTCCCGCCCGGCTGCTTCGTGTTGCACTTCACGCACGTGACGAGCGAGCCGCCCGGCGAGAACTGCGGCTGCGGAGCCATCTGCGCGCCCGGCGACATCGCGCCGGCCATCTGGTTCGCCATGTTCACGCCCATCGCCATCTGGATGCCGGCGCCCGCGACACCACCATCGACACCGTGCGCGGCCATTCCTTGGCCTGCGCCGATCATCGCCTGACCGGCGGCGTAGTTTTGGTAGTTGCCCGCGAGGTTCTGAACGTACTTCGCGTCCTGGCTGTACTTCTGATCGAGCTCGAACTGCTTGGCCTTGGCGGCTGCCTCGGCGATCTTCACGCCACGGTTTGCCTTGGCGACCTCGGCGTTCGCGGCGACGAGGCGACCGCGGTCTTCCTCGGAGAAGTTGATGTTGAACTGTCCCATCTGGAGGATGCGGACGCCGATCTCCTGGAGATCGGGCGCGTTCGCGACGAAGGCGTTCGAGAGCTTGCTCGTGAGGCTGACGGCCTGGAGCACGCTCTTGCCTTCGACCTCGCAGAGCTCTCCGAGCGTGGTCTTCACGCCGTTCATGAAGAGACCCTTGATCCAGTGAAGGACCTGGTCGTTGTCGCCCTGCGCGGCCTGGCCGGTGTAGCCGACGATGAACCGGATCGGATCGGTGACGACGAGGGAGAACTCACCGAAGATGCGCGGGATGACCTGCTCTTGCGTGAGCGGGTCGATCATGTCGCCGATTGGGCCGCCGAACGGGATGCTGCGGACCGGCGAGGTCTTCACGAAGAAGATCTCGCTGATGAAGACGTCGCCTCCGGTGAACTTGTTGACGATGTTGTTGAGGAACGGAATGTTCTGCGTCGACATCGTGTGGCGCCCCGGGGGGAGCACGCCGACGACCTTGCCGTCCTTGAAGAAGACCGCGCACTCGTCGCTGTCGACGGTGAGCTGAGACCAGAACGGGAAATTCTGATCGGGATGCTTGTAAACGATGAGGTGTTTGTAGTGGTCAGGCCGCGCGATCATCATCTCGCGCACACCGTTCTTCACGAAATCCATCACGCCCATCGTCGTGTCTCCCTCGAGGTTGGTTGCGTCTCTCGGCAGTGCGAGGAAGCGACCCGTTTCGAAACCGAAAATGAAGCGAAGTCCCCACGGATGGGTCCTTCTTCTTGCGCCAGCGGCACCGATGAAACCATCAGCGAGGAGGAAGGTAAATCCACTATTGTTCGGGTGCTACTGGCGTTCGGTCCGGTTTCTCAGGATCGTTTCCATGCCGTCAGCAGGGCTTCTCGAGGGGTTGGACGAGCCCCGGGCAAAAGCCATCCCGAGCGGTGCGTCACCCAAACCGATGGGGCCTCGAAAACGGGCGCTCGATGAAGCTCTTTCGCGCGAGGTAGTGTTTTTCCGAGGGTGCACGTAATCTCGACGGGTTGTGACAGTCCCCGCCATCGACGTTTCGACGCTCCCCGCGGCAGCTCAGAAGATCCTCGATCCTTCTGGACCTCCCGCCCTCAAGGGCATGGCCGCCAAGGGCCTCATCCCAGGTCTTCGGCCTGGCGAGATCCTTGCCGTCATCGTCATGCTCTCGCAGGGAGGAGACGCGAACGCCGACACGGCGCTGAAGACCCTCGAGAAGCTCCCCGCGCCGCTCCTGAACGGTGCGCTCGCCATCCCCGAACTGCACCCGGCCGTCCTCGACGCGCTCGGTCCGCTCTACGCGCGCGACGCGGCGATCTCCGAGAAGGTCCTCAACCATCCGCAGATCGTCCCCGACACCGTCGTCTCGATGGCTTCGGTCGGGACCGAAGGTGTGTGCGAGCTCATCGCGACGAACGAAGAGCGACTTCTCGCGAATCCGCACATCATCGAGAAGCTCTACATGAACAAGAACTGCCGTATGTCTACGGCAGATCGACTTCTCGAGCTCGCGGTTCGCAACGAGATCGAGCTCAACATCCCTGCCTTCGCCCAAGCGAAGCAAGCGATCCAAGGCGAGCTGATCGCCGAGCCCACGCCCGAGCCGTCGTTCGACGACACGCAGTTCGTCGACGCCGCCGAGAAGGCCAAAGAGTTCCGCCTCGCCGACGGCGAAGACACCCACGAGCTCAATCCCGAGACAGGACAAGAGGAGGTCATCGCCAAGGCGCGGCCGCTTCATGCGATCTGGGCCGAGCTTCGTCCGCCGGCGAAGATCCGCTTCTTGAACCTCGCGACGCTCAAAGACTACGACGAGCACGGCCGCGAGGTCGGCGAGACCCGCTACGACGTCAAGGCGCTGCGCATGCTCGGCGTCCGCGACGCGAACCCGCTCGTCGCCGTCGCCGCGCTCAACACGCCAGGCATCGGTGACGCCGAGGTCGTCCGCATCGCCGGCCTCCGCAACGTCGCCGAAGACGTCCTCCGCGAGATCGCCAACAACAAGGAGTGGACGCGCCACTACATGGTGAAGTTCAACCTCGTGGCCAACCCGCGCACGCCGTTCGGCCACGCGTCGAAGTTCGTCGTCCACCTCCGCGAGAACGACATCAAGACGCTCGCGAAGAGCAAAGACGTCAGCGGCGCGATCCAAGCCGCCGTGAAGCAGCAGCTCTCCCGCAAGGGCAAGTAACCGCGCCGACTGCGCGGCCCCTTAACGCAACAGGCCGCCTCGCGATGGCGAGGCGGCTCGCGTCTTACGTCACGGAGACGGTCAGGTGCATCCGCCGTTTGCGGGTGTCGCGACGTGCGGACAGTGAGTGGTTGGATCTCCCTTCGCCGCCGTAGCGTGGTAGCGACGACACTCGAGCGAGTTGCCTGACGTCGCACCCGCGGTACCAACCTCCCAAGATGGGCATGCTGCCTTGCATGCGGGGCCATCTTTATAGGGGGCGGGGTCCTGTCCCTTGCACGACGACTGAATCAGCTGGCAGACCTCGTCGCACTGCGCGGCGCTCGGCCCGCTGCCGCCTTCTTTTCCGGCGTCGTTCGTTCCGGACGAGCCGCTCGAGCCCGACGAGCCGCTCGAGCCCGAGGAGCCACTCGAGCCCGACGAACCCGATGAGCCGGATGAGCCACTCGACCCCGACGAGCCGGACGACCCAGATGAGCCGCTCGAGCCGGACGAGCCGGATGAGCCGCTCGAGCTCGAGCTCGATGTCGACGAAGCCGGAGTGTCGTCACTCGAGCACGCGGCGACCGCGACAAGCCCGCTCAACCCACAGATCGAAAGCCCAACAGCAAAGGTCTTTTTCATTCTAGGCAACTCCTCCCCGGGTCTCACCGGTGCGGCAAGCATATCCGAGAACGTCGCGAATCGCGGCATTGCCTGCATGTCTTGCGCGGACATGAACGTTTCCTCGGCCGCGATCACGCGACACCTTCGCGTCGTGACGTGTTCGGGCAACGAGAACGAACAAGCGTGATCTTGGTAGCTTGCGACGCGCGTGTCCTCGCTTGTTACAAAGCGTGTCACGCGTGTGTAACGACTACACGCCGCTACTTATTTTCAGCGGCCGATGCCCCAGATCTCGCCCGTCGCCCAGGAGGCGTCGAGGAGCGAGAGCACGACGTGCACGACCTCTTCGGCGGTGCCGAAGCGACCGAGCTGCGAGCGTGTCGCGAGCCGATGTTGGCGGAGCGGGTCGGCGTCAGCCTCGGGATCGGCGACGATGCCGAGCTCCACGATGTTCACGCGGACCTTCGGCGCGAGCTCGACGGCGAGGGCGCGAAGACCTGTCTTCACGGCGCCCTTCGCCGTGAGGTACGCGACGTGATGCTCGTAGGGACGCGTGGTGCCTGCGTCGCCGAGCGCGACGACGGCGCCGTTCGCCTTCGCGAGATCGCCGGCGAGGCCATGCACGAGGAGGAGCGGCGCGATGCAGTGCACGGTCATCGTGCGTTCGAGGTCTTCGCGACGAAGCTCGTCGAACGGCGTGCGTGGGAACGGTCCGCAGGCGAGGACGATGTCGTCGACGCTCCCGCGATCGCCGTCCGATGGAAGCGCGGCGCGCAGGCCTTCGACGATGTGACCGACGGCGTCGCGATGGCTGAGGTCGGCGCAGACGAACGGCGCGGGACCCCTGCCGCGGTCGAGATGCCTCGACATGGCCTCGAGCTTGTTCGGATCGCGTGCCGTGAGGACGACCTCGTCCCCTCGGTTGGCCAGCCCCTCGGCGATGGCGACACCGAGGCGTCCGGTCGCTCCTACGACGAGGACGCGCCGGCTTCGTCCGCCTTTTTGTGAGCCCTTTCGAGACTCCGGCTCGCGGCCTTGGGGTGTCATCTCGCGCTCTCTCTCATGTCTGCTGACGCGCCGAGTCGCGACGACTCGCTTCCCTCGTCAAGCGCGGGCAGAGGTCGCTTATACCTCAGACCCCTGGCGGCAAACCACTGGCGGGGGATCGAGGCCCCGCGTTTTCTCGGAGAGCGCGCTTAAATGAGTGCGATTCGCTGGGGCTTGCGAAAATCTGAACGAGAAAAGCGAGCCTTCGACCCCCATTCGAGTGTAGAAAGGGTGGGCATGAGCGAGAAGGGCGGCGGGAGCCAAGAGTCACCGCACCTGTCGCATGCGGAGATCACCCAACTCTGGGGGAAGTTCCGCGCAGGTGAGGTCATTCGTTGTCCGCGCGATTCCGCGGGGATGGCGCTCGCTGTCGACGGCGCAGCCAAGGCGTACCGCATCGTGTGCACCCAATGCGGTCTCGCCTCTCCGTGGTTTGGAACCACGCCGAGCGGCCTCGTGTTCCGCAGCCCTCCGCCGACGGTCAATCCGAGCGGCGGCAACCTGCACGACGAATAAACGCGCGCGGGCCAATCAAGAAGAGAGCTCCGTCGCCTTCTGGCGGAACATCTCGAGGAGGCCGCTCCAGCCGCCGTCCGACGCGACGCTCTCTTTGAGCTTCATCCACTCGGCGCCGTGACGATCGAGCTGGGAGTGCTCGAGCTCCACGCGCGTACGATCCCCACCTTCGTCAAAGAAGCGGATCTCGACGCGGCTCCCCTTCGCGGGGTCGGGCTCGACCTGCCATGCGCCGTTAATCTGCCATGAGAGGGCGACTCGGTTCGGAGGGTTCCACGTGAGGACGCGTCCCCACTCGCACTCGCTTCCGTCGTCGCCTTTCTCGTACCAGCGACCGCCCTCGCGCTCTTCCATCACCGCCTGCTTCATCGGCGAAAGGCCGATGTGATGGCTGCGAGGCCACCAGAGGTCGAAGCGTCGCGTGAACACGTCGAAGGCGTGCGCGATCGGCACGTTGACCACGATCGATTTCTTCACGGTGCTCGCGTCCGCGCTGGCGACTCCGGCGCTGTTGCTGGTGCTGGTGCTGGTGCTCGTGCTGCTCATCTCGTTCATCTCCTGCTTCGTGGGTTTCACTTCTTCGTGTCGCTTTCTTGCGGCGGCTGCTTCGCTTGCTGCTCCTCGGCGAAAGACTCTTCGGCAGCACGACGAAAGGCGTCGAGCGCGTCGCTCCAGAAGCGATCGAAGTACGATCGCAAGGCCTCGAGCCCCTTCGGGTCGAGCTGGTAGACACGTCGCGTCCCTTCGGCGCGATCCATCACGAGCCCCGCCTCCTTCAGCACCTTGAGGTGTTGCGAGACCGCAGGCCGGCTCACCGGCAGCGTCTTCGCGATGTCGACGACCGCGAGCGGACCGCCGGAGAGGCGCTCGAAGATCGCGCGCCTCGTCGGATCGCCCAGGGCGTCGAGCCGATGACCATCTTGGTAAGCAGTCACTAACGGTTAGTTAGCACTTACACATCGGCCGTCAAGTCTGGAAAACAGGCGCCTGGGAATTCGGCGTCCGGGGCTCACATTGACAAAGAGTAATTTGTACTCAATATGAACCGTGATGAACGGCACCGGCGCGGTGGTAGCGAACCGAGCGGCGCACGCCCGATGGCGAGCGTGCAGCGGCGGTGTGACAGGCCGCGACCACCGGCTCGTCCATCGCGACGGCCAGGACGGCCACGCGGTCGTGATGACGAGCGACGTCACCGCGGCGATCGTCACCGACGGATGCTCGAGCGGAAGAGCCAGCGAGGTCGGCGCGCGCCTCGGCGCACGTTGGCTCGCCGAGCTCATCACGCGCGAGGCGAACGTCGTCGAGCACGACGAGCAGCGCGAGCAGGCCGCGGTGAGCTTCGCCGCGCGCGTGACGAGCGCGCTCATCGAGCGCGTCGAGATCGTGGCGCGATCGCTGTCGCGGAGCGGTGAGCTCGACGCTGCTGTCGCGACCGAGATGCTCCTCTTCGGGTTCCTCGCGGCCGCGGTCGTGCGAGACGACTTCGCGATCGTGTTCGGCGTCGGTGACGGCTTCGCCTGGGTCGACGGCGAGGCGACGGTGATCGATCCAGGCCCCGAGAACGCGCCGGTCTACGCCGCATACGGGTTGTTCGGCCGCGCGATCGAGCCTCGGATCCTCCACGTCTCGCCGGCGAGCGCGGTCGGAACAATCGCGGTCGGCACCGACGGCGTGTTGCCCCTCCTCGAAGACCGCGAGGCGTTCGGCGCGCTCGTGCGCGACGAGCGGCTGCCCTTCAACCCTTCGCTCCTTCGCAAACGCCTCCTCGTCCTCTCGGACCGCGCCCTCTTCTGGGACGATGCGTCGCTTGGCCTCGTCGTGCGCAACGGAGCGGAGCGATGACCGACGAGATCCTGATCGCGGGGGACAAGGGCCGGAGCGACGAGATCGTTCGCCTCGAGGAGCGCGATCTCCTCGGCGAAGGCGGCGAGGGTCGCGTCTTTCGCCTTCCGCATGGGCGCGCCGCGAAGATCCTCACGGCGCCGACGCCCGAGCGCGAAGCCAAGCTCCGCGCCTTCGCCGCGCTGCCGAGCCTCCCCGATCGCGTCACCGCGCCCCTCGCGCTCTGCTTCGAGCCGCCGTCGCGAGCGCGTGGCGCCTCCCCTTCTCGGGTCGTCGGCTACGTGATGCGCGCGCTCGAGAACGCGATCGATCTCTCGCGGCTCGGGCAGCGCGGCTTCCGTGAGGCGGCCAAGATCACGAACGAAGACGTCCTCACGGTCTTTCGCGCGCTCTCGAAGACGATCGCCGACCTCCACGCGCGCGGCATCGTCGTCGGGGATCTGAACGACGGCAACGTGATGCTCGTCGCCTCGGCGCTCCGCAGGACGGCGTATCTGCCGTGGCTCATCGACGTCGACTCGATGCAGTTCGGCGGGCACCTCTGCGTGGTCGCGCACGAGCGCTACCTCGATCCGCGGCTCTACAGCGTCGACCTGAAGGCGGGGCCTGCCCTCACCGCCGCGTCCGATCACTACGCGCTCGCCGTCCTCCTCTTCTCCTCCCTCCTCTACGTGCACCCGTTTGGAGGAACGCACGCGTCGTTTCCGACGATCCTCCGTCGCGCCGAGGCCCGCGTCTCCGCGCTTCGAAGCGACGTGAAGCTGCCGAAGACCGCCGCGCGGCTCGACGTCCTCGACGACGACGCGCTCGCATGGCTCCTCGACGTGTTCGAGAAGGACAAGCGCGAGCCGCTGCCGTCCTCGCTCCTCGAGATGCGCTTCACGCGATGCTCGTCGTGTGGCCTCGACTACGCCGAAGCCCGCCGCGCGTGCCCTGCCTGCAAGGTCACGACGCTCGCGCGTCCGCTCGGTCCTGGCGCCGCGACCACGCGATCGCATGGACGCATCCGCGTCACGCGCGTCTTCGTCACCCCGCCGGGCGGGCGCCTCGTCGCCGTCGCGCTGCAGAATGGCTTGAAGCACGTCCATGAGGACGCCGAAGGACGCCTCGTCCGCGAAGACGGCACGGTCGTTCGGATCCTCTCCACCGCCGAACGCCATGCGCACCGCCGCGTGCGCATCGCCCACTCGTCGACGTGGGTAGGCTCGAGCGCGACCGGACGCTTCGAGCGCATCGTCGCGGGCAACGTCCTCGAATCACACCCCGTGATGACCGTCCGCGCGGCGACGGGTGACCTCGAGCTCGCGGCCGACGCCGGCGAGTTCGGCCTCGTCAGCATCGACGGCGACTCCCTCATGCGCGCCTCCGGCGGCACACGCATCGGACAGGTCCTCGAGGGCAAGACCCACGTGCGCGCAGGCGCCACGATCGGCTTCTGCTTCTATCGTGCAGGCGGCGTCACCGTCGCGTTCGTGTTCGATCCGCGCCGCGGCGTCCTTCGTCAGATCGAGTCGATGCCGCCGATCGAAGGCAAGCTCGTCGACTGGTCCGCATGCTTCGACGACAACGCATCGCAGGTGCTCGTGACGTTCGTGACGGAGGCCGGCGGCCACGTCGCCTGCACCGTGCACGCGATCGACAAGAACGGCGTCGTGCTCGGCAGCGACCACGCCAGGAACCTCGACTACCGAACGCCTTTCGGGACATCGCTCACGGGCCGCGCGATCGCGAACGGCAACGTGATCGTCTCCACGGAAGGCAACCTACGCCTTCTCCGCACCGACCCACAGACGCGCTCCTTCGTCCTCGCGCGCGAATTTCCCGAGGCACGCGACCTCGTCGGCCCCGAGGACGACATCCTCGTGGGTCCTGGCGGATCGCTCTACGTCATCACCCGAAACACGACCGAGAACGCAGACGAGATTCACCATCTCTGCTTCACTGAAAGCTGAAGAGAAAGAAAGAAGACAGCCATGTTGCCCGCGCCCATGTTTTACGAGTCATCGAAGGTCAACTCCGTCTATGTCGAGCGCGCCGGGCTCGTGTCGGAGATCGCCGACGAGTACCGGAAGAAGCATCGCATCGAGCCGTCCTCGCACGACAAGCTGCGTATCGCAGCGTTCGGCATCGACGCGCAGATCGGCTTCTGCACGCCCGGCGCGAGCCTCTTCGTCCCCGGCGCGGTCGAGGACACACAGCGCACGATCGAGTGGGTCTACCGAAACCTCGATCGCATCACGCAGCTGCACTTCTCGCTCGACACCCATCGCGTCTTCCAGATCTTTCATCCCGCGTGGTGGATCGACGACGACGGCAAGCATCCGGCTCCGTTCACGCCGATCTCGACCAAGGAGGTGCGCGAAGGCCGCTGGAAGCCGATCATGCATCCCGCGCAGTGCATGGAGTACGTGAAGAAGCTCGAGGCGAGCGGCAAGTACACGCTCACCGTCTGGCCGTACCACACTCTCCTTGGCGGCGTGAGCCATGCGCTCGTGCCCGCGCTGATGGAAGCGGCGATCTTCCACTCGCTCGTTCGCGGATCGCAGGCGCACTTCGAGACGAAGGGGACGCACGCGATGACGGAGAACTACTCGGTGCTCTCGCCCGAGGTGCGTGAGCTCGGAGGTCAGAGCGTCGGCACGTTCAACGCGGCGTTCTTCAAGATGCTGATGGACTTCGATCGCGTCTACGTCTTCGGCCAGGCGAAGTCGCACTGCGTGCTGTCGACCCTTCGTGACATGCAAGATCACATCACGAAGGCCGACCCCTCGCTCCTCAAGAAGATCTACATCCTCGAAGACTCGACGAGCCCGGTGCCCGCTCCTGCGATCGATCCGCTGCCGCCGGCGCTCGATTTTCCGAAGATCGCCGAGCAAGCCTTCGCCGAGCTCCGCGCCGCCGGCATGAACCTCGTCAAGACCAGCGACCCGATCGCCTAGCGCGTCGCGCGCGCCCCCAACCTTTCAACGACGCACGCGCTGCAAGCCGTGCGCACAGGAGACCTTTGTCGTCATGAGCAACTCGAAGCCGCTCTCTACTCTTCTCTCGAATGCCCAAGCCGCCGGGACGATCACGTCACAGACGCAGTCGCTCATCACGGGCAACCTCGGCGCGATGGTGATCGCTGGCGCCGCCGGCAAGGACGCGGAGGACATCCTCGCCTCCGACGTCACGCTCGTGACGATGCTCGTCGATGCGTCGTCGTCGATCCACGAGCGGCAGCTCGAGGACGGCGTGCGTGACGGCCAGAACATGCTGATCGACGCGCTGTCGCAGTCACGCGAGCGCGACGCGATCTTGATGGCGCTCTGGACCTTCAACGACGAGCTCCGCGTCGTGCACTCGTACGTCGGGCTCGACGACGTGACACGGCTCGACAAGAAAAACTACCAGGGCGCGGGCTGCACGCGCCTCTACGACACGTGGTGTGACGCGCTCGCCGCCAACGTCGCCTACGCACAGCGCCTTCGCGACTCGGGCACGCCGTGCAAGAGCGTCGTCGTCGTCATCACCGACGGCGAGGACGTCGGCTCGAAGCGGCGGCCGAGCGAGTGCGCGAGCATCAGCCGCGATCTCCTCGCGTCCGAGCAGTTCACGCTGGCGTTCGTCGGGGTCGGAGGCTCGACGGGGATCGATTTCCACGCGATCGCGCGATCGATGGGCGTGCCCGACGGATGCGTCTCGGTCCAAGCGCAAGCGACGCCAGGCTCCATTCGCCAGGTGTTCCGGATGGTCAGCCAGTCCGCGATTCGAGCGAGCCAAGGCCTCGTTCGTCCCGGCGCCAACACCGGCTTCTTCACGACGTGAGCGAGGTGCTCTATCGTGCACCTTGCCCGGAATGAAGCGAAAGGTCGAAGGCAGCGGTAGTTCGAGCTCGAGCAGCGGTGAGCACGGCGTGCACGTCCCTCACCCAGACGTGGGGAAGGAACCAGGCGCTGGTTCCCATGCAGCGCGAGGAGAAGAGGAGCGCTTCCTGGAGCAATACCGACCAGGCGACTTTCCACGGCCCTCGGTCACGGTCGACCTCGTCATCTTCACCGTCCTCGACAAGCTCCTTCATGTGCTCTTCGTTCGGCGCAACGAGCACCCGTTCAAGGGGCGGTGGGCGCTGCCCGGTGGCTTCGTTCGTGTGAGTGATGATCGAAAGGATCAGGGCGAGGATCTCGACGCCGCGGCACATCGTGAGCTCTACGAGGAGACCGGCCTCTCGCATACGGCGTCAGGCAGCGTGTTCCTCGAGCAGGTGCGCACGTTCGGTAAGCCGGGACGCGATCCGCGCCTTCGCGTGATCAGCGTCGCTTACTACGCGCTCGTGCGCCCGGCGCTCGTACCGATGATCCGCGCGGGCGGCGACGTCTCGCATGCGAAGTGGTTCGACGTCAGCGAGCTCACCGGCGACGGCGCGAAGAAGGCGCGCAGCGAGCTCGCCTTCGACCACGCCGAGATCCTCGACGCGGCGCTCGCTCGGATGCGCGCCGACGTCGATCGAACGTCGATCCCCTACGAGCTCGTGCCCGAGACGTTCACCATTCAAGAGCTTCGCGTCGTCCACGAGGCCATCCGTGGCGAGACGCTCGACCCCGGAAATTTCCGAAAGCGCTTCCTCCGGCTCATCGAAGACGGGGTGATCGAGCCCGCGCGCGGAAAGCGGACGACGATCTCGAAGCCGGCCAACGTGTACCGCTTCGTGAAGAAGTCCACGTAAATCCAGGGCCTTCCCACAGGGAAAAGCCGCCAAGGTTGGGGTTGACAGGCTCCGTGGTATTCCAACCCATTGGAAACCGCGCCATCGTATTGGAGTAACCCATCCGTCCCGTTGACGGATCGTGGGGGCGCACCCATGTTGGCTCCACCTCCCAACACGTCGCGCACACACGCAGACATGCGCGCGGCCTCGGAAGGGTGATTCGATGAGCTCGAGCGAGATGAACGAAGCCAACGAGACCACGTTCGGAAGCCAGGCGCTGGCTGCTCACGTGATCGCTCCGTTCATGCCGGGCGCGCAGGCGTGGGGCACGCCGCAGACGACGACGACGCAGATCACGCGTAACCGCGACTGCGGAGACGTCTGCGTTCGCGTCGGCAAGCAGAAGGACGACTAACACCGTCATCGTGGGCCTTGGAGCCGAGCCACCGATGACGCCAACGCGGCAGCATCGAGTGGCAAAGGTAGGCTCCATTGGAGGTTGTGAGGATGGCGTCGAGTGGAGAGAGCGCGACTCTTTCTTCCCATGAAGAAGAAGAGAGCGCGGGTGAGTCATCGGAGGATCGGTTAAAACGATCGGTCGCCCAAACGAAAGAAGAAGCGCCGAGTGCGTCGCAGGGCAAGCGAGCACGCGACAACGCCGTCGTTGGGCGACCCAAAGCATCGAGCGGAACATTCCCCACCCGAGGCTCGAGCGGCTCGGACGAGGGCGGTGATGACGTCATCCGCCAGGGCGGAGTCACCAAGGAGCTCTTTCAGCTCGCATGGCCGATCGCAGCGGCGATGCTCGGTGAGACCGCGATCGGTCTCATCGATACGAAGCTGATGGGAGGTCTCGGCGCGGCCGCGCTCGGCGGCGTCGGTCTGGCGACCACGTTCATGTTCCTGGCGTACTCGATGGCGTTCGGGGCGATGAGGGCCGTGAAGGTCCGTGTCTCGCACGCGATCGGCGAAGGCAACGCGCATCACGGGTTCGTGTATGCGCGCGCCGGCCTGTTGCTCGGCGCAGCGTTCGGCTTCGTCGTGCTCCTCGTGTGCCGAGACATCGCTCCCCTCCTCGAGTGGATGGGGACGGATCCTTCCATCATCCCGTACGCGCGCGACTTCCTCGCGGTCGTGACGCTCGGCGCTCCGGGGACGTGCGCGCTCGCCGCGCTCATCCAGCACCGGCAAGCGGTGGGCGACTCACGCACGCCGATGATCGTCGGGATCGGCGGCAACGTCTTCAACGCTGTCTTCGCGTGGTCGCTCATCTACGGACACCTTGGGCTCCCTGCCCTTGGCGTGCGTGGTGGAGGCTACGCGACCGCCACGACCGAGATGCTCGAGCTCGCGATCATGCTCGTGCTCCTCGTGCGTGACGAACGGAAGCAGCTTCGCGACACGGACGTCGAGCGACTCCGTGCGCGTGAAGAGAACCCGTTGTCGTTCAAGCGCGCGATCGTGGGCATCTCCGACCTTGGCCTGCCGACCGGCTTTCAGTTCGCGGCCGAGATGCTCGCGTTCACCGCGTTCACCGTGGTGCTCGGATCGATCAGCAAAGAAGAGATCGCCGCGCACCAGATCGCGCTGAACATCATCCGCGTGTCTTTCCTCCCCGGCATCGCCGTGTCGGAGGCAGGCAGCGTGCTCGTGGGTCGAGCGCTCGGACGACGACGGCTCGACGGCGCGGACGCCGCGGTGAAGAGCGCGCTTGGTCTCGCGGTGGGGTTCATGGCCTTCTGCGGGCTCATCTTCGCGCTCGCAGGTGGGCTTCTCGGGGAGCTCTTCTCGAGCGATCCGGTGGTCGTGGGAAGCACACGGACGCTGCTCCTCGTCGCGGCGATCTTCCAAGTGCTCGACGCGGTGAACATCGTGCTTCGTGGCGCCTTGCGCGGCGCGAAGGACGTGCGCGTGGTGGCGATCTTGGGCGTGCTCGTGGTGTGGACCTTCCTCCCGACGAGCGCGTACGTGCTCGGCAAGCTGTGCGGGCTCGGCGCGCTCGGCGCGTGGATCGGGTTCGTCGGTGAGACGACCGTCGGCGCGACGCTCTTCTGGCTCCGCTGGAAGCGCGGCGGATGGAGGCGCGACTACGTGAACAAAGCGGACGGCGCGACCTGATCCACGAAATAGGCGAAGCCCCATCCAGCGGAGTCTGGATGGGGCCTCATGGGCTCGGTCGTGTGGAGGTGGGGAGGGGAGGACGAAATCCTCCACACGGACCAAACTCAAGTCTGTGTGATCTGTTTACTTCGCGCTGCGGCGGCGGCGGAACATCACCACCGCGCCGAGACCTGCGAGGCCGAGGCCTGCCCAGCTCGGAACCGAGCTGCTCGTCGTGCCGGCAGCCTTGCAGCCGCAGCCGCTATCACCCGCCGGGCCCTTCGGAAGGTTGGCGTCTTCCTCACCGTCTTTGTCTGCGCCGACGTCTGCGCCGTTGGCGCCGACCTTGAAGCTCTGCTCGGGTGAGTCTGCGTCGCTCGAGAGGACCTTGATGTCGGCCGAGGCAGCGGCGGCGCTGTCGGGTGAGAACTTGATCGTGAGCTCGTACTTGCTCTTCGCAGCGACCGTGATCGTCTCGCTCGTGACCGAGAAGGCCGGGTCGGAGCTCTGGAAGGTCATCGTCGCTTCCTTCTCGCCCGTGTTCTCGATCTCGACCGTCTTCGTGGCCTGACCGCCGACCTTCACCATGCCGATGTCGACGCCCTTCGAGGGAGCGTGCACGTTCGGCATCGGGATATGAACGAGCGTCGTCTGGAACGGTGTCTTCGTCGCGGGGACGGTGTAATCGACCGTGTAAGCGTCGATGCCGAGGTCCGTCGAGATGTTGTACGTGCCGATCTTGTCGACGTGGACGAACGGGTGAATCGAGATGCCACCCTTGACGCTCATCTCACCTTCGACCGCGGCCATGATCTCCATGAAGTCGCCGTCGACCGCGGGAACCGTGAGCTCACCGCTTGCGTCTTTGATCTCGCCGTCGACGCCCGACATGACGATCTTGGTCGTCTTGTACGAGAAGGTTGGCTTCGTCGTCGCCTTGATGCCGAAGTTACCGACGACGTTGTTGGCGATGAGGTCGGGAAGCTGGTCCATGTTCATCGAGAACAGGGTCGCCTTGTCGAGATCGGGCGCGTTGAGCTTCGTGTCGACCTGGGCAAAGCCCCAAGGAGCGAACGGCTGCTGCGCCTTCGAGTCGAAGTTGAAGCGAGCGCCCGGGATCTTGTTCACGAGCTTCGTCGCGTCGTACGAGAACGTCGCGTTGAGGCCGAAGCCGCTGAACTTGAAGTCGATCGAGGGCGTGAGCGTGTGACGCACGCTGACGAGGCCGTCGGTCTGCGTGCCGGTCTGCGCCTTGAGGACGATCTTCTTGTCGTTGCTCCAGCTCGCTTCGACGAGCGCGCCCTTCGGCATGTCGACCGAGAAGAGCGGTCCGCCGTTGACGACCGGATCGAGCTTCACGCCGACGTTGACCTGACCCCAGGACGGACCCTTGAAGCCCGTCTCGATCGAGGTCGGGAGACCTTTGTTGTGCTCGTACTTGATCGCAGCAGAGCCGGTCGAGGTGTTCGGTCCCGAAGCCTTCGGGCTGCCCGAGCTGCCCGTGTCGACGTCACCCGCGTGCGCTTGAGCCGTGGCCAATGAAACTCCGGCCGTGACAGCCATCATCATTCCAAATCGACCGAGTGTACGAAGCGAGTGAGCGCGCATGGTAATCGTCCTTCCGTCCCTAGTTGGCGCCAGCTCTTCACGAGCGACGCGTACCCTTTTTCCCTGCCCTCGCGGTTCCGAGCCCCTGGCCCCGCGCTGACGAGTTCTTCTTCAGCACTCACCATGCCGCAGATGTAGGACAACGACGCTTTTACGTGACTTCAACGAAGTCCATCACTTGCAGTTGTCGGCCGAGGTAGTTACAGGTGGGCTGAACAGTGCCTGTGGACTACACGATCCAGGCCTGGATCAGCGGGGACTCTCGTCATGGTCGCTTCGAGACCAGGAAACCTCGCCACGCAAGCGCGCTAGGTTTGGGGCGTGTGTGGACGCGCGACCCTGACCTCTCCGGCCGACGAAGTGGCCGAGATCTTCGATGCTTTGCCGATCGACATCGGTCCGGCGCGCTTCAACGTCGCGCCGTCGCAGCCGGTCGTCACGGTGCGCTCCTCCTCTTCTTCTCATGACCGGGCGCCGCCGAAGCCGCACGAGCTGTCGATGATGCGTTGGGGGCTCATCCCGTGGTGGGCCAAGCCGGAGGAAGCCAAGCGGATCGGGAGCCGCTGCATCCAGGCGCGCGCCGAGAGCGCTCCCGGCGCGCCGGCGTTTCGCGACGCGTTCAAGCGCCATCGCTGCCTCGTCGTGTTCGACGGGTTCTTCGAATGGAGGACGATGCCCGACGGAAAGCGGGTGCCGCATCACATCCGGCGATCGAACCGCGCTCCCTTCGCGGTCGCGGGCCTCTGGGACACCTGGCATCCGCAAAACGACGATCACGTGGCGCCGGACGAGCCGCCGCCGAACGGGCCTGACGTGATCCAAAGCTGCGCGGTGCTCACGACCCACGCGGCCGGCGCGGTCCGCGCGATTCACACCCGCATGCCGCTGATCCTCACGCCCGATCAATGGGATACGTGGCTCGAGGGGACCCCCGAAGACGCTGCGAAGCTCCTGTCGCTCGACAAGAAGAAGCGGGCGGAGACCGTGCGCGAGCTCGTCGTCGTGCCGGTCTCGACCTGGGTGAACAACGTGAAGCACGAGGACGCGCGCTGCATCGAGCCGCTTTCCGAAGGCGCCCACGCCACCGCGCAAGGCGAGCACGCCGGCAAGGTCGTCAACGCGAAGGGCGAGCAGATCGGCTTCTCGTTCGCGGCGCCGGCGACGAAGAAGCGAGCCTGAGGGCTGTCACGTTTCGATCAGGGCTGATCTCGATCCCGCAGCCACCATGATCCGTCCGGTGGCATCTCTTTTTCCTAGGGCGTCTTCGCGCAGCGCATGCCGATGCCGTGGCTACGGAGCTTCGGGTTGCTCTTGAAGCGGTAGGTCGGCCGCACCCATGCCGGGTCGGAGCCGTTCCACGCGCCGCCGCGGAGGACGCGCTCGGTCCCCTCCCCTGGCCCCTTCGGATCGTTCATCGATTCGGGGCCGTAGGGCGCGTACCAATCGCTCACCCACTCCCAGACATTTCCGACGACGTCCTGAAGGCCGAAGGGCGACGCGCCTTTCGGAAAGGACCCGACGGGCGCCGTCGTCGCGAAGCCGTCATCGACGTTGTACATCGCGGTGAGCGGATTGTCGGGATCGGGATGCTTCTTTCCCCACGCGACGCATTCCTTGCCGCACGCGTTGAGGAACTGGCCGTTCGTCGGCGGGTCGTCGCCCCACGGATACTTGCGGCCGTCGGACCCTCGCGTGGCGTACTCCCACTCGGCCTCGGTCGGCAGACGCTTGCCCACGGCCTTGCAGAAGGAGTCGGCGAGATCCCAGTCGAGGCAGTTGATCGGGAGTTTCGCGTTCGCGTCGGGATCGCGAATGTTGCAGAGCGGGTCGTAGAGCTTGTGCGAGGGCGCGTCGATCCCTTCCCACTCGTTCTCCTTCGGCGCGCGCCGGCACTCGCCGCGATCGCTGCAGGCCTTGTACTGTGCGACGGTGACCTCGGTCGTGTCGATGCAGTACGTCGAGAGCGTGACTTGGTGCGCCGGGCGCTCGTGCTCCTCGTCTTTGCGATCGTCCGAACCCATGAAGAACTTGCCGCCCGGGATCTTCGTCATCCCTTCCGGGCACGCGATCGGAGGCGGCGCGAGGGCAACCGCCGAGGCCGACGCCGACGCGGACGGGATCGCGGAGGTCTGCACCGTCCCGTCTTTGCCGCGGATCGCAAACACGTAGACACCGAACACGATCAAGAACACCGCGAACGCCACACCCGCGCCGCCGATCGCGAAGAGGGTCGCAGGGCTCTTTCCCGCCGGCGCCGGCGTCCCTGCCACCGCCGCCGGAGGCGCCGCGCCGACGCCGAGCTGCGCCGGCATCGTGCGGTTCGCATGCGGCCCCGTGAGGTTCGGGCTCGACGGATGTGGATCCGGCTGCGTGGCCTGGAACGTCGGCGCCGCCACCGGCGTGATCGATCCGCGCGCGCCGCCAGGCACCTGCAAGCTGTCCGCGAAGAGCGGCGGCTGCGCCTCCGTGCGCGGTCCGACCGCGACGTGCGGATTCGATCCCGAGCGCGTCGAGTCGGTCGACGCGAAGGCGCGCGACGGCTCCATCGCGAGCGAGCTCTGGAGCGCGCTCCAAAGCTCACCCATCGATCGAAAGCGCTCGTCCGGCGTCACCGCGAGCGCGCGCGTGATCACCGCCTCGACGGCGTCGGTGACAGGCGCGCCATACGTGCGCGGCGTGGGCCGGCGGCGCGGATCCATCGAGCAGAACGCGAGCTGTGTGAGATCGTCGCCGCGCAGTGGAGCTTCGTTCGTCATGAGCTCCGTAAAAATGAGCGCCATCGCGAAGACGTCGGTCCACGGTCCGGTGGAGCCATGCGATCGCGAGAACTGCTCCGGCGCGCCGTACGCAGGCGTGAACGACGAGACGACGCCCTGCGTCTGCGCGAACGATCCGCCGAGACGCTGCGCGTCCTGCACGACCTTCGCGATCCCGAAGTCGAGCAGCTTGACCGCAAACTCCCCTCTCGGCTCCCCGAGGATGAAGATGTTCGCGGGCTTCACGTCGCGATGCGCGATGCCTTTGCGGTGGGCGAGCGCGAGCGCTTCCGCGGCCGGCTCGAGGATCTTCAGCGCTTGCTCGGCCGTACGCGGCGGCAGCTTCGCGGCGCGCTCGGCCTCGAGCACTTGCTCGAGCGATCGGCCCTCGAGCCACTCGAGGACCATGTAGGGCATCTCGCGGCCGTCGCTCGTCCTGAGCGTACCGACGTCGCGCGCCTGACAGATCGCGACCGATCGCTCGGACAGATCGGCGAGCAGCCGTCCCTCTTGGATGAAGCTATCGACGAGCTGGATGCGACGGTCGGGCGGGAGGTCACCGAGCGCGCGGAAGACCTTGATCGCGACAGGCCGGTTCCACACCGTGTGCCGCGCGCGATACACGACCGCGAAGCCGCCTTCTCCAACGACACGTTCGATCTCGTACTTCTCCGAGACCGTCGTGCCGACGAGTGAGAGCGGATCCGGTAGGGTCATTTCCTCGAAGGTCTTCTGTGGGGTGTTCGACGGCGCGCTTGAGTTGGATGCACGCTCCCGACATTCCGCCTGCCCAACCCCAAAGTCCCCGCAGCGTAGCAAAGGCTCTACGCCGAAACCCAATCTCCGGTTTCAGCCGCCCCAGGGCGAAAACCCGAAAATATGCGCTCACGTAAGGGATCGGGCGCCGGAGGGCGACCGGTCGCGTCGTCCTTCTGCCGCGACGTGCTGCTCGCGACGAAATCAGAGCGATTTGGCGCAGCGAAACCCGGTGCCGTGGGTGCGGTTGCCGGGCACTGCATGAAAACGCCACGCTGGCCTCACCCAGGAAGGCATCGCGCCGTTCCACGCTCCACCACGGATCACGCGCTCCGTCCCGGCCTCCGGCCCCTTCGGATCCGTCGCCATCGTCGTCGCGCTCGACGGGTCGTACGGCGCGTACCAATCGGCGACCCACTCCCAGACGTTGCCGACGATGTCTTGAATGCCCCAGCTCGACTTGCCCTTCGGGAAGCTGCCGACCGGCGCGGTCGCCGGCCAACCGTCGTCCTCGGGGTACATCGACGCGATCGGCTGATCGGGATCGGGGTTCTTCTTCATCCACGCGACGCATTCCTTGCCGCATGCGTTGAGCAGCGTCGCGCTCGGCGCCTCGTCGCCCCACGGATAGATGCGTCCGTCCGAGCCGCGCGCGGCGTACTCCCACTCCGCCTCGGTGGGCAGGCGCCCGCCGTTCACTTCGCAGTACTTCCGCGCCTGCTCCCAGTCGACGCAGTTGATCGGATGCTGCGCGCGCTTCACCGGATCGTTGGCGTTGCAGAGCGGGTCGTAGATCTTCTGCTGGGCCGGCGTGATGTGCGCCCAGAGGTTCTCCTTGCCGGCACGCAGGCATGCGCCGCGATCGCTGCATTCCTTGTATTTCGCGACCGTCACCTCGAGCTCATCGAGGCAATAAGGAGCGAGCTTCACCTTGTGCGGCGGCTTCTCGTTCGCCTCGGCGTCTTTCTCGTCCGAGCCCATGAAGTATTCGCCGCCCGAGACGAGCTTCATCCCGGGCGGACAGGTCGCTGGCTTCATCGCCGCGGACATCGATGCGCTCGGCGCGCTCGAAACGGTCGCCGTCGCCGACTGGGATGCGTTGGGTCCCGGTCCGCCCTGCTTCGTGCGCACCGCGTATGCGACGCCAGCGCCCGCGAGGAGGACCGCGACGCCGACGCCGATGAACAGACCCATGCCGCCACCCTGCTTGGGTGGCGTCACGAGGACGGGCGTGGGCGCGCTCGGCGGCGACTGCGCCGGCGCGACGGCGGCCGTCGCCAGGTTGGGCCTCGGCTCGCTCGCCACCGCGGTCGACGCATGCGGGTTTGGCGCGAGCGCCGTGGCGCTGGTGTCGATCTCGCTCGGGCCCGAGCGCGGCACGCCGCCGGAGCCCGCAGGATCCGAGCGCACCGAGACCATCGTCGACATCGGGTGACCGATCACGACGACACGAAGCGCATTCCAGAATTCGCCTGCGCTCTGGTAGCGATCCTCGGGCTTGACCGCGACCGCTTTACGAAAGACCTCTTCGACTTCGTCGCTGACCTGAACGCCGAGCGTGCGCGGAGTAGGCCGCACGTTGGGATCCGAGGCGGCATACGCGAGCTGCACGAGGCTATCGCCGAGGAGCGGCTCGCGCCCGCTGACGACCTCTGCGACGACGAGCGCGAACGCGAACACGTCCGTCCACGGCCCGGTCGCACCATAGGCGCGGTTGAACTGCTCCGGCGCGCCGTACGACGGCGTGAACGACGTGATGTGACCGGCCGTCTTGCCGAAGCCCATCTTCTGGGCGTCTTGCACGACCTTCGCGATGCCGAAGTCGAGCAGCTTCACGCCTACGTCGTGCCCGCGCGGATCTCCGAGCACGAACACGTTCGCGGGCTTCACGTCACGATGCGCGATCCCCTTCTTGTGCGCGAGCGAGAGCGCCTCGGCGACGGGGTCGAGCAAGCGAACCGTTTCCTCCAACGATCGCAGCGGCGCGTTCTGCACGCGATCATCGGCGAGCACGGCCTCGAGCGGCTTTCCTTCGAGCCATTCGAGCACCATGTACGGGACCTGCTCGCCACGCGGCGTCGTCACCATCCCGACGTCGCGCGCCTGACAGATCGCCGTCGACCGCTCCGACAGATCGGCGAGGAGCGCGCCCTCTTGGATGAAGTCGTCGAGGAGACGCTGCCGGTCGTGCGCCGCGACCTCCCCGAGCGCCTTGAACACCTTCACCGCGACGGGACGCTTCCAGAGGACGTGCGTCGCCCGGTACACGACAGCGAAGCCGCCCTCACCGACCACGCCTTCGACCGCGTACTTGTCCGCGATCGTGGTGCCGACGAGGCCAAGCGCATCGGGAGTCGGGTTGGTCGACATGGCAGGCCGCCCACAGGGTAAAGGAGGTGCCCGCTCCAGGCGCACTTTTTTGGCGTCTTCCGGGTCGCCCTTCTCCACTGTCCCGGTCGTGCGTACGCTTCTCCGCGTGACGTCGCCCGTCCGTGTCTTCGTCTACGGCACCTTGATGCGAGGCGCCGCAAATCACGCGGTCCTCGCGCGCCAAGGCGCCCGCTTCGTCCGCCCTGCCGTCACCTCATCGCCACGTGTGCTCGTCGACCTCGGTCCCTACCCTGCGCTCCTTCCGGCAGAGGTCCCCGCTCCCGACGAGCACCGCGCGGCCGTCGCCGGCGAGCTCTGGGAGATCGACGCGTCACGCCTTCACGCGCTCGACGCCTTCGAAGGCGCGCCCGACCTCTTCGTGCGCGAGACGATCTCCGTTCGCACGAGCGAAAGCGACGAAGACTCGGTCATCGATGGCGTCTTCGTCTACGTGCTCGCCGCGGCGCTCCCCTCCTCCGCGCGCATCATCCTCCCCTCGCCCGGCGAGCGGGCCGCCCGCTACGGCGCCATCGGATCGCTCCTGCCAGACGGCGCAAAGCCCGAACAGATCGCCCCGCCTACGCGTCGTGCTTGACAATTCGGCGCCGAACGAAGATGGTTCGCGCTGCAACGGGCGCCCAGATAGCTCAGTTGGTAGAGCAGGGGATTGAAAATCCCCGTGTCGGCGGTTCGATTCCGTCTCTGGGCACTGGAAAACCTCGACGCTGCGAACGCGTCCACCCGATTCACCTTTCCTCATGCGGGTGCCGGGGCGCGAAGGATCAGCTGCCGAACTGGCGGACGATCTTCACGAGGCCGTTGACCACTTCGGGCTTTTGCTCGAGGTCGGGGCTTGCGGGCATGATCGGGCTCTTGCCGACCGCGGCGCCGCCGAGCGTGATCGTTCGCTTGATCTGCTCGTCGCTGACGGTCGCTTGCCACGACTTGTCGGTGTAGTTGCGCGGCTTCGGATTCAGCGCCATCGAGCCGGGGCCGTCGCCGCGGCCGTTTGCGCCGTGACAGGCCGAGCAGCGCTCCTGATAGATCGTCTTCGCTTGCGCGACGTCGATCGTCGGCTCGGGCTCGGCGGCCGCGACGCTGTTCTTTCGTTGTGTCGTCGACGATGCCTCGTTCTTGCTGCACGCACCGACGGCAGCAATCGCGCTGAGTCCAAGCAAAAGCACGAGATGACGCGTATTCATGACCAACCAGACCTTTCTCTATTCTTTGTTCGAGTCGTGACGTTCGAGTCGTGCGCGATCAGCCCACCAGATCGCTGCGGTTGAGCCGGCGGGCGGCGAAGATCGTGGAGACGGTGCCGAGCAGCAGCGGCCAGCCGATGCCGACGAGGAGCACACGCGTGGAGCCGAGCGCGTTCGCGAGCCAGAAGCCCACCGGGCCCAGCACCGAGAGCTGCGGATCGACCGAGCCCAGGATCGCGATGCGCGCCGACTCCACGGGGTTGATCGCCGCGAGGGTGAACACCACCGACGGCGACAAGTGGAAGCGAAGCAGCGCGCCGACGAGCGCGAAGTCGTGGAGCGCCGCCGAGAAGACCCACGCGACGAGCGCGAGGATCGTCGCGCGCTCCGCGGTGCGCGAGACCGACGACAGCCAGAAGCCGATGCCGACGTAGGCCCACGCGAGCGAGGTCGAGACGGCGAGGCTCTTGGCGACCATCGGGACGAGCTCGTTGTCACGGGCGCCGCCCGCGAGGCCGACCACCAACGTGCCGGCGAGGAGCACGACGAGCGGACCGGCGACGACGGTGAAGCGTGAGAGGAGCGCGGCGACGAACCACTCGCGCCGGCGCACCGGCTGCGAGAGCATCAGCTCGAAGAAGCCGCTCTGCCGCGCGCGTACGATCGTCGAGGTCGTGGCGACGAGCGCGACGAGCGGGACGGCGAGCACGACCGCGTTGGCGACGTTCAAGACGACGCGCGAGAGACCCGTGAAGCCGAGGACGCGGCTCTCACGCAGACCGAGCCAGATGAAGCCGGCGAAGATGAGGCCGTAGACGATCGCGGTGAAGAGGACCCACCGCGAGCGCATCGCCTCCGCGAGCTCGAGGCGAAAGAGCGCGATCGTGCGAGACGTCGACGACACCTCTTTTCTCGAGGCTGGCGGAGACGACGTCGACGAGACCGGCACTGGAGCCAAGGCGAGCGCTTTCATCACCGCACCGCGCTTTCTTTGGTGCCTTCGTTTTGCTTCTGCGCGCGCGCGAGGACGACGACGCGCATCTCGTCGAGGCTCATGCTGGAGGGCAGCGTGACGGAGTGGTCTCGTGCTTCGAAGCCAAAGTCCATCGGGGTACGTGCACCTTGCACGTAGCGGGCGCTCTTCGCGTCGATCCAGCGACCCTCTTCGGCTTCACGCACCCATGTGTGCTCGACCTGGGCGCGCGGATGCTCGCTGGTCCAGAGCACGTAGCAGCCGATATCGTCGAAGAATCGGCGCTCGCCGTTCACGACGATCTCGGCCGCGAAGCGGCGGTCGCCGACGAGCATCGCGCAGTGGCTGCACGGCTCCTTGCCCCACACCGGATCGACCGGGCGATCCGTCCGCTCGCACGCGACCGTGAGGAGGAAGGCGACCGAGCCTAGAAACAATTTCGAACGCGGAGTCATGACGCTCTCTTCTCCTGAGCTGCTCGTGTCCCTGTCTGCTTGCCATCGAGCACGTGACGCAGATGCTCCACCACGTCGGCGAGCGCTGCGTCTCGCACGACGCGACCTTCCGAGAGCTCGACGACGCGTTCGACCAGCGCGCGGACCTCTTCGATGCGATGCGAGCAGAGGACCACGACGGACGACTTCGGTCGATCGGCGATGAGCTCGAAGAACGCTTCCCGCGCCTCGCCGTCGAGGTTGGCGGTGGGCTCGTCGCACACGAGGATCGGCGCGTCGGTCGCGAGCGCCATCGCGGCGAGGAGCTTCTGCTTCATGCCGCCGGACAGATCGCGGAAGCGCTTCGCGCGCGCGAGATCGACGTCGAGGCCGAGCCGCGAGGCGCATGCCCACACCTTCTCGTCGGCGAGGCCGCGTAGCGCGGCGGTCGCGCGCACGACGTCGGCGACGGGCGCGTCGATCGGCGGTGCGATTTGCGGGATGTACGCCACGTTCTCGAGCGCCCGCTCGGGCGCGCTCGCGACGTCGACGCCGCCGATCGTCACCTGACCCGACGAGACACGCACGAGCCCGAGCAGCGCGCGGAGGAGCGTGGTCTTACCCGAGCCGTTCGACCCGACGAAGGCGACGCGCTCCCCTTCCCCGATCGCGAGACTGACTCGTTCGAGCGCGGTGACTCGGTCGAAGCGTTTGGTGATGTTGTCGATCCGAATCATGGAGTCCTCGGTGTCGTGAGCGTGGGACGCGACGCGAGCGGCGCAGCGTCGACGAGAAGGTTCTTGCTCGACAGGACCGGAACGGCGCGGGCGACGGCGTCGATGACGCCCATCGCGGCGGTGCCGGAGAAGAGCTTCACCGCAGGGCGTGCGTCGCTGAGCTCGCTCGACAACGCCTTCACTTCGTAGGCGACGTCGCCGACGCCGTCGTGGTCGAGGTCGTAGCCTTCGTAGTCGCTGAAGTGATTGCCGCGCACGTCCGCCGAGAGCGCGTCGCCGCCGCCGTCCACCTCGATCACGACCGCGTTCTGGTGAATGTCGTTGCCGTGGAGCGCGAGCCCCTTCTCCGCGCTGTGGAGGCGAATCGAGACGTCGTTCAGCGCGACGAGGTTGTCCTCGAAGCGCACCACCTCGGCCGGCGTTCGCGGAGTGTTGTCGAAGTACACGCCGGTCGTGTTCGCGACGAGCCAGTTGCGCTTCGCCTCGATCGCGTCGCTGTCTTTGAAGCCGAGGCCGATGCCGGCCGCTCCGCGTGCGCCCGCGAGGATGTTCTCTTCGACGTGGAGGCGCATGCTGTACATCACGAAGATTCCGACGACGTCGCCTTCGAAGCGGCTGCGCCGGACGACCGAGTCGTGCGCGTACATGAAGTGCGTCCCGTAGCGGCTCCTCGTGACGACGTTGTCCTCGAGCGTGGCGCGACGCGTGTACCAGACGACCATGTCGCGCGATCGATCGACCTTGCAGTGCCGAACGATCGAGTCGTTCGACTCCCACAGCTTGATCCCGTCGCCGCGAAGCTCGAGGTCGTCGCCCCATCCCAGCACCTGCACGCGCTCGACGATGCAGTGCTTGCATTCCTGGAGCGATGCGCCGAACAGCGTCTCGAGGATCCGCACATCAGCGACGCGCACGCGCTCACCACGCGCCTTGATCCCGGCGTCTTCGGCGGTGTGGCGGCGCCCCGAATCGCGAATCGTGAGGTTCTCGATCGTCACGTCCTCTGCGTCGACGGTGATGACGGTGCCATGTCCTTCGCCGGAGATGGTCGTGCCCTTCACGCCATGCACCGTGACGGGGCGCTTGATGACCAGCGGGCCGCGGTAGGTGCGCGGAAGGAGGTTGATGATCGCCGGGCCGTCATCTCGCGCGAGCATCGAGGTGAGCTCTTCGTCCGTCCGCGCGACCACGCCACCGGGGCGCTCGTTCGCGGATTCGCTCGGGTTGTCTTCCGGCGGCGTGGCGCTCGACGCGGCCGCGGTCGACGACGCGTTCGGCGAGACGCACGCCAGCGCGAGCGACAAGAGCGATGTGCGAAGGAGCGCCTTCATGACGACGCCTGCGCCTCGGACGACGTCGTCTTCTGCTTTCGCTCGGGCCCCACCATGAGCCGAGGACAGTAGGCGGCCTTGCACGTCCCGCGCTGCGTGCAGCCCGAGCACACGCGCGAGCGAAGGAACGTCGCGACGATCACGCACGCGACTCCCGCGCAGGCGAGCCAGAAGCCCGCCGCAGGCTGCGCGAACGTCTCGAACTGCCCGATCTTGCCGTTACCGAACATCTCGGGCGTGAAGGCGCTCAGCTTGATCGGCGCCTTCGGATCGAGGTGATGGCCGAAGCGATAGAGCCACGCGACGCTGTCGGCGAGGAACACGATCGGGAACGCGATCGCGGGGATCGCGACGAGCTTGTTCAATCGGCGCCCCGACGCGATGAGCAGCACCACCGTCATCATCGCGATCGCCGCGACGCCATAGCCCGCGAGTCTTCGCTCGACCGGCGCTGCGTTCGCGAGATGCGCCATGCCGATGTAGTGGTTCAACAGATCGATCTCGTGGACGTCTCCTCCCATCCCTTTGAGCGAGATGACGAGCGTGAGGCCGTTTGGATACTGCGGCGCGTACAGCTTGAACGTCCACCACGGCGCGAAGAACGAGGCGGCGAAGAGAGCCGCGGCGGTCATCGCGAGCCCGACGACGAAGAGACGGGCGCGATCCCACACCGGCCGGAGCGGCTCGTGCTGCGAGCTGCCTTCGTCCGCGATCGGAAGGTGCCGGTGCGTATCGCGCGCTTCGTGCCCAACCTTGGGGAACACGGAGCCCTTCGCAGGTGTCTCCTGCGTCGTCGCCGTCGTCGTCGTCGTGCTCACGATGACTCTCCTCTTCGTTCTGCTTCTTCGTCGCGTCGCTTACTTGTGCTTCGGCTTGACCAGGAAGTAGCCCATCATCTCGAGGTGGAGCGCCGAGCAGAACTCGGTGCAGTACATCGGGTAGCTTCCGGGCATATCGGCCTTGAACGAGATGTTCTCGTGCTTGCCGGGCTCGAGGCTCACGTTGACGTTGTACATGTCGATCGTGAAGCCGTGCGTCTGGTCCTCTGCGGTCTCGACGCTCGTGATGTGAATCGTCACGTCATCGCCCTCTTCGACCTCGATGCGGTCGGGCGTGAAGTGGCTGCGGATCGCCGTCATGAAGACCTCGACCTTGTTGCCATTGCGAACGATGCGCTCTTTGCCGCCCTCGACGCGCGCCGGATCGATCTCGCCGCTGGCGTTCGTGCCAGGCTTGTAGACCTTCATCGGCTTCACCTTGTCGGCCTTGATCATCTGCGAGTAGTGCGGCTCGGCGTTGCCGACGGGCATATCCGCGAGCATGCGCATCTTCTCGCCGTTGATGTCGATGAGCTGGAAATTCTGCGGGTAGAGCGGCCCGACCGGGAGGAAGCGATCCATCGACATCTTGTTCATCGCGACGACGTATTTGCCGTCCGGGCTCACGGTGTCGCCTTCGGCCGCGAGGATGTGTCCGATGTTGTATTGGACCTTCAGCTTCTCGACCGGCTTCTTCAGATCCTGCCAGCTCCACTTCGCGACGGCGCTCTCGATGAACACCGACGTGTAGCCGTTGCCCTTGTCGTCGAAGACGGTGTGAAGCGGCCCGAGGCCGATCTCCACCTGCCCGCGGATAGCGTCCTTGAAGGCGAGGATCGGCAGGCCGTAGGCGTCTTTGCCCTCGAACTGCTTCTCGTTGATGAGCGCCTTCATCTTCGCGACGTCGTAGATCGTCGTGTGCGTGTCGAGCTTTCCTCCGACGACGACGGCCTTGCCATCCGGCGTCACGTCACAGCCGTGCGGGCTCTTCGGCTCGCCCACCAGCGAGAGCACACCTTCGGGCCCGCTCACATCCATCGTGAGCACGCGGATGCCCGCGATCGTCTTCCCCTTGCCAGCGTTGATCAGCGACTCGGCCTTCTTCCAGTTGATGATGTGGAGGTAGTCCATGTCGTTCTGCGAGGCGCCCGACTCGACCGGCGGCTTGCCTTCGAGCGTTCCGCCGATGGCCATCTCCGTGTTGAACGAGTTGATGAACGCCCACCCGTCGGAGTCGAGCTTGCCGGCGTCGGCGAGGTCTTGCGTGTACGGCGGCAGCTCGATCGCCCAGCTCTTCGATGGATCGATGCGGCCGGTCGCGCGGTCGAACTTCCAGAACATCGCCACGCCGCGGTACTTGTCCTTGTACTGATCGATCGGCACGTACTCTCGGCCGAGCGGCGACGGATACTGGCTCGTCTCGATCACGTAGTCGGTGTTCGGCGTCACGAACGCGCCGCCGTGATCGCTCGCGGCGAGCGGGTTGGCGACGATCTGCTTCGTCGCGAAGTCGGCGAGGTCGACGACCGCGACGCGCGCGTTCGCCTTGTCGTTCACGAAGAGGTACTTGCCGTCGTAGTCGCCGTTCGTCTCCGAGAGGTTCGGGTGGTGAACGTCGGCCCAACGAATCTTGTGCGCTCCTTGGTTGCCCTGATCGAGGATCTTGTCGCTGTCTCCGCCGTAGCCCCAGCCCTGCCAAGACTCGGGCGTGAAGACGCCGATCACCTTGAGGAGGCGCATCGAAGGGACGCCGATGACGTCGACGTTGCCCGACTGTCCTCCCGACGCGAAGATGTAATATTCGTCCATCTTGCCGGTCGGCACGTACGTCTTGAGCGCTGCCTCGACGTCCGCCTCCGACAGGTGGCGTGCCTTCATGAGGTCGGTGAGCGAAGACGATGCCCCGAGGCCGCCCGCAGTGGCCTCATCACTCTTCACTTCGTCGTGCTTGTTACGGCAGCTCATCACCACAGTCGCGACGACGCCCGCGGCAAGAATCAACGACGCTACTTTGATGGTCGCTCGCATGTTCTTTCTCTTTCTCTTCCGTTGATCTCTTCGTTCGTCGGTCGGTGGCCAAATAATCAACCATACGGGCCGCCATGGTGCAAGCGATGAACCAAGCGGCGCGCTCTCACTTCTGAGAGGGCTCGCACGATCGATGCGCGCGCGTGCAGGCATGCGCCCTGCTGAGAGCCTGATCGGAGGTTTCCATCATCGTCATGCTCACGTCCGTCTTTGCCTTCACGCGCTCGTCCTCTCTTCTTCGCGCCGCCGCTGTTCTTGCCGCGCTCACCTTCGCCGGTTGCAGCAGCAACGCGACCGAGAGCGCGCCGTCTTCGAGCGCGGGTTTTCCAGCCGATCCCGTCACCACGACGCTCACGAAGGAGCTCGTCGTCGAGCTGAGGACCGCTCCTCTACAGCCACCTGCGCGCGGATCCTCGAACGCCGAGATCACCGTGCACGACGCCGCGGGCGCGGCGCGCGACGGATTGACGATCAATGTCACGCCGTGGATGCCGGCGCACGGTCATGGAATGTCCTCGAGCAGCGGCCCGATCGTGACGGCGCTCGGCGGCGGGATCTACCGCATCGACGCGCTCAACCTCCCGATGGCGGGACTCTGGGAGCTCCGCTTCGACGTGACGGGCGAAGCAGGCTTCGAAGATCATGCGACGACCACCCTCGAAGTGCACTGAAGCGCTCGCACGCGCAGGCGTGGTCGTCCTCGCGTTCACCACGACGGCGCTGATCGGCGAGAAAATCGCGGCGGCGCAGGCATGCTGCGTCGCGCCGGGCGCGATGGGCGTCACGCGGCTCGGACCGCACGAGGCCGCGCTCTCGGGCGCGACCGCACGCGCCGAGTCCCAGACGGGATCGTTCGACTCGGCCGGGCATTTCACGCAGCTCCCGCGAGGAGCACGCGACGTCATGCTCGAGCAGTCGCTGTTCACGACGGTGCGCTATCTTCGTCGCGGGCAGGTCAGCGTCGTCGTTCCGTTCGTCGAGACGATGCGCGCCGCCGACGGCACCTCGAGCGCAGGCGGAGGGATCGGCGACCTTCGCTTCAGCACGCGCTGGGATCTCGTCTTTCCCGAGGATGCGCGGCCGTTTCCAGGGCTCGCGCTGAACGGAGGCGTGGTCGTCCCCACCGGCAGATCACCCGAAGAGGCGTCCGACGTGCTCGGCGCGACCGCGACGGGCACCGGCACCACGCAAGCGTGGGGCGGCTTCGCGCTCGAGCAGACGTCGGGTCCTTGGCTCGGCGGCGCGAACGCGACGGTGACCTACCGCGCGGATCGCGACGTCGGTCCAATCCGCTCGTCGCTCTCGCCTCGCTTCGCGTTCGGGCTCGTCGGCGCGCATGCCTGGCAGAGCGGCGCCGCGCTCTCGCTCGCGACGGCATGGGAGATCGAGGACCGCGCGCGTGTCGATGGCGTCGTCATCGCCGGATCATCGCGGCGCGCTCTTCGGCTCACCGCGGCGTTCCAAACGGACTTCGGCTCGCTGTTCACGTCGCCCGCCGGCAGCCTCCGGACTCATTTTTGGGGGGTCGGCCCGCGCTTCGCGCGGAGCCTCCGGCTCGTCGTGTCCCTCTACGCGACGCCGCCGATTCCGGCCGTCACCGCGGGTGAGTCGTCGACCGTCGGCGCCTCTCTCGCATTCATGATGCCGTGGCTGTGAAACGCCCTCTCGATTTCGAGAGTCCCGGGGAACGCACCGAGTGCAGCCTTTGCGCAAAGCATGCGTCGCAGCGGAAAAGAAGGGCGAATCGCATGACAAATAGGCCGTGACGAGCGAGGCACGAGCGGTGCACGGAGCTGCGCCTGCATGGCGAACGCGACCGCACACCACCCGAGCGCCACGGAGATCGCACCCAGCTCCGGCCCGCCCATCGCCGCCCCGCATACGTTCTGGTGGACGCTCTGGGCGCGCATGGCGCTCGAAGGGATCTTCGTCGTCGGCGCCTACTTCGCAGCGTGGGAGGTCATCGAGCAGGTGTTCCTCGCCGACGTCTCGGCGCGCACCATCCACGCCCTCCACATCGTGCGCGGGACGGGCGCCGCGTTCATGCTCGGCACGTGGTCGTTCTTGCGCATCCGCGCGGCTCGCCGTGAGTGCGACGAGCTCATGGACGCGACGATGTCGCGGCTCGAGCAATGTGTCCACGAACGCACCTTCGAGCTCGAAGAGGCGCAGGCGTTCACCGAGCTGCTCTTCGACTCGCTTCGTGAACGCATCGTCGTGTACGGAGCCGATGGTCGCATCGTCAAAGCGAACCGCACCGCGTCGGCGCTCGCGCTCGAGTCGCTCGTCGGAATGACACACGAGGAGGCGCGCGCGGTCGAGGCATCCGACGCCGCCGCGCGCGTGTGGGAGACCGAGACGATCACGGTGCCCGACAAGTGCGGGGCGCCCGCCTACTTCATCGAAGTAGGACGCGACGTGACGGAGCCGAAGAACCTCGAGGCGCAAGTTCGCCACCAGGAGAAGATGTCGAGCCTCGGGATGTTGACCGCGGGCTTTGCCCACGATCTCGGCAATCCCCTCGCCTCGCTGTCGACCGAGCTCGAGATGCTCGACTACGAGGACGACGTCACGCAGATGCGTGGGTCGCTCGGAGTCCTTCGCGGCCACGTCGGACGAATGACGCGCACCCTGCGCGAGATGGTCGACTTCGCGCGCCGCCGTCGAGACGAGGTGGCCGACATCTCGATCGCGGAGGCGGTCGCCGACTCCGCGCGCCTCGTCCAGCATGACCCGCGATGGCGTCACATGAACCTCGTGGTGGACGTGAGCCCGGAGATCCCGCCGGTGCACATGGTCGAAGATCACCTCGTGCTCGTGTTCGTGAACCTGATGCTCAACGCGGCCGACGCGATGCCACGTGGCGGGACGTTGACGATCTCGGCCCGACGCGACGATCGCGACGGCTCGGTCGACGTGCGCGTCCACGACACCGGTGAAGGGATGACGCCCGACGTCCTCGCGCGCGCGAAGACTCCCCTCTTCACGACGAAGGGCCAGCGCGGAACCGGCCTCGGCCTCTCGGTCTGCGACAACATCGTTCGCTCCGCCGGCGGGCGCCTCGATGTCTCGAGCGTTCGCGGCGCAGGCACCACGGTGACGGTGCATCTCCCGGCGACGGCCGCCCCGTCGAGCGCTGCTGCCCCTTCTCCAATGCACGGAGTCAACGGCCATGCGTGAGAGCATCCTCATCGTCGAAGACGAAGCCACACTACGCACCAACATCGCGCGCTTTCTCGGCCGGCAGGGCTACACCGTCGTGACCGCGGACACGGGCAAGGCCGCGCTGAGCGAGCTCGATCGCCGCGCCTTCGATCTCGTCATCAGCGATCTCCGCCTTCCCGACATCGACGGCCTCGGCGTGCTCGACCACGTTCGCGCGACCTCGCCCGAGACGATCGTGCTGATCATCACCGCGTATGCGTCGGTCGACTCCGCGATCGAGGCGCTGCGGCGCGGCGCGCACGACTACATGCTGAAGCCGCTGTCGCTCGCGGACGTGCTCAAGAAGGTCGAGCACATCGCCGAGTACCACCGGATGGGTCAGGAGAACGCCCGCCTCCGCACCTTGCTACGCGGCGAGAGCAACGCGCTCGCGCTGCTTCGACGTGGCGGCAAGACGATGAACGACCTCGCCGACATGATCGAGAAGGTCGCCCACACGAACACCAACGTCATCGTCGTTGGGGAGAGCGGCGCGGGCAAAGAGCTCGTCGCGCGCGCCATCCACGAGCGTTCTTCGCGATCGGACGGGCCGTTCGTGAAGCTCGACATGGGCGCGATCCCCGACACGCTCGTCGACAGCTACCTCTTCGGGCACGAGCGCAACGCGTTCACCGGAGCCGAGCGTCGCGAAGGAGTCTTTCGCGCGGCCTCGGGCGGCACGCTCTTCCTCGATGAAGTGGGCGAGCTCCCCTTGGCGGTGCAGACGAAGCTCCTCCGCGCGGTCGAGACGAAGGAGATCCTCCCCGTCGGCGCCGACGAGCCGATTCGGGTCGACACGCGCATCGTCGCCGCGACGCACCGCGATCTTGCGGCGATGGTCGCGGCTGGCGCGTTCCGGCAGGATCTGCTCTTTCGCCTGTCGGTCGTCGAGCTGCGGGTGCCTTCGCTTCGCGAGCGGGCGACCGACATCCCCGAGCTCGCGCATCACTTCTTGATGCTTCACGCGCGAACGCTTCGTAAGTCCGTTCACGCGATCGCGCCCGAGGCGATGAGCATGCTCACGCGCTACCACTGGCCGGGAAACGTGCGCGAGCTCTCGAACGTGATCGAGCGCGCGGTCATCCTCGCGTCGCGCGAGACGCTCACCCCGGCCGATCTCCCGATCGAGATCAACGGCGCGAGCCCCAGGCCCGCGGTCGTCGCCGCGACAGCCTCCACGGCGCCTTCGAGCCAGCGGCAGCTTCGCTCCGAGCTCGGCGAAGACGGCGAGCCGCGGCCGAAGAGCGAGCCTGAGGCCTTCGCGCTCGAGGAGGTCGGCTCGGATCTCGAGGCCGCGACGGTCGTCTTTCAACGACTTCACCTGACACGCGTGCTCGAGCAAGTCGGCGGCAACCGTGAAGCGGCCGCCAAGCTGCTCGGTCTCTCTTCGGCGACGTTCTACCGCTACCTGCAGAAGCTCGGGCTCAAGGGCTACCAGGTGCAGCACGACGCGCCGCCTTCGCTCGCCTCGGGCGCGCGCTGACGCTGCCGGCGCGCACGATCACGACTTGACGGTCTCGCCGCTCGCCGGCGCCTCCTCTTCTTCGGCGTGCGTGCTCTGGGCGAGCTTCGTCTCCTCGTCGGTCGTCACGCTCGCGAGCGCGGACGCCGCTGCCTCCTCACGCTCCTCGTGCTTCTTTCGCTCGACGCGCGTGGGTCTCATCGTGCGGTACGCGAGCGCGTTGACGACGACGCCTGCGCCGATCGCCGGGGCACCCCACCACGCGTCACCGGTGAAACCACGGACGCCCGTCATGCATCCGCCGACGCCGAGGACCAGAAGCACCACGCCAAAAATGTCTCGCCACTTCATTCGTCTGTCTCTTTCTCTTCGTGTTTCGCTGGTTGGTATTCGAAAGCGGATCAGGTCTGCGCGCCTTTGCCGAGGAGCGGCAGCGTCTCGAGCGCCTGCGGCGCCGGGATGAGCGTCTCGATCGTGAAGTCATCGAAGAACACGCGCGCCTCGCTCGGGGCCCAGAGGCCCGCGGCGCCAAATGCGGCGGGCACGAGCGGCGCCTCCGCCGTCAACGTCGGCCGGCCGTCCACCGACACGCGGATGACGTCTCCGCGCACCTCGACGCCGAGATCGATCCATGCGTCGAGCTCGAGCGCGCTCGACGTCTTCGCTCTTCCGACGAGGCGCGGGATGTTGCCGCGGACCGTCAGCACCTCGACGCTCCCGGACGGGACGTCGGCGCGCGCGATCCAGTGGTTCTGCGCGTCGACCCAGCGAAAGACGATCCCGCACGCCGACCTGTCGGACGCCGAGGCGTCGTTCGTCGCGCGCGCCGGCGCGGCGACCTTGCAGCGCGTCTTCGCGCGGAGATCACGCGCGCGGGTCTGCTTCGAGAGGAGCACGGCGGGCGCTCCATCCGGCTCGCCTTCGTGATTGGCGAGCGCGCGGCCGCCGGTAGCCTCCTCGTGATCTTCGAGCGTCCACGTGCCGCCCGACGCGCTCTCGGTGACGAGCCCGAAGTCCGTGGGCTCGCTCGAGGTCGTCTCGACGAACGACCACGACTTCGACTTCGGCTTCTCGGTGCTCCCGAAGAGCAGCGCGACGAACGACACGATGCCGAGCACGACGATCGTGACGAGCGCGCGACGTGCGGGCGCACGCCACGACTCGAGCCACGACGCCTTGGTCTTCGTCGTCGTCTTGGTGGTCGTGTTGTCTGTCGTCACGGTGGGCATCACCCATCTCCTTTCCGCATGAAGAAATCGATCGCATTGGGCAGGTGCTCGCGCGAAGAGACGAGCAAGAGGTCCATGTGGGGCTCGAACGTGGATCCGCCTCGCGGCGCCTGAATCGTCCCGTTGGTGGTCATGCCGGCGACGACGCACGAGTGTGGGAAGCCTGCGCTCGCGGCGACGTCACTGACCGTTCGTCCGATCACCCACGAGTCTTTCGGAACCGTGATCTCGAACGCGATCGCGTCGCCGCCGCCGAGCACCATCGAGTGCCGGACGGCCTCGAACTCGATCGCGGTCGCGAGGGCGCCGACGAGGATCTCGGTCTCGGAGAGGATCTGCCGGATCCCGACGTCCTCGTAGACCGAGCGGTACGACGGGTCGCGCATGCGAACGATGAGGCGCTTGGCGCCAAGCGACCGCGCGAGCAGCGCCACCCCGAGGTTGTCGGCGTCGCGATGGAGCATCGCCAGCACTGCGTCCGTGCGCGCCGGCTCGGTGAGCCGCAAGATGGAGGCGTCCGTCGCGTCTCCTTGCATCGTCGCGATGCCGTACGTCTCCGAGGCGTGCGCCACGACGATCGGATCGCGCTCGACGATCACCACTTTGTGCCCACGTGTCTGCAAATGCGCCGCGAGGTTCAATCCACCTCGACCTGCGCCCGCGATGACGATCTTCATGACGCCTCCTCCGCTTCGTCGTGCATCGCCGAGAGACGAACGAGTCGACCGTCGATGAGCGCGATTTCTTTCTCCGCTGTCTCGATCGCGACGAGCCCGCGACGCGCAGCGTCGAGCAGCGCCGCCTTCTGGGCGACGAGGACAGCCCCATCGATCACGGCGTCGTCCGCGATGTCGGCCGCGGGCGTCCGAAGCTCCGTCTCGGCTGCGATGACGGTGCGCTGGAAGCTCGCGCGGCGCTCGGCGTGCTCGGCGCGTGAGAGGAGGCCGGTCGTGAGCATCCCGTCGAGCTCCGACTGACCGCGCTTCGCGGCGATGAGGCGCGCGCGCGCGGCGTCGAAGGCGTCTTCTTCCGTCTTGGCGACGCCGAGCGCGGTAAGCACCTTGCGAAACGGGAGCGCCTGCGTGAGGAGCGTGACGAACGTCACGCCGAACACGATCGTGATGAGCCTGTCGCGATACGGCAGATCCGCCGGGAGCGCGAGCACGGCGGCCATCGACAGCGCGCCCTTGATGTTTCCGAACACCATCACGTGTTGCCAGCGTGGCGGAACGGAGCCGCGGCCAAGCGCGCGAAGGATCCCGAAGCATCCGTAGACGGCGACGGCGCGACCGACGTGAAGCGCGACGACCGCGAGCAGGATCGACGACGCCTCGGTGATGAACATGCGCGCCTCGATCTGCATGCCGACGAGCACGAACAGGAGGACGTTGATCCCAAAGCCCACTGCCTCCCAGAAGCCTTGCAGCGCGAGCACACGGGAAGGCTCGAGAGATCGGCGCGCAGCACGTCCGACGACGAGCCCGGCGACGACCACCGCGATGACCGGCGACGCATGGATGCGCTCGGCGAGCAGCGACGTCGCGAAGACCAAGACGCCCGACGTCAGGATCCCGGTGAGATGATCAGGCGCATGACGCATCGCCGCGCCGCCGATCGACCCGAAGATCGCGCCCATCGCGACGCCGCCGCCGATCGCGAGCAGGAGCGCGCGCGTCGTGCCTGCGAGATCCACATGCCCCGTCTCGACCACCGCCGCGGTGAGGCTCACGAGCACGAGCGCGGTGCCGTCGTTGAAGAGGCTCTCCCCTTCCATGATCGCGGCGAGCCGGTGCGGGACGCGCGTGCTTCGAAACGCGAGGAGCACGCTCACGGTGTCGGTGATCGCGAGGAGCGCGCCGAGGAGAAGCGCGGTCGAGAACGGCAAGCCGAGGGCGAACGTCGCCACGCCCGCGGTCGCGACGAGCGAGATCGCGACGCCGGGGACAGCGAGCGCGAGGATGGGCCGACTCGCGCTACGCAAGCTGTCGGCGTCCGCGAAGAGCGCGGCCTCGAACACGAGCAGCGGCAAAAAGGCGACGAGCACCACCTCGGGGTTCATCGGCGCGTGCGGCAGGAGGTTCGCGAAGACGGCCAAGAGGCCGATGACGACGAGCGCGACGTTGTAGGGAACACGAATGCGCGAAGCGAACGCCGCCACGGCGGCGCCGACACCGAAGACGAGCACGTAGCTCTCGAGACTCTCTCGCATGAAGCGACCTCCTTTCTGACTTCCAAGCGACCAACCCTGCGCCAGCGTCCGACACACGCCCTGCAGCAAAGCCGCCTGCGGACGCGCAAGATGGGGGACGTGGCCATCGAGAGCGCCGCGTTTCGGACGCGCTGCGCTCAGGTGTCGCGTCTCACCCTGCGAGAAGCGTGGGAGACGCGAGCGGGGTCGCTCAGTTCAGGAAGACCATGAGGCGCGCACGAGCACGCGTGGGGCGCTCGATCGACTCCCAACGCTCCCATGCCGCGCCAGGGGCGGGCTCGAGCGTGGAGATCGCGACGGTGGTGTGTCGCGCCAGCACCGGCGCGGGCATCCAGCCCGACCCGTCGTCACCGCCGCCGCGCTTGAACGTAGTCGAGTCAACCTGGGCGATGTCGAGCGACGGTGCGAGCGCGCGTGTCACGCGATCTTCGCTCGATGGGCTCGAGACGCGGGTGGTCGCGCAGTCGCTGCCCACGTGCACGGCGACCGCGAGTGCGCTCACCGCGTCGGGCGCGGTCCGGATCGACGCGACGAGCAGCGCGATCGACGCGACGAACGCGAGCGCCCATGCGGCCCATCGGGACCGCATCGCGGCTCGCGGCTGCGTCTGCGCGGATCGCTGCATCACCTAGACCATAGGTCGCGCTGCGCAACTTCACAACGTCGCAAATCGCGACGACATGCACGAGTCGCCTGTTTTTCAGGCCTCTCGTCGTTCCCGTTGTTCACGTGTCGCGCGCAACTTTCATCACGCGCACGTGCGACAACGGATCAGGGCGAGCGCTTGCTGACCGGCAGGGGCTCGTTCGCGGTCTCTGCGAGGTGCGCGAGCGCCGGCGGGTAGAGCGCGGCGAGCGATCCGAACCCCGCCGCCGACATACGGAGGAGCACCGCCTCCGAGGCCGCGCGCACGGTGACGTCGGCCTTGCCGCTCCCGAGGAGCGACGCATGTCCGAACGCGGTCCCGCGCGCGATGCGCGTCGCGACGCCAGCCTCGGGCTCCGCCATGACGTGACCTGCGAGCAAGATGTAGAGCCCGTCGCTCCGGCGACCACGCTCCGCGATGACGGTCCCGGGCGCGGCGCGGCGCACCTCGAATTTCTGCGCGAGCTCGAGGCGCACGGACGGCTCGAACGCGGCAAAGAGCGGCGAGGTATGCATCAGGTTGGTGATGAGACGGCGCGCGAGCAGATCGAAGAGCGCGTCCTCGACCTCGGGGAACTTCTTCGTGACCTCGTCGAGCGCGCGCTTCTCGATGCGAAGCGTCATCAGCGGGCTCTCGGCGCGGACGTCGGCCTGCCGCTGCCCTTCGTCGAGGAGCGACGCTTCACCGAAGACGTCGCCTTCGACGAGGCGAATGTCCGGGCTTCCAGTGATCGTCACGCGCGCCGTGCCCGACACGATCGCGTAGAGCGCGAACGCACGCTCGTCGCGCACGATGATCATCGCCCCGGGGACGAACTCGACGAGCTCGGACGCATCGGCGAGCGCGACGAGGGCGTCGCGCGAGAGCGACGCGAAGAGGCGAAACGACGCCATCGCCCCGAGCGCGTCGTAGTCGCCCTCGTGGATGGGTGAGTCGGCCGCCACGGGCCGCGTCGGCGGCATCGAGTCGTCGTCGATGGCATCGGCGTCGATCTCGATCACCTCGCTCGCGGTGAACTCGGCGAGCAAGATCTCGATGCTCGAGTCGGGCGCGTCGTCGAAGCGCACCTCGTCGGCGTCGGCGTCGGGCGCGCGCGATAGCGGCGCGGGCTTCACCGGCTTCGACATCACCGGCAGTGTGGGCGGTACGTTCGTCGGCTTGTTCTCGACGTAGGCCTTCAGCTGCTCCTCGAGCGGAAGCGGCGGCGGGCCTCCACTTCCCCCCGGAGCGCCGATGGCCGCCGCGGGCTTGCGTGCAGGCTTTGGCCCCGCCGGCTCCGTCGCGACGGGCGGCGTGACGTGACGTGGCGGCTTCGGCGCGTCCGTCGGCGGGAGCGGCGGCGGCTTGACGATCGGCTTCTGCGCGATCTCGGGGCTTGCTTGAGGAGGTGGCGGAGGAGGTGGTGGTGGTGGCGGCGGCGGCGCGGCTGCTTGCTTTGCTTGTGCCTGCGGCGGGAGCGGCGGCGGCTTGCCGACAGGACGCCCGAACGGCAGCGGCGGAGGGACGCCGGGTCCACCTTGCGGCATCGATCGCTCGAGCAAGTCTCCGCGCTTCGCGTCGAGCGCCTTGACGAGCTTGGCCATCGCGATCGCGCGCGGAAGAAACCCGCGCTCGAAGTAGCGCGTGTACGCGCGCACGAACGCGTCGACGGCTTCGGTGACGTGTCCCGTCCGCCGGTAGGTCTCGCCGAGGCGCTGCGACCACCGCGGCTCGTTCGGCTCGAGTCGTTCGAGCTCGACGAGCGCCTTGATCGCGTCGTGCGGCTTGTCTTTCTCGGTCGCGCGGTGCCACTCCGCACGCAGTGCTTCGATGTCCGCCATCTGTTGGGGACTAATCTACCACATGCAGGATGTGTCTGTATTTCAGGGCGAAACGGCGCGCGTGAAGCGCACGCGCGCGGCGATGTCGGCCGGGATCTCCGCCGTCGTCACGAGGACGCCGCCTTCGATGCTCGACGAAGGATGGTACGTCCCTTCGATCGTCGCGAGCGTGCGATGCGCCGAATCTTCGAGCACGATCGCCTGCGCGGCGGTCTTCATCTTGCCCGGAAGCACGTCGATGCTCGCGCCAGGCACGAGCGCTCCGTTCTTGCCGAGGTGATACGACTTCCACTCGGAGTGCGGATCGCTCTTCGTGCGATCGACCTCGGCCATCTTGTCGTAGATGCCCTTCCACGTGTAGTCGGACACCCAGACCGGGCCGCAGTAGCTCATGAAGTCGGAGTGATCCTCGGGGCCGATCAGCTCCTTGTCGAGCACGTCCCATCCCCACACGCCGAGGCTCGCGCCTTCGTACGGGTACTTCGTGTCGATCGCCGCCGGGTTTCCGCACGGCGCGTGGAGGCGCTCCATCGCGTGGGCCAGCTCTTGCGCGAGCGTGCCGTGCGATCGCTCGGAGACGTAGCCGACGATCATCGCGGCGCGCAGGCTCACCGCGCTGCCGCTGCCGCTCATGTTGAGGAACGTCGTCGGCGCGACGCCGAGGACGCAGCCCGCCTTGCAGTACTCGCGCTCCGAGGGCGCCGGGTTGAAGACGCCGACGTAGTAGACGTCGTCGGGCGCCTTGTCGTCCTTGCGCGTCTTCATGACGGCCGCGAGCAGCGCGTTCCATCCGTCGCCGTTCGGCTGCACTTGGAGCGGCCACGCGAACGCCTCGCGCACCGACAGCTCCACCTTGGTGACGGGATACATCTTGTAGAGCGCCTTGCGATGGGCCTCGAGCACGGCCTCGTCGAGCGGCGGCACGCGATCCGATCCGTCGGCGCCGTAGATCACGGGCGCGAACTTCACCTTGAGCGTCGGCGCGAAGGTCTCGACATGGAGCGAGAGCGGACCATCATCGGCGAGCGGGAAGCGTGCGGTGGTCTTGTCCGCGCCCTTCGGGTCGCGGAGCTCGACCGACAATGACGCGCCCGGCTCGACATGCTCGGCGGCGAGCTCGAAGTGGAAGGTCGTGTCGAGCGCGCTCGGTTCGAGACGCGTGAGCGGGCGCGGGCCGTCGACGAGGACGACGTCTTCTTTGCCCGGACGATGAACGCGAAGCTCCGCGGTGAGCGTGAGCTTCGTCGTCTTCGATGCGTTCGTCGCGTGAACGCGGACGAGCCCTGGGCGAAGCGGGACGATCGGCGCCTTCGGCGCCGAGGCGACCTCGCCACCGTCGAGGAGGTTGATCTGAACGCCTTGGTTGATCGAGATGTGATCGATCGTGACGAGGCTCTCGATCGAGGTCGGGTTCGTCCCGTCCACGCTGACCGCAGGAGCCGTGTCCGCAGCGTCGCTGCTTCCACACGCCGTCGTCGACGCGCTTGCCGCGAGGAGGAGAAGCGAGGCGACGTGGAGTGAGAGCGAAGGTCGTCGAGTCATTGGTTGTCGAGCGTCTCCATCCCCCGTGACGAAGCGCGACTTCATAGCATGGACGCCCATCTCGAACGAGGTTCGCCCTCTTTCAATCGCGTCTCTTGCCTGGGCTCGGCGAGCGTGCATTTTGCCTCGGCTCGTTTTGCCGAAGAAAGAGGGGCTCTGCGCCACGACGCGTCACCGAAGCTCACGAACGCGGTCTCGAGTAGAGTGCCAGCGCCGTCGTGGAACTCTCCATCGCGCTCTTCGTCGCGCTGCTTGGCCTCTGGGTCGTCGTCGCCCGCGACGCGTGGCGTGCGTGGCAACCCTCGCGCCTGCTCCTTTTAGGCCGCTACGCCGAGGCGACGACTGCGGCTCGAAAGCTCGAGCGGTCGTGGATGCGTATCTTCCCGAGCGTCCGCATCTCGACACACTACGCCATCGCATGCGCGCTGCATTTGCGCGGCGAGCTCGAGGCATCGCTCGAGGAGATCGGTCGCCTGCGGGCGGGCGGCGCACGAGGCGCGCCGGTCCTTCGCGGCAACATGGACTACGCGATCTCGGCGATCGAGGCGGCGAGCCTCGTGCTGCTCGCGCGCGATCCGAAGCGCGCGATCGACCTCCTCGCCCGCGCGGGCGAGATCCAAAAGCCGCCGGAGGATCTGCTCCTCATGGCGCATGCGACGCGGCAGCTCGGCGACGAGCGCGAAGCCGATCGACTCTTCGCCGAGGCAGGCGCGAGACGCGCCGCGAGCGGTCTGCGTCTCGGCCGCGTGCTGCTGCTCGAGAGCGAAGAACAGCAGGAGGCGATCTTCCACGCGCTTCGCGGTCTCTACCTCGCGGCTCGGGAGATGCCCCGATCGGAGCGCGAAGCGGTGAGCGAGCTCTCCGCCGCAGCCAAAGGATCGATCGCGAACGTCTACGTCGAGCGCGCGCGCGCGATGCTCGACGCGATGAAGACGTCGTCCTCCGAGGGCGAAGGTCCGTCGTCGCTCGCTCCGCAGGTGGTCGCTTCTCAGCTCGGGACCGACGACGACGACCGCACGTGACGTCAGCCGATGATCTCGGCCGAGGACGGATCGACGATCTCGAAGGACGAGGAGTCGGGCCCAGCGAGCTCAACGGTCTCACGCTCTTCGTCGAGGATGACGCTCGACGAGGCGGCGGCGGCGAACGACGGCAGCGGCGACGACGACGGCAGGCTCGACGTCAAGAAGGCCGCGAGCTTCACGCGCTCTGCGTGGCGGTTGCACGCCGCCTCGAGCTGTTCCCACGGTGACGAGGCCAGCGCCTCGACGATGGCTTGCGAGATGGCTTCCGAGCTCATGGCGCTTTCACACCTCCGATGATGAAGCATCTCGCCAGCAGCATTCGTGCCTCGATCCTCCGGTCTCACGTTCGGAGGATCGCCAGCGCACGATACGGGGAGATGTAGGGATTCGCTCGATGTCACGCGGGCGCGTGACGGACGCGGCGTTGAAGCACGAACGACGCAGCCGATGACGCGACTCCTCACCGCCCGCGAACGCTCGCGGCGGATCTTTCTCGTCGTGCTCGCGGACGATCAGGGCGAGGCCGCAGGCTTCGCGCCGACCTCGTGCAAGAGGAACGAGAGCATGTCGGTGACCTCTTCGATCTCCGCGGCGAGAGGCGTGCCCATGCCGTGCCCCGTGTCGGCGCTCGCGCGAAGGAGGATCGGACGAGGCGACGAGGTCGCGGCTTGCAGTCGGGCGATGAATTTCCGCGAATGGTAGGGGTCGACGCGCGGATCGTTCGCGCCCGACATGAACAGGATCGCGGGGTACGCGGTGTTGTCCTTCACGTTGTGAAGCGGCGAGTACGCGAGGAGCGCCTTGAACTGCGCCTCGTCTTTCACCGAACCATACTCGGTCACGTTGAATGCGCCGTTCGGGCTGAGCTCCGTGCGAAGCATGTCGTAGATGCCGACCGCCGCGGCGACGGCGCGGAACATCTCCGGGTGCTGGGTGATCTCGGCGCCCATGAGGAGGCCTCCGTTCGATCGACCGCTGATCGCGAGCTTGTCGGGTCGCGTGTAGCCGAGATCGAAGAGGCCCTTCGCGCAGGCCGCGAAGTCGTCGAACACGTTCTGCTTCTTCGTGAGGTTTCCCGCGCGATGCCACACCTCGCCGCGCTCCCCTCCTCCGCGAAGGTTCGTCTCGGCGACGACGCCGCCGTGATCGAGCCACACACGGTACACGGCGCGCATACGCGGCTTGATCGTGACGCCGAAGCCTCCGTAGCCCGTGAGGTACGCGGGCATCGATCCATCGAGCTTCGCGCCGCGCTTGCGAAGGATGCTCATCGGCACCTTCGTCCCATCCTTCGACGTGCACGTCTCACGGATCACCTCGACGTCGCTCATGTCGTACGCCGGCTTCTTCGTGAGCCCGGTCGCCGCGAGCCTATGCTCGGCGGCTTTGTAGAGCATCCACTTCGGCGGCTCGACGTAGCTCTCCATCCGGAGGAGAAGGTCGTCACCCACGCGCGTGACGCCAGTGATGCTCGAGACGGGCGGAAGTGGAAGCACCGCGGCGGCCGGACCGCGCGCGCCTGGCGCGATCGTAGGCGGAGGCGTCGCTGTCGGCGCGGCCGCTCCGCCCTTCTTCGCCGGCGCCGTCTTCGGCTGCTTCGGCTCGCGCGCGAGCGGCTCGGACTTCGCGGCGAGCGGGAACCTCCGCACGCGCGACGGGCCGTCGGCGATCTCGATCACGTAGAGCGCCGCTTCGCGTTTGCCAGGCTCTCCCTTCGTGAGGATCACGTCTTCGATCACCGCGTCGCCTTCGGGAAGCACGACGGCGGCAGGCTGATCGTACGGAGGCGAGAACGCGACCACCTTCCCGCGCGGCGCGTCCTTGCGCGACACCGCGTACACCTTGCCTTCGGGTCCGAAGCTCGCCGCGGCCATCTCGTCTTCGAAGCGCGTGAGGCGCGTCCACTTGTTCGTGGTCGCGTCGAAGACGTGATGCTCGACCTCGCCGCCGTCTCCGTTCGACACGCGCGCGAGGATCCGCTTGCCGTCGTCGCTGCGCTCGAGCTCCACCTCCGCGATCCGCGGAAATTCCTTGCCGATCGCGTACACATCCGCGGACTCCGGCGTGCCGAGCTTGTGGAAGTAGACCTGCTGGAAGAAGTCGAGGTCTGCCGGAGGACGCTCCCCGGCGCGTGGGTAACGCGTGTAGTGGAAGCCCGATCCGTCGGCGTTCCACGCGAGGCTTCCGCCTGCCGTGCCGCCGTTCACCCGCGTGATCGTCTCGTTCTTGTCCTTGCCCGTCGCGACGTCGATGAGGTGGACGTCGCCGCTCTCGGTCCCGTCCTTGGAGAGCGACACCGCGACGAGCTTGGCGTCCGGCGACACGACGAACCAATCGATCGTCGTCTTGCCGCTCGGGTCGAGCACGTTCGGATCGAGCACCGCCTTCTCGGTGGTAGGGTCTGCCTCTTTGGTCATCGTGACCAGGATGCGTTGCTGCTTCGGCGGCGCGTCTTTCAACGCGAACAGCTTGCCAGCCTCGTAATGCACGCCAAACCAGTCGGCGGCCTTCGCGCTGTAGATCGCGCTGACCCGCTCGTGAATGCCTCCGCGATTCGGCAGCGCGTCGAGCTTCGATCGCGTGAGCGCGTTCTGCGCGTCGGTGAACGCCTTCGTCTCGGCGCTCGCGCCGTCTTCGAGCCACTCGTAGTCGTCGGTGACGCTCGTGTTGAAGTACGTATGCACGACGGGCTTCTTCGGCGCGGGCACCGGCGGCGGCGCGCGCTCGGGCACCTTCGAGGAGGTCGCCAGCGAGGCGCTCGGCGCCGGAGCATTCTTCGCGAGCGACGTCGCAGACATCGTCTCGGCGGGGCCGCACCCCATGCCCACGGCGCCGAGGAAGAGGAGAACGCGAAGGCCCGACGTCGCTCGCTGTCGATTCATCATCACGAGGGGCATCTACCGACGCGGCCGTGCCGCCGCAAGACGCCGCTCGATCAGCGAGCGGACGCCTGGAGCGTAGGTGACGGATGGGGCTGGTGGCCGAGGCGCACCTCCATCGTCGGGTGCTTCGAAGCAAATTGCTTCAGGCGGGCGAGGTTGTCCGCGCTGCGCTTCTTGTCGCCCGAGAAGTCGCCGGGCTCGACGCCATTGTCCCAGCCCCAGGCGGTGTGACACGCGTCGCCCGTGAAGAGCACCGGGCCGGTGGGCGTGCGCGCGACGTACGCGGTGCTCCCAGGCGTGTGGCCAGGGACGTGAATCGCCCAGAACGACCCATCGCCGAACACGTCGAGCACGCCTTCGAAGCGACCGTCCGCGTCGGGTTGGAATTGCCAGACCGAGAGCGCGGGCTTGTTCTCGAGCGCGCGGTTCGTCGTCGGCGCGACGAACATGTTCTCGAAGCTGCGCGCGTGCGCCTCGCCCGGCCCGAGGAAGACCGGAGTGCCGGCGGGAACGTCACGCATGCCAGAGATGTGATCGATGTGAAGATGCGTGAGGAAGACGCCTTGAACCGGACCGTTCTGCTCGATCCACGTCTTCGTGTCGGTGCGCCTCGTCATCTTCTCGAGATGCGCAAAGCTCGCGACGATACCGCGAATGGCCGCCTCATCGGGCGCCTCGAAGAGCGCGCGCTCGACGCCCGTATCGATGAGGTAGGTGCCCTTCGTCGGGTGCCGCACGACGTGGAACGGGACGTAGATCGCCTCGTCACGATCCTTCAGGCCCGCGGCTTTCGCGGTCGGATGATCCAAGTTGATGAGGCCAGCGAGCGGCACGGCCCAGTCGGCGCCCACCACAGTCTCGACCGCGATCGGTCCGGGCTGGTCGACGACGGCCTCGAGTGACGCGCTCCGTGAGACGGCGCCCATCGTCGCGGGCGTCTCGGGGTGGCTCGTCGCCGAGCACCCGATCGTGCCGGTCGCGGCGAGGACGGTCGCGGCCATCACGGTGAGCGCGGTCGCGACCTTGCGCGTCGTGGTCTTCGTTGCCTTGGCAGGAGAGGTTCCGTTCGTTTGCATGCCCTCAAGATGACCCATGCACGAACGTATGAAAACTGACCAAGTTTGAATGCTATCATGCGTTCATGCATGCCCAACCGGCCTCGATCCCGTGGGACGAAATGCAGCTTTTCCTCGCGATCGCCGAGGGAAAGAGCCTCACCGCCGCGGCCAAGCGGCTCCGCATCACCCAGCCCACCGCCAGCCGGCGGCTCCTTCAGCTCGAGGCGCTGCTCGGTGAGCGCCTCTTCGATCGCGGAGTCGACGGCGTCACGATGACCCCCTTCGCCGAGCGCATGCTCGAGCCGGTGAAGCGCATGGCGGAGTGGGCCGGTGAGCTCGAACGATCGGCGGCCGCCCGCTCCGAGCACGGCGCGCAGTCACCGCGCGGCGTCGTGCGGATCACGGCAGCGCCCGGCGTCGCGTTCGAGTTCCTCGCGCCGTTCGCGGCGTGGCTGAGACCGAAGCTCCCCGAGGTGCAGCTCGAGATCATCTCCACGATCCAGTACGTCGACCTCGCGCGGCGCGAAGCCGATCTCGCGCTCCGGCTCGGCGACGCGACGCGTAGCGGCCAAAAAGATCTGGTCACCCTCACGTCGCTCCATCACTCCGTCGCCGCGTTCGGATCGCCGGAGTATGCGCGGTCCCTTCCGAAGAAGGAGCACCTCGCGCTGCACGAGATCGCTTGGATCGGATGGGCGCCGCCGCTCGATCACCTGTCTCCCAACCCCGAGCTCGCGAAGCTCATCCCGAATTTCCGTCCGGTGTTCTCTTCGGACGATTTCCTCGTGCAGCTCCGCGCAGCCGAGGCCGGCATCGGCGCGATCTTCCTCGGCCGCGAGCGCCACCGCTTCTCGACGTCGAACCTCGTCGAGCTGCCGGTGAACGTCGGCCAGATCAAGAGCGCCCTCCATCTCGTGTGCGCGAAGAGCTCACTCGACATTCCGCGCGTGCGCGCCGTCGCCGATCTCCTCGTAAGCGAGCTCCGGCACGTGGACGACGCGCCCGCAAAGGCGAAGCACGGCGCGAAGGCCGCGAAGCGATGAAGCGCGTCAGTCGGACTCGATGATGAACTCGCTCGGGTTGTTCGGGTTCACGCGGAGCGGCACGCTCCCGCCCGTCATGCGAAGGCCGCCCATGAGCGCCTTCGTGGTCGCCTGATACGGGGGTCGACCCGGAAGCGTGATGAGGAACGTGTACTGCATCTGCGGCACGTTGTTGATCGACAGCCCGGTGGGCGCCATCCCTTGGATCTGCCCCGTCGCCGATACGCCGTTCACGCGAAGCCACGCCGCACGCTGCGCGTTCTTGCGCATGACGAGGCCGATGCCTCCGAAGATGCCGCCCATCAGCAAGAAGGTGCCGCCCATCGATCCGAGGCCGCCCATCGTCCCGCCGTCGAGGTCGATGACGCCGACCGCGCCGACGATCACGTAGAGCAGAGAAGCGAGCCCGCCGAGGAACATCAGGATCCCGAGCGGAACGAACACGACGTGAATGCCGCCGCTCGCGCGTCGCGCCGCGATCGTGCCGGCGCGCTCGGCGTGCCCGGCGGCCGCCTGCGGGTAGCTCATCGCGCAGAGCGACCAGTCGGAGTACATCTGGATCACGCGCTGCACGACCTGACGCCCGGTGCCGCCGCCGACGACCATACGCTGGCGCAAGAGGGCGACCGCCTGATCGACGCGCCCGAGCTTCTCCCACGCGTTCGCGCGAAAGACCGTGCAGACGTCGTCGGAGGCGTCTTCGATCGGGACGTCTTGCGGGCCAGGTCCGAGCACGTCGAGGACACGCTGGAAGTTGCCGTAGGCCGTGTCGATGAACGCGCGCGAGAACCGCCACGCGCTATCCATCTGCAGATCGTCGGAGAGCGGGTCGCAAGGCTTCAGCCACGCCTCGGCGGCTTGGAGATCGCCCGCACGTACCGCGGCGCGCGCGAGGAAGCCGCGCATGATTTGACGATGGCGTGGGAGCGTCACGACGTCGAGGCAACCTTCGAGCAACCCGCGTTGCCGCATCTTGTCGCCCTTCGCGCTGAAGTGCTGCGCGAGCACCATCGTCAAGAAGACGAGGCGCTCGGCGGCTTCGAAGTTGCCGGGCATCGAGCGCAGCTCTTGGCGTGTGCCGTTCCACACCGCGACCGCCTCTTGGATCTTCCACTCCTCGATCTGCCCGTTCGGCATGAGGTGCGCGATGCTCGGCGGCGGCAAGAGCGGCTTGCCGTCCTGCATTCGAAGACGCTGGATCCGCTCGTGCTCCGGGACGGGCTGATGCGGCGGCGCGACGAGCCCTTCGTCGCGAACCGCGAGCTGGTTCTGCGCGTTGCAGAAACGACAGGCGAAGCTGCCACCGGCGATGTTCGCTTCACACGGCGCGCCGCATCGATCGCAAGCGGCAACGCGGACCTGGTAGCTGAAGGTCGTATCCATCTGGGCGTCCGTCCGTCATGGCAGGCTACACATCTTTGTGGCGCAGCTCAGCTTTGCGCATCGCCGCCTTACGGATGACGACGTTCGAGTGAATCGCGCGTGCGCCTCGCTCGTCGCCGGACGAAGGGAACCACGGGCGCCTCCCTCGATTGGATGACAAGAAAACGGGCCAAACCAGCACGCTGGTCGGCCCGTGGACGCGCTTTCTTCGCGTTCGCGTCAGGACGGCGGGAGATCGGCCGGATCGCCCTTGCCGGACGAGGTGGGCTGATCTCCGCCTGCGCCCGCGCCATAGCGTTCGAGCTTGCGGTAAAGGGTGCGTCGATCGAAGCCGAGGACCTGCGCGGCCCGCGACTTGTTCCCGCCGACGAGCGAGAGGACGCGAAGGATGTAGCGCCGCTCGAGCTCGTCCATCGTGACGATCTCGGTCGGATCGTTCGCGGCGACGACGAAGCGCTCGGCGCGGTAGGCGCGGATCTTCTCGGGGAGATCTTCGACCGTGATCTGGTCGAAGCGGGCGAGAGCGACCGCGTGCTCCATGCAGTTCTCGAGCTCGCGAACGTTGCCCGGCCAGTTGTAGGCCATGAGCTTCTCGGCGGCGGTGGTCGACAGCTCGAGCGACGTCTTGTCGTTGCGTGACGCGAACTGCTTGAGGAAGTGCTGCGCGAGGTGAAGGACATCGCCGCCACGCTCGCGGAGCGGCGGGACGTCGATCTTCACGACGTTGATGCGGTAGTAGAGGTCCTCGCGGAAGCGCTTCTCGTAGACCTCATCTTCGAGGTTGCGGTTCGTCGCGGCGACGATGCGCGCGTCGAACGGGATCTCGCTGTTCGCGCCGACGGGGCGAACCTTGCGCTCCTGGAGCGCACGAAGGAGCTTGGGCTGAACGTCGATCGGGAGCTCTCCGATCTCGTCGAGGAAGAGCGTGCCGCCGCTCGCCTGAACGAAGAGGCCGGTGCGCTGCACCTTCGCGTCGGTGAAGGCTCCGCGCGCGTGCCCGAACAGCTCGCTCTCGAGGAGGGAGTGCGGGACCGCCGCGCAGTTGATCGCGACGAAAGGACCGCTCTTGCGGCGGCTCTTGTTGTGGATGCCGCGCGCGATGAGCTCCTTGCCGGTGCCGGTCTCGCCGTGGATGAGCACGGAGGCATCGCTCTCGCCGACGCGGTTGATCAGCTCGTACACCCGTCGCATCGCGCCGCTGAGGCCGACGATGCGTTGGTCGCTTCCCTCGCCATCCACCGCTTCGCGGAGACGCTTCACTTCGTCCGACAGGCGGCGATGCTGAATCGCGCGCGAGACGCTGAGGAAGAGGAGCTTCGGATCGACCGGCTTCGTGATGAAGTCGTAGGCGCCGACGCGGATGGCGCCGATCGCCGTCTCGAGGCTTCCCTGCCCCGTGATGACGACCACGGGCATGTCCGGTCGGGTACCGAGGACGCGCTCGCACAAGTCGAGGCCGCTCATCTCCGGCATGCTCAAGTCCGTGAGGACAACGTCGAAGTCTTGCTCGGCGACGAGCTCGAGAGCCCGCTGCGCGTTCGTCGAAGGAGTGACCTTGAACCCGTGACGCCCAAGCGCCATCTCCAGCAAGTCACACGTCTCCTGTTCATCGTCGACGACCAGGATTTGACCTTTCATGGGACCTCTCTCATCTCCGTTGGCTTTTTCGTGGCGTCTGTCAGCTCGACCAAACAACGCCGTCGCGAAGTGTCCCGGCAGCACGGCTTGTACCAACGCGACACGGACCAATTCTCCGCACTTAAGGCACCGTCCCAACCTGTCGACTGAGGCAGGTTGCTACATTCAGCTCACAAATGTCACGAGTGGGACAGGTGTCTTGAACACTATCGGTATAGCTGCGTCAACCTGCAGCGGCGCGATTCGTCCTCCCTCGCTCATCTCTACAGGCAACTGCCAGGTCAAATGCGACAAGCGGACAAGGTCAGCGCCGTTGAGCACGAAGGGTCTGCGACGGGTGACTGCCCGCGAGCGCCTTCTCGACTTGGAGCGCGAGGACCTCGCCGGGGATGGGCTTGACGAGAAACGCGTCGGCGCCCGCGAGCAGCGCGGCCTCCATGTCTTGGCGTGCAGAGAACGCGGTGAGGCAGAGGATGGGGACGTTCTTCATGTTGGGATCACCCCGCCACTCGCGCGCGAGCTCGAGGCCGTCACCGTCTGGGAGTCGGCAGTCGAGCACCACGACATCCGGCCGCTGATCCACTGTGAGCTTCCGCGCCTCTTGAAGGCTCTCTGCCTTCATGACCTCGTAGCCGAAATGTCGAAGCGTGGACGTGGTGATGAAGTTTGCATCGACGTTGTCCTCCACGACGAGGACGAGCCTCGCGCGGGAACGTGGTTTTTGGCTGGGCATCGGTGGCTCCGCATCACGAGATGCAGGAGCAAGGCCCGCGCGGCGCGCGTCCCACAATAAAATCGCAGGACAGTCGACTTGTCAGCGCGTCCGTCAGCGCGCGTGTGTCAGCGCTTCTTGCCGCCCTTTTTGGGCTTGCCCTTCTTCGACTTCGCTTCGTCGGTCACGGGCGGCGTTTCGGATGCAGCAGGAGCCGCGCTCGCGCTCGGAGCTTCGTCGGGGGGAAGCGACGGCAACGTCATCGCGGGCGGAGGATCGCTCGCGAGGTGGCTTCGATTGCCGACGTTCTTGTCGGGTCCCCACATCGTCACGCCGATGATGCCCGCGAGGCCGACACCGATCGTGATCGCCGCGAAGAAGAGGACGGTCGTGAGGCCAGACTTCGATGACGGCGTCACGCCTCGCCGCGTCTTCGGCTGGCTCGTCGCCGACGACACATCCATCCAGAGCGGCGTGTTCTGCGGAGGCCGGTCGATCGGTTGCACGCCTTGCACGAACGGCGGCGGCGCCGACGGCGCCGACGGCTGCGGGCGATCATCCATCCCGTAGCTCATGACCGCGATGTTGTTGCTCCCCGATCCCGTGCCCTTCGGAGGTGGGGGCGGAATGGGTACCGCGGACTGATGGGATTGAAGCGCGCCGAGCGGGCTTGGCGGGTCGCTCGGCCCTGCGGGACGCGCGAGCTCGGACAACGGAAGTCCGGCATTTGGATGTCTGTCCGCACTTCCCATCATCACTCAACGAAAGGGTTCAGCACTCAGCGTGCCACGAGAACCGTGATCTTGGTGCATGGAATATCCAGCCTTTTTGCAGCCCCGAGACCTCATCTCCTCCGCCAAAAGCCCACGAAGTGGATCGCGGTTTACCAGATGCCCACATCCGATTTCGGTGTGACCGGCGACGGGATAGACCCCATCCTCCCGACTCTATAAGAGCTTTCGGTCAAGGAAGATTTGGCTGTTGCTGCACCGGACGGGCGCCAAGGTCAGAGCTGCACTTGCGTGCCAAGCTCGACGACCCGGTTCGGCGGGATGTTGAAGAACGCGGTCGCCGGCTGCGCGTTGCGGCTCATCAGCGCGAAGATGCGTTTCCGCCACGTCGCGAGCCGTGACGTCCCCGTCGTGAGGAGCGTCTCGCGTCCGAGGTAGTAGGTCACTTCGTGCTCACCGATCGGGAACGCTTCCTTTCCGCATCGGCTGAGGATGTCCGGCACGTTCGGCGACTCCATGAAGCCGTAGCGCGCCTGCACCTGGAAGAACCCCTCCGAGAGCTTCGTCACGGCGGCGCGATCCGAGGCCGGCACCTCGGGGACGGTGAGCGTCTGCACCGACAAGAGGACGACGTGCTCGTGCAGGACGCGATTGTGCTTCACGTGATGCAAGAGGACCGGCGGGACGCCGTTCGGGTTCGACGTCATGAACACGCCCGTCCCGGGGATGCGGTGGATGGGGTTGATCGACAGGTCCGTCAGGAACACGTCGAGCGGAAGCGTGGCGTCGGCCATGAACTTGCCGAGCGCCGCCCGGCCGCGCTTCCACGTCGTCATCAGCACGAACATGAGCGCCGCGACGGCGATCGGGAACCAGCCACCGTCGAGCAGCTTGGTCGCGTTCGCGGAGAAGAACGAGAGATCGATCACGAGGAACGTCACGAGGAGGATCGCGGCGAGCACCGGATGCATCGTCTTGCGGAGGCGAACGACCGCATAAAAGAGGATCGTCGTGATCGCCATCGTGCCGGTGACCGCGATGCCATAGGCCGCGGCGAGCGCCGACGAGCTCTTGAAGCCGAAGACGAGCGCGAGGCACGCGACCATCAGCGCCTGGTTCACGTCAGGCATGTAGATCTGCCCTTCTGTCGCCGTCGACGTATGAACGACGGTCATGCGCGGCCAGTAGCCGAGCTGGATCGCCTGGCGCGTGAGCGAGTAGGCGCCGGAGATCAACGCCTGCGACGCGACGACGGTGGCGACGGTCGCGATCGCGACGACGGGGTACTGAATCCAACCCGACGTGAGCTCGTAGAACGGGTTCTGCACGGAGGCGCCGCGTTCGAGGTAGAGCGCGCCTTGCCCGAAGTAGCTCACGAGCAACGCGGGGAAGACGATCGTGTACCAGGCGAGCTTGATCGGTCGCCGGCCGAAGTGCCCCATGTCCGCGTAGAGCGCCTCTCCGCCGGTGATGCAGAGGACGACGGAGCCGAGGATCAAGAAGCCATGACGTCCATTGTGGACGAAGAAGCTCACGGCGTAGCGCGGATCGATCGATTTGAGGATCTCCGGATGGCGGACGATCCAAGGAAGCCCAGTCGCGATCAACGTGGCAAACCACACGATCGTGGCGGGTCCGAAGAGACGGCCCACCATGTCCGTCCCGCGCTTCTGCACGAGAAAGAGCGCGACGAGGATCACCGCTGTGATCGGGACGACGACGGGATCGAAGACCTTCGTCGCGACGCTCAAGCCTTCGACGGCGCTGAGCACGGAGATCGCGGGCGTGATCACGCCGTCGCCATAGAGCAGCGCCGCGCCGAAGAGACCGAGGAGCGCGAGGACCTTCACGCCACGCGGCAGCGCTTGATCGCCGACGGTCCCCTTTGGCTTGAGGAGCGCGAGGAGCGCCAGGATGCCGCCCTCTCCGTTGTTGTCGGCGCGAAGAACGAAGGTGAGGTACTTGACGACGATCACGAGCGTGAGCGCCCAGAAGAAGAGCGACAGCACGCCCTTCACGTTCACCTCCGAGATCGCGACGCCGTGCGGAGCGAGGAAACACTCACGGAGCGCGTAGAGCGGTGACGTGCCGATGTCGCCGTAGACGACGCCCAGCGCCGCGATGGCGATCTTGATCCCTGCCGCGGGATGCCCGTGGCCGGTCGTGGCGTGTGCTCCAGACGAGTCGGTGTGTCCAGGTTCGAGGGCTGGAACGGATCCCAAACGCATTCGTGCTCTGCTGGACATTTTGAGGTGACGGCGCGCTCTTTTTCGACGTCGATGTGGAGAATAACGGCAGAAGGGCGCGCGAGGTTGACCCCCTGAATCTGCGCCCGAGCGTAATCGAGCGCCGTTCACCAACGACGTGAGCGCGGGCGTCTTAACGAAATCTTGATGCCCGAATTTCCCTGCAGTCTCGCTCGTGCTCAAGCCTTGCGAGGCGCCTTCACAACTTCTTGATCTCGCGTTTGTTAAGTCGATGGTGTGCCCTACCGCACGTCGCGTCGAGAAGAAGAGGAGGGTGCTTCCATGAACGTCGATGCAGCCATTCACACCAGCCACTTCGAGGAGCGCATCGTCGCTGGCGTGCTCTTTTTCGCCGGCATCGTCGGCGTCGCGATCGGCCTGAGCGCGCCGGCTACGCACCCGTCGGAGCTCGTGCTCGGTCCGATCCTCACGGCGCTCGGCCTCCTCACCTGGCTTCGAAGGCAGCAGAACTAGTCACGAATCCTCCGTCGTTCGTGCTCGTCATGCCCGCGTAGTATGACCGTGCTCGCCACCACGGGCGGGCAGGATGCAGCAGCACGGGCAGGAGGATCGCGGGGATGGGGAACCAGTCACGGTTTCCCCACGTGAAGAGAGCGCGGAGGAGCGCTCCCCCAAGCCCATGCGTGGTCGCCTCACCGTCTTCTTTGGCTCGGCTCCTGGCGTCGGCAAGACGTACGCGATGCTCGAAGCCGCGCGCTTCGAGCGCGAAGAAGGTCGCGACGTCGTCGTGGGCGTCGTCGACTCACACGGCCGCTACGACACCGGCGCGCTCCTGCTCGGGCTCGAGCTTCTCCCGCGCCTCAAGCCCGAAGAGCTCGACCTCGACGCGGCGCTCGCGCGGCGGCCAGAGCTCATCATCGTCGATGATCTCGCGCACACGAACGTCCTCGCGTCGGGATCACGCCACACGAAGCGCTGGCAAGACGTCGACGAGCTCCTCGACGCGGGCATCGACGTCTACACCACGCTGAACGTCGAGAACCTCGAGAGCCTCGTCGACATCGTCAACCAGATCACGAACGTCGTGGTCAAAGAGACGGTGCCCGACTCCGTGCTCGACAACGCTGACGAGGTTCGCCTGATCGATCTTCCGATCGACGAGCTGCTCGAGCGAGCGCGCAGCGCGAATGGCAAGAAGGTCACGGACGAGGGCGTTGGGGAAGACGGGACACCACCGGCCTTCTTGCGCGAAGGCAACCTCATCGCGCTCCGCGAGCTCGCGCTGCGGCTCACCGCTCAGCGTGTCGACGCGCAGATGCGGCGCTACCGCGAGAAACACGGCATCGATCGCACGTGGGCGGTCTCCGAGCGCGTCCTCGTGTGCGTGAGCGCCTCCCCTGCCTCGGAGCGCCTCATTCGCGGCGCGCGCCGGCTCGCCGCGAGCCTCCACGCCGACTTCATCGCCGTCTACGTCGAGACGCCCTCCGCGCTCCGCCTCGCGGCGGCAGACCGTAAGCGGCTCACCGAGCACCTCCGGCTCGCGCAGAGCCTCGGGGCCGAGACGATCACGCTGACGGGCGTGCGCGGACCCGACGAGGTGATCGACTTCGCGCGCAGCCGCAACGTCTCGCGCATCGTCGTCGGCAAGCCCACCCACTCGACATGGCGCGATCGCCTTCGCCCGTCGTTCCTCGATCAGCTCGTCCGGCTGAGCGGCGACATCGAGGTCGACGTCCTGTCGGGCACGGCGCTCTCGAACGCTCCGGCACCTTCGTCGTCGCCGCGCCGATACGGCGAGAAGGTACGGCGGCCGATCGAGCCGATGGGGTTCGTCGCGAGCTTCGTCGCGGTGCTGGTGGCGACGGCGTTCGGCCGGATCGCCTTCGGCAACGAGCGCGCGCAGCTCGCCGACGTCGTGATGGTGATGCTGCTCGGGATCGTGCTCGTGTCGCTGCGGTGGGGGCTTTATCCGTCGCTCCTCGCGTCGGTGCTGTCGGTGATGTCGCTCGACTTCTTCTTCATCCCGCCGTTCCACACGCTCGCGGTCACCGACGTCACCCACATCGCCACGTTCGCCGTCATGTTCATCGTCGCGGTCGTCATCAGCGGCTTGACGAAGCGCATTCGCGATCAAGCCGAGGCCGCTCACGAGCGTGAAATTCGTACCGCAAGCCTCTACTCGCTGAGCGGCACGCTCTCGCGCTCGAAGACCACGCACGACGTCTTGCTCGCCGGCACGAAGCACGTGAGCGACGTGTTCGGCGTGAAGACCTGCGTGCTCGTGCCCGCGCCGAACACCGGACGCCTCCTCACGTCGGGCGCGAAGGGAAACGCGGGCGAAGCCGACCACGCGTTCGAGATCGACGACAAGGAGCGGAGCGCCGCCGACTGGACCTTCGAGCACGGCCGGCCCGCTGGCTTTGGGACCGACACGCTCCCGAAATCACGCGCGCTCTACCTGCCGCTCGAAGCCTCTTCGTCGCGTGTGGGTGTGCTCGGCGTGCTCCCCGGTCCGAACACGAACCTCGATCACGACCGGCGGCAGCACCTCGAGGCGTTCGCGCGTCTCATCGCCGGCGCGCTCGATCGGACACGCCTCGCAGAGCGCGCGCAGCAAGCGCAGCTTCGCGTCGAGGCCGAGCAGCTACGCAACTCGCTCCTCTCCTCCGTGTCGCACGACCTTCGGACGCCGCTCGCGATCATCACGGGCACCGCCAGCACGCTCCTCGAAGAGAAGATCGACCCTCATCTTCGCAAGGAGCTCACCGAAGGCATCCTCGACGAGGCCGAACGGCTGAATCGACTCGTCCAGAACCTCCTCGACATGACGCGGCTCGAAGCAGGCGCGATCCGCGTGAAGAAGGACTGGCAGTCGATCGAAGAGACGATCGGCGTGGCGCTCGAACGCGTGAGTCGCGCGCTTGGAGACCGCTCCGTCACGACCGACGCACCGGCCGATCTCCCGCTCGTGAAGTACGATTCGATCCTGCTGCAGCAGGTGCTCGTGAACCTCCTCGAGAACGCCGCGAAGTACACGCCTCCGAAGACGAAGATCGCGATCGTCGCGCGCGTGCTCCCGAAGGCAGACGAGATCGAGGTGAGCGTCCGCGATCACGGCCCTGGCCTTCCGCCCGGCGAAGAGACCAAGATCTTCGAGAAGTTCTATCGCGCCGAGAAGGGTCGCGGCGGAGGCGTTGGGCTCGGCCTCACGATCTGCAAAGGCATCATCACCGCGCACGGTGGACGGATTTGGGCAGAGACGCTCCAGGACGAAGGAGGCGGCGCGGCGTTCCACTTCACGCTTCCGCTCGAAGACGATCCGCCTGCCCTCGAAATGCCCGACTCCGTTCGCAAGGACGGCTCCTCTGCTCTGGAGACACCTAGCTCATGACGCACGTCCCGATTCGCATCCTCATCATCGAAGACGAGCCGCAAATGCAGAAGTTCCTCGGCGCGTCGCTCGAGAGCGAGAGCTACCGCACGCTCGAGGCACGGACTGGAAAAGAGGGGATCGAGCTCGCGCGAACGAACAACCCAGACTTGATCCTCCTCGACCTCGGGTTGCCCGACATGGACGGGATGGATGTCACGCGCGAGATTCGCACCACCTCCGCGAAGCCCATCATCGTGATCAGCGCGCGTGGACAGGAAGACGACAAGATCAAGGCGCTCGACGCGGGCGCCGACGACTACCTGACGAAGCCCTTCGGCACCGGCGAGCTGATGGCGCGGATCCGCGTCGCGCTTCGTCACGCCTCGCGCTCGAAAGAGGAGAGCACCGAGCCCGTCTTGAAGGTGGGTGACCTCGAGATCGATCTCGACAAGCGGCGCGTGCTCGGGCCCGGCGGCCGCGAGATCCATCTCACGCCCAACGAGTACAAGCTCTTTGCCTACTTGATGAAGCACGCCGGCAAGGTGCTCACGCACCGCCAGCTCCTCAAAGAGGTCTGGGGGGCTGCCTACGCGACGCAGACGCACTACCTCCGCGTCTACATGGTGCAGCTACGCCACAAGCTCGAAGAGGATCCGGCGCGTCCGAAATACCTGCTGACCGAGCCCGGCGTCGGCTACCGGCTCAAGACGAGCGACTGATCTCGCGGTAGGCTCGCGCCATGGCGAGCACGAAGAAGAAGTCCGGTTCGGGGTCCCGCAGCGCGCTCTTGGCGTTTTGCCGATCGCTGCCGATGGTCACCGAGGACATCAAGTGGGGCAACGACCTGATGTTCTCGATCGGCAAGAAGATCTTCGCAGGCTTCTCGGCGAGCGGAACGGACGCGTCGTTCAGCTGCAAGGTCGCGGAGGACGAGTTCCCGCTCCTCACGTCGATGCGAGGCATCCTCCCTGCCCCGTACGCGGCTCGCTACCACTGGGTCGCGATCGAAGACGGCGCACTGCCCACGAACGAAGCGACCACGCTGATTCGCGGCTCCTACGATCTCGTCAAGGCAGGCCTGCCGAAGAAGCTGCAAGCCCAGATCGACGGAGACGTCTCCTCGGAGACGAGACGCTCTTCGGAGACGAAGGCGAAGGCCGCGAAGAAGAAGGCGTCTCCGAAGAAGAAGACGTCTCCCAAGAAGAAGGCGTCTTCCAAGGGAACGCGGAGAGCATGAAGCGGACCTCCTTGCAGGCGCGAACGCGATGACCATCCTTCGTCCCATGAACACGCCACGTGCTTCGTCCGGTTTCGTCCACCTCCGCACAACCTCCCTCATGGGCCTCGCCTGCGCCGCGATCCTGATCGCCGGATGTGGCGGCGGCTTCGAAAAGGTGAGCGAAGGTGACGTCGACGCCGATCAGAAGGCCACCGCGCAGGCGATCGGTACGCGCCTCTGGGAAGGCTGTCGCACCGGACAGCACGCGCCGCTCACCGAGGACGAAGCGATCAAAGAGATGCGTGAAGCGCTCACCCCGGCGAAGCTCGCGAGCACGTGCAGCAGCGTCAAAGGCCAGTTCGGTGACTACCAGTCGATGGACTACGCCGAGACGTGGAAGGCGAAGTCCGGCGCGCTCCGCGTGTATCGCTTTCGAGGTCACTTCTCGAACAGCAGCGCCACGCCGGAGATCCGCGTCGTGATGGATGGCAAAAAGCTGAGCGGCTTCTGGCTTAAGCCCTGGGCCGACACGCTGCGCTAGGTCATGGATTGGTGTTGGGCCGCGGAGCCAGTACTCTCATAGGGTGAGACGTCGGCTGCTTCTCGGTCCGCTGCTGCTCGTCGCCGGCGGGGCGTGTGGCTTGTCGCTCACGGGGTCGAGCAGCAGCGACGGCGGCGCGTCTTCGTCGAGCGGCGCGACCGATCTCGATGGCGCCATGACGAACGACACCGCCGATGGCGGGACGGCAGGCGACGGGGCGGGCGATGGGGCGACGGGATGCGCGCAGGACCGCGTGCTCTGCGATGGAGTCTGCGTCGACACCAACGTCGATGTCGATCACTGCGGAAGCTGCACGACGAAATGCGCGGCTGGCTCTGCGACGCCACGTTGCTCGCTCGGCACGTGCGCTGCGGCATGTGGCGCCGCCGAGATCATCTGCGGCGCCGTTTGCTGCACGGGCATCTGCGCCGCAAACGTCTGCAAGTCACCCGTATTCTGGGTGCGCGGCGACGTCGGCGTGACGACCGGCGGCACGTTCGTGTGGGCGGATCAATCCGGCAAGGGCAACGACGTCTCGCAGAGCTCACCTCCGCTGAAGCCGACGGTCGAGAACGGAGCGCCGAATGGAAAGCCGATCGTGAAGTTCGTGAGCAAGCGTCTCGTCGGCGCGAAGACGAACGCCTTCCAACCGGGGACAGGTGACCTCGCGTGGTTTCACGTCTCGCGCAACGACACAGCGCAGACCGAGAAGCACCAAGTGCTCGGCACGCTCATCGACGTCGCGCCCTTCTCGGGCATCACCGCGGGCTTCGGACCGACGAACCTTCCTTACGGCATGTTTCGCCAAGACACCGATCGCTTCTTCCAAGGCGACGCCGGCGTGACGACGTGGGCGGTGATGGATGGCCGCCGCGTCGCAGGCAAGGTCGAGATTCGTCGAAGCGGGACGCTCGTCGCGAGCGGCACGTCGAACGACAACGTCAACGGCGGCGCGATCGTCGTCGGCGCGGAGCGCGCGACCGGCACGGAGTGGTTCAACGGTGCCATCGCCGAGATCCTCCTCTTTGCGTCGACGTTCACGGACGACGAACGGAAAGACGTCGCCGCGCAGCTCTCGGCGCGTTGGAACGTCCCCGTCACGCCATGACGAGCTCAGGGCTCACGCGCTACTTCTTCTTCATCCGCGCCGACTCGACCTGGACGAGCGGCGTCGTGTGGTGAGCATTTGCGCCCGCGGCTGCGGTTGTCTTTGCGGGGGCGTGATGGGCGGACGAGAGGTTCACGACGAGCGCCGTCACGATGAGGAGGACCGGCGGGACGTAAGGGACGAAGCGGAGAAGGCTCACGCGAAAGGGTCTTCGCAAAGGCGTCGCCATCGCCTCCGGTGAGCCAAGTACGCGAAACCGCTTATCGAAGCGGCTACGGACGTGGGGCCTGGGACACACGCCGTGTCTCGTGCCAGCGGGCGGCAAAACGCACGCAATTCGACGCGATGTTCGGCTGTTACGTGCCGACCGCGCGCCATGTGCTACGGACCGGCGCGCCGGCGCATTCGCGACCTGCACAGCTCGACCATGTCCTCCTCTTCTTCGACCTCTTCGACCGCGCCCCTCGTCGCGCTCGTGCAACCGCCGACGTGCGACCCGACCGCGCCGTACCTCGCGGTGCCGATGCTCACGGGGTTTCTCCGCGCCCATGGAGTGCGCGTCCTCCCCGTCGACGCGAACGTCGAGGCGTTCGACGATCTCCTCGAGCCGGCGAAGCTCGGCGCGCTGCGCGATCGGATCGAGGCGCGCATCGACCAGCTCCAGCGCAAGACCACGCTCGGGCATGTCGAGCAAGTCGAGCTCGCGCATCTGCTCCGCGCACGAGGCGATGCGCACGCGGTGCCAGGAGACATCGCGCGCGCGAAGAAGACGCTCCGCGACGAGACGTTGTTCTTCGACGCCGAGGCGTATGCGTCGGCGGTCAAGACGATCGACGCGTCCCTTCGCGTGATGTCGGCGGCGCATCATCCGCTCCACATCGATTTCACCGCCTACCGCACGCCGCTCGGTCTCTCGTCGGGCGAAGAGATCGCGCGCGCCGCCAGCGAAGATCCGTTCCAAGGCTGGATCGCGGAGACGCTCAGCCCTCGCCTTCGCGCGTCGGGCGCGATGCTCGTGGGGCTCTCGGTTTGTTTTCCGGGTCAGCTCCAGCCTGCCTACGCGTTCGCGCATGCGATCAAGCGGGCGCTGCCCGACGTGCATCTGACGTGCGGAGGCCCGGGCATCACGCAGATGATGCTTCGCCTGAAGGGCCATCGCCTCGCCAAGGCGCTCGGGCCGTTCGACTCGGCGTGCCTCTTCGAAGGCGAGCACACGCTCCTCGATCTCGTGCATGCGCTCGATGAGAAGCGGCCGCTGCGCGAGCTGTCGAACGTCGTCGTCCGCGACAAGCTCCTCGGCGCACGCTGGATGTCGCGTCACGGAATGGAAGACCTCAAGGCCCTTCCCGCACCCGACTTCGACGGGCTGCCGCTCGATCGCTACTTCGCGCCGAAGCTCGTCCTGCCGTACGACCCGACGCGCGGCTGCTACTGGGGCAAGTGCACGTTCTGCCACTATGGCCTCGCCGAGGTGGGCACCGCGGCATACCGCGAGCGTGACGTCGCGCGCGCGGTCGCGCACCTCCGGGCGCTCAGCGAGAAATACGGCACGAAGCACTTCTACTTCTCGCAAGACTCCGTCGCGCCGAAGACCGTCGTGAAGCTCGCGCAGGCGATCGCCGACGCGAACCTCGAGATTCGTTGGGCGACCGATCTCAAGCCCGAGAAGTACCTGACGCAAGAGCGCGCCGACGTCTTACGCAAAGGAGGCGCGGTGGCCTGCGCGCTCGGCGTCGAGTCTGGATCGCCGCGCGTCCTCGACCTGATCGACAAGGGCGCGCCGATCGAGGTCGTGGGCGACGTCGTCGATCGGCTCGCCACCTCCGGCATCGCGGCCGAGGCGATGTGCTTCACGGACTTCCCGACCGAGACGCACGACGAAGCGATCGCCACGCTGGATTTCTTGCGCAAGCGACGCGATCGCATCGGCGTCTACATCGTCGGCGAGTTTGGCCTCACGCATGGCTCGCTCGTCGCGCAGTCGCCCGAGCGCTTTGGTATCCGCGAGACGTGGGAGCTCGAAGGCGACGAGCTCGGCCTCGGCATCTTCTTCGCGCCCCGCTCGCCGTGGAAGACGGACGACGAGCGCGCGAACATCGACGAGACGCTCGACGATCTCTCTTCGGGTTGGGCGCTGCGCCCGTATCCCTGGGCCGGAGCCGTGTCGACCGCGCACACGATCCTTCACTACGATCGCTTCGGCGCGAGCGTCTTTCGTGATCGCGCCGCGGCGCGCACGCTGTCGCGCTCCAAGCCTGCCGTCTACGAGGCCGACGTCTGGTTCGATCCGCGCGCGCTCGCGGAGGCCGAAGCGAACGACGCCGCGATCTGGGCGCACCTCGTCCACGAAGAGCGCCGGATCGGACGCGCCGCGTACGAAGAGCTCGCGAGCGAGGCGCCGCGCATTCGAAAGACACGCGCGCCGATGCGCCTCGCGTTCCGATCGGGCGAGGCGCCGTCACTCGTGATGAAGAGCACATCACTCGAGAAGCGAGCGAAGGGCCGTCGACCTTCGCACGCGCAGTCCGAAGCTCAGAACCACGCCGTCGCGCCGAGCAAGACCGTCTCCTGATAGCGGCTGTTCGGCACGAACGGCGCCGTCGCCGAGCCGTCGCCCTGGACGTTGCTGCGGAAGAACAGCGCCGACTCCGACAGTGATGTCGGCGCCGACCGAGGCGTTCGCGACCGGGACGGCGATCGCGTCGACGTTGATCTCGTACTGGTCGACGTTCGAGGCCTTCTGCTGGAGCGCCTTCAAGACAGGGTCGTTGTCGACCTGCTGCTGGCTGAACGCGTCCTCACCCGACTCGAGGTCCTCCTCGTCGGCGGTGGCCGAGCAGCCGATCGCGAACGCGTTGAGGGTCAGCACAGCGGAGAGGAAGAGGAAGCGGCGGGAGGTCAGCATCGTGACCTCGGATTGAGCACACACCGTACCACACCGCCACTGGTGTCGCCTGAAGCAATATTCAGGTGTTACGCGAGGGCTTGCGGCGCTGCCTGGATCATCGACGCTTGATCATTGGACTGTTCAGGAGCCGCGGGATCTTGCAACGGTGGCTGTTTTGGCGGCGGATCTCCGAGCGGCCCTTTGCGGTTTTCGGGGTCGTTTGCGGGCGGCGGATCCCGATGGACGCCAGGGCTCGACCCCGGCTCGGGGTCCTTCATCGGCTCGTCGGGGTTGGGGTCGCGCCGCGGAGGCGGCGCAGGCTCCGTCGGAGAGACCGGCGGGTTCTTGTTCACGTCGGCGTCGCCGTCGCGATCGTCGAACGCGGCGGCGAGATCCAGCTCGAGAATGTCAGCAGCCTGCGGAGACGTGGCCATGGTTCGTCGTGGAGCGAACCGCGTGCCGCCGGCGTCCTCGCGTCAAACCCCGCGATCCACCGCCCGCGGTAAAGACAGCGCACGCAAGATCGCCTCACATCGGCGAGCTTTCGGTGACGTCTCTGTGGCGAGAGTGTTGTTGTCCCCGCGGCCGATTCACACTAACTAGATCGATCACGCAAATGCGCGACGCCGAAAGCCTCCGCTTCGACGACGTCGTTACGTTTTTGACCGTCCATCATACGCGGTCGATCTCCGCGGCGGCCCGTCAGCTCCAGGTCACTCCGTCGCAGGTCAGCAAGGCCGTGGCGCGGCTCGAAGAGTTCGTCGGTGCGCAGCTGCTCGCGCGCGGCTCGCGTGGCGTCGCCGTCAGCATGGCCGGGCTTCGCGCGATCCCGATGCTCGAAGAGATCGCGCGCGGCGTTCGCGATCTGAAGACGGAGCCCGACGCGACGCCGATGGTGCGCGTCGCGGCGCCCTCGTCGATCACGTCCGTCGTCGCGGGTGTGCTCGCGCGCAACGCGCGTGGGCTTCGCTTCTCGTGCCTCGATCTCGATCCGGTCCGCACGCGCGCGCTCGCCTTCGAAGACGTCTTCGACGTCGCGCTGCTCCCTGATCCGCGATCGCTCGGGGATCTCTACAGCGCAGAGCCGATCGGCGAGGCGGAGAGCGCCCTCTTCGCGCGCCCATCGCTCGCGCACCGGCTAGGCCCTGCGCCGGTGCCCGCGGAAGCGCTTCAGACCGTGCCATTCATCATGCCGCTCCTCCTTCAAGACACGCGGCTCACCTGGGGTCGCGACCTGTGCCCGCTCCCCTACGAGCAGCGCGTGCAAGGGCACGCGGCCACCTCGTTCGGCGCCGCGCTCGAGCTCGCCACGAGCTCCGACCACCTCGTGTTCGGACCGCGCGTCGCCGCCCGCGGGCTCCTCGCGCGTCGCGAGCTCGTCGAGATCGACGTCGAGGGTTGGGGATCGGTGCGCTGGACGATCTACCTCGCGTGCCACACGACGCGCGTTCAAGCCAAGACGCAGCGCATGGTCAAGTCGGTGCTGTCGCGATGGCTCGAGGAGTCCGTCACCTCGATCCCGTCGCCGCCGTCCTCGCAGAGCTGAAGCGTCCTGTCGCGGCGCCGCGCTACTACGTGCATTCTGCACGTTTCAGATTTGCGTCTCGCGCGCATCTCGCTGCTTAACCGACTCACCTCGGAAAAGTTCGCCGCCACGAGAACGTGATCGCGCGCGCGGTCGACGTGATCGCGCGCACGTCTATTTTCAAAGCCTCTCGTCACCTGCTCGCGCACATCCGAGCACGTCCGCGTGCGTCTGCCGCTTTGCCGTTTGGGAAACACCGCCACGTTCGGCCAGCGACTTCTTCGAAGCACGCGAGTGCGGTTCCGTGTGCCCGCGCTTCCGAACGCAAGGGGGACTGCGACGGAGCGAACCGACCCGACCACGAAGAGAGAGGCCAAGAGACCATGCAAACGATCCTGAGCCACAAGCGTGTCTTCGAGCTTTCGCGGATGGCGTGCCTGATGCTCGCCGCGTCCTCCTACGCCTGCGCAGCGCCCACCCAAGACGGCGAGGACGAGAGCACCGAGTCGAGCACGGCGTCGATCGTCGGCGGCCAAGCGACCAGCTCGTATCCCGCGGTCGTCGCGCTCACGCAGTTCGGCTCGCCGTTCTGCACGGGCACCGTCGTCGCGAAGCGCGTCGTCGTGACCGCCGCGCACTGCCTCGAAGGCGGCAGCATCCAGGGATGGCGCGTCGCGTTCGGGCCGAGCGCGTTCTCGCCCCAAGCGCAGATCACGGTCGTCGACGCGATCGCGCATCCGTCCTTCGACCCGAATCGCATCCGAAACGACATCGCCGTCGTCTTGCTCGCGCAAGACGCGCCGGTGACGCCGATCGCGCTGAACGACGGCATGCCCTCGAGCTGGGTCGGCAAGTCGCTCACGTTCGTGGGCTACGGCGCCTCGAACGGCCGCACCGAGAGCGGCGCCGGGACCAAGCGCGTCGTGTCGATCCCGATCTCGCAGGTAGGCAGCACGCAGTTTGCCTACCAGGACTCGAGCCGCAACACTTGCTTCGGTGACTCGGGAGGTCCTGCCTTCGCCAAAGACGCCGCCGGCAACCTCACGCTCGCCGGCGTGACGTCGTACGGCGATCAGACGTGCTCGGTGTACGGCGTCGACACGCGCGTCGACGTGTTCCGGAGCTTCATCCAGAGCGCGTCGCAGTGAGCTCCCGCGAACGCGGGCCGCTCATTCGGTGGCGGTTCGGTAGCGAACGCCGAGCTCGGTGAAGTCACCACCGACGAGCCCGAGACGATCGGGGCTGATGACGGTGGTGACGAACGAGCCGCGCACGTCGAAGTGGCGGCTCAGCTGCACGCGCATGACCGGACCGATGCGCACGGTGATCGAGTCATCGCGGTTCGGTACGTTCAGGAAATCGGCGACCGGTCCGATCGAGTGCTGATCGCGCGAGCCGAAGCGAAACACGTAGCCGCCGCGTCCTCGCCACACCCACGGCGGCGCGACGATCACGCGAAGCGTCTCTTCGAAGACGTACGAGTTGTCGGGCACGTTGCCGACGTACGAGATGCTTCCTGTCGCGAGCACGTCACCCGGGCCGAGCGGAAAGCCGATGTTGGCCTCGGCCTCGAGCGTGTAGATGTGCGCCGGGTCCTTGTCGATCGCGTCGAGATCGAGGCGGTTGTACTGCTCCTTCGGCGTCAGGTACGAGTGCAAGAACGGAAACATGAAGCGGCCGCCGACGCGCACGTCGAAGTAGCTGAGCGCGAGCCGGAGCCCGCCGTAGCCTCCAAACCCCGCAGACGAGATGAGCGGGTTGGCCTCGAGGCCAATCCAGTTGTTGAACGGCTTGCCATAGCCAATCGCGCCGCGCGGGCGAAGGTAGAGGTACCCGACGTCGACGGTGAGCGACGCGAACGGGCGCGTCTCCCCTTCTCGCCACGAGCGCTTCATCCCTGGATCGATGAGCGCGTCGGGGCTCGAAGGACCAGGGAGATCAACCGGCGTGCCGCCGTGCATCGTCTCTTGCGCGTTGGCTGAGCGCCCGGTCACGGCGATCGCGAGCATCGCCGCGAGCACCACCGAGCGCCCGGTCTTCGTGCGCGAGCGCATCAAAACGTCCCCACGACGCCGACGCCTTGGCCGACGGGCGCGACGCGCATGTCGAGATCGAGCAGGCCGCTCTTGTCCGTCTTGGCGTCGTTTCGATCCTTGAAGTGAAGCCATGGGACGACGAGCCCGACGGTCGTGCCGACGAGCGCACCGACCGTGACGTCGGTCGCGTAGTGCATGTCCGCCATGATCCGGAACACGCTCGTCATCGTCGCGATCGTGTAGCCGCCGATGCACGTCGCCACGTCACCGCCGGTCCCAAGCAGCCCGAGCGTCATGTGATCGACGCAGAGGATGCTCGCGCTCGTGAAGGCGAGCGTGGTGTGTCCGCTGAAGAAGCTGCGGTAGCGGGAGCTGCCGGTGGGCTCGCAGTCGACGCTCTGCTCCGGGATCTCTTTGCCGCAGAGGCGTCCGTAGGGGCGCTCGCGGCTCGCGACGTCGTTCGCGACGCTCTGGATCGCGGCGGCGATCGAGAACGACTCGGCGCTGACGAGCGCCATCTTGAGCGCCACGTCGGGACGTTGCTTGAAGTAGTACGTCGTCACCAGCGCATCGACGAGGAACGGCCAGGTGGACGCGAGCGATACGCCGACGTCGCTCGCGTCGCGCACGGCATAGCGTCCATTGAGCGAGCGCGCGCGCAAGAAGTCGCGTACGTCTTCGTCGAAGAGCACACCGCTCGCGGCGTGCTTCGTCTGCGGCTTGACGACCTGCGCGGCGATGACGGTGCCGACCGCGGAGGCAGTGACCGCGTAGTCGAACGTGCTGAACGTGATCTCCTTACGTGGCTCCCAATGCGGATCGTCCCACTTTCGCTCGCCCGGAGGGACCGGCGCGGTGAGCGACGCGCGTGAACCCGCAGAGGATGGATCGGGGAGCGGGATTTGGATCTGAGGTCCGACGTCCCCGGAGGGAGAGCCCGAGCCCGACGTGTCACTCGGAGGAGCGGGCGGCGACGGGTCGGGCTGCGCGGCATGCGCGGGCTCCGATAGGAGCACGCAGGTGTTGCACGCAAGGAATGTACAGAGCGCTGCGCGAAGGCTCGATGAACGCAGGATCAAGCGCGTGCGATTCTAGATGGGTCGAAAGCGAAAAGTCTCGTGGCTCTTTTGCTTTCACCACGCACGCCACGTGTAGGTCGCACCTGAGACAAAACCGAAAGGTCCCGAGTGGAGTGACTCCTCTCAGGACCAGTCGGGGCGAGAGGATTCGAACCTCCGACCCTCAGACCCCCAGTCTGATGCGCTAACCAGGCTGCGCTACGCCCCGGGCCACCGTGAAGAGGTGATGCTGACACCACAACCACACGACGCGCGCACCCTAGTCGGCGCGCTCCGACGTCGCAAGTCGATTGATCCTGCTCACTTGCTTTCCGCGGCGACGCGGCGTTTTTCAGCTGCAAAAAAGGGCGCGCGCCCGAGCCTGAGCGCGTTCGCGATGACGGAAAACGAGCTGAAGCTCATCGCCGCCGCGGCGATCATCGGGCTCAGGACGATCCCGAGGACCGGGTAGAGCACGCCGGCCGCGACGGGGATCGCGATGGCGTTGTAGCCGAACGCGAGCCACAGGTTTTGCCTGACGTTCTTCGCCGCGAAGCGGCCGAGCTCGATCGCGCGGACGATCCCGAGCACGTCGCCCTTCACGAGGGTGACCTGGGCGCTCTCGATCGCGACGTCGCTGCCGGTGCCCATCGCGATCCCGACGTCGGCGCTCGCGAGCGCGGGGGCGTCGTTGATGCCGTCCCCTGCCATCGCGATGACCGCGCCTTCCGATCGCCCGTCGGCCTTCAGCTTGGTGACGATCTTCGCTTTGCCATCGGGCAGGACCTCGGCGAGGACGTCCGCCGCGGCGAGGCCGACCTCACGACCGATCGACTGCGCGCTCGTGCGTGCGTCGCCGGTCACCATGAGGACCCGCACGCCCATGCCTCGCAGCGCGGAGATCGCCTCCTTTGCGCCCGGCTTGACCGCGTCCGCGACGACCCACATCCCGGCGTACTGCGTGCCGATCGACGCGAAGGACACCGTCGCGCCTTCCGCGCGCGCGTCTTCGGCGTGCTTCTTCACGCCGTCGGGGATCGTGATCGCGCTGTCCTCGAGCAGCGCGGCGGTGCCAAAGAGGACGCGCTCGTCACCGACGCGAGCGTCGATGCCGCGACCGCGGACGGCTTTCACCGTGACGCGTGCGTCGCTCCGATGCTTCGCGTGCTCGGAGGCGGACGCATGCGCGACGATCGCGCGCGCCAGCGGGTGCTCGCTCGCGGCTTCGGCCGCGGCGACGAGCGCGACCGTCTTTGCGTGGTCGACGCCTTCGGCGAAGACGACCGAGCGCACCTCGGGCTTCCCCTCCGTGAGCGTGCCGGTCTTGTCCATCACCACCGTGGTGGTCTTGGCGAGCATCTCGAGGGCGTCGGCGTCTTTGACGAGCACGCCGTTGCGCGCGCCGGTGCCCATCGCGACCATGATCGACATCGGCGTCGCGAGACCGAGCGCGCATGGGCACGCGATGATGAGGACCGCGACGGCGCTGACGATCGCGTGAGGGAATCGCGGCGACGGGCCAAGCGAGAGCCAGGCGACGAAGGAGAGCACGGCGACGACGACGACGAGCGGGACGAACCACGCGCTCACGCGATCGACGAGACGCTGCACGCGTGCACGAGAGCGCGCCGCGGCGCCGACCATCGACACGATCTTCGCGAGCAACGTGTCGCGTCCGACGCGCTCGACGCGGATGACGAGCGCGCCTTCGCCGTTGAGCGTCCCGGCGGTGACGGAGTCGCGTTCCCCTTTCTCGACCGGAAGCGGCTCGCCCGTGATCATCGACTCGTCGACGAACGAGTGGCCCACCTCGACGAGCGAGTCTGCCGGCAGGCGCTCCCCAGGGCGTACCGAGAGGCGATCGCCCGGCTGAACCTCTTCGAGCGGCACGTCTTCTTCGATCCCCGCGTGCGAGATGCGATGGGCCGTCGTCGGCGCGAGCTTCAAGAGCGCCCGGATCGCTTCGCCGGTCCGACCGCGCGCGCGAAGCTCGAGCACCTGCCCGAGGAGGACGAGCGTCGTGACCATCGCCGCGGCCTCGTAGTAGAGCGGGACCTCGCTGCCGCCGTGATGCGAGACGCGCATCGACTCGGGGAAGAGCGACGGCGCGAACGTGGCGACGAGGCTGAACGCGAACGCCGCCGTCGTCCCCATCGCGATGAGGGTGAACATGTTCGGCGAGCGGTTCTGGATCGACTGCACGCCGCGCACGAAGAACGGAAAGCCTCCCCACACGACGACCGGTGTGGCGAGCGCAAGCTCGATCCACGGGACGCCGACGCCGAGTCCCATCAGCGCATGCCGGATCGGATCGCCGGGGATCATGTCGGACATCGCGACGATGAAGAGCGGAATGGTGAGGAGCGCGGAGATGACGAGCCGCCGCGACATGTCGTCGAGCTCGGCCTTCGCGCCCGGATCTTCGTCGGCGCTCACCTCCTTCGGCTCGAGCGCCATCCCGCATTTCGGGCACGTGCCGGGTCCGAGCTGCACCACCTCGGGGTGCATCGGGCACGTGTATTCTGCAGCTTTCTCCTCTGCGGACGGCGCGGGCTTCGGCAGCTCCGGCTTCGCCTCCACGAGGTAGGCGCTCGGGTTCGCGCGGAACTTCTCGAGGCACTTCGGGTTGCAGAAGACGTACTCCTTGCCCTCGTGCTCGTGGCGATGCTTCGCCTTCGCCGGGTCGACCATCATCCCGCAGACGGGATCTTTCACGCGGCTCGGGGCGGCCTCTGGCGTGGCGTTGACGACGTACGCGCCTGGGTTCGCGCGGAACTTCTCGAGGCACTTCGGGTTGCAGAAGACGTACTCCTTGCCCTCGTGCTCGAAGCGATGCTTCGCCTTCGCCCGGTCGACCGTCATCCCACAGACGGGGTCCTTCGCGCGCTCCGGCTCCTGCCCGCTCGGGTGATGCGCGCGACCGTGCTCGTGGTGATGCTCGTGGGCCATCGGGGTCTTGGGCGCGAAGGCGCCAGCGGATCGGGGGTGCATGCCTTGATGACGCAAGGCGCATGCGAACCTTACACCATTCGCACGATCACGCTTTTTGCCGCGGTTTCTCGCGCGGAGCGAGCTCCCGCACCACGCTACGGCGCAGGCTTTGCGCCGCCCCCACCCTCACGCGTGATCTCGACCTTGTCGATCGTGATCGGGACGGTGGGTCGATCGGCCTGCATCGTGGGCACGGCGGCGATCGCGTGGACGACCGACGCGGGCGAGCACTCGCCGAAGATCGTGTAGTTGCCGTCGAGGTGAGGGACGCTCGCGTCCGTGATGAAGAACTGCGCGCCGTTCGTGTTCGGGCCGCGGTTCGCCATGCAGAGCTGGCCGGCGTGGTCGTGCTTCGCGCCCGGCCAGATCTCGTCCTTGATCACGTAGCCCGGCTCGCCCGTTCCGTTTCCATTCGGGTCGCCGCCCTGAATCATGAAGCCTTTGATGATGCGGTGAAACGTGGTGCCGTCGTAGATCGGCTGCTTCACCCATTTGTTCTCGGTGGGCGACTTCCACGGCCTCACGCCGCGCGCGAGGCCCACGAAGTTCGCGACCGTGTTCGGCGCTTTGTCATCGAGCAGCCGGCACTTGATCGTCCCTTTGCTCGTCTTGATCGACGCGACGAGCGCGCCCGATCCCATGAGGCCAGCGGTGGCTTCGGCCATCGTGAAGACGCCGCCCGTCGGGTCTTTGCTGCCCGTGCTCTCTCCGCGCGACGATCGATCGAGACGGTCGCGATCGTCTGCGAGGCGGTCCATCTCTGCCCGTGCACGCGCGCGATCGTCTTCGTTCGACGGCGGGGGCTTCTTCGGCTCCTCTTGCCGCGACACGGCCGCGTTCGCGTTCGCGTTCGCATTGGGCTGAGGAGGAATGACGACGGGCAAGTCCGGGATGTCCTGCTTGGGCGCAGCAGCAGGCTTGTCCGCGCACGCGCTCGCGCCCGTCGCGAGGACGAGGCCAAGAGCAGCGACGGCGACGCGACGCGACGGCATTCGGTACGAAGAATTCATCGCTCGCGATGCTAGCGCACCGCTGGCTTGGCACGTCCGAGTGATTTGCCGTCGCCGTTCGTGTCGATCCAGATCGGCCCTGACATCGCCCAGGGTGCGATCTCGGCGTCATCGTTGCCCGAGAGGACCGGCCGCATCGCCTTCGTTCCGCTCACGATGACGAGGAAGGCGTCGTCTTCCTTCACGAGCACGCTCGCGCGGCCTTCGGCGACGAGCGCTCCGGTCGCGACCTTCTTCGACGTGAGCGTGATGGGCTGCGGAGACGGCGCCTTGACGAAGCGAATCTCCGCGCGCTCGACCACGATCCAAGGCGCGCTCGTCACCGTGATCGCGATCTTCACCTCCGTGCCCGCAGGCGCCGAGGCGACGCCGCCGATCGACGTCTTGCCGTTCGCGGTGACCTGGAGAAAAGGGCCGTTCGTGAGCACGACATCGCGCGTCTCGCGGATGCTCTTCACCAAATCTTGCGTGCGCGCGTCGTCCCAGCGATCGAGGTCCACGTCGCTGCTCACCCGCACGAGCGTGCGCGGATAGCCGGGCTCTTCGCCGACGATCCCATGCGTGTCGGTATCGGCGATGGGCGTCGCGACGTGGCTCGTGCGAAGGAGGCCGAAGAAGTCGTCGAGCACCTTCGTTCGATGCGCGACGACGCGACCATTCCACACCTCGATCGCGTCGAAGGACGTGTCGTATCCCGCGCCGGTCCCGACGCCGGTCTTCGGATCGAAGCCGAGGAGGTCGAAGTAGCCGTTCTTTCCCGATCGCGGATGGTTGATCTGGAGGACATGCGAGCCGCCGGGCAGGTTACGCGACTCCGCGAACACCTCGGAGGCGAGCCGATCGCGAACAGCCGGCGCGCCGTTTCGCGGCTTCGACGTGTCGGCGGCGATCGGGAACACGTTGGCGTGTCCGAAGGGCTTCTTGCTCGCGTCGCTCGTGAGCTCATCGCCAGCGATCTCGACGACGAACGGAGTCAGCCCGAGCTCCTTGGCGATCGGGACGAGATCCGCCACGTGGTTGTGCTCCGAAGCCACCGCGACCTCGAGGCCCTCGGCGGCGTTCGCGATCACCCGATCGCGCGTCGCGACGGGCGCGTCGGCGCTCAAGATCGTGTGCTGGTGAAAATCGGTCGCGACGTACGACGTCGTCTCCACCACGCGGCGAAGGACGAAGGGCGGCGGCGCCGAGGAGGACGGGACCGTGACCTCGCTGGTCGTGAGATCGTACTCGGGACCACGCGACGCGGTGACGCGGTAGCGACCCGTCGCGAGCGGCACCGTGCCCGTCTCGCCGGGCCGGAGCCACACGACGTTCTTCGCGAGATCGGCGACGTGGGCAGGACCGAAGTCGGGGTTCGTCGCACCGCTGAGCCCCTCGATCGTGAGCTTGCAAGGGACGGGCGCGCGGCCCGAGGCCCCTTGCTCCTCGCATGGGCCGAGCGTCATCGAATGTGGCTCGGTCACCGCGAGCACCACGCGCGTCTTCGCGTCCTTCGTCACCGTCGCGAGCGTCTTCGCCCCGCTGCCCTCGGCACGACGTGAAGCGCTCGGGGCGTACGACACCAGCCATTTTCCGGGCGGAATCTCGCCCGAGAACGAGTCGCCTTCTTTCGTCGCGACGAGCGACATCACGTCGGGTGCCGACTCGGTGCCGAGGACGACCTTCGCGCCGACCGGCACCTTCACCGGCGCGCCCTTCGCGTCGGTGAGCGCGATCTCGAGGACGCCGAGCTCTCCGTCGGAGGCCTTCGTCAGCTCTCCGATGATGCTCGACACGTCGGGGCGCTCGCCGACGAGGAAGACGCGCTCGTACGTCACGCTCGCGCCTGCCGCGATCTCGACGTTCTTCGCTTGCTCGGTGTCCGTCCACGCGCCGCCGCTGATCGCTTCGATCTCGCCTTCGGTCGACGTGATGCCATAGCTGACGAAGCGACCGACGCCGCCGATGAACGGTCCCTTCGACGGTCCTTTGAACCCGAGCGCCTTGCCGGGCGCGAGCTTCTCGGTGCCGCCCCACTGGATCGCGTCTCCGAGCCCGAGCCCGGTCACCTTCGCGGTCCCTCGGTTCGTCAGCGTCGTGCGCAGGAGCACCGCGCGATCGGCGCCCGCGAGCCGATACTGCGTGACGACGTCGATCGACGCGTCGTAGAGCTCCTTGCCGCGCGCCTCGACGACGCCGGTGCCGTCGGCTTCGACGTGGGCATCGATCGACGTGTAGACGCCTTGCCGCGGAAACGTCCCGAAGTACGTGAAGAGCTGACCGAGCTCGTCTCTCCTCGCCTTCGCGTCGGCCGCGTCGACGAGGTTGCCGCCCGACTCGGCGAAGCCGCCGCCGCCGCCGAGCCCGTCGATGACGAAGATGACCTCGTCGTTCTCGAGCACCCAATCTCCCGCCTTGCCCGTCGCGTTCGGCCCGCCGAGCTCCGCGCCACGCGCGAGCGGATGGACGCGCGCCTTCGACGTCGCGTTCGCTTGCTTGCGGTTCGACTTGCTCGGGATCAGGTTGATCCGATTCGCGGCGCCCTCGCTCACCTTGATCTGAGGCGTGGGATCGGTCTTCTTTGGACATCCGGTCACGGCGACCGCGCAGCCCATCACGGCCGAGAGGAAGAGCCAGAGCTTGGGCGGCGGCGAACGCATGGCCGATGCATCTTCGGTGAATCAGCCGATTCGCGCCAGCGCCTCCTCGATGTCCGCCCATCGCTTTCCGATGCGATGCACGCGCCCGGGCAGGTTCGCGCTCCCGAGGGGAATCGACGCCGCGCCACTTCCGCCAATCCAAAGCTCCGACGTGCGAGGCAGACCCTTGGCGATGACGCGGATCGCCTCCAACGCAGCCGCCTTGTCCGAGGCGAGCGACACCGAGACGCCGACGGCCTTTGGCTCGATCGCCTTCGCCGCGAGCACGATCTGGTCGGGCGGTGTGTCGGGTCCAAGCACGCGCGGGAGCGCGCCGCTCGACGCGAGAAACAGCGCCACCATGTCGAGCGCGAGCGCGTGATGCTCGTCCGGCAGGGTGGCGAGGAGCACGAGTGGGCCGGCTGCCCTTGCGCGCGCGTCCTCGAACGCGCCGAGGAGAAGATGAAGCTGCATCGAGAGCGCGGTGCTCATCGCATGCTCGTGCCGAACCTCGAGCCGCCCTCGCGCCCACTCCTCGCCGACACGCTTCGCGAGCGGATAGGCGAGCTCCGTCACGAACTCGCGCGGCCCCAGCAGCGCCGCCGCCGCGCGAAGCCGCGATCGTACGCGTGAGAGATCGTCGGCGGTGAGCGACTCGAGGATCGCCTCGACGCTCGTCGCCTCCGTCGCGATCGCGATCGCGACGGCCGGTCGACTCTCGGTGCGGGCGCTCTTTGTGGGCGGCGCGCCAGCCGGTGGAGGCGCTTCTTCTTGGATCGCTCGGCGAAGCGCCTCGACCTCGAGCGACATCACCTCATGCGGCCGAAAGCCCGCCTCGAGCGCGCGCGCGATGAGCTCGATGCGCTGGATGTCCTTCTCGTCGTAGACGCGGATCCCGTCATCGCGGCGCATCGGCTTCGGAAACCCGTAGCGGCGCTCCCAGATCCGCAAGGTGTCGGGTGAGATGCCCGTGCGGTTCGACACGACGCGGATCGTCGCGAAGGGCTGCTCCGCCGGCTCGCGTCCTTCCGGGGACCGCTGATTTTTTGCCACGAATCATCGTGCGGGATGGACAGACGTCAGTCAATGGCTTGACATACGTTGTACAAACGTTAGACATAAGCAAACAACAAGGCCGCGCGCCGATGACGGCGGCGCCCTACCCCAACAACAGACGGAGGATTTCATGAACCGAGGATGGATGAAGGGTGCAGCGATGACGGTCGTGACGGTCGCGCTCGCGCTCACAGCATGTGGTGGTGAAGCCGCGAACAAGCCGGCGAGCGACGCCACGACCCAGTCAGGTGCGATGACGAAGAAGGACATCCTCGAGACCGCCGAGGGCGCAGGCCAGTTCAAGACGCTGCTCGCGGCGATCAAGGCGGCCGACCTCGAGGGCACGCTCCGCGGCCCCGGTCCGTTCACGGTGTTCGCGCCGACCGACGAAGCGTTCGCGAAGCTCCCGGCCGGCACGGTCGACTCGCTGCTCAAGCCGGAGAACAAGGCGAAGCTCCAGGCCGTGCTCACCTACCACGTGGTGTCGGGCAAGGTCCCGTCGAGCGAGGCGACGAAGCTCACCAGCGCGAAGACCGTCAATGGCAAGGAGCTGAAGCTCTCGGCGACCGGCGGCGGCCTCAAGGTCGACAACGCGACGGTGGTGAAGGCGGACATCGAAGCGTCGAACGGCGTGATCCACGTCATCGACGCCGTCGTCCTCCCGCAGTGACCTGACATGACTTGACTTGGTGATTCGACGCGAGACGAGACGAACGAGACCAAGTGCGAACAAACGGAGATGCCACATGAGCCCAACGAAGTCGTTCGAAGTATTCTTCGACGGTGACTGTCCACTATGCCGGCGTGAGATCGGCGTCTTGCGATCGCTCGATCGCAAGTCGAAGATCCAATTCACCGACATCGCGGCGCCCGATTTCGACGACAGCGTGCTCAGTGGCATCTCCGTTTCGCGGGCGGACCTGATGCACCGCATCCACGGGCGTGATTCCCAAACGGGCACGTGGGTCGAAGGCGTCGAGGTCTTTCGCCGGCTCTACGAGGCGGTCGGCTTCCGCCGGCTCGTCGCGCTCTCCCGCCTCGCGCCGATCGCGTGGGTGCTCGATCGCGCCTACGACTGGTTCGCCGCGAATCGTCTTTGGATCACTGGCCGCAAAGACAGCTGCGAGACCGGCGTCTGCGCGCCGAAGTCGTCGCGCGGGCCGATCTCGAGGTCGCCCGCGAAGGTCACGCGCCTGAACGAGCGCCTGTTCAACTAACGTCGCGGCTCACCCGCAACACGTCGTGAACGTCGCCGTCCGGCGACACAGGGGAGCCTCGAACGACGCTCGCAGTGCTCGTCCGAGGTCGTCCTCGAGGTCGATGGTGCCCGAGATGGCGCTCGCGCTGCGCTGGGTGATCGACACGGAGCCTTTGAAGCTGAAGTGCCGGTAATCGAGCTGCAGCTCATACTCGCCGTTTGGCCGACACCGCGTGCCGGTCGTCTGCACGGCGAAGACGCCTACCTCGCCATTCGATGGGACGGCGTAGGTCCCCACGTCAATCTCACCTGAGCCCGTTCGGTACACGTTCACGACGAGCGTGTTCTCGTGATGCGAGAGCAGTCCTCCGTCGTGACGTGAGCATGCAGCGGCGGTCTCTGTAAGCTCGATTCGGAGCCAACTATGCGGATCGGGAGGCGCGCCACCTCCGCAGTCGCTGTTGCCGCGATCGTCCGTGCTGCATGCGGTGCCGCTGCTCCAGCAGGAGCGCGCGTTGGTCTGTGGAACGAAGTGACAGTCCCCTCCCGGTTGACCCGTGACGGACTCGCCAGGAAAGTAGGCGATCACCTCGACCGGCTTGATGGAGATCCCCGCCAGCGTGTGCAGCGTGAGGGACGGTGAAGGATGCGCGGCGCTCGGGAGCGAGCACGCGAGCGTCGCGGGGCTCGTCGCCGGCGGAGGCAGCTCGGGCGTTGGGTCTGGGGCCGGAACGGTGCTTCGGTCCACGGCGTCCGTGGCGCTCACGCGCCCTCCACATGCGACACACACCACAGCGACGAGCGCAATGACGGTCTTCATCCTCGGCCTCCTCTACGCTCGGCTCGCACCCAGCACCTCGCGCCCCGGCGTGACCCGCAGCTAGCAAGTCGCGCACCGTTCGCGTGCCGCGCCACGACCCTCGAATCCACTCGGTCTTTCGCCGTTCTCGTCGGGTTCACTCACTCCAGGGGCGCGCCTCTCCACCACGCATCGTTGATCCATGATCGGCGAATGCCCTTGGTGACCGGATTTCAGAATTAAGCGCTCGGTAAGTGGCTCGTTCGCGTCCGGCCGAGTACTCGAGGCCTCATGCTTCACAGGGGAATTTGGGGCGCGCTGGCATCCACCATCGTCGTCGCGAGCGTGGCGTGCGCCACGTCGGACAGCGGATCGACCGGTGATGTCCTTCCGACCGAGCCGGCCGCGACCTCCTCGTCGAGCGGCGGCAGCAGCGGCGCCCACCTACCCGAGAAGACAACGGCGCCGGAGCCCGCGTCACCCGCGTCTTCATCCTCTTCTTCCTCTTCCTCTTCCTCTTCTTCATCGTCCTCGTCTTCGGGAGGACCGAGCGACGCCGGAAAGGCCGACGCCTCACCGCCGCCCCCGCCGCCGCCGCCTCCACCTCCTCCGCCTCCGGCTGCGTGCATGAAAGACGCGGGCGCGTGCTTTGCCGTTCAGGCGGCGTGCGGCTGCAACGACGACTGCTGCGCCGGCACGGTCTGCGATCAGGTCGGGGGGCTCGTGCAGACGATGTGCTGCAAGGAAGCGAACGCCGAATGCACCGAGCACAGCGACTGCTGCGGCCAGCTCCTCTGCAAACCTGACGGCACGAAGATGACGTGTCAGCCTCTCTGAAAGGCTCCGTCTCGCGTCACTTCTTCTTGAAGAGACCGAGAAAGCGCGCGATGAGGCCGGGCGACGCGAAGCTCACGTCGCCGAGCTTGTCGAGCTCCTCTTTGGCCTTGGCCTTCTCGGCCTCGAGCAGCGGCTGAAGCTTGTCGCCGATCTTCATGATCGTGTCGACCTCACCTTTGTCGAGCCAGATACCTGCGCACTTGCCGCAACGATCGATCTCGACCGCGTCGCCTTCGTACTTCACGTCCTGCGCGAGCATCACCGTCTTGCAGTTCGGGCAGTGGATCTCCGACTGGCGCACCGTGCCGCCGGTCTCTTCGCGATCCCAGTACGACGGGTCTGCCTTGATCCCGAACGCCGCGAACATCTCGCCGGAGTCGAAGAACTGACCTCCGCACTTTCCGCAGATGTCGAGCGCCGCCTCACCGACCTCGGTGACGGCGAGGAGCGAGCTGTCGCGTGGACACGCGAGGTCCTTCTTGCGATCCGACTTACCGAAGATCTCCGCCATGGTCTTCCCTCCTCACCTTCCGCACGATGCGCGCGCTCCAACGCCCAACGCGTCAGGACGCGCAAACCAAAGTTCAGGAGGAGCGTCGCGATTTCGATCTGCTCGTCGTGCGTATGAAAGCCGATGCCGCGTGGACCGAGGCCGTCGATCGACGCGATGCCCATCGACGAGGATGTGCTCGCGTCCGAGCCGCCGCCGATCAGGCCAGCCTCTCCGGCGCCGAGGCCCGAGGCGCGCGCACATGTTGCGTAGGCTTCCATGAGCTGCGCGCTCGCCTCGGTGCGCTCGAGCGGGAGGCGAGCGATGCCACCGGTGACCTCGATGCGTGACCCCACGACCGCGGCGGCACATTCTTCGGCGGCCTTCTTGATCGACTCGACCAACGCCTCGCCATCGGCGCGCGTCTCGAAGCGAAGGTCGACGAGCGCCTCGGCGCGGTCGGGCACCGTGTTCTTGCTCGTGCCGCCCGTGATCTTCCCGACGTTCACGGTGATGCCGCGTCCGTAGTCGGTGAGCATCTGGACGCGATCGACGATCTTCGCGAGCGCCCAGAGCGCGTTCACGCCTTCCTTGTGCGCGTTGCCCGCGTGTGCGGCCTTGCCGTGCGCGACGAGCGTGACGGCGCCCGTCCCTTTGCGACGTGTGATGATGAGATCGTTCTTGCGGCCGGCCTCGAAGACGAGCGCGCCGCTCGCGCCACGAATGGCGTCGCGAATGATGGCCTGTCCTTCGGGCGACCCGACCTCTTCGTCCGAGACGATGACCAGACGAAGGCTCGGGAGCCCGCCCGTCGCCGCGAGCGCCTTGAGCGCCCACGCCACGACGACGAGCCCGCCCTTCATGTCGAGCACGCCGGGCCCGCGCGCCAAGTCGCCGTCACGCTTGAAGCCTTCGAACGTGCCTGGCGGAAAGACGGTGTCGAGATGGCCGACGAGGGCCAGCGTCTGTTTGCTGGTCGGCGAACTTCTTCGTCGTCGACGCGATGCGCGTCGAGGTGAGGCCTTCGATGTTCGCGAAGACGTCGTTTTGGAGCATGTCGGCGACCGCGCGGCCTCCGTCGACGTTCTCCGTGAACGAGTTGATCGACACGAGCTCGGCGAGCGCCGTCTCCATCGCCTTCGCTTGATCGGCGAGCCACTTCGCCGCGTCCTCTCCGGTCGCTCTCGTCATGATCTCCGGACTTTATCGCCAATCCTGACGACTCCGCGTTTTCGAGACGCAGTGCATAAGTTTTCCTTGCATTCTGTTTTTACAGAACGTACAGTATTCGTAGGTAGAGGTCTCGAAACAGCCCCTAAATGCCCTAAAAACTCCTACGAGCCTTCGGAGAAGACCATGGCCACACTTCCTGTGGTGTCCCCACGCAGCGAGACGCGCGAATCGAACGACCAGGGCGCGCCCGCATCCCCCGACTCGGGGCGATCCGCCAGCTACTCCGGGCCGAGCTTCGGCGCTTCGAAGAGCGAGCGACGCGCACGCCGCCTCGACGAGAAGGAGCTCGTCGCGACCGCGTCGAAGCATGGGCTAACCGAAGAGCGACGCGACGCGGTCCGGCAGAAGGCGCTCGCGGAGATCCCTTGGTGGTACAACCCCTACGCGCACCTCGCGTCCACGACGGGCATCGGCATGGTCGTCCTCGTGGCGAGCTTGGTGTTCCTCGCCCGCATCGACCACATCCGCTGGACGGATTGGCTCGTCGTCCCCGCCGTCATCCTGCTCGCGAACTTCTACGAGTGGCGCGTCCACAAGCACGTGCTCCATCGGCGCTTCTGGCCCTTCGAGGTCATCTACGACAAGCACACGCCGATGCATCACATGATCTACGTCGAAGAGGACATGGCCCTTCGGAGCGCGCAGGAGTTCCGGCTGGTGCTCATCCCCGCGGCAGGTGTGCTCGGCATCGTCCTCGCCGCCGCGCCGATCGCGTTCGGTCTCTCGTACCTCTGGTCGTCCGCGGCCGGCTGGTTGTTCCTCCTCACCGCCAGCCTCTTCATGGTCACCTACGAGGTGCTGCACCTCTGCTACCACGCGCCCGAAGACAGCTTCATCGGCCGTCGCAAGATCATCGCGGTGCTCCGCACGCATCACGCGCGCCATCACGACCCGCGGCTCATGCAGAAGTACAACTTCAACGTCACCGTCCCTCTCTTCGATTGGATCATGGGGACGATGGCGCCGAAGACCGCGAAGAAGAGCGGCTAAGCGAACCCGTCCCTACCCGTCACTCGGGAGCGTGAAGCTCAAGGCTTCGCGCACGACGACGACCACGTGGCTGCGCCGTGGAGCGCGAGCGACATCCCCGTTCGCGCGCGCGCCTCGGCGCTGTTCAGACCTACGCCCTCGCTGAGATGCCACACGCCGACGGTGTTGGGATCGTCGTCGGGGAGCGGGTACGGCGGCGTGAAGTCGCTCGCGTAGGCGACTCCTTTCGTGACGCGCACCTCGTCGATGAGGCCGTCGAGGTAGAAGCCATTGACATAGGACGCCGCGCCGATGCGCGCGGGTCCGCTGTACTTGTCGGCCACCGTCGGCGCCGACGTGCTCGTGCCGTGCCCGTCGACGAACACGGTCATCTTCCCCGCCGCCGAGTCGTAGACCAGCGCGACGTGCTGCCACTTGTTGTACTTCACCGAGTCGCCGTCGAGCCGCTCGTGGGTACCGCTGTTCTTCTGGTAGATGCGCCCCTGGAACTTGTCGGCGAACTTGAGGAGCAGATACCCGTCGGCTTGGTCGTGGTGGGAGTGCGCGACGATGTGCATCTCGTCTGGGCTCTGGTTGATCTTCACCCACGCCTCGAGCGTGAACGACGCATTCTCGAACGGCGCGCCACCACCCGAGACCTCGAGGTAGCTCGACGTCCCATCGAGCTGGATCGATCGGCAAGGGACCGGCGGCGGAGCATCCGCGCCTGCATCCTCGGCATGCGCGTCGGAGATCGCCGCGTGACCGTCCACCGTCGCGGCCGCGTCGCCGGCGTCGCCTTGCTCGGTCCCGAACGCCCTGCACGCCGCTTGCGGGAGGAGGATCCCGAAGAGGACGACCGCCGCACGCTCGGCCAAAAGCCGCACCTTGCGATGATAACCGACGCGACCGCACACGGCATGTCCTTCGGCGCACCGGCCGGATCCGCGCCCCAAATTACGGCTTCTTCGCCCTTTCACGCGAGCCTCAGCTCCTCGTTGGCGCGATCGCGCGGGCGCGCTAGTGTCGCCGCACGACCATGGGAAAGCGATTCAAGGCCGCCGTCATCGGTGGCAGCGGTTATGGCGGCGGTGAGCTGATCCGTCGTCTTCTCCTCCATCCTCACGTCGAGCTCGTTCGCGTCGCGTCCGTCGACTTCATCGACGAGCCGCTCTCGAATGCCCACCCGAACCTCGAGCGCCTTACGGATCTCAAGTTCGAAGGCATCACGCCCGCCGAAGCCGCCAAAGGCATGGACGTCGTCCTCCTCGGCCTGCCGCACAAGGTCAGCGCCACGAAGATGCCCGAGCTCATGGCGTCGGGCGCGCGCGTCGTCGATCTCTCGGGCGACTTCCGCCTCCGCGACGCAGCGCTCTACAAGCGCTACTACCACGCCGATCATCCCTGCGCCGACAGGCTCACGGACGGATCGTTCGTCTACGGCCTGCCGGAGCTCAATCGCGAGAAGATCAAGGCCGCGAAGTACGTCGCGTCGCCGGGCTGCTTCGCCACGACGATCGAGCTCGCGCTCATGCCGCTCGCGAAGGCCGGCCTCCTCTCGGGCGCGGTCGAGGTCGTCGGCATCACCGGATCGTCGGGCAGCGGCGTCGTGCCGAGCGCCGGAACCCACCACCCCGTGCGCGCGGTGAACCTTCGCACGTACAAGCCGCTCGATCACCAGCACATCCCCGAGATCACGCAGACGCTCCGCGACGCCGGCGCGAAGGAGAACGTCGAGATCCGGTTCGTGCCCGTCAGCGCTCCCCTCTCACGCGGCATCTTCGCCACGTGCTTCGCGCACGTCCCCGAGTCGGCGAGCGCAGAACAGATTCGTGCACTCTACAAGGATGCGTACGCGCGTGAGCCGTTCGTCCGCGTCCCGGAGAAGCGCATGCCCGAGGTCGCCGCGGTGAGCGGTACGAACTACGCCGAGGTCGGCGTGCAGGTCGGCACCGACGGCGCGGAGCCGGGCAAGCGCGTCGTCGCGTGCTTCTCGGTGACGGACAACCTGATCAAGGGCGGCGCAGGCCAAGCCATCCAGTCGATGAACATCATGCTCGGCGTCGACGAGAAGACGTCGCTCGAAGACCCGGGCGGCTGGCCGTGAGCGACGCGGCTTCGAATCCGGTCGTCATCAAGGTCGGCGGCGAGGTCGTTCAAGGGCCACACATGGCCGCGATCGCCGCCGACGTGGCGGAGATCCAAAAGAGCGGCTTGCCCGTCGTGATCGTCCACGGCGGCGGCCCTCAAGCCACCGACCTGCAGAAGAAGCTCGGTCAGACGCCGAAGATCGTCGGCGGCCGGCGCGTCACCGACGCCGACACGCTCGACGTCATGAAGATGATCGTCTGCGGCAAGGTCAACGTCGACCTCTGCTCTGCCCTCCTCGCCGCCGGCGCGAAGCCCGTCGGCCTTCACGGCGCGAGCGCCTGCACCGTGCTCGCGCGCAAGCGGCCGCCGAAGGTCGTCACCGGCGGCGGCCCCGATCCGGTGGACTTCGGCTTCGTCGGCGACGTCGTCGGCGTCAACGGCGAGCTCATCGCCCTCCTCTCGAGCGCAGGCTACGTCCCCGTCCTCGCGTGCCTCGGCGCCGACGAGTCGGGCGGCACGTTCAACATCAACGCCGACGCGGTCGCCAACCAGGTCGCGATCCGCCTCGACGCGCGCGCGCTCGTCCTCGTCACCGACGTCCCCGGCGTGATGCGCGACATCTCCGATCCATCATCCCGCATCGGCCGGCTCACGATCGCCGAGGGCAAACGCGCGATCGAAGAGGGCGTCGTGACGAAGGGGATGATCCCGAAGCTCGAAGAGTCCTTCGCCGCCATCGGCGAAGGCGTGCGCGCCGTCCACATCGTCGGCAAGCTCGAGCGCGGCGATCTCACGCGCGCCGTGAAAGAGCCTGGGAGCGTGGGGACTGTGCTGCTCTAATTGCCCCCACCCAGCCGGCTTCTTTAGTTGCCCCCACCCAGCCGGCTTCGCCGGCTGCCTCCCCCAAAGCCGTGCTCGGTCTGCTCTTTGGGCCGATGCGTTAATGTCGTCTTTTGCGATGGGAGGACTGTGGCTTGCTCTACGTCCGCAGACCTGCGCGCGGCAGGGGGAGGCCTTGGCTCGCTATCGCGTGGTGCATGCGCAGAGGACTCCATTTCGGTGTTGAGTCGCCGCGTCGGGATTCTCCTCTGCACATCCATCTCGTCCCGTCCGCGGGCGCGGGACTGCGCCGAGCTCTCGCTGCGCGCACGTTCCGCGGGCGCGGGACTGCGCCGAGCTCTCGCTGCGCGCACGTTCCGCGCCGCGCGCGCTCATCGATGCGGCGCATCCATCGATAAACGTGCGCTGCCTAGCTCGACGGCGTATGGCGCGCGTCACGGAACCTGCGCGGACAGGCTTCGCTCGGCGCAGTCCCGCGCCCGCTCACGCCGTCGAGGTCGTCCATGTTTGCTCGTTATCTCGTGTCTCCTGGTCGCGCCGCTTGTCTCGAAGAGCGCGCTC
>JBGAFW010000147.1:0-15842 GCA_044227045.1 Labilithrix sp.
GCGGTCGAGGCGTTCGAGCGCGGCTCCGATCGGAACAACGTGCTGCTCGAACGCACGACGATCGGCTGGTGCTGGGCCGAGATCGGCGACTTCAAGAAGGCCGAGTCGCTCATTCGAACGAACCTCGCGCAGTGCACCGAGGTCGGCGCCCAACAGGCGATCACCTATGCGAAGGTGAACTTGGGCTTCGCGCTCCTTCATCTTCGGGGCAAGACGATCGAAGCACGGCGCCTTCTCGACCAAGCGATGACGGAGTGCCGCGCGGTGGGCAACGCGCGGCTCGAAGGCTGGGCAGCCGCGCATGCGTCCACCGTCGCGATGGCCGGCGGCGTCGCCGACGACCCGGCGTCTCCGCGTGAGGCGCTCCGGCTCGCCGAAGAAGCGGTTCGCTTGCTCTCGAGCGCGCCAAGCCTCCTCGGATGGGCGGAGGCATGCCGGAGCCGCGCTCTGCTCGCCTGCGGAGACGCGGACGGCGCGCTCTCGGCGGCCCAACGCGCCTATGGGATCTTGCAAGAGCTCGGCGGAATGCTTCAAGGTGAAGCGCTCCCGCCGCTCGTCCTCAGCGAGGCGCTCGAGGCGAAAGGGCGCCGGGCCGAAGCGGTGGCCGCCGTCCTCGACGCCAAGGCGCGCCTCGAGCGACGCGTGAACCGGCTCGCGAAGCCTGAGTGGCGCGATCTCTTTCGCGCCATCCCGGACAACGCGCGAACGTCGAAGCTCGCGGCGACGCTGCATTAGCTAGCGCCTTGTTTTGTGCCTCTTCGTGATCCGCTAAGATCGAACGTTCGGGCACAGGCAGACATGGCGGCGCGGAAGAAGCAGATCACGACGAGGGACGAGGCGAAGGACCCGCCGAACAGCCAGGCCTCGCCGCCCGTCTCGGTGGGGCGCCACGAACGGCTCATCGCGGCGGCGCGTGAGACGGTCGCGCAAGCGGACCGGATGCGTGCCCTTCGTGGTCCGCATACGGAGCGGTTCGCCGCTGCCGTCGAGGCGCTTCGGGAGACACTTCCACCGCTTCCACCGGAGCTCGTTCCCGAGCAGCCGCCGCCTCCTCGCACGCAGGAAGAGTGGATGGACCGCGTGCTCGAATGGGCGCGCGAATGCGGGACGACCATCACGCTCACGCGCGCGTTGATCGCGCTCGCGCCCGAAGCGGCGATCGGCTCTCCCGAGCACAACGCGATCGCAGCCGCCCTCGGACGGCTGCCGCAGACGGAGTTCGAGATCTCGTGGTTTCTCGCGAACACGGCGCTCACGGCCAAGTGGACGAGGAAGAAGAAGCCGCCCGGCCCGGCCTGATTTGTGTGCTTTTGTGTAGCCGCCGTTTCGTGCAGGCTTTTGCGTTGATCCGCCTGATCGGTTTGTTGGTTTGAGCGCCACCTAGCTCGGGAACCATCCATGAGGACCATGAAAAAAGAGCCGCTCCTTACCCGCCGTCAAATGACCGAAGGCCTCCTCACGTCGCTGGGCGGTCTCCTCTTCCTTCGCTCCGTCGCCGCCTGCACGGGCGGCGGTGACTCCGATACGACGAGCGGAGGCAGCAGCGGAAGCACGAGCTCGGGCGCGACGACGTCATCGTCCTCTTCCTCGTCGGGCAGCACGTCGAGCTCCACGGGCGGTACGACGACCGGCTCGGCCGACGCGTGGGCGACGGGCGGGACGAAATCGATGACGGCCAAGGCGTCGTACCCCGACCCGTTTGCGGTCGCGGCCACCTCGTGCGTGCTCTTGACGAGCGTGACAGAAGGTCCGTGCACCGAGGCCGCCGATCAAGTGCGTGAAGACATCAGCGAAGGCTACAGCGGTCTCCCGATGCGCCTCGCGTTTCGTGTGGTCGACAGCCATTGCCAACCTGTGGTCAACGCGACAGTGAAGGTGTGGCATACGCAGCTCACCGGGAGCTACTCGGGAGATACCCCGAATCCGGGGATGTGCCTCAAAGACCAGGCGGACGCGTCAAAGCACTATTTCCGTGGAATGCAGACGACCGACGCCGACGGCAAAGTGTTCTTCGATAGCTGTTTTCCCGGGTGGTATCGAGGTAGGACGCCCCATATCCATTACACGGTAACGGCAAACGGTAAGAGCTTTACGTCGCAAGTCGTCTTCGACCAGACGCTCGTGCAGGAGATATTCGCCTCGCACGAGGAATACAAAGTATTCGGTCAGCCCGACACGACGAACGCCAGCGACAACGTCGTAGGAAGAGCCAATACGCAGACGTTCGTCGTCGACGCGGCGCGCATGAGCGACGGCGCGATGTTGGCGTCGAAGCTCCTCGTCGTCTTTGCATGACCGAGTCGCTCGAAGACTCGCTCCCTCGGCCTCCGCGCGCTCAGAAGGCGAGCCTTACGCCGGCGTTTGGATCGAACAGGTACCCGTCATCGCGTGTGACGAGGATCGCCTCGAGGCCGAGGACGCGTCGAAGCCGGCGGATCGCGCTGTAGACACGCATCAGCGCGGCGGAGTGATGCATGCGCTCTCCCGGCCATCCGACCTCGATGAGCGACTCGGCGCTCATCGCGACGCCGGGCGCCTCGAGGCGAGCGATCACCAAGCGATGAAGAATGCGGCGGCGCGCGCCGTACCGAACGAGGCTGACGCGGCCTCCGACATCGGCCGCGTCAACGGCGCGGGGAGGGATGATCCAACGCGCCTCGGGACCGACGACGAGGCCGTGATGGTCGTCGCTTGCCACGGAGGACAGCGCGCGCGGCGCACCGCTGGCGTTGTCGTTCCACGCACCCACGACGTGGCTGACCGACGTGAGCGCCGCGAGAAGCTCGTCGGCTTGCGAGCGAAGGCGTAGCAGCGCCGAGCGTGCCTCCTCGATGTCGAGCATGCGCGTCGGCGGACCTGGCGCGTTCGAAGGTGTCGTGCGTAAGGTGGGCAAAGCGTTGGGGACGGCAAGCATGCAGGCCGAATCAAGCAGGGCCTGTTCCACGGACGATGGCCCCTGAAACACCCGTAAAATGCGCGTCGTTCTGGCGGACCGTGCAGTCGGCTGCACACGTCGTTGCCGCGAGTGCGCCACGAGGTTCACGCGAAACGCGTCGACACGGCCATGGCCTCACGTGAAGATGTGGGGATGGCAGGAAACGATCCTCGACGCCGCGCGGCCCTCGCGATCCGTGCCGGCGCTTTGCTCAGCGCTGTGCTCGCATGCGCGTGGGGCGCTCTTGGCGCCGGCTGCGGTGACGATGAGGGGACGAGCCCGCCGGCGCAGACCTCGCCGGACGCCAGCTCGAACGGCGACGGCGCGACGGGCGGCGATGGGTCGACCAAGACGGACGCGAACGTCCCGATCACGGTCGGACCCGTGGATCCCGACAAGGCAGCGCGCGCCGCCGTGGTGCTCGGCGCATGCGTGCCTGACGATGGCGTTCATCGTTACCTCGCCGACATCTATTACCGTCGCTCGGCCGACCCCCAGACGCAGCTCATCTTCAACGCGGCGGTGGAGTGCCTCGCGACGAAGAACAACGGCTGCCAGGCCGTCGCCGATTGCACCGGCACGATGATCGACATCGCGCCGAGCGCCGCCGAGTGCGTCGACGGCTGCAATGGAACCGTGCGCACGGCTTGCGATGGGCGTCTTCGATTTCGTGAAGACTGCAGTCGCTACAACGAACAGTGTGTGGGCGATTCGTCCCGGTCGGCGTGCGCACCGCAGGCGCGCCGCCATGCATTCGCGACGACGCAGGCATCTACACCTATCACTGCGTCGACGGAAAACCCGCGTACTGCACGGGGCCGGTCGAGCAATATGGTGTGGCGTGCGCCAGCATTGGCCTCGCCTGCGAGAACGGCGGCTGTAAGGGGACGGAGGGAGCCTGCACCGACAATGGGTCGCAAATCCAAAACGTCGACTACCTGAACGGCGTCGTATGCGCGAATGGCACCTTGCAAGCCTGTTTGAACGGCGGGCTCGCCAGCGCATCCTGCGCGTCGTTTAGCCCAGGATTTACGTGTCAAACGTCGCTCGCGACCGATAGCGGCATACCGCCTAAACCGTTTTGCGGATTGGCCTCGGAGTGCAATCCGCCGTCGCGTTCGAACCTTCAATGTGACGGCGATAGTGTCGTCGTGTGCAACGCAGGGCGGATCGACAAGGTCGACTGCAAGACGCTCGGCTTTACGACGTGCAACTCCAAGTTTGGCGGCTGCACGCCAAACCTCGAGAGCACGTTCGTCGCCGACGGCGGCTAAACCCTCAAGCGCGTCGAGGGCTTTTTGCTGGCGCCCATGCGGGCGTCGATTTCGGCCCGTACCGTGATCGATACTCCGCGGGGGTGAGTCCGGTGACACGCGCGAAGATCTTTCGAAAGGCGACGACGTCTTCGTAGCCGACGCCCGTCGCGACGATCGACACGTTCTCGCCTCGCTCGAGCGCGCGCTTGGCGCTCTCGACCCTCACACGCTGAATGTAATCGCGTGGCGTGTTGCCCGTGGCGCTCCGAAAGCGCCGAACGAACGTCCTTCGGCTGAGCGCCACCCGTCGTGCAAGGTCGTCGATGCTCGGGGCGGCAGCGACCTCCGCCTCGATGAGTTGCTGCGCGGCGAGGATGGGCTCGTCTTCATGGTCCTTCTGGGACGACAGCGCGGCGAACGAGTACGCGCTCTGTGGTGACTTGTTTCGATCGACGAGGAACATGCGTGACGCTGCCCACGCGATCTCCTCGCCAAAAATGCGCTCCACGAGGAACATCACCAGGTTGATGAACGACGTGGCTCCGCCGGCGGTGATCACGCGTCCCTGGTCGACGATGATGGCCTGCGGAGCGAGCTTGACCGCTGGATGCCTTGCAGTGAAGAGCTCCTGAAACGCCCAGTGGGTGGTCGCGGTGCGTCCGTCGAGCAGCCCGGCTTCGGCCAGAACGAAAGCGCCGGTGCAGGCGCTCACGACGTCTGCGCCCCGAGCAAACGCACGCCGCAGCCATGGAAGGACGGCGCGATTGCGTTCGAGGTGCTCGACGACATCGGGGTCCAGGGCGGGGACGAAGACCAGATCGCAGCGACCCGCATCAGCGATCGTCGCGTCGCATTCCAACGTGACGTTGCCAGCCGCCTTGAGGGTGCGTGACGTGGTCGAAGAGACGAGCGAGACCACGATGTCTTTGCCGCGTGCGGGCGAGCCCTTGGCGCGCGACTGCGTCGCGAGATCGATCGACTTGCGCAGGAGATCGATCGTCCCAATCGGAACGATCGGCGCGCAATCCTCCAAGGCGAGGACGTGAATCCGAAGCGGCGCACCCGAGACGGGTTCTCGACGTGACCGTGTGCTGGACGCGCGCGTGCGTGGTTTGGTTGTGGTGGGGCGACGGAGCGATGGCGCCATGGGTGGCCCATTTGTACCCCTTGATTGACCTGTTTGGCATCTGCCGCGTGCGAAGCGCAGCGCCTATGGTCGCGCCATGGCAACCGCGAAGCGACATGTCCCCGAAGGACTTCCCCCCGTGATTCCGCAGCTGATCGTCAAAGACGCGCGAGCGCTCGTCGACTTTGCGACGAAGGCGTTCGATGCCGAGCTTGGACACTTCATGCCCGGCCCAGACGGAAAGGGCGTGATGCACGGGATGTTTCGCCTGCAGGGGGCGATCGTGTTCGTCTCCGACATGCCTGGATTTGCGCAGCCGACGAGCGCGAATCTCTTCGTCTACGTCCCCAACGTGGACGACGCGGTCGAGCGCGCGGTGAAGGCTGGGGCCACCGTGATCGCTCCGGTGATGGACATGTTTTGGGGCGACCGGTGGGGGATGATCGCGGACCCTTCAGGGACGATCTGGCAGGTGGCGACGCACAAGGAAGACGTAGCGCCTGACGAGATGATGCGCAGGATGGCGGAAAACGCGAAGAAGGGCTAAGCCCTCATTGCTTCGCGGCCCACTCTTCGAGGCGCTCCCAGCCTTCGCGGGCCCCCGACTCGGCGCCGGCGCGCACCATTCCATCGCGCGCTTTTTGTGAAGCGAACACCGAGTCGGCGATCACCTTCGTCTTCGAGCCGCCGATGTCCTCGAAGGTGTAGATGGTGAGCACGACGTGCCCTGGCGTGCCTTCGAACTCGAACGTCTGCACGATCCGCGACGGTGAGGTGCACTCGTGAAAGACGCCATGAAAGGCGAAGAGACGTTTGTCGTTCGACGCATCTCGTTGCACGAAGCGCCAGCGGCCGCCGACCTTGGCCTCGAGCATCTCGACCGTCGTGACGTACCGGCGCGGGCCCCACCACTCGACGATCGCCTTCGGATCGACATAGGCGCGGAACACGCGCTCTTGTGGTGCGTTGAAGACGCGCTCCATCGTGAGGAACGGTGTGTTCGGCGGGGCGATGAAGCTCGTCACGTTCTTTTCGTTCGAATCGCTCATGGCTTGGGTCTCCTCGAGGTGGTCTTCTTCTTGTTCTTCTTCGTCATGCTCTCTGGCGCTGGCTTGGACAGGTATTCGTCGAGGCGATCGAAGCTCTCCTCCCAGAATTGCCGGTAGCTCGTCGTCCACTCTGCGATCTCCTTGAGCGGCGCGGCCTCGAGTCGACACGGACGTGCCTGGGCTTGCCGTGACTGCGACACGAGGCCGGCCTGGATGAGCACCTTGATGTGCTTCGAGATCGAGGGGAGCTTCATGTCGAAGGGGGCCGCGAGCTCGGTGACGGTCGCTTCACCCTTCGCGAGGCGCATCAGGATCGCGCGACGCGTTGGGTCCGCGAGCGCAGCGAAGGTCGTGCTGAGGTGGTCCATGGTTTCCATGTTGGCTAATTAGCTAACAAGGAAACTACGACGGACGACCCTCTCGCGCAACCTAAAAGATCCGCGTCCGGATGCGACGATGGGCCGCTTGTCTCTCGATCACGGGCGTGGTGAACCCGGCCGCTCACAACGAACGGAGGCTCACATGTCCATCAGCCAAGCAAACGCGACGTGGGAAGGAACACTCAAGGCCGGACGCGGCAACATGAAGCCCGCGAACGCCGCGGACGTACCCTTCTCGCTCGGGACGCGCTTCGAGGGCGTCAAGGGATCGAACCCCGAAGAGATGATCGGCGCGGCGCTCGCGGGGTGCTTCTCGATGGCGCTCTCGCTCGGCCTCGAGAAGGCGGGGATGACTCCACAGCACATCCAGAGCGGGGCGCGCGTGCATCTCGATAAGGACGGTGAGGGGTTCACGATCACGAAGATCGAGCTCACCACCGAGGTCCGCGCTACCGGCGGGGACGCGGCCAAGATCAAGGCCGTCGCCGACGAGACGAAGAAGAACTGCCCCGTCAGCAAGGTGCTTCGTGCCGAGATCTCGCTCGAGGTGAAGGTCGCGGGCTGACCGATCGCATGGCGTGAGCGGCGGCGTCGTCCAAACGACGGACATCGGTGCATACCGAAGGGCACGAAGGAGGGGTTCGAGGACAGTCGGGCATCCTCTTTCGTCGTTTGAGGAAAAAAAATGCGTGGCGGCGTGCGCAGATCGCATGACATGGGCGCGATCCATCTTCCAGTGGAGGACGGCCGCGAGCCGGGGCGCGACGTTAGATTCCTCGGATGCGAAATCGCGCCTGCCTTTGTCTTTCGCTTCTGCTCACGCTCTCCACGTTCGCCTGCTCGTCGAACAACGACGGCTCGAACGACCCGACGAACAAGAGCAACGACGCTCCGAAGAACGACGCGACGCAAGGCGAGCCATTCTCGTTTACGGTCGACCCCACGATCACCCCGAGCATGCCGGCGATCGTCGGCGGCGAGGACGGCGCGCGACCGCTCGCGGCGTTCAAAGACGGAGATGGTGTCGTCTCCCAATTCGTCACGAACGAGATCCTGATCCTCGAGCCGACCGACGCGGATCTCGCGGGCCTCGTGACGCGGTACGCGGCGACGGTCGGCTTCGACTCGTCGAAGGTGGAGGAGCTGAAGACGCAGCCGAGGCGGGTGGCCTTGCGGATCGACAAACCGATCGACAGCCTCGATGGCTTCATCGCCGATGCGCCGGCGATTGGAGGTCATGGTCATTACACCTTCGGATCGGACGCAGGCGCAAAGCTCATCGCGACGGTCGCGCACGAGGCGAAGGCAGGGCTGAAGGTCGCGCCGTCGTTCGTGGCGCAACCCGCAGAGCCAAAGACGTTCATGCGCAAGACGGAGGAAGGGCCGCTCGGTGGGTCGAAGTACCGCGACGGCTTCGCCATCGGCAGCTTGAAAGGCTCATTTGGCGGGCAAGTGGTCGGCGCCTGGCAGCTGATGGAGTGGCTCGGCTACAAGCCCGCGAGTATCTCCGTCGCGATCATCGACGGCGGGTTCTACGTCGATCCTACGGGACATCCGATCGACACCGGCAGCGGGACCGATCTGCCGAACGACTTCGTGCAGCGGACGTTCGCGGTCATGAAAGGTCCGGCCGACCGAGTCGGCGGTCAGAATCGCGCCACCTGCACCAACGGCTCACCATGCCCGTGGCACGGCAATGGAAGCGCGGGCACCGCGACAGGCTTGATGAACAACCGCAAAGGTTCGGTCGGTACTGGCGGCCAGGTCGCCAAGCCGATCCTCCTCGACTCGGGCATGGACGACCTCACCGTCATGGCGGCCACCGGGTATGCCGACAGCGTGGGCGCTCAGGTCATCAACATGAGCTTTGGTGGATCGTGCAACGGCATCTGCCGCGCTGGTCGCGAGCTCATCGGCTACAAGCAGATGATCGAGGCTGTCGCGAGCCGGCGCGTGGTCGTCGCCAGCGCAGGCAACGACAACGTCGACGTCAACGAAGAGCACATCTGGCCGTGTCGACTCGACAACGTGATCTGCGTCGGCGCGCACGACTCGGCCGGCAACGGGTATTCGTACTCGAACTACGGCACGGGGATCGCGGTCTTCGCTCCCACGGACATCCCCGTGATGCCCGACGGCGTCTCGGACATGCCCGTTCACAACGGGACGAGCGCGTCCGCGCCGGTCGTCTCGGGTGTCGCGGCGATGATCCTCGCGCGTAACCCCGCGCTGACGCCCGGCGACGTGAAGAACCTCCTCATCTCGACGGCGGTGCCGTCCGCGACCGCTCCGAAGGTAAACCAGAGCGCGGGCCGTCTCGACGCGCGCGCCGCGGTCACGCAAGCGGCGCCGCTCCCGACCGACGCGAAGGAGCCGAACAACCTCTTCAACCAGGCCTCCACGCTGACCGACGGAGAGGTGAAGGACCTCATGCTCACGTCGAAGAGCGATCAAGACTTCTTCCGCTTCACCACGAACGACTTCGGCTACATCGTGCTCGAGGTCGACAACGCGTGGGAAGGCTTCGGCCGTCTCGCGCCGTTCCCGGTCGCCGAGGCCGGCATCTTCGGCAGCGGCGGGATCACGAGCCAAGACATCACGCCAAACGGCTCTCACGTCAGCGCGTTCGTCACGCCAGGGACGTTTCGCTTCGTCGTCCAGGGATTGCCGCAGCCGTACAACGTGCGCCTCGAGATCCATGAGACCGGCCTCCTGCCCGACGCCTACGAGGACAACAACACGCTCGCGACGGCGACGCCGATGTCGAAGACCGACGGCTTTCGGCGCGCGAACATCCACAACGCGACGGACGTCGACTACTACGCCATCAACACGTCCGCGATCGCCGCCGACACGAACCTCTTCTGGTCGATCAGCTCGCAGGATCAACCGATCAAGCTCGAGCTCCTCGACACGAACGGCACGGTCATCGAGACACGCAGCGGCACGAGCCCCTATGTCGTGTTCGACTCGAATCGCCAATACAACGCCTACGTGATGCGTGTGAGCTCGGACGCGACCGATCCGCGTGGTCGCTACACCTTCGACTACGTTCGCTACAAGAAGCCCTCCGTCGTGCCGCCGCAGGTCACGATCCAGCTTCCGTGGCTCGACGCGGGGGATCCTTCGCCCTGGAACGGCCTCGTCGACAAGGTCGATCTCTGGGTCGGATACACCGCCGCCGCGAGCCCGGTCGGGTTGCCGCCTGCAAAGACGATCACCTTCGCAGGAAACGGGAGCCTGCATGCAGAGCTCGTCGACGCAAAAGGCAAGGTCGTGAGCGGAGGTGCGTCGGTCGCCTCGCCGGGCGGCGCGAATGGCGCCGAGTCGCTCGACCTCGCGAGCACCGTGACCGGCAACGACTACTTCGTTCACGTCACGCGGACGATGGACGCGTCGGCCATCACCGATCCGCAGGCGCCGCTGCCGGCGCTGCCGTTCTCGGTGACGTTCACGCCGTAGCGCGCATCCGCACGAGATGACCAGGGCGCGCCCCCGTGAGCGTGCCCTGGTCGGCCACGAGCTCGCCGCGCACGAACGTCGCGATGTAGCCATCGGCGAGCTGAACGAGGCGGCGCCCGCCGGCCGGCAGATCACGCTGCATGACGGGACGGCGAAGCGACAGCTTCGCGAGGTCGACGATGTTCAAGTCGGCGCGCATGTTCGGCTCGATCGTGCCGCGATCGCGTAGCCCGATGAACCGCGCGGTGTCGTGCGATTGCATGCGAACGACCTGCTCGAGGGGAAGTCCGCGGGTCGGGTCCGAGGCGCCGCGATCGCGCGCCCAGTGCGTCAAGAGGAACGTCGGCATCGACGCGTCGCACACCGTCCCGACGTGCGCGCCGGCGTCGCTGAGGCCGACGAGCGCGCGTGGATGGGTGAGCATCTCGCGGACGACGTCGAGGTTCAGGCCGGAGTAGTTGTAGATTGGGAAATAGAGGAGCGCCTTGCCCTCGTCCTCGAGGAGTGAGTCGTAGATGCACTCGAGGATCGTCTCTCCTTTGCGCATCGCCTTCGCGGCGAGGCAGGTGTCGATCGCGGGCTCATAGGTGGGTCGCTCGCTCATCGGGTAGAGACGCATCGCGAGCATGTCGAGGTTCGCGAGGAAGAAGTCTGCGAGCGGAGGTACCGGCGTGCCGTCGCCCGACACCTTGTCGCTCTTCTCCGTGAGCATCCGCGCGCGCACGGCCGGATCGCGCATACGAGCGACGCGCTCGGCCAGCGGCAGCGACGCGATCGCTTTGTACGACGGGAAGCCCATGAAGGGATGAAACGTGGCCTCGAGGCCGAGCAGGACACCGATCCCGCGCGCGCCGACCTGGCAGCGCATGTCGAGCTCGGGGTGAGCAGCGACCGCGCGCTCCACGCGGGCGAAGATGCGCTTCCACTGATCCGCGGCGTGATCGCGCTGCATCGTCGAGATCGACATCGGTCGCATCCCGCTCGCGATCGCCATCTCTTCGAGCACGTCGCATTCGGCGTCGAAGCGCTCGGGTCCGAGCATCATGTCGAAGTCGCTGACTGCCTGAATGACGCCGTGGCGAAGCCCCACGAACGCGCGCGCGATCTCCGCGAGCTCACGGCCGGATGCCTCGGACGCCGGGGTCGGCGCGCCACGTGCGGTGCGATGGTTGTCGGTTCGTCCGGTCGTGAACCCGGCCGCGCCCGCGTCGAGCGCCACGCGCAGGAGCCCGCGCATGCGTTCGATGTCGTCCTCGGTCGCTGGCTCACCGGCGACGGCGCGATCACCCATGACGAACATCCGCAGCGGATCGTGCGGGACCTGGAGCAAGAAATCGATCGCGTGAGGCATGCGATCGATCGCGTCCATGTACTCTTCGAACGACTGCCAGCCCCAAGGGATGCCTTCGGCGAGCGCGGAGCCTGGGATGTCCTCGACGCCCTCCATCAGCTCGACGAGCGCGTCCTCCCGTCCCTTGTGTACGGGCGCGAAGCCGACTCCGCAGTTGCCCATCACGCACGTGGTCACGCCGTGGAGCGAGCTTGGGGTGAGCTCTTCGTCCCAAGAGACCTGTCCGTCGTAGTGCGTGTGCACGTCGACGAACCCCGGGAGCACGTACGCCCCGCGCGCGTCCACCGTGCGCTTCGCCGCGGCGCCCGCGCAGTCACCGACGGCGGCGATGCGCCCCTGATCGTCGACCGCGACATCGGCCGTGACCGCCGGTCGCCCCGTCCCATCGACGACCGTGCCACCGACGATCTTGAGGTCGTACATGGGTATCCTTTACACCGTAAAGTGACGACGCGCCAGGCGAGGTGTGCGTGGCGCGGAAAGACGATAAGTTACATCTACTTGGGCGTCTCGAGCGTCTCGGCCACGGCCAGCTTCTGGGCGCCGCTCGCGAGGTGCTGCTTGATCGTGTTGATGAGGTGGTCGCGCTCGACGGGCTTCGTGAGGTAGCCGTCACATCCGGCCGCCCGCGCGCGCGCTTGATCTTCGCGGCTGGCGTGTGCGGTGAGCGCGACGACGGGGATCGACGCGTGCGGTCCTGCCTTGAGCCGTCGCGTCGCCTCCCATCCGTCGAGGCGTGGGAGCGAGAGGTCCATGAGGATAAGGGCAGGGGAGTCTCGCTGCGCGCGATCGAGCCCGTGCTCGCCGTCTTCGGCCTCGATGACCTCGAAGACACCTTGCAGGTAACGCCGGACGACGTCGCGGTTCTGCGCGGAGTCTTCGACGTAGAGGACGCGCGGCAGCTTCGACTTGGCGATGCGACGTTGCTCGAGGAGCACGCGCTTCGCCTCGGCGACGACCATCTCCATCCCCGATCCATTCTTCTGCACGACGCTCGCCATCCCAGCGCGAAGCATGTCCAGCTCTTCGGCGCTGAGGTCTTTTCCGGTGAGGACCAGGATCGGGATCGCGAGGTTCTCCGCGCGCATCTTGCGGATGACGTCGAAGCCGTTCGTGCCGGGCATCATCAGGTCGAGCACCATCATCGATGGCTGAGAGGAGCGCGCCGACGCGAGCGCGTCTTCGCCGCTGCCTGCTTCGGTCGTGCTGAAGCCGGCGCGTCGCAGCTGGCGAGAGACGAGCTCGCGCGTGGCCGCGTCATCGTCCACGACGAGCACGTCGCCGGTGCCAGGCTGAACACTCCGCGTGACGATGCTGACGAGGCGATCAGGATCGATCGGCTTGACGAGGTATTCGCATGCGCCGAGGGCAAAGCCTTTGGCGCGCTGCTCTTCGATCGAGATGATGATGATCGGGATCGCGGCCAGCGTCGGATCGTTCTTCAGCTCGGCGAGCACCGTCCAGCCATCGAGCTTGGGGAGCTGGATATCGAGCACGATCGCGCTTGGTCGATGCTGGCGCGAGAGCGAGAGCGCCTCGACGCCGTCACGTGCGAGGATGACGCGCATGCCCTCGCGTTCGAGCTCGGTCTTGAGGAGCTGGTGGACGAGCGGATCGTCATCGACCACGAGGATGGTCGCGCCGGTGGGCTTCTCGCGCGGCATCGGGTTTTGCACCGACGAATTCACGACGGTGACGGCCGGCTGCGATGGGCTGCTCACGGTCGGGAGGTTCACCGAGAAGACCGAGCCACGCCCGACGACGCTCTTCACGTCGACCGTGCCGCCGAGGATGCGGCAAAGCTCGCGCACGATCGCGAGGCCAAGGCCGGTGCCGCCCACCTTGCGCGTCGGTGAGCCGTCGAGCTGCCGGAATTTCTCGAAGATGAACGGCAGATGCTCCGCGGCGATGCCCGAGCCGGTGTCTTCGACGCTGATCGCGAGCCCCTTCGCGGGCGCCTCCGCGGGCTTCACCTCGACGACGATCTCGCCCGTGTCGGTGAATTTCGCGGCGTTCGTGAGGAGGTTCAGCAAAATTTGTCGGAGCTTCAGCGCGTCGGTCTCGACCGTGCTGACCTCGGGCGCGACGTTCGCGTAGACCTCGACGTTCTTTCCCTTCAAGAGCTCGCGCACCGTCGCGATGCACTCGTCGACGAGCGCGGCGACGTCGACCGACTCGCGGACGGTCTCGACGTGACCCGCCTCGATCTTCGAGAGGTCGAGGATGTCGTTGATGAGCGCGAGCAGTGTCTTGGCGTTCGCCTTGACGACCTGGAGGTCGCGCCGGCCGTGCGGCGTGAGGCGGCCGCCCTCTTCACGCGAGAGGAGATCGCAGTAGCCGATGATGCCGTTGAGGGGCGTCCGGATCTCGTGCGAGAAGTTCGCGAGGAACTCGCTCTTGAGGCGTGCGGCTTGCTCGATTTCGCGCGCGCGCGCCTCCTCGATGCGCTTCGACTTCGCGAGATCCTGCGCGAGCCGATCGAGGTCTTCGTTCTGCTGGCGGATGATCTCCATCTGCAGCGCGCGCTGCTGGTAGCTCGCGAGGACGCGCGCGGAGACCGCCTTCGTCTTCTTCAGCTCGGCGATGTTCTCTTCGAGCTTGCGGTTCGCTTCGACGAGCTCGTGCGACGTGCGCTCGGAGGCCGGCAGCGGATTCGAGCTGGCCGCCGGCGGAGCGGCCCGGCCGAGGTCGCGCCTGAGCGCGAACGGCAGGCGTGCGCGCTGCTCGTTGCTCACGTAATCCACCGCGCCCGCGGACATCACCTCGCGCATCTCCGCCTCGTTCCACTCCCGGGCGAAGACGATGATCGGCAGCGCGCCGAGGTCCTTCGAGCGAAGGGCCGCCTGCGTGTCGGCGAAGGAGAGCCCCGGGATGCCGCCGCCGTAGACGACGAAATGAATCGGGCTCGCGAGGAGCGAGTCGAGCTTGCCGCGATCGCTCGCGCGAAGGACGTCGATCGATTTGATCCCGCCCGAGGCCAGCTCCTGCGAGATCACGTCCATCTCTTCGGGGCCAGCGACGACGAGGACGCGTCGCTGGAGCTCGGTCGCGGGGGCGGAGGTCACCATGGGGTCCGAATCAGGCATCGTTTCGTCCGAACGCGAGCACCGTGAGGGTCGTGTTGATCTGGAAGCCGGAGTAGATCTCGAAGTGGACGTTGAAGCCGGCGCACGCCGGCGCGTGCTTGAACGTCTCCGAGAGCGCTTGCGTCTTGCCGAGCCCCTCGGCGACCCACGCGCGCCCGCCGCAATGGAAGAGGAGCGCGGCGGTCGGGTTCGGGACGCGGTGCGGAAGGTCGACCTCGAAGAAGTGCTTCGTCATCTCGGCGGGGTCGCCGCCGCGCATCAGCTCGAGCTCTGCGCCTTCATCCAAGAGATTCGCGAAGGCGACCGAGCCATCCTCCATCGCGCGCCACGGCGCACGAATGAAATATTCGCGTCCGACCTTCAGCGCCGTCGGACGATACGAGAAGCCCTTCGGGCGCCCGAACTCGAGGTCTTCGACCGACACGCCGATCAGCTCGGCGTAGCGCTTCGCGGCGGGCTGCCCGTCGATCTCGATCGCGCGCGTGCACGTCTCGTCGACCTTCGTGATCCGCAGAAGCTCGCCGGTGGGCGTGTACCAATGGGATCGCAGCGCGGCCCAGTTCGCGTTCGTCTTGATCAGAGCGACGAGGACGGCGTCTGTCTCGACCTCGCCGTCGACGTGAATGTGGCCGATCGAGGCGGGGTTGAGCACGTCGGTGTTCGCCGCGCCCCCGCCCACGAGGGTGAGGGAAGGACACTTGTCGAGCACGCCGAGCAGCAGCTCTTCCTTCTTGTAACGAAAGCCGTCGTCGATCACGAGGCCGACGTACTTCTTCGGATCGATCTCTTGCGGACGTACACCGAGGTCTTCGGCGGCCATCGCGAGCGCCTTCGCGCCCGCCGCGACCGCGTCGTGGCTGAGCCCCTTGCCGATGCCGAGGCCCACCTCGAGATCGCCGGAGAGCATCGAGGCGAGCGCACTGCCATGGTAGACGCCCGTGTTGTCGATCTCGCCTGACGTGGTCGCGCCGATGAGCCGCGTCCCCTTCGGCAACCGCTCACGCATCGCGCGATTGAGCGCGACATGATCACGCTCGCTCGAGGCGAAGATCGTGGCGAGCTTGGGCGCCGTGCTGCCGAGCGCATCGCAGAGCGCGGTCGCAGCTTTGTTCGGATCGGTCTCGGACGTGCGAGCGCTCTTTAATTCGACGTTGGCCATCGTAATCCACCGTAGAAGTAGGCCTTTCCTACGTCAAC
>JBGAFW010000148.1:0-15460 GCA_044227045.1 Labilithrix sp.
CAGCGTGCGCGTCTCGGCCTCGAGCGTGGCGACGTCTCCCATCGACTGCGGGACGCGCTTCGCGAGGAGCTCTTTGACGTGCTCGCGTAGCTCCACGCGATCGACGACCGGCAGCGTGCTGTACGGGCGCGGCCTCTTCGCGGGCATGTCCGAGGACGGCGGCGGCGGGTGCTCGCCGTTCCACCATGCCTCGGCGAGGTCATCGAGGATCGAGGACTTTCGCCCCTCGAAGAGCGCTTTGCACGTGTCGACGCAGAGGTCGGCGCCGCGGCGACCCGAGCTGTGCCCGCCCATCCCGTCGGCCACCATCGCGATCGCAGACGTCGCGTCCTCGAAGATGCCGAACGCATCTTCGTTGTACTCACGCATCGGGCCTGCGTGGCTCTCGCCCGCGGTGCGCACGCGTACGGGCGCTATCGGCGGATACGCGTCCATTCGCTAGTTGTACGGGTTGTCGGGCGGGTTCTTCGTCGTCGGCGTGGGCGCAGGCGGGGGCAGCGGCGCGGTCGACGGCGCGGTCGTCGGGCCAGGCGCGGGATGCGTCCCTTTTCCACGCGTAGGCGTGGTGGAGATGCGCGTCGCCGGCTTGGCGGTCGTCGCGACCGGCGAGGACGAAGGCGAAGACGCCGGCGGCGGCGAGGAGGCCGCCGTGCTCGTCGCAGAGATGGACGCAGCGGGGGCGGCTGACGCGATCGACGCCGTCGCGGTCGCCGCTGCCGTGTCGTTCGCGCGCGGCGTGGTCGTCCTCGCGTGCGCAAACCAGATCAGCGCGCCGATGCCCGCGAGCACGACGACGGCGCCGATCAAGAGCGGCGCGAGCGATCGCGTGGGCGGACCCGTCACCGGAAAGGCCGATGCCGGCGCGTCCGCGGCGAACGCGGCGACGTTGGGCTGCGGCATCGGCATCACCGCAGGCGCGGGAGGGGTCATCGCCACAGCGTCGGCGACGTGAGGATGGCCACCCTCCGGATCTTCGGACCGAAGCGTATTCGCGCCTGCGCTACCGAGCGTGGCCAGAGGCGCTTCGCGAAGCATGGGCCCCATCGGCTGAGCCTGGGGCGACGCGAGCGTGTTCACCTTCGGGGCGGCCACGTTCGCGAGAGGAGGCGCCGACGCGAGCGTCGCGACGTTGCCGTTCGGCGCGCCTTGATGCGGTGGCGCGGTCATCGGCTGCGTCGAAGGGACCGCGCTCGCCGCGCCGATCGTCGCGCCGCCGGTCGTCAGCGTGACGCTCGCGACCACCTCCGAGCCGCCGCCGCCCATCTTCGGCGTCGCCGCCGCGGTCGTGTTCGCCCCAGCCGACGCGCCGCCCGCCTCGACCTTCGTGTCGGGCGCGGGAGCGTGATTCGCGCCTTCTTGTTTCGTGGGCGGAGCATTTGCGAGCGCGTCGTTCAGCGCCGCGATCGGCGGATGCCCCATCAGGCTCGCGACCGACGGCTCGTTCGCGAGCTTCGCACGGACGAGCGCACGCCGCTCTTCGATCGCGGCCCCGGCGAGCTCCTTCAAGACGGCGGCGACCTCGGTGTGGCTGCCCATCAAGCTCGATCCGCTCGCGGCTCCTTCGAGCGCAGCGCCCATCGCCGCGGCGTTTTGAAAGCGCTCGTTGCGGTCTTTGGCGAGCGCGCACGCGATGATGGAGTCGACGAAAGCACCGCTTGCCCGTGAGCGCTTCCCAGAGGACGACGCCGAGCGCGAAGACATCGAAGCGCCGATCGATCGCCTCTCCGCGCACGTACTCGGGCGCCATGTACGCGAGCTTGCCCTTGAGGCTGCCTTCGCTCGTCGACTGCATGTTCTTGCGTGAGAACTTCGCGACGCCGAAGTCGGTGACGCGCGAGATGCCGTCGGTGCCGACGAGCACGTTCTGTGGTGACACATCACGATGGACGAGGCCGACGGGTCGATCGCGCTCGTCGACGAGCTCGTGCGCCGCATGCAAGCCGGCGCATGCATCACGTACGATCCGAACCGCGACGCGGGGAGGGATGCGGATGGACTTCTTCGCGGCGGCGACGAGGAGCTCGCCGAGCGAGGCGCCCTCGATGAAGTCCATGATCAAGCTGATCGACTCGCCCTCGATCTCGACGTCACGAACATCGACGACGTTCGCATGACGAATCATCGACGCGAGGCGCGCCTCGGCGATCAGCTCGCCGCGAAACCCAGGATCCGAGAGGAGATGCGGATGCGGCTTCTTGATCGCGACGAGCTGGCGGAAGCCGAGCGCGCCGCGCACGGTGCCGATCCACACCGTGGCCATGCCGCCCGACGCGAGACGCAAGATCGTCTCGTAGCGGGGACCGGCGGCAGCGGCAGGTTGCGGCGACGACATCTCTCTCGTGCTCGACAGAGATGCTATCAGCGGCCCGTCAGAACGTAACGCGCCAGGCGGCCTCGCCCCCGCCCGGATGGGCTGCGATCACGGGGCCTTTCCAATTCGTCAGGAAAAGGCCGATTAAGCCTGTCCCGACGGCGAGCACGCCGGTGACCGCGAACCCGATGTTGGTCGCGAGCTGGCTCTGCTCGCCATCGCGCTTCAACTTTTCGCAGTCGGGGAAGTTCGCCTTGTCGCATCCCGCGTTCGTGAAATCGCCGTGCGAGCTCGAGGTGCTGACGGCGAAGAAGACCGTCGCGCCGGCCGCGAGCACGGTCGCGCCGACGCCCGCGTAGAAGATGATCGGCGGGAACCCCTTCTCGAGGATGCCGCGCTTGTCCTTCGGCGGCTCGGTCTCCGCAGGCGGCGCCGCCGACGGCGAGGACGCCGCGGCCTTGTCGACCGTCGTGGGCTTCGCGACGAGAGGCCCTCCGGCTTTCGCGGAGGGAGAGACCTCGACGACCTGATCGGTGCCGACCTCGATGAGCTTCGTCTGCGCTTCGCCGTCCACTTGCACGATGACGGTTCGCTGGCCCGTGCGCGCCCACACGATCTTGTCGATCTCGGCCGGCCGCTCGTCGACCTTGGCGAGGCAGGTGGCCTTCGGCGGGCACGTCACGCGAACGCGACCCGCGCGTCCGTTGAACTTCAAGTGCGCGGCGGTGATGCTCGACGCGAGCGCCGGGGGCGGCGCCGGCTCACGCTTGCTCCGCTCGAGGAGCTCGGCGCCGAGCGCCGCGTCGTCGGCCTCGATCGCCGCGTCGAGCGCGGCTTGGAGCGCGACCGCGCTCGGCGCGAGCGAGTCGGCGCGCGCGAACTCTTCGGCTGCACGCACGAGGTCGCCGCGTTTGTGCGCCTCGAGCCCGCGATCGTAGGCCTCCTTCGCGTGCACCTTGTCCGGCGGCGCATCCGCCCACGACGGTGAGGCGAGGCCCACGGAGGCAAAGAGAACCGCGCCAGCGAGGAGGAGCGGTCTGAGCGAAGAGGACGAGGGCACGTTCACGACGTTCACACGCTACGGTCGGCGGAGCCGTATTAGAGACAGATGGCGCCGCCCGAGCAATTGAGATCGCACTTGCGGTCGCATTCTTTCGTGCAGAAGCTGCCGGCGCCTTTGCAGGTGCCCGTACAGTCTGCGTCGTTCTGGCATCCCAGGGTGCATCGCGATCCGCCGGCGCTGCAGTCGATGTTGCACGTCGCGTTGTCCTGACACGAGATCGTGCAGTTCGAGCCCTTCGCGCAGGTGATGTTGCAGTTGCTGTCGTTCGTGCACGTGAGCGAGCAGCTTCCCGTGCACGTGAAGTTGCAGTTCTGCTTGTCTTTGCACGTGCACGACAAGCCGCATTCGCCGCTCGTCCCCGTGTTGACGAGGGGGCCGGTGTCGGCGCTGCCATTCGCGTCGGTGACCTGTCCGCCGCCGTCGCCGGGCGAGCCCGACGAAGACGAGGTCGACGAGGACGACGACGACGTGCTCGCGGGGTTGCCGCCGCCGATCGTCCAGTCGTACGAGCAGCCGACGAGGATGGCGACGAACGTCAGCGCCAGGACGACGACGCTCGCTCGTTTCTCATGTCTGCGCGGACGCGCCGAGCCGCTCGAGGAAGAAGCCACGATCTCATCATAGCCCAAATAGGCGACCGCCTCCGCCGTGACCATCACGGAGGAGGCGTTCGTTGCGATCCAAGGGGAGGAGGGGACTGGGATCGCTTAATCTGCGCGCATTTGGGTGTGCATTTCGAGATGCATTCCTGGGTGGTCGCTCAGTTGTTCGGAGCGGCGGGGTTGCCCGCGCCGCGCGGGACGTCCGCCCACTGGCACTCGGGATCGGAGTTGTTCGCGTTGCACTTGTTGAGGTGCTGGACGGCCTTCGCCCACTTCGAGCCATCCCAGGTCTCGGCGGTGATCCCGTCGAGGCGCATCGGCATCCAGTGCGATTTCTCGAACTGCTTGTACGAGTCGGAGATCTTGCTCCAGTAGCTGTCGCCTTCGGTGATCGGGCCGCCGCGTTGCACGTTGCCGGTGGTCCAGTTGGCGAAGGAGCCAATCCAGGTGCTGCCGCCCGCGCGGTGGCAGGTGATGCAGGGGCCTGCCTCTTCGCTGACGAGCTGCTTCGGGATCGACCAGCCCTGCGCGTCCATGTTGACGACGTAGTAGGGCGCCTCGAGGTTCGAGATCTCGTAGTCGGTGTCGAAGCCCATCATCGGGACGATCGGCTTCGCGTTCGCGCGCTTCGCTTGGTTGATCCACGGCGACTGAATGAAGGGGTCGGTCGTGTGGCAGTTCTCGAAGCAGTAGCCCTTCGGTGAGTCCCAGAGCGTGCGCGACTTCTGGCGGTCGGCGGGATGCGGGACGTGCTCGCCGTCGGTGCCCGACCCGATCATGTTCTGGAAGAAGCAGGTCTTGCCGGTCTTCGGGTTGTTGCCGATCATCGCGATGTCGTTGAAGCGCTTCGTCTTCGACCAACCCACTTGCTCGCCACCGCCGACCTTGCGGCAGAGGAGGATGAAGTGGCTGCCCTTGTCGTTGACGGCGTGCGTGACGGTCGGGCCGACCTCGCAGCCTTGGCTGAGGAACTCGGCGCGGTCGCACTTCTTGACGCAGTCGTAGCCGCCGCCGGGCTTCTGGCCGTTGGGGCCGTCGCCGTCGCACTTGGTGACGGCTTGATCGTTCATCGTGAGCGGGATGAGCGAGCCTTCGACGCCCGCCATCTCGGCCGGATCGTGCCCTTCGCCCGTGCCCTTGAAGTCGCGGCAGTCGAACGTGTCGTAGCTGCCGTCCGCGAGCTTCTTGAAGAACGGAATCTCTCCGAGCTCCTCGACGCACTTCTCGCCGTACTCTTCCATCGAGTGGAGCGCCTGCTCTTGCGCGGGCTGCGTTCCGCCGCCGCCGGCGTCGCCTGCGTTGAAGTGGAGGCTCGACCCGCCGAGCGACGTCGACTTGATCGACTTCTCGGTCGCGTTGCCGATGTCCCACGCTTGCTCGAGGTTCGTCTGGAGACGAACGGGGCTCTTGCCCGGACGGATCACGCACGCTTCGACGAGCGCCTTCGGTCCGCCGCCTTCGTTGATCTCGCGGATGCGCTTGTCGGCCCACGCTTGATCGCTCTGGAAGCGCGGATCGTCGTAGACGTTGACGAGGTTGATGAACTCTTGGGAGACCTTCGGTCCCTGGTAGACGACCTTGCCGACGGGCGCGCCTTCGCGTGAGCCGGCGCCGGTGATGGGCTTTGCTTCGCCGATCGCGTCGCAATCGAGCTTCGCTTCGTCGCCGAGCTGCGGGAGGCCGCGGCGGAGGCGGATGCGGAGCTGCTCGCCGGGCTTCAGCGACTCCTTGAGCGTCGCGGTGACGGTGCCGGACTTCGCGTCGTACGCGAGACCGAGCCCGAGCTTGTTGTCGACTCCGGTCAGCGCGCCTTCATCGCCCTCGGCTTCTTCGTCTGCGGAGGGTGATGCACAGTTGACAAGGAAGGGGGCAGCACCGGCGGCAGCAAGAGCGAGAAGCAGTCCAAAAGAGCGCACATTGCGAAGGTTCATCACGTTCTCCCGAGCTCATGTAAAGCAGGGGGTGTGCCAGTGGTCGCAGGTGGGCTTCTCGCGCACATACCGGCGCCAATGGACCCTTAAAAATCAGCTCATGGACGATGGGGGATCCGCCACAGCCAGCAAAGGTCCACTTCGAGCGGAACGAAATGTCCATCCGCTGCGCCTTGGGTTCGGCGTGCACCAGGCCGCCAGCGCTATCTCGGTCGACGCTGCTTCCTCCTTAATGAGGAGACACATGCAGGTGACCGCAGACCTCGCTTGACGAACAGCACACAAGCCCGCGACCCTGCTGCCTCCCCGCTGGCTTCTTGGAGGATGCATGCGTCGTTTCGTTATCGCGTCGGTCGTCTCGCTCGCTTCCGTATTCGTTCTCGCTGCGTGTGGTGACGAGCCGAAGCCTGTCAGCCCGCAGCCCCCTGTCGCGAGCGCCCCGCCGCCCACGACCGTCGAGCCGCCGAAGCCCGCCGAGCCGCCGCCCGCGCCGAAGCCGTCGATGGCCGACATGCAGAAGGAGGCGATCGCGGAGGCCTTGAAGGGCCTGAACGGTCAAGACGCGAAGAAGTTCGCGAACGTCTACGCCGAGGACGGCGTGATCACGGTCGCCGGCCTGAACGAGATCCAAGGACGCGCAGGCGTCGAAGCGAACATGAGCGAGTGGTTCGAGACCTTCAAGAACGTGAAGCTCGGCTTCTCGCGCATCTGGGTGAAAAACGAGACGCTCGTCGTCGAGTGGGTCATCAACGGAACGCACCACGGCCAGCTCTTCGGCGTGAAGGGCACCGAGCAGCCGATCGGCCACTATGGCATCAGCGTCGTCACGGTGAACAACGAAGGAAAGGTCGCCACCGAGCACCGCTACGGCGATCTCGGCACCGTCCTCACGCAGGTCGGCACGCCTGGCGCGAAGGTGAAGCCGCGTCCGATCCCCGCGATCCCGGCGAACCACGAGACCATCCTCTCCGCCGGCACGCCCGACGAAGACAAGAACGTCGAGGTCGCGAAGAACGTCCTCGCGTCGCTCGAAGGCGGAAAGAAGGAAGCGGACTTTACGAACCTCCTCGCCGATGACGTCGAGCAAGACGGCCTCTTCCATCTCGAGATGTCGAAGGGCAAAGACGGCGCGAAGAAATTCTACAAGTCCTTCACGACCGCGTTCCCCGACGCGAAGTTCGAGGTCGCCAAGACGATCGGCGTCGGTGATTTCGCGATCGTCGAGTAAGAAGCCGGTGGCCGTTCACCTCGTCGACATCTTCCGCATCAAGGACGGCAAGGTCGTTCGCGCGTGGACGTACCAGAACAGCCTCGAGATGATGCAGCAGATCGGCATCTTCAACGCGCCGACGACGCGCGATCTGCCGGCCTCGCAGGCAGGCCCTGCGACGCCTGCGACCCCGGCTACGCCCGCGAAGCCCGCGACCCCGGCCACGCCCGCGACGCCCGCGAAGCCCGCCGGCGGCACTGGCGCGGGAACGGGCGGCGGCAAGGACACCGGCGGCGGTGGTGGCAAGGGCACCGGCGGCGGTGGTGGCGGCGGCGGCAAGAAGTAGTCACCTACGACGCATCCGACCGAGTCGCTCCGTGTCCTGCGGAGCGACTCGTGTCGTTTTGTTCGCGAAGAAATGCTTGTGAGGGCGCGGACTTGATGCGATGAGCTTCGGCTCGGCTGGGGAAGCCCAGAAGGCACACCCTCGTCGATGTCGAAAACGATATTGACAATCATTGTCAATAAGCGCACAACCAACCCGACTCGGAGGCTCGAAACGATGCGTTCCTCAATGCGACTCCTCGCATGGCTCTCAGCCGCAGCGCTCGCGTGCGGCGCGATGGCGTCTGGATCGCTTGCGGTCTCCGCGTGCGGCGAAGACGAAGGCAACGTCATCCTCCGTCCCGACGCGGGCGGCGGCGACGCGCTCTCCGATGCGCCGTCGGGCGAGGGCACGCTGAAGTGTGGTGTCGCCGTCCCGTCGACCTACGTGAGCGCGAGCTTCGCCTCGAACGTGGGCGTCGAGGTCGCGCTCGCGCAGCGCTACGACGCGCTCCTCGCGAAGATGGAGGCGACCGAGAATGCAGGCGCGGGCACCGCGACCGGCGCGGAGCTCAAGTCGCTCTACAACGAAGGTGCGCCGAGCTTGCGGTCGATCTCGACGACGGCCACGCAGCAGTCGCTCGACGCGCTCTTCGACGCGTTTGGAGATGCGTTCGGCAAGACCTGGACGCCCGCCGACGCCGAGTCCGACGGTGGCGTCGTGGACGGCGGAGCCGACGCCGGAGCGGACGCGGGCGCTCCGTCGACGACGGGCGGAAAGTACAACGGGACGTTCTACTTCACGCAGGCAGGCGTCGACGTCCGCGCCGTCACCGCAAAGATGCTGCTTGGCGGCGCCTTCTACAACCACGTGCTCGCGATCGTCCAGGCGCCCCTCAGCGACGCCGCGATCGATCAGCTGGTCGCGTCCTTTGGCGCGACCACGGCCTTCGCCAACCGCGGCGACGACGCGGGCGCGAGCTCGGACAGGCTCCTCGCGGCGTTCGCGGCGCACCGTGACGACAAGGCGACCGCCACGCCGAGCCAGTACCGCAAGATGAAGAGCGCGCTCCTTCAGATGAAGGCGGCGACCGCTGGCGGTGACAAGTGCAACGCGGACCGCGACGCTGCGATCGCGGCGTTTCTCCTCGAGTGGGAGAAGACGACGTACGCGAGCGCGATCTTCGCGCTGAGCGCCGCGCAGACGAGCGCCGCAAATCCGACGAACGGCCCGCAGACGCTGCGCGCGTTTGGCGATGCGCTCGGCTTCGTGCAGAGCTTCCGCGGCCTCACGCCCGAGAAGCGCAAGATCACGGACGCGCAGATCGACGAGATCCTCAACAAGATGAACGCGGCGGCTCCGTACAAGCTCGTCACGAACGCGGGCGGCGCCCTCGCGCTGAGCGACGCCATCAACTTGATCGCGCTCTACGAAGGATTTGCCTCCGCCGATGTCGAGGCGTTCAAGAAGACCTTCTGATCGCGCCTGCGTGCTCCCTCTCGCCACCCGACTCGAACCTCCAACGTCGCCGTGAAGAAGACCCATCGCTCTCTGCATCGCGCTGCGTTCGTCGCCCTCTCGACGGCCGCGGTCCTTGCGGCGGCGGCTGAGGCTCGCGCGGACGACGTGATCGAGCCGGCGGCGGCGCCCCCACCGGCGAAGAAGGTCGCGCAGAACGACAAGAACGGCGATCCCGTCCTCGCCGACGAAGAGCCCGAGCAGGTCAACGTCCAAGGCACGCGCCTCGTCGAGACGGGCGGTTCGGCGCACGCCCTCCGCGACACGCAGCTTCGCCGGTACGGCTACGACGATCCGCATCAGGTCTTGCTCGCCGTGCCGGGTGTGTACGTGCGCACCGAAGACGGCTTCGGCTTGCGTCCCAACATCGGCATCCGCGGCGTGAGCTCCGACCGCAGCAAGAAGCTCACGCTGATGGAAGACGGCGTCTTGCTCGGCCCCGCGCCCTACTCGGCGCCCGCCGCGTACTACTTCCCGATGATCGATCGCATGCGGACCGTGCGCGTCGTCAAAGGCCCAGGCGCGATCGTGTACGGGCCGAACACGGTGGGCGGCGCGATCGACATGATCACGCGTGAGGTGCCGACCGGACGCAAGGGCACCTACGACTTCGCGGCGGGGCAATACGGCTTCAACAAGCAACATGTGTCGTACGGCATGAGCGACGAGCGGGTCGGCTTCTTGCTCGAAGGAATGCGCGTCGCGAACAGCGGCTTCAAAGAGATCGATCGCGTCGGCGGTGACACCGGCTTCGCGCGAAACGAGTGGATGGCGAAGCTCAGCTACCTCGTCGACCCGAACTCCGAGGTGCAGAACGAATTCCTCCTCAAGATGATGTTCTCGGACGAGGTCTCGAACGAGACGTACCTCGGCCTCACCGACGCCGACGCGCGCGCCAACCCGGATCGCCGCTACTACGCGAGCCGCGACAACCGGATGGAGTGGAACCGCAGCGGAATCGAGCTCACGCACAAAGCGCGCTTCTCCCCGCAGCTCGAGATGACCACCACCGCGTATCTCCACGCGCTCCATCGCGTGTGGCGCAAGGTGAACGGCTTTCGCGGCGGCGACATCGCCGACGCGCTCAAGAACCCCGATACTCCTCGCAACGCCGCGCTCGTCGGCGAGCTCCGCGGCGACGTCAACACGACGACGAGCGATCAGACGATCATGATCGGGCCGAACGACCGCCGCTTCGTGTCCGAGGGACTGCAGACGCAGGTGCACGCGGCGACGAAGACGGGCCCGCTCGTGCATCGCTTCACGTATGGCGCGCGCGCGCATTACGACCGAATCCAGCGCCGTCACACACAAGACGGCTTCGTCATCGCCGGCGGAGACCTCGTGCCGGATGGCCGCCCCACCGAGACGACCGCGGACAACACCGCCTCGACGTATGCGCTCGCCCTCTGGGCGACGGACGCGATGACGCTCGGCAAGGTCACCGTCACCCCCGGCGTGCGGGTCGAGGCGATCCATGCAGCCTACATCGAACGTCTCGGCACGCCGGGCACCGACGGCGCGACGTACCAGGTCGTGATCCCAGGCGTGAGCGCGTACTGGGGCCTCCTCAAGAACCTCGGCATCCTCGGCGGCGTGCACAAAGGCTTCAGCCCCGTCCCGCCGGAGCAGGCGCGCACGAACAAGCCCGAAGAGAGCGTCAACTACGAGGCGGGCGCGCGCTGGGCCTCGCGCTACGCACGCGCCGAGCTGATCGGCTTCTACAACGCGTACTCGAACATCACGAACCTCTGCACCGAGTCGAACGGCTGCCTCGGCCCGAACATCGATCGCCAGTTCGAAGGTGGTCGCGCGCGCATCGCCGGCGTCGAGGTGTATGCCGAGACGGAGCTCCCGCTCGGCGGAGGCTTCCTCCTCCCCACGCGTGCAGCCTACACGTATACGTATACCGAATTCCTCTCGACCTTCACCTCTGCGGATCCTCAGTACGGCGATGTTCGTCGCGGCGACGAGATCCCGTACGTGCCGCCGAACCAAGCGACCGGATCCGTCGGCCTCGAGAAGGCTCCTTGGGGCGTGAACGTCGCGTTCACCTATGTCGACAGCATGCGTGAGAAGGCCGGGCAGGGAACGCCGCGGCCCAATGAGCTCACCGACTCGTACTTCTTGCTCGACGCGAGCGCGAAGTACCGCTTCCTGAAGCAGCTCGAGCTCTATGTGAACGGCCGCAACCTCTTGAACGATCGCTACATCGCGGCGCGATCACCGTTCGGCGCGCGACCTGGCGCGCCGGTGTGGTTCATGGCCGGCGTGCGCGGCGAGTTCTGAAGGTCCGCGCGTTTCTCCGCTACTTCGCCGGGTCGAGTCGCTCGAGGGCGAAGCGGATCCCGGTCTCGATCCGATCGAGCCCGTTGCCGTGGCCATGATCGGTCGGCGTGAGCTGCGTCTTCACGCCGGCTTCGTCGAGCTCTTTCGCAAACTTCTCGGCGGGGCCGAACAGCTCGAACTCGTCGTTCTTGCCGACGGTGATGAGGACGCGGCCCGAGAGATCCTTCTTGAGGCGAAGGGCGATCTTCGGATCGCGAAGCATGCCGTGCGGCGTCTTGCTGACCCATTGAGAGAGGACCATGTCGTCGACGATGCCGCTGTCGAGATCGAACGGCCACGCCGGCGCAAACGCGCGGCCGTCCTTTCTCGGCTGCCCGGCGGGAGCGGGCTGACCGGTCTCGGCCCAGTCTGCCGCGTAGCTCGTCATCTGACCGGCGCCTCCGAGCTCGGCGTCGAGGCGCGTCCATTTGCGGATCCACTCGTGGACGCGGCGAGGCATCCCGCCGTTCTTGTCGCCGCTCTTCGCCGTCGACGGATCGATCATCCACGCTTCGAGATCCGGCGCGTCGGGCGAGGACGCGCCGATCACGGAGACCATGTCGGAGTGACGAAAGCCGTACGAGAGCGAGTTGAAGCCGCCGGTCGATTGACCGATCAACGCGCGCGCGGTGCGTTTCGTGAGGACGCGGACGGTCTTCTCGATCTCGGGGATCGCGCGCGTCGTGAGGAACGTGTCCCACGGCCCCGTCACCGGCGAGTCCTCGAGGTACGTCGAGCCGAGCGGCGTCGCGGTGTCGACGCCCACCAGAATGACCTCGCGGCCACCGAGCTCCGCGCTGATCTTGTCCGCGCGTTTCGCGGCGCTCCCATCTCCGCGCAGGTACGCCATCTCGTTCGAGAGGAGGCCCGGCAAGAGATAGATGACGGGATAGCGTCGCTCGGGCTTCGCGTCGTAGCTCTCGGGGAGGTACGCGCAGAAGCGTCGCGTGCTCCCGCCCGGGCGTGACGGCGTCACGTTCATGACCGCCTTCGTCGATGCTGGCAGCGGCGGGATCTGGACCTCGATCAGCTTGTAGCGCGCGCCCGCGCACGGCTCTTTGCTGTCCTTGCCCTCGTCTCTCGACGGGTTGGCCGCGAGCGCGATCTCGCCGCCGCCGGGCTTGCTCGCGCCCATCTTGCCGTGACCTCCGCCGAACGTCGTCGGCCAGAAGTCGTGCGCGACGTCGAGCACCGCGACGGCCGTTCCATCGCCGGGCGCGTCGTCGAGGCGGTAGTGCACGCGCGCGGTCTTGTCGAAGTCGACGTCCGGCTCCGGCTCGACCACACGCCAGCGATCGATCGTGTTGCGGATCGTCCGCATGCTCGGATTGCCGGCGTCGAATTCGCGCTGCTCCTCTGCGGTTCGGTAGCCAAGCACGAGCGTGCCGCGGACCGCGCCACGTGGCGAGGGCTTGCCCGCGTCGTCCGCTTGGGCTGCGGCGACGACGATGTCGCCCTCGAGGCCCATCTTCTTCGCCGCGTCCGTCGAGGAGGCGGACGAGGAAGACGCGGAGGTCGCCGCGGCGTCCGCCACGGTCTTCTGTTCGGTCTTGCACCCGACGAAGAGAAGGGACGCATGAGCCAGCACGACGAGGCAGAGACGATGCGATCGCACGACCCGCAGAGTCGGTGTGTTGGGCGCGATCGTCAAGCCATCGCGTCGCGGCCGCGCTGCGCGCGGTGCTCGCGCTGTGGTCACTGGTCGTGCGGCACGCGATGCCCTAAAGTCGAGGTGTCCACGATGTCTCCGCCACCGCGTCTCGACGAGCTCATCGCCAAGCTCGCAAGTGCATCGGCCGACCACGGCGTGGAGGGGGACGGCCCGGCCGCGGCGGTCGCCGCGATCCTACGCGAGGGCGCGGATGGCCCCGAGCTCTTCTTCATTCGGCGCGCCGAGCGCGCCGACGACCCGTGGTCGGGGCATGTCGCGTTTCCCGGCGGCCGGCGTGATCCCGAAGACGCGAGCCTGCTCGCGACCGCGATCCGCGAGACACGCGAAGAGGTCGGGATCGAGCTCACGCCGGACCAGCTCCTCGCGCGCTTGCCCGACGTCCCGGCGTTTACCCGAACCAAGCGCGGCAACCTCGTCGTGACCCCGTTCGTCTTCGCGGTCTCCGATCCCGACGTGAAGGTCACGCCCAATCACGAGGTCGACACGACTCTGTGGGTCCCGATCTCCATGCTCGCGGACGAAGACAAACGCTCGATGTTCAAGCTGGATTTCGAGGGCAAGCAGTACGACCTGCCCTGCATCCACCTCGACCCGGGCCAGTACCGGCTCTGGGGTATGACGTTTCGAATGCTCGAGACCCTCCTCGACGCGCTCCGATGATGTGTTAAATAGATCGAGCGCCGGTCGTGCCGGCGCGATCATGCTCTGAGCCCACTTCATTCACCGCCGATCCGCTGCTGAGCACGCGCTCCCACGAGCGCTTGGTGCCCAGCGAGCCGAATGAAGAAGAAGGAGCTCGAGGATGAGTCAAAGCCATTCCATGGTCGAGGCGCGTCGCGTCTGGATCACACTCGGAACGCACACCATTTTGAAGGACGTCTCCTTCGTCCTCACGCCAGGGTTTTACGGCCTCGTCGGCGCCAACGGAGCGGGGAAGACGACCTTGCTCCGCGCGCTCGCCGGTGAGCTCACGCCCGCCGAAGGATCGCTGCACGTGCGCGGGCAAGGCGCGCTCGTGACGTACTGCCCGCAGACGGTCGATGAGCCGAACGACGACGTCCATCACCTCGCGGCGTCGTTCGACGGCGTCGCCGCGGAGATCAAAGGACGGCTCGACCTCGACGACGACGAGCTCGCGCGATGGCCGACGCTCTCGCCCGGCGAACGAAAGCGCTGGCAGATCGGCGCGGCGCTCGCGCGCGAGCCTGACGTCCTTCTCCTCGACGAGCCCACCAATCACCTCGATCGCCGCGCGCGCGAACGGCTCCTCGGGGCGCTCGAACGCTTTCGCGGCATCGGCGTGATCGTCTCTCACGATCGCGCCGTGCTCGAGCGGCTTCCGCGATCGATCCTGCGCGTGCACGATGGCGCCGTCGCGATCTACGCCGGACGCTATTCGGACGCGCGCGGATCCTGGGAGGCCGAGCGGCGCGACCGCGAAGAGGCGCACGCGCAAGCGAAGGCGGCCGTCCGCATCGCCGAGCGCCGGCTCGACGTGGCGCGGCGGACCCAAGAGTCCGCGGCGAGCTCGGTGAGCGCCCGCAGCCGCATGAAGGACAAGAACGACAGCGATGGCCGCGGCATCCTCGCGGCGAACGTCGCGCGATGGGCCGAGGCGCGCGCAGGCCGGACCGTACGCGTCGTCGCCGATCACGTCGCGCGACTTCGCGAAGAGGTGCCGGCGATCGAGCGTGATCGAACGCTGGGCGGGAAGGTCTTCGCGACGTACGAGCGAGCGCCAAACGCCAACCTGTTCCACCTGAGCGCCGGCGAGGTGCGATCCGACGACGATCAGGTCGTGATCCTTCGGGACGTGCGGCTCACGATCGGACGTGAAGATCGCGTTCGCATCGCGGGCGCCAACGGCGCGGGGAAGACGACGCTCCTCCGCGCGCTGCTCGACGCCTTCGTGGGCGGCGACGACAAGCGCCGGCAGCGTGTGCTCTACGTCCCGCAGGAGATCGAGCCAGACCACGTCGCCGCGCTGCTCGCCGAGCTCCGATCGCTCGAGCCCGAGGAGAAGGGGCGTGTGCTCTCGGTGTTCAGCGCGCTCGGCAGCGATCCCGAGCGCGTGCTCGCGTCGAGCAGCGACGTGCTGTCGCCCGGAGAGGCACGCAAGCTCGCGTTGTCGCTCGGGCTCGGCCGCCATGTCTGGGCGCTCGTGCTCGACGAGCCGACGAACCACCTCGATCTGCCGACGATCGAGCGCCTCGAGAATGCACTCTGCACGTATCCTGGATGCGTCGTGCTCGTCTCGCACGACGACGCGTTCGCTGCACGCACGACGACGTCCACGCTCGACGTCCACGACCGCACGGTGCACCTCGCCTAGCGCGACGAGCGAGCGAGCGTCCGGCGCGAAGCGCTAATGCTTTCGCGTCGGGGAGGGCGCGGGCTTTCGCGTTTTTGTCAAGCGTATGTTCTTCAACGGCTTTGTTGATCTTCACCAGATCCTGGTAAACCACACGGCCAGCCCCGATGTTCATATGGCCCACCTCAG
>JBGAFW010000021.1:0-137655 GCA_044227045.1 Labilithrix sp.
GGCTCGCTGACGATCACGCAGTTTCGTGGCTTCAGCCAGTTCGGGACGATCGGCTTCGTCGGGATGCTCCTCGTCTGGGCGGCGATCGTCCCGGTCGTGCCTGCGCTCATCGTCGTGATCGAGTGGCTCCAGGAGAAGCTTCCGTCGTGGTTGCGTGATCCGAAGCCGCCCGTCGCCGCAGACGGATCGAGCGGCGCCGCGATGCGCCTCATCTCGAAGGTGACCGCGCGCGTGCCGATCCTGTTCATCCTCGTGCCGCTCGTCTTCACCGCCTGGGCGGCCACGCACCTGCCGAAGTTCTTGAAGGACCCGTGGGAGTACAACTTCTCGAAGCTCGGCTCGCGATCGTCGAAGCAGGTCGGCGGACCTGGTGAATGGAGCAACAAGGCGGACAACGAGGTCTTCCGCGGCAAGCAAAACATCTCGGGCACGCTCATCCTCGCGGACACCCCCGAGCAGGTGCCGATGCTCGAGAAGCAGATCCTCGACGCCGATCGCGCCGACCCGAAGGGCCAGCTCATCGAAGAGATCGTCACCGTTCAGCAGTTCTTGCCTGGTCCACCGCAGCTTCAGAAAGAGAAGCTCGCCGTGCTCGATCGCATCCGCGACCGCATGACGCCGTTCGTCATGTCGCAGGTGAATCCCGAAGAGCGCATGCGGCTCGAGGAGATGAAGCCACCCGAGGATCTCAAGATCGTCGAGGCCAAGGATCTGCCCCCGCTCATTCGCCGTCGCTTCGAGGAGAACAACGGGAAGATCGGGACGTTGATGTACATCAAGTACAAATACGGTGTGTCGTTCTCCGATGGCCGCACGCTCCTGCGGATGGCGGCGACGACGGACAACGTCAAGCTCCCCGACGGCACGATCGTGCAGACGGCGAGCCGCTCGACGATCTTCGCCGAGATGATCCGATCGATGGAGCGCGATGGCCCGCTCGCGACCGGCGCGTCGTTCATCGCGGTGGCGATCGTCGTGGTGCTCGCGACGCGATCGCGCATAGGCACGTTCGCGACGCTCCTCGCGCTCATCATGGGCGTGACCGTGCTCGTCGGGCTCGCGGCATGGAGCGAGACGCGGCTCAATTTCTTCAACTTCATCGCACTGCCGATCACCTTTGGCATCGGCTGCGAGTATCCATTCAACGTCTTCGATCGCACGCGCCTCTTGAAAGGCGACGTCACGTCGGCGGTCGCGCGAGGTGGAGGCGCCGTCGCGCTCTGCAGCTACACGACGACGATCGGATACGGATCGATGCTGTTCTCGGACAACCAAGCGCTCCAGTCGTTCGGCCGTCTCGCGATGTGGGGCGAGATCGCGTGCGTCGGGATGGCGCTCTTCTTCCTTCCGTCGCTGCTTCACGTGCTGCTCGATACGAAGAAGCATCATCCGCCCGGGCGCGCGCCCAGCGCCGATCCGCACGCGGACGCCGTGGCGACGTCCGACGATCACAAGCCGGCCGAGTGAGGACGGGGCGGGGCGAGTGAGCGGGACCGCCTCCGTCACGCCACGCGAAGTGCGCGCCTATCTCGGCGCGAGCCTCGTCATCACCTGCATCACGGCGTGGTTCAGCTACGCGTACTTCCACATCGACGAATACTTCCAGGTGATCGAGCTGACGCGCCTGAAGCTCGGGCAGATCAGCGATTGGGGTCTGCCCTGGGAGCATGCCCAGAAGATGAGGCCGTGGCTGCAGCCCTTCCTCTATTGGCTCATCGCCCGTGTGCTCGGCGTCGCCGGCGTGCGTGACATCTGGACGCTCACGTTCGCGTTCCGGCTCGTGACCGGCCTCGCCAACGTGGGCGCCCTCGCGCTCTTCGTGAAGGCGACGCTTCCGTGGTACCCGACGGACGAAGAGAAGCGCCTTCATCTTCGCGTGAGCACGCTCGCGGGATTTCTCCCGTACTTGTTCGTTCGAACGTCTTCGGAGAGCGGATCGATGGCGGCGCTCACGATCGCGTTCGCGATCTTGCTCGACGGCGCGAGCGCGCTCCAGCGCGACGACGCGAAGTCGAAGTGGACCGTGCCGTCGCTCGATCGTCCTCTTCGGCTCGTCTTGGCCGGGGTGCTCTTCGGCGCGGCGTTCGAGATGCGCTTTCAGACCGCGCTCATCGCGATCGGCGTCGTGCTCTGGCTCGCGTTCATCGGTCGCGCGCGCGTCGCTCGGCTCGCGCTCGTGGTCGCTGGCGGTGTGCTCTCGCTCGGCCTGAGCGCGCTGGTCGATCGATGGGGCTACGGCGTGTGGACGTTCCCCGCGTGGACGTACTTCAAGGCGAACGTCCTCGAGGGCGCGGCCGGCTTCTTCGGGACCGATCCGCCGTTCGCGTACCTCTGGCTCACGCCTGCGAACGTGTTCATGCCCATCCTCGCCGCGCTGATGCTGCTCGCGATCGTGGCGTGGATTCGCTGTCCGCGACATCCGGTGACGTGGGCGACGCTCCCGTTCTTCGTGATCCACAACCTCCTCGCGCACAAGGAGGAGCGCTTTCTCTTTCCGATGGCGATCCTCGCGACGGCGCTCGTCACGATGGCGATCGGGCCATCGTCATCGGCGCGTCTGCCGGGGATCTCGGCATGGGGATGGCGGCGGCGGCGAGGCGCGATCGGCGTGATCCTCGCCACGTCGAGCGTCTTGGGCATGCTCCTCCTGATGTTCGTGCCGCTCGGCTGGCATCACAACGTGCGCTTCATGCGCTTCCTTCACGATCGTCTCGGCGATGAGCTGCATGCGACCGCGCTGCCCGACATCAACCTCAACCAGCCGCCTTTTCACCCTCGCGTGTACGACGTCGACAAAGCCGATCCCGAGGAGATCGCGCGGCGGATCGACGCGGGGACGGCGCGGCCGTTCGTCCTCGCCGACCGGCCGGTGCTCCATACCGGCGTGGATGGGCTCGATCGTCGCGTGACGGTCGAGTGGTCGGAGCTCCCGTTTTACGAGGATAGGGCGTGGGCGGAGAAGGCGATGGGATGGATCGATCGTTACAACCGTACGCTCTGTCCACCGAGCCGACCGCTGAAGTTTCGAACGCTGTACCGTATCCACCCGTAGCGGCTCTGCCGTCCCACCTGCCGATGTCCGTCGCCCACGAAGATCTCCTCGCGCCTGACGATCTCGACGCGCTTGCCGTTCATGCGGACGCCTTGATCGAGCGCGGGCACTTCCTCGGCGAGGTGATCGCGGCGCAGCTCGCGCTGCACGACGTGATGGGACCGCACGCCGATCCCGCGCAGCGAACGCGCCTCGCGAGCGAAGCACGTGCGCTCCTCATGAAGAACGCGAGCGCGATCTTCGGTGACCTTGCGAGCCACGTCGTGAGCGTCGTCCCGAAGAGCCCGAACGAGCCGACAGGCCAATATGCCGCCTGCACCGCGAGCTGGCGGCTCGGCGTCATCGACGAGGTCGCGCTCGTCGCGTCGAAGAAGATGGCGCCCGTGGAGATGATCGACGCGCTCGCGAAGACGCCGTTCGCCCGGTATTTGCGGTCGATCGTGCTCGGCGCGGCGGCGGCGCAGGGGCGTGCCCCTCCGTTGATCTCGTACGTGCGCGTCGTCGAGACGCTCGTCCGTCATGCGACGAGCTTCCCGCGCCTCCGCGCGCTGTTCTTCGGCGATCTCGGGGAAGGTCAGCTCGCGGGTCGCGTGGGACCGCTCGCGCGGCTCTACGAAGCGCTCCCCGACCTCGAGATCTTGCGCGTGCACTCGAACGACGTCGTGTTCGGCAAGATCATCGGGTTCGGAAAGCTTCGCGTGCTCGAGGTGGTGGGCAACGCCGCCACGATCGAGACCCTCGATCGCGTGCGCGCGTCGAGCCTCGACGAGCTGACCAGCATCACGTTCGATCCGACCCGCTTTGCCGCCGGCGCGACCGGGTCGTTTCGGCTGGCGCTCGAGTGCGTGCGCGATCTGCCGAAGCTCCAGCGGCTCGCGCTCCGCAACTTCTCGGGCAACGACAAGATCGCGAGCCTGCTCGCGTGGAAGGGCCTCACGCGCCTCACGGAGCTCGATCTCTCGTACTGCGACCTGAACGACGAGATGAAGATCCTCGCGGACAACTTCGATCGCTTCACGCATCTCGAGAAGCTCGATCTGCGCTTCAACAACCTCACGCTGAGCCCGACGCTCTACACGCAGCTTCGCGAGCTTTTGCCACGAGCGAATTTCGCGGGCCAGACGGCGATGCGCCGTTAGCTCACTTCGCGCTGGCGCGAGCATAGAGCTCGAGGGCGACGGCGAGGCGGCGCTCGAGCGACGAGAGGAGGTTCGGCTCCGTGCCCGAAGGCAGCTCGCTGAGGAGCCCGATCGTCGCGCGCGCGTCGTCGAGGAGGCCGATGACGGGATCGCCGTCACCACCGATGGCATACGACAGGAGCGTGAGCAAATCGCGGTCGGCGAGCTCGCAAGGCTCCGTCAGCTTGCGGCGTAGTCGCTCGAGATCCGCGCGTTGATTCAGACGCTTGCCATGCGCGACCGTCTCCGGCGCATCGCTCACGTGAGAAGACGACGCCGAGGAAGACGTAGGGCGCGTGGGCTTCGAGCTCGTCGTGATCGACACGGAGATGGGGGTTGGGGTGAGGGCGGGAAGAGCAGCCATGAAAAACCAAAGCTCCTTCTGAGGGTTCGGACGATCGGGGTTTGGGGGGAAGCCCCCAACGGATCGAGCGCGCACGTCATCAAGCCGGCGAGACACCGATGAGGGAGTCGGTCACGCGGAGCGCGATCCCTGCTTGGTTGTGACCCACGCCGGAGCCGACGAGAAGAACGAGCTCGCCCTTCTTGAGGCGCCTCTGCTCGACCGCGTCGTGCAATGCCATCGGGATGCACGCCGAGCCGGTGTAGCCCCACTTCTCCATGATGGTGTGGGCCTTCTCGACGGGCTGCTCGAGCGAGCGCATGACCTTCTCGATCGTGCGCTTGCGAACCTGCGTGAAGATGAAGTGATCGACTTCGTCGAGGCGGAAGTGGTTGCGCTCGGCGAGCATCTTCACGATCGCCGGCCAGCCCTCGTCGTTGATCTCGGCGGGGTAACGCTCGGCCATGCGGACCTGCGTGCGGCCTGCGCGAATGGCTTCTTCGTTCGCGGGCTCGGCGGTACCACCGCTCATGATGCCCCAGTGCTTGGCGAAGCTGCCATCGGCGCGGAACGCCGACGCGAGCAGGCCTGGCGTTTCGGACGGCTGAAGCAGCGCCGCGCCAGCGCCGTCACCGTAGAAGAACGACATTGGGTCGGTCGGGTCGGAGAGCTTGTGCATCATGTACGCGCCGATGACGAGCACGTTCTTCATCCACGGGTTCGTGGACATCATCCCGCTCGCCGCGGAGAGCGCGGTCGGGAACGACGCGCACGCGCAGCCCACGTCGAAGGTGCCAGCTTTGTTCGCGCCGAGCTTGTGCTGCACGACGACCGACGTCGCGGGCGTGACGTAGTCCGGCGAGTCCGTGCCGACGAGGATCACGTCCAGATCCTCGGGGGACACGTTCGCGCGATTCAGCGCGTGACGAGCGGCGCGGACGGCGAGATCCGAGGTGGCCCACTCGTCGGGCGCGTGAAAGCGCGTCTTGATCCCCGAGTTCGCCTCCGTCTTTTCGACGAAGTCGGGGTTGGTCTTGTCAAAGCGCTCGCGGAAGACGCGGTTCGGAACCTCGATCTCCGGGAGGTACATGCCTGTGCTGCGAATGGCGGTGAACACGGTGCGCGTGTTCTACACCCCGTCATGTTGCAACGCAACATGGTACGCGCTCGAAATCACGAACAGGCGCGATTCAAGCGATAAATTTTGCTGAAATCGTGCTGCGTTGCACCAAACCCACGAAATTCTCGGGGACCCTGAACGAGCCGCCGATCCGCTCTAGCAGAGGACGAACTCCTGGCTCGTCACGTCCGTACGCCAGTCGCCGAACACGAACCAACGCGGGGCGGGCGCTGGCCGCTTCGCCTGGGATTTGCGCGGTTGGTCGTCCGCGACGCTGCGCTCGGCTCGTGGGTCTCCTTGGGGCTCGGGGCGGGTGCTGCTCATCGTGTCCTCTTGTCTCGCACGGGCCATTGCATCGCGTGGGCCAAGGTCTCGCTGCTCGGCGACTCCCCGAAAATCGCGGCGAACCGCGCGATCAGGCGCACGTTTGGCTGTCGAAATCGGGACTCCGCTGTTTCCTTTCCGACAGGTGCTTTCCGCGAGCGTGCCTGCGCACGGCTGCGCTAAACGTCCTCGAAGCATCATGTCCGAAGGCATCCTTCTCCCCGCCGTCGACCGAGGCACCTTGCTCTCGCGCGAGGATCGCGCCCGCCGCCTGAGCGAGGCGCTCCCACAGATCCGCGCGGTGCTCGAGGGCGAGACAGACGCGGTCGCGATCGAGGCGACGCTCGCATGCCTCCTCTTCGAGACGCTCGTGCAGGCGAACTGGTGTGGTTTCTACCGCCGCGTCGGAGATCGGATGCTCGCGGTCGGCCCTTACCACGGCACGATGGGATGCCTCCGCATCGATTTCGCGCGTGGAGTCTGCGGTGCGTGCGCACGAACGCGTGAGATGCAGCTCGTCACCGACGTCTCGAAGGTCGAAGATCACATCGCGTGCGATGACCGGACGCGCTCCGAGCTCGTCCTGCCCATCCTCGATTCGAGCGGCGAGCTTCGCGCCGTGCTCGATCTCGACTCACCCCATCTCGAAGGATTCGATCGACGCGAGGCCGACCTTCTGTGTGAGCTCGTCAAGGACGTCTTCGCCAAGGCATCGTTCGGATGAAGGCGCATCGGCTGGCGACCGGGGCTGTGATGATCGCGCTCGCGGCTTGCTCGAAAGACGGCAGCTCGAGCGAGGCGCCAGGGAGCTGCTATCGCGAGAAAGACAACGCCTGCGCCGAGTACGGCCGCGCCGAGGCCGCCGCAGGCAAGCGTCTCTGCTCGGGCATGACATGGCGCTCGGGCGAGGGGACATGCCCGATCGAAAACCGGCTGGGCACGTGCGCGCTCAAGGCCGGCGGCCGCGAGCATCTCTACACGGGTCCGCCGAACACGTACTCGGTGAACGGCGCGAAGACCGCATGCGAGTCAGGCGGCGGCATGTGGACGGCGATCGCGACCGTGCACTGAGACGTGCCGCAGCGGAGAGGCCCGCGCGCTACGGGTACTTCGACTTGATGTCTTCGCTGCACGCGCGATCGCCCATCGCCTTGCAGGCTTCGCGGACGAGTCGCGCTTCTTCGGCGGTCCCGTGACCGTTGCGGACCTTCGTCTCGAGCAGCTGGCGAACCGCGGCGGGCTCACCACGCAGCGCGGCTTCACGTGCGCGCTCGAGTTGGTTCACGGTGGGCTTCGGCGTGGGCGCGGGCGTCGGCTGCGGCGTGGGCGTCGCGGTCGTCGTCGCGTTCGTGACCGTGGTGTGGGACGTCGGCGTGGGACGCGTGGGGGTGGGCGGCGGCGGCTGCTGCGTGGTCGTTGCGACCGCGCCCGAGTCCTTCGGGTTGGCCGACGGAAGATCGGTCGGCATCGGTGGAGTGGGCTCGCCTGCGCCCATCAAATCCGTCGCCTGCTTCTTCTGGACGCCGTCGACCTTCGGATCGGAGAGGATGCGATTGAGGATGGCGCGTCGCGTGGCGGGATCTTTCTCGTCGCGCGCCTTCTTGAGGAGCGACTCGGCCCACGTGGAGACGATGCCGCGGAAATCGGCGCTCTCCTTCCAAGGCGAGCCGTCAGGGATCATCATCACGGCGTTGTGCGCTTGCTCGCAGTCTTCGACCGAGCAGGTCTTCTTCGCCTCCATCAGGATCGCTTGCTCGGCCTCGCCCGTGCCGCGAATGTCGGCGTCGACCGTCTCGACCGGCGTACGCGAGCGGATGATCCACGCGAACGCGAGGATGATGACGGCGCCGACCAAGCCTGCGCCGAGGACCGGCACGAGGTAGCCGCTGAAGCCCTTCTTCGTGTGAACGAGCTCGGCCTCGCGGTCGCTGATCGCCGTGAGCTGTTGGCTCTCGTTCGGGCCGGGCACGAAGATCTGGCCAGCGCCGACGAACTTGAAGCGAACGTCGCCGAGCTCGATCACGTCTCCGGCTTCGATGATGCTTCGTCGCAGCTCGACGGCGTTGACGCGCACGCCGTTCGAAGAGCCCTTGTCGACGATCTCGAAGCGACCGTCGCCGAGCGCATGCACCTCGCAGTGGAGGCGTGAGACGGAGTTGTGGTTGACCGAGATCGACGCGTCTTCGGCGCGACCGACGGTCATGCGCTCTCGATCGAGCGGGTACTCGACGCCTGGCGTGGGCCCGACGAGCATCACGAGGCGGTTCGGACGCTCGGTGAGGGTCTGACCTCGGTAGGCCGGGGCGATCGGGATCGTCGCCTTCGCGTCGCTCGGGTCCGTCGTCGTGATCGGGATCGTCGCGTTGGCCTCGGCCGCCGCGGCCGCGTCATCCTGGAGGACGATGCGGTAGTCGCCGATCTGAATGAGGTCGCCGTGCTGGAGGTCTTGCGTGTGTGCGACACGGAGGCCGTTGACGAAGACGCCGTTGTAGCTGCGGAGGTCTTCGAGCATGAAGACGTGCCCGGCGCCGTTGCCCGAGCGGTTGCGCTTCACGCGACCATGCGTGCGGGAGACGTTCCTCTCCGTCAGCCGGATGGTGTTCCCCTCCTGACGACCGATGGTGTAGTCATCGCGCGAGAGCGGGACGACCGTCCGTTTTCCTTCGTCGTCCTCGATTACCAGCTTCCACATGGCGGATGCGCGCGACCGATCAGGCAAAACAGAAAACAGAAGAGGAGAGACAGGAAGCGAGGGAACATACCCTCACTCGACCAACAACAACCGCGAACAAAGTGTAGCGACCTCGGGCGAACGAAAGCAACGCCCACTCACTCCATATGATGATGAATTTTTTCAGGCTCTTTGGAACGAGCCCGACGCCAACGAGAGCGCAGCGCCATGCGCACCGGCGATTCGCCCGTGTTTCGGCGGGTGCTCGGCGCCGAAGCGTCCTGAAAAATGGGACTTTCTGGTGGGCGCTCCTGCTGACTTTTGCAGCGATCGCCTGTGGAAGCTCGGCGCCAGGCACGATCGGCGCAGCCTTGGGACAAAAATCCGATCATCGTCTTTTCGTTCGGTCGATGCCTCCTGGACAAGGCGCAGAGCGCGCCGGGCTCGAAATCGACGACGAGATCTTGATGATCGACGGCAAGGACGTCCGGGCGATGAGCCAGGACGAAGTGCGCCGCGCGGTTCGTGGGGACGTTGGCAGCACGCTCACGGTGACGATCCTTCGCAACGGCGAGAGGCGCGACGTGAAGATCACGCGCACGCCGCTGCTCGCTGACAAGAAGTGATGGCTCGAGAAGAGAGAGACGAGAAGCGAACATGACGACGCGTGACAGCACCGGCGATCGCTCCCACGACGCGCTCTTTCTTTACCTTCACGGGTTCGCCTCGAGCCCTCTTTCACGAAAGGCGAAGGCGTTCGAAGAGTGGGCCAAAGGCCATGATTTGCCGTTCGAAGCGCTCGATCTGCGCGTGCCTTCGTTCGAGTCGCTCCTGTTCTCCGCGATGAAGGCGCGCGTGATGGGTGCGATCGACGAGCGACGCGATCCCAAGTGCCGCGTCGTGCTGATCGGATCGAGCTTGGGCGGGCTCACCGCCGCGCGCGTCGCCGAGGCAGACCCGCGCGTGTGCGCCGTCTTCTTGATGGCGCCCGCCTTCCAGATCGCGTCCCGGTGGCGAGAGCGCCTCGGCCGCGACGCTTGGGACGCGTGGCAGAGGACGGGCTTCTTGGATGTCGACGACCATGCAAAGCCGAAGGGGGAACGATCCCGCGTCCATTTCGGCTTCGTGGAGGAGCTCGCGCGCCTCGACGCCGAGCTCGGCGCGTGGCCCGACGTGCGCGTCCCCACGTGGATCGTCCACGGTCGCCAGGACGACGTGGTCGACGTCGAGCTCTCCCGCGTGTGGTCGGCCCGACGGCGAAACGTGCGGCTCGTCGAGGTCGACGACGGCCACGAGCTCGGCCAATCGATCCCGACAATGCTGAGCAATGCAGAGACGTTCTTCGCTCCATTTCTGAATCGTCGACCCGAACCTTGACGCGACGCGTTCAGGATTCATAATGCGTCAAACGCAACGCGTTATGAGGTGATTCCTATGGAAAACGCAGATAAAACGACTCTTTCGGCCGATGCAGCAGCAGCGGAATCCCCGAAAGTGGAAAACAAGGGGGAAGAAGCCGGCGCCGCGCGTAAATCGTTCGTCGACATGGTCTTCGACGCCGTCACGAACCAAACCGCCCGCGGTCTTTCGCTTGGCGCGAGCACGTTGAAGGTCGTGGCCCGATGGCTCGACGGCCAAGCGAAGGTCGTCGGCGAAATCGCGACGAAGCTCTCTTCCACCTCTTCTTCTTCTTCAAGGGAGGAGACCGCGAAAGCGTCTCCTTGATGACTGTGAAGCTTGGACTCGAAGCACGACCCTGCGCAGCACCTGCCGTTGTCGTCACGCCCTCTTCCTCTTCCTCACAGGTGGGCGGATCGCCAGCGCCCGCGCCGATGAACGTGCCACGCGTGCAGACGATCCGACGCGGACCACCGCTTCGTATTCCGAGCCGCTAGCGCGCGCCTCACTCGACGCGCTGAGGCTCGCCTTCGGGCAGGAGCGCGAGGAACGCGTCGCGTGCTTGATCCACGCGGTCGACGTCGCGCCCGTCAAAGGTGAGCTTCGTCTTGTACGTGGGGTCTTGCCACTTCGGGTACGAGCCGATGCCGACGTCGGGAAACGTCTCGACGACCCGATCGAGAAGACCCTTTAAATCCCCTTCATCCATGTTGGTGAAGACGGATCTCGACACGAAGCCGACGCCGCCGCCGAGGCGGTCGACGACGACCGCGAGCTTCATGCGAAAGATCTCCGGCACGCCGGGCATGAGCCACGTGTTCTCGTAACGAATCGTCGGCCAGCGAACGCTCTCGTGCGACTCGAGGCTCGCGCCTTTCGGGATGAGCGACATCTGCATGTGGCCGTCGGTGCAGCGTTCTTGGTAGTGCTCGCGAAGCATCGCGGCGAGCGTTGGGTCTTGCACGACCTCGACGCCGAACGCGCGCGCGACGCCGTGCACCGTCACGTCATCATGGGTCGGTCCGACGCCGCCTGACGTGAACAGCCAGTCGTGCGTGGCGGAGAGCTCCTTCACCTCGCGCGCGATGACGTCGAGATCGTCGAGCACGATGACGACACGCCGGAGCTCGACGCCCAGCTTACGGAGGGCGGTGGCGAGGACGTGCACATTGGCCTCCTCGACCTTACCGCTCAACAGCTCGTTGCCGATGATCAGCGCTGCGGCTGTTTTTACGGGCGGTAGCACGGCCCCAGTCTAGCGCGTAACTCTCGCGAGCTGGCCTCTGATACACTCGAGCTCGTGCGACGCATCCTCGTAGTCGAAGACTCGGCGTCGACCCGTTCCCTGATTCGAGCAATCCTCGAAGACCCGGCGTTCTCTGCCGCGGTGGGGCCCGTCGAGGTCACCGAGGCGCAGAGCGGTTTCGACGCCATGCGTCTGCTTCCGCGGACACGTTACGACCTGATCATCACGGACATCAACATGCCCGATGTGAACGGCCTCGAGCTGATTCACTTCATTCGAAGGTCCGAACAATACCGCAGCACTCCGCTCGTCATCATCTCCACGCAAGCCACCGAGCGTGACGTCGAGCGTGGTCGAAAGCTCGGCGCTGACGCGTACGTCCCCAAGCCGTTCACCCCCGAGCTCCTCCGCGGCGCCTGCGAGAAGCTCCTCGGACCAGGCGGCAGCACACAGAGCAGCGAGCATGGCTGAACACCAGGGCGGCGGGCGTGGCGAGAGCGCGGGAGACAAAGCGCGCGAGGAGTTCTTCTCGGAGGCCCAGGAGATCGTCGATGGCCTGAGCCGTGATCTCCTCGCCCTCGACGACGTGTGCAGGCGAGGTGGAAGCGACGCCGAGCTCGTCAACGACGTGTTCCGCGCTGTCCACACGCTGAAAGGCCTCTCGGGTCTCTTCGGCGCCGCGATGATGTCGGGTCTTTCGCACGAGCTCGAGAACCTCCTCGACGATTTGCGTCTCGGCCGCATCGAGCTCACCGCGCAGGTGCTCGACCTTCTCTTTCAGTCCGTCGAGCTCTACGGACGCATCCTGACGGCCGCGAAGGGAGACGGTCCCGAGCCTGCCGCCGAAGTGAAGGCGCTCCTCGCGGCGCTCGGCCAGGTGGCCCAGCAGAAAGGTGGCGGCGGCGGCTCCGTCGTCGCGCAGTACGAGCTCGATCCCGGGCTGCTCGGCGTCCTCACCGAATACGAAGAGCACAGGCTCCGCACGAACCTGCAAGCGGGGCTCTCGCTCTACCGCATGCGCGTCCAGTTCCAGCTCGCGACGATCGACTCGGCGCTCGACGAGCTCAAGGCGAAGACGCGGCCGCACGGAGAGATCATCACGTTCCTCCCCACCGGAGAGGGCGGCGACGCCGAGAGCGTCGAGCTCGAGATCCTCGTCGCGAGCCGCGAAGGCCTCTCGACGCTGGGCGTCGCCGTCGCGTCGTCGAACGTGCAGATCGACGAGGTGCGCCGCCGCGAAGCTGCTCCGCAACGGCAGAGTATTCCGCCTGCAGGGATGGGACACCGAGCGTCGGAGGCGCCGCCAGCGATGGGGACGATCCCGCAGCACCGGCAGTCGTTCCCGCCGCCCGGCGGTGAGGGCGCCGCGCCGCTGGGGCTCGAGACGCTCGAGACGGACGACTACGGCGACGGCGTGCGCACGTCGCGGCCTCCTCCTGCGGGAGGCCTCCGTGAGCCGTCGTTTCCGCCTCCGCCGATCAACCCCGGCGGGCTCGGTGGAGCGCCGCCCGTGCAACAACAACAACAACAGCGCGAGCTCACGCTTCGAAGCGTGACGCAGACCGTTCGCGTCGACATCCGCAAGCTCGATCACCTCATGAACATCGTGGGCGAGCTCGCGATCGTTCGTTCGGCGGTGTCGCGCCTGGCCGAGCGCGTGCGGGTCGACGGCGAGCGGAGCACCGACGAGAGACACGGCGGCGCGACGAAGTCACAGCGCGAAGAGCTACGCGAGCTCGCGACGAGCCTCACGAGGCTTCATCGCTCGTTCGATCGGCATCTGTCGCAGATGCAGAACGGCATCCTCGAAGTCCGCATGGTCCCGCTCGGGCAGGTCTTCGACAAGCTCGCGCGTATCGTTCGGCAGATCTCGCGCGAGCACGAGAAGCAGGTCAACCTCGTCGTCACCGGCGCGGAGACCGAGATCGACAAGCTCATCGTCGAAGAGCTGAGCGATCCGCTCATGCACATGATGCGCAACGCGATCGATCACGGCATCGAAGATCGCGACGAGCGCATGCGCGTGGGCAAGCCGCCGGTGGGGACGATCGCCCTCAACGCATTCCAAAAGGGAAACCACGTCGTCATCGAGGTCGAAGACGACGGCAAGGGCATGGATCCGTCGGTCATCCTCGCTGCCGCCCTCCGCAAAGGGCTCGTGACCGAGGCCGAGGGGCGCGAGATGAGCACGAAGGAGATCCTCACGCTCGTCTTCCAGCCAGGGTTCACGACGAAAGAAGACGTCACGAGCCTGTCGGGGCGCGGCGTCGGCATGGACATCGTGAAGACGAACATCGCCAAGCTCGGCGGCGTCGTCGACATCACGAGCGACGTCGGCATCGGCACGAAGATGACGATCACGTTGCCGATCACGCTCGCGATCATCAGCGTGCTGATCGTCGAGGTGGCCGGTCGCACGTATTGCATGCCGCTCGCGAGCGTCGAAGAGGCGATCGTGTTCGAGGAGTCGATGGTGCGCACATTCGAAGGCCGCGAGGTGATGACCCAGCGCGGTCAGACGCTCCCGATCGCGCGCCTCGCGAAGGTGTTTCAGCTCGAAGGCGTGCGCGCGGGCGTGTGGTTCAACGAAGACGCGAAGACGCCGGTGCCGCCTCCCGTCAAGGCGACGCGTCCGAAGAGCTACGTCGTGATCGCGACCGTCGCCGAGCGGCGCGTCGGCTTCGTCGTCGATCGCCTGATCGGCCAGCAAGACATCGTCATCAAGGCGCTCGGTAAATCGCTGAAGAAGGTGCGCGGCTTCGCGGGCGCGACCGAGCTCGGCGATCAACGCGTCGGTCTCGTCCTCGACGCCGCGGCGCTCATCGCCGAAGTGCTCGCGAGCCCCACCGAGCAACAACAGCAACAGCAGAAGGACGCACAACAGCAGCAGGGCACCGGCACCGGCGCGCGAAGGCTCGACACCTCCAACGTCGACGTCGTGACCGGAATGGGGCTCGGCCACGCACACCGAGGATCGCTCAATTGAAGGCGCTCGCACGCAAGGTGGAAGGCCGCTCCGCGATGCAGCGCGCCGACGAACTCGGCAAGCGCGCCGAGTATCTCGCCTTCGCGCTTGGCACCGAAGCATATGCGATCGAGATCGGCAACATCGTCGAGATCTTGAAGCCGCTTCCGATCACGGAGGTCCCTCGCGCCGACCCGGGCGTGGTCGGTGTGATGAGCGTGCGCGGTCGTCTCGTCGCGGTCATCGACTTGAAGCGACGCTTTCGGCTCACGCGCTCGTTCATGATGGACAAGAAGAGCCGCATCCTCCTCGTCGACGCCGGTGACGAAGAGATCGGGCTCCTCGTCGACGAAGTGCTCCAGGTGTATCGCCTCTCCGAAGCCGAGATCGAGCCGCCCACCGTTCTCGGAACGGAGCAGCCTCTTCATGTCGTCGGCATCGGTCGTCCTCCTGGAGGCGCTGTCCTCATGCTCCTCGACCTCGCTCCGCTCTTCGCGGAGTACTGAGCCCAACACGCGAGCTTCTCATGGCAAGGCACAGGCATGACCCTTCCAAAGACCTCGTGGGATTCCTCGTCGGCGACGTGATGTACGCCGTTCGAATCGATGTCGTACGAGAGATCGTCAACCCGCTCACGGTCGTCGATTTGCCGCGTGCGCCGAAGGCCGTGAAAGGCGTGGCCGATTATCGAGGCGAGGTCGTCCCCGTGATCGATCTGCGCGAGCGCTTCGGTCTCCCGCCGCGCGCCGGCTCTCGCAAGACCAAGTGGATCGTGCTCGACGTCGGCCCGCGAAGGATCGCGCTCGGCCCCGCCGCGACACCTCAGCACGGCAACGCGGGTCGGGTGCAAGATCAGGCGGCGGCGGCTGCGGCCGCGGCGGCGCGCTATGCGGCGCTGATCGTCGACTCCGTCACGGAGGTGTTCGGTCTCGCCGGCGGTGAGCTGCGTCCGGCGCCGCCGCTCGGTCCGGGGGACGACGCACGTGGGATCGAAGGCGTGACGACGCTCGGCGAGCGTCTCGTCTTCGTCCTCGACGCGCGCGCCTTTGGAGCGGTGACCCAGGCGGCCCTCGCGCCGCCGTTCGCCGCGCCGTTGAGCACATGAGCAGCGGCAGCAACCTCGAGAAGACGGCCGAGCGCGTCCGCGCGCGCCTCCTCGATGTCGAGCCGGAGATCCGCCGGCGCGCCGCGCAAGACATCCCTGCGCTTCCTGCGCCCGAGTCGTGCGAGCTTCTGCTCTCCGCGCTCGGCGACGAAGATTGGCGCGTTCGAAAAGAGGCAGCGGCGATCGCGACGCGCGTCGAGCCGCGCACAGCGGTCGTCTTCGCGGTCGCGCGTGCGCTTGCAGAGCGAGAGAACATCGGCCTCCGCAACTCCGCGGTCGAGGCGCTCATCATGATCGGCCCCGACGCTGTGCCCGGCGCGATCGATGCGCTCGGTCGCCTCGACGCGGATGGTCGCAAGCTCGCCGTCGAGGTGCTCGCGGGCGCGCCCACGCTCGCGGGGATGAGGACGCTCGCGCGCGCGTCGCAGGACGCCGACGTGAACGTCGTCATCGCTGCGGCCGAGGGGCTCGGCAAAGCGGACCTCGCAGGCGAAGAGGCGCGTGAGCTCGCGCTCCGAACGCTGACGTCGCTCCTGTCGAGCGACCACACCCAAGTGCGGGTCGCGGCGCTCGAAGCGCTTCGGACGCTCGACGCGATCGTGCCGTGGTCGAGCCTCGAGCCGCTCTTCCAAGACGCGCTCCTCAAGCGGAATGCGATCGCGACCGCCGCAGGAAATACGGCTCCGCGCGCGTTCTTGTTCCTGGCGCAGGCGATCGCCGATCCGAGCTCGACGCTCGCGCGCGAGGCGGTGGTGTCGCTCGGACGATCGCTCGAGGAGTCTTGGGGAGACGAGGAGCTCGCCGACATCGCGGTCAAGACGCTCCGCACGTCCGCGGCAGCGAAGGCGCGCCTTCGAGCGATCGCGAAGGACATCAGCGACTCGGTCGCGCGAGGGGCGGCCATCCTCGCGCTGGGTCTCGTCCGCGATCCCGACGACGTCTCGTTGATCGCGGACGCGCTCGCCGATGACAACGTCGCCGAGCGCGCCGAGGCGGCGCTTCGCCTCTATGGTCAAGACGCGGTCGAGCCGCTCCTCGTCGCAGGTCGAAGCGCGGCGCCTTCGCTTCGCGGCGCCACGATCTCGATGCTGCCCGAGCTCGCGTCGTCGGAGTCCGAGCAGAAGCCGCTCGCCGCCGTGCGTGAGGCGCTCGACGATCCGTCCTCCGAGGTCGTCGCGCCTGCGTTGAAGAGCCTCGCGATCGTCGGCGACGGCTCCGATCTCCTCCCGGTCGCGAGGCATACGCGCTCTGCCGATCCGAAGGTGGCGTCTGCCGCGGCGTCGGCGCTGCTCGCGATCGCGTCACGCCATCCCAAGCCCGCGCGGGCGATGATCGCCAACGTGGATCCTCGAAGCGAGGACGCGCTGTGGGCGGCGATCGCGCTCGAGGCGATCGGCCGCGCGGGTGAGTCGCTGCCGAGCGACGAGACGTTCCTCGAGCATGCGCTCACGCATCGCGAAGCCTCGGTGCGAAGGTCTGCGATCGAAGCGCTCGCCGCGCTCGGCACCGAAGACGCCGCGCATGCGATCTCCGTCTCGCTCGCAGACGAAGAAGCGGTCGTCGCCCTCGCCGCCATCCGTGCGCTGGGGCGCCTCCGTCGCGCCGAGCAGCTCGCCTCGCTCGCGGCGACGACAAAAGATCCACTTCGCCTCGGCACAGTGCTTCGCGCGCTCCGCGACGCCGACGCCGAGCGTGCGTTCGCGGCGGCGCGACCGCTCCTCCGCTCGCACGAGCCGTCGATCGCCGCGGCCGCGATCGAGGTCGTCGGCAGTGTGCCCGGGCACGTCGACGCGCTCCTCAGCGCGACCGATCACCCCGATCACGAGGTGGTGAAGCTCGCGCTCGGAGAGATCGCGAAGGCGGGAGGCGGAGGCGACCGCGCGCTCGCGGCGCTCGCGACCGCGATCGAGCACAGCTCCGAGTCGGTTCGAAAGTGCGCAGCCGAGCTCCTCGGTCAGACAGGCTCCGACGCCGAGAGCATCCTTCGCGCGCGACTCGACCGCGAACGCAGCGCCGAGGTGCGCCAGGCGATCATGCAAGCGCTCGCGACGCGCCAACATGGAGCGCCCACGTAGTGGAAGGCCCGCGCACGAAGAAGCCACTCTTCGGCGGACCGCGCACGGGTGAGCCGCAGCTTCGCGCGGACGAGTATCGGCTGCTGCGCGATCTGATCAGCGAGCGTCTCGGCATCTGGTTCGGCCCCGAGTCACGCTCTTCGCTCGAGCGCCGCCTGCGTGAACGTCTTGGCGTGCGCGGGCTCACGTCGTTCGCCGACTACTACCAGCTCCTCAAGTACAGCCCGATCGGCGCGGAGGAATGGGACGAGGCCGGAGATCTCCTCACCACCCACGAGACGTATTTCTTCCGCGAGGACTACCAGCTCCGCGCGTTTCAGAACGAGCTCCTGCCGATGCTCGCCGCGAAGCAGCGCCGGCGTATCCAGGTATGGAGCGCGGGCTGCTCGACCGGCGAAGAGCCGTACACGATCGCGATGCTCATCCTCGAGTCGGGCCTCTTCCCGGCGGAAGAGGGGTGGGAGATTCGCGTCTACGGCTCGGACCTCTCGAAGAAGTGCATCGCGGCCGCGCGCCGCGGAGTCTACGGTCCGGCTTCGTTTCGGACGACGTCCGAGCAAGCACGAAACAAGTGGTTCGTGCCAGTCCAGCGAGGCGAGCCGTCCACACCTGGCGCCGCGACTCTTCTGCGATCGCGCCTCGCCTCACCCGACCCGTCACGACCCGCGGGCCTCGGAGGATCGACCGGCGACGATCCCCCGAGCTCGAGCACGATGCTCTATGGCGTCGCGCCCGCGGTGCGTGCCCTCTGCCATTTCGCGCAAATGAACCTCCTCGACGAGGAGCGCACGCATCTTGTCGGACGATGTGATGTCATCTTTTGTCGGAACGTCGTCCTCTATTTCGATGCCGCCGCTCGACGCCGCGTTACGGAGATGTTCTACGAACGGCTCGTCCCAGGTGGCGTACTCTTGCTTGGTCACGCCGAGTCGCTCTTGAATGTCTCGACTGCCTTCGAGCTGTTACATTTGAAGGAAGATCTCGTATATCGAAAGCCCCTCTCGGCGGCCGCTCCACCACCATCGTCACCCAACATCAGCAGCAAATAGCGCGCGCGAACCAAGAGCAGCGCGAGCTCGGAAAAAGCGTCTCTCTCCATGAAGGCTCCCATTCGTCTCCTCGTCGTCGATGACTCCGCGTACAACCGGCGGAACATCGCGGAGGTCTTCGCGAGCCATCCGGATGTCGAAGTGGTGGGGAAGGCAGCGGATGGTGAAGAAGCACTGCGTCTCGCGACGCTCCTCAAGCCCGACGTCATCACGCTCGATCTCGAGATGCCGCGCATGGATGGGTTCACCTTCCTCCGCATCTTGATGTCGCGTCAGCCGACGCCGGTGATCGTCGTCTCGTCGTACTCGCAGAAAGAGAACGTGTTCAAGGCGCTCGAGCTCGGCGCGCTCGACTTCGTCGCCAAGCCCACCGCGCAGATCGCTCCCGACGCGACCGATCTCCGCGAGCAGATCCTCGAGAAGGTGCTCCTCGTGCGGCAGCTTCGCGCGAGCTTCCCCACCGCGCCGATCTCGCGAAAACCGCCGAGCCTCGCCGGAGGCTTCGGATCCGAGCGCGGGCTGCCCGAGTCTGCGTCGATGCGCGCCGCGGGATACATCGCGCCAAAGCACGTCATCGCGATCGCGAGCTCGACGGGCGGACCAAGCGCGCTGCTCGAGATCTTCGGCAAGATCCCGAAGACCACCGCCGCCGGATTCGTCGTCGCGCAGCACATGCCCGACAAGTTCACGCGCACGTTCGCCGAGCGCCTCGATCGCAAAGGCTCCGTTCGCACCGCCGAGGCCACCGACGGGGATCGCCTCGCGAAGTGCACCGGCTTCGTTTGCCCGGGCCGCCAGTGCATGGAGGTCGTGCAGAACGGGGTCGAGCTTCGCATCACCGTCAGCGCGCCGAAGCCCGACGATCGCTACGTCCCAAGCGCCGATCGCTTGCTGCGCAGCGTCGCCGCCGCCGCGGGACCACGTGCGATCGGCGTGATCCTCACCGGCATGGGCGACGATGGCGTCGAGGGCGCGCGCGCGATCCGCGACGCCGGCGGTATCGTCGTCGCGGAAGCTCAAGAGACGGCGGTCGTGTACGGTATGCCAGGCGCAGCCGTACGCGCCGGCATCCCGCACAAGGTGCTTCCGCTCGGGCAAATCGCCGAGTACCTCGCGCAGCTCGCGAGCTAGCTCAGGTTGACGCTTCCGCGGTAGAGCGTGCGTTCCGCGACACGGCGCGAAAGTTGTAGAATGCACGCATCGCGACGATCTAGCGCAACCGCTGGAAATACAGGCACGCGGTGCGTGGAACGTCTGGCTCGCCGCCGCGTTTCCTATGCTACGCTCCGCGTCGATGACTTCACGTGTGGACGCCGAGCTCGATGAGCTCCTGGAGCTTGGGGATCGGATCGTCAAGATGGCCAAGAGCGGCGGTGCGACCGTCGCCGAGTGTTTGCTTCGCTCCGGCGCAGAGCTCTCTGCACGCGTGCGTCTAGGCAAGCCGGAGCTCGTCGAAGAAGCCGCGCACCGGTCGGCCGGGCTCCGCGTGATGAAGGGCAAGCAAGTCGCGACGACCTCTACGAGCGATCTCACCGAAGGCGGCATTCAGCGCTTCGTGAGCGACGCCCTCGAGCTCGTCGAGCTCTCGCAAGAGGATCCCTTCGCAGGCCCTGCCGACGAGCCGCTCACCGATCCATCCAAAGCGCCCGATCTCGATCTGTTCGATCCGAAAGGCGGAGGCGTCGACGCATCGCAAGCGATCGCCACGGCGAAGATCGGCGAGCAGGCCGCGCTCGCGTACGACAAGCGCATCTCGAACAGCGAGGGCGCGACGTTCAGCCGGACGGCGGGCGGCGCAGCGATCGTCCTCTCGAGCGGCTTTCGTTCGGCGTACAAAGGCTCGTACCAATCCCTCAGCGTCGTCCCGGTCGCTGAAGACGACGGCGGCAAGAAGCGCCGCGGCTACCACTGGACCGCCAAGCGCTTCCTCGACGAGCTCGACGACGCAAAGTCCGTCGGTGAAGAGGCCGCGCGGCGCACGCTTCGAAAGCTCGGCGCCAAGTCGGTCGCGACCGGCGAGTTCCCCGTCGTGTTCGACCCCGACGCCGCCCGCTCGATCCTCGGGATGCTCGCGGGCTGCATCATGGGCAGCACGATCTGGCGCAAATCCAGCTACCTCGTCGGTCGCGAAGGCACCGAGGTCGCGAGCTCGCTCGTCACGATCGTCGATGATCCGCTCATCAAGCGCGCCCCCGGCTCTCGTCCCTACGACGGCGAGGGGCTCGCGAGCCGCAAGAACGTCGTCGTCGAGAAAGGTGTATTGCGCACCTATCTCTGCGACAGCTACTCGGCGCGCAAGCTCGGACGCAAGAGCACCGGCAATGCCTCGCGTGGCGGCTCTGCCGGCGTCTCGTGCAGCACGACGAACTTCATCCTCGAGCCGGGCACCGACTCGAACGAGGCGATCGTCAAGGGCACGAAGAGCGGACTCTACGTGACCGAGATGATGGGGTTCGGCTTCAACGCCGTCACGGGCGACTTCTCCCGCGGCGCGGCCGGTTTCTGGATCGAGAACGGCGAGCTCGCGTTCCCCGTGAGCGAGGTCACGATCTCGCTGAACGTCGACGACCTCTACAAGCGCATCGACGCCGTCGGCTCCGATCTCGATCTCCGCACCGCGACGGCCGCGCCGACCATTCGCGTTGGCCGCATGACCGTCGCCGGCTCGGGCTGATCGACACGCCGAGTCGCTCGAGCGCTCAAGGCACGACGATGCACGTCGTCTGATCGGCGGTCGTCGTGGTGTCCGCGCACCACACGACCTCGAACGACGACGCGCGATCGCCCGTCAACACGAAGGCGGTGTGGAGCGATCCGCCGCGCAAATCCAGGTCGATCGCCTTCGCGCTCTGCCACGGCTCGAAGCCCGCGTCGGCGCCTCCATCCGTCGACGCAGGGCCGATCGTGATCGACGTCGGCGGGGGCATTGGGGCGGCGGTCGCGTAGCCGAGCCCGTCGACCGGGATGCCTTGTGAAGGCGAAGACGCCCGCCGCGGCTCGACGCGATCGGTGAGCACGGTGGTGACCGAGCCTGTCGTCGTCACACGAACGCCGAGCGCGCCTGCGCTCGCGACAGACGACGTCCCGAGCGCGGCGTGAATCACGCGAACGCGCATCTTGTCGGAGGCGGTCGTGCGATCGTCGGTGAACGCGGAGATCTCGAGCGGCGAGGCATCGGAGGTCGCGCCTGCGTCGCTCGCCGCATCGGCGCCGCCGTCGTCCGTGCCGGGGACGGAGCCTTTTCCGGCGCCCGTGATCACGACGGTGGAGAGCTTGCCTGGATCGAGCGTGACGGTCCCGGTGACGATCGCGTTCGCGCACGTCGGGGAGCCCGCGGCGACGATCGCCATCGTGATCGGACCTGCGGCCTCGAGGTTCAAGTATTTCGAGACGGAGCGGTACGAAGCCGACGCGACACCGTCGCTCGCGTCGCTCGCTGCGTCCGTCGACGCGTCGTTGTTCGGTCCGAGCGCGGCGTCGGCGCCACCCTCGGCATCCATCTCGGGCGGCTTGGGCGCGCGGCCGCCGCCGCTCAAGACGGGGCCAACGAACGATCCCGTGCGCGCGGCCTGGTAACAAAAGTCGATCGGGCCAGCCTCGGGCGCGAGATGGGCGAGGCGCATCGTCGACATCGGGTTGCCGCCGTCGGGATCCGAGGTGCGCGCGTCTTGTCCCAGCGTGCCGCCCGCGCCGGCGTCAGGGCCGACCTCACTGAACGCACCGCCGTCGCTGCAAGCGCCGATGGCGCCCGTCGCCGCGAAAGCTGCGATCGCCGTCGCAGCGAACCCTATGCGGAACGCACTCTTGCTCTGCACCAAAGGAAGTACCCCGATGGTAGCGCAATCTCGCGACGCCTGAAAAATCAGGTGCTAAGAGCAAGCCCACCGTGACACCGGACGACATCAAGGCGCTTCGAAAAGACCTCGCTTGCACGGCGAAAGAGCTCGCGCAGGCGATGGGCATCGAGCAGGCAACCGTGCTCGCTTGGGAGAAAGGCGACCTTTTCCCGACGAAGCAATACATCGACAAGATGGCTCAGCTCCGCGCGCGTGGCGCAGCGGCCATCCCGAAGAAGGCGCGTGGCGATGGCCCGATGAAGGTGCTCGCGGATCCCGCGCTTTGGGAGCTCGTCCGCAAGATCGTGCACCACAAGAAGCTTCGCGACGAAGTGACGAAGCTCGCCAGCGCCTACGCGGACCCCAAAGACGAAGCGTAACGTTCGCGGCGGCCGAGGCCCGAGCGCGCTCGGGCCTAGGCGGCGATACAGAGGACAGGGAGAAGGCCGAAGCTATTCGTCCTCTTCTTCTTCCTCTTCCTCGTCGTCGTCGTCGTCGTCGTCGTCATCGTCGTCGTCGTCTTCCTCGTCGTCCTCTTCCTCGTCCTCTTCCTCGTCGTCGTCCTCTTCCTCTTCCTCTTCCTCGTCGTCGTCGTCCTCGTCGTCGTCGTCGTCGTCGTCGTCGTCGTCGTCGTCGTCGTCGTCGTCGTCGTCGTCGTCGTCCTCGTCGTCGTCCTCGTCTTCTTCTTCCTCTTCCTCTTCGTCACCGGAAGGGGCCATGGACGCGAGGGTGTCATCGACCTCATCGGCGGCGAGATCGTCGTCGTCGCCATGATGCTCGCCAGCGGGAACGGCCATGCTCTCACGAACCTCGGTCTGCTCTTCTTCTAACGTTGCCATCGGTGGACGTGGCTCCTCAGGGGGTGGGGGTGGCGCTTCGTTGGGTGGTTCACCCATTTCGTCTTCGTACTTCTCGCGCGATTCTTCCGTGAGCTCCGTGAACTCTCGGAGCGTCGGGAGATCCTTCAGCGATTTGAGGCCGAAGAACTCGAGAAAATGCGTGGTGGTGCCGTAAATCAAGGGACGTCCTGGCTCGTCACGCTTTCCGAGAATACGCACCAGATCACGCTCGAGCAGAAGCTTCAAGACCGGACCGCTATCGACGCCACGCACGTCGTCGACTTCCGGACGCGTGATGGGTTGCCGGTAGGCGATGATCGCGAGCGTCTCGACCTGCGCGCGACTGAGGCGAACAGGCCGCTGCTTCGTGAGATCGCGAATGAAGGGAGCGTATTGCGCGCTCGTGCGAAAGCACCAACCGCCCGCCACTTCTTCGAGATGGAAGCCGTGAACGGTGAAGTCTTGCTTCAGCTCGGCGAGGAGCTCCGTGACGAGCGCCACCTTCGCGGAGGCGAGCTTCGCGAGCTCCTTCGGCTTGATCGGCGCGTCGCTGGCGAAGACGAGGGCCTCGAGCAAGCCCTTCAAGTGCTTGCGTTGGAGGACGACCGAGTCGACCTCGGCGAGCTCTTGCGCCTCGATCGTGACCGTCGGCGCGTCGAGATCATCGCGCCCCGGAAACGGCAGCATGTCGCCCGTCACGTTGACGGTCGTCTCGATGTCCTCCATGCCGTCGCTCGCCACCTGCGCGCGCATCGCCGCGAGGAGAGCGCGCTCGCTCTCCTTCGCGGTGCCCATCGCCGCTTCGAGCACCTCGGCCGGGAGCGCGGTGCGTGTGGTGACGCTGTCGAGCTGGTCCGACTCTTCGGCCCGCTCCTCGCGGTCGTCACCACTCTCGGCGCCGGTCTCCTCATCGCGACTGGCTTCGCTGGCGCGTTCGTCGACGTCGACCTCGACGTCGATCGACTCCACCTCGACCGTCTCGGCATTGTCGGCGACCTGCTGGGCGCTCTGGCGCTTTCCACCGCGGCCACCGCGCCGGCCTTCGTTCGTGGCCGCCGCCGCCGTCTTCTTGCGCTTGGTCGTCACTTCGGATCCTCCAACCGCTCGACGTCGACGCTGCTCCCGTCTTTGTTCGTCGGCTCTTCGTGTTTGTCGTTGGAGGCGGTGGCCACGTCTTCGGTCGTCGTCTTCACCGTCGCTTCGTTCGTCACGTCGGAGATCGGCGTTTCGATCGGTGTCTCGACCCGCGCCTCGACCGGCGTTTCGATCGGCGCAGGCTCCGGTGCCGGCTCGGCGACCGCTGGCTCGACGAGCTCAGCCTCCGCGACGTCCACCGGCGGCGCGGCGTGTGCGCCGGTCGCTTCCTCGTCGTGAGTGGCCTCGTGCGCGAGCTCGGGGAGGGGCTCGAGGATCGCGTTCGGCGCGGACGCCTCCGCGGGCGGCGCGTCGGATTCGGCCGGCGGCGGACACGGAATCGTCTGGCCCGTCGCGGGCTCCGCATTCGCGATCGTCGCGGCGTCGATGACGATCTCCTCGACGACAGACGGCGAAGGCGCTGCGGCAACGGCTTCGTTCGTTTCGTTCGTCTCGCTCGTCGCCGGCATCGCGTCGTTGGCGAGGATCGCGCTTGGCGGCGGCTCCGTGTCGAACGCGCTGCGAAGGAGCTCCTCTTTGGCGAGCTCGTCTTCGTCGGGAAGCGACTCGACGGAGAGCGGGAGGTCCGGGGCGGCTCCGGCCGGAGGGATCGTGTCGTTCACGCCTTCGGGCTGGTATGCGTCCGCGCCGGCGCCGGTGTCCTCGCTTGCGACCGCGGAGACAGGCGCGTCGGTGTTGGCGGTGTCGGCTTCGGCGTTTTCCTTCGCCTTCGCTGGCTCCTCCTCCGTCGGCCCCGGCGCTGCTCCGGCCTCTTTCGGCGGCTCGAAGGACGCCTCGGCCTGCGCCGCAGCCTCTGCGATCGACGGATCGTCATCGCCCGTCACCGACGCGGTGAATTCGATGTAGATCCCGGACTCGAAGTTCTCTTGGTAAAGACGCGTCATGCGCAGTCGCGTCATCTCGAGGAGCGCGAGGAAGGTGATGACGAGCTCGAAGCGCGTCGACACCTCCTTGAAGAGATCCTCGAAGACGATGCGGCGCTTCACGCGGAGCACATCGACGAGCTCGTTGATGCGATCGGCGAGGGTGATCCCCTCGTGAACGATGTCGTGCGAGATCTTGACCTTGCTCTTCGCGAGGACGTTTTGGAACGCCTCGACGAGCGAGAAGAGCGGGACTTGCGCGAGAGGCGGCAGGCCGGTGTGGACGGCTTCGTCGATCGGCATGCCGCGCATGAAGATGTCGCGACCCGCCACGCCACGCGCGGCGAGGTCTTCCGCTGCCTTCTTGTACTTTTGGTACTCGAGGAGGCGGCGAATGAGCGCCTCGCGCGGATCCTCTTCCTCACCTTCGATCTCGTCTTCCTGACCGGGCGGCGGCGCCGGGAGGAGCATCTTCGATTTGATGTGCGCGAGCGTCGCAGCCATCACGAGGTATTCGCTCGCGACGTCGAGATTCATCAACGTCATCACGGCGAGGTATTCGAGATACTTCTCGGTGATGAAGCCGATCGGGATGTCGAGGATGTTGAGCTCGTGCTTCTGGCAGAGATGCAGAAGCAGATCGAGCGGACCCTCGAATGTCGGAAGCGAGACGGAGTAGGCCGCTTCGGCGCTGACGCTCGTCGCATCGGGAGGCGGAGGCTGCACGACGGGCGCCTCAGCCGCGTCGTCACGTCGCTCTTTCACTTGATTCATTTCGTCTCGACGCGCAGGTCCGGTGTCCCGATGAAAGCCGTGCTCAACCGCACTTCACACACGATTCGCGAGACTTAGAGGAGAGTCGTTCCGGCCACAAGAGGCAGGCCGGAGCCTCCAGCACGAGGTTTGCGTTCGCGACCAGCGCCGGGCTTACCGGTTTCGCGTTGGGGACCAAGGCCGCCTCCTGCCATCCCGAAAATCGTGACCACGGCGAGTTTTCCACAGCTTGTACGGGTGGGTTCTTGTGAACAAACGGACTCAAATGGAGAGCGTTCCTTTCCCGAGCTCGATGACCTCGCCGGCGACGAAGATCTGTCCCGCCGCGTCGATCTGGAGATGGAGATGCGAGGGACGCCCGATCGCCTCGCCTTGATGAATCCGCCAATTCCCGGACTTCTTCGAGGTCATGAGGAGGTAGCCGCCGAGGTTGGCGCAGGCCGATCCGGTCGCGGGATCTTCAACGACGCTGTCGTGTGCGTTGAAGAAGAAGCGCGCGAGGATCTGCTCTTCGTCACCGCTGCTCTTGGCGGAAGGCGTGCTCGGATCGAGCGGCGCCCACACGTAGGCCATGCTCGCGTTTCGCTTCGGCGAGAACCCGTGCTGACCGAGGAGCGAGGCGCTTGGCTTCGCGCGCCGCACGTCGTCGTCGGACGCGAGTGGGATCACGAGCTGCTCGGCGCCGGTGTCGAGCCACATCGGATCGGCCGCGATCGCCGACGCGGGCAAGCCGACCATCGCTGCGATCTCTCCGCGCGACGCGGAGGGGACACGTGACTCGGGACTCCGGGCGGTACGAAGCTTCCAGCGATCGCCGCGGGCGGTGACGTCGACCTCGCCGGCCTTCATCTCGAGCACCACGCGGTCCCGGTTGCGATCGCGATCGCCTGACGCGAGCGATCGCACCACGTGCGCCGTGCCGAGCGTCGGATGACCTGCGAACGGCATCTCGAAGGTCGGCGTGAAGATGCGAACGCGCGCGGTCGCTTGCGCCTTCGTTGGTCGGAGCAGGAACGTCGTCTCGGAGAGGTTGAACTGACGCGCGAGCGCTTGCATCTCTGCGTCCGAGAGCGCCGAGCCATCTTCGAAGACGCAGAGGGGGTTGCCGGAGAGGCGGTCGCCGCTCACGGTGAAGACGTTGAGGATCCGGTAGGCGAGTGTCTTCATGAGCGGCGTCGCTTTCGTCGCGCGAGCACCGCGCCGAGACCGACCAAGAAGACGCTCGCCTCGATCCCGACGCCGGCCGGCGCCTGCATGCAGCCGCATCCACCCTTCTTCGTCGCGCCGGGTTGGCTCGACGCCGACGGCGCAGGTGTTCCCGAGGCAGGCGGAGTGGGCGGCGTCGTCGCCCCGCTCGGCGACTCCGGCGTGAGCGGCATCGCAGGCGCGACCGCCGCGCCGAGCGCCTTCACGTTCAGCTCGGGGATCTCGCTGCGCATGAACTTCTCGAGCTTCTCGTCACGCGACACGAACGCGAGATCCTTGGCGGCCTTCGGTGCGTTCGGCATCGGTGCATGGGATGCCGGAGGACCGCCCCAGATCCCGCGCACGGGATCTTTGCACTCGATCGGACCACCCCACGGATGGCGAATCGCGTAGCGGCCTTGGAAGTTGTTGATGTTCGCGGACGCGGTCGAGCCGTGCTCGAGCTCGTTCTTCTCGTTGCGCGTCTCGCGCCCGCCGACGATCGGCGTCGCGACCTTGAACACGAGATCTTGTCCGAGCGCCTCCTTCGAATAACGAGCATGCAGGCGCGTGATCGTGAACCCCGCAGGTCCACGGAAGCGCAAGGGGCCCATCCGGCCGCCGCCCTTCGACATCGAGGGCGATCCCGCTCCGCCCGCGCCGCCACCCGCACCCCCACCGGCTCCACCCGCGCCGCCTTCGTTCGCGCTGCTCGGAAGGACGTCTGCGCCGAGCGTCGCGAGATCGTTGTAATAGAGGGCCGGTCCCGGACACGGGTCGCAGGTCGAGGCGTCCCACGAATATTCGGTGACGACGGCCTTGGGGTTCTTCTCGAGCGTGGTGTCGAAGAGGGCCGCGTAAAACGATCCGAACTTGTCGCGCGCGTTCTCCGAGACATCGAGGTTGGTCGGGATTGTCACGTTCGGATAGTTCGCGACCTCGTAACGCTGGTTCTTGGCGAGGATGTGAATGATGAGGTCCTGCGTGCCGCCCGAGTTCACGAGGCCGAGGCGCACGGGCAGGCTGAACTCCGGCGAGTCGTAGTGAAAGCGAAGCGGTGAGAGCGTGGCCATTCCCTTGGCGTCGAACGTCACCTTCGAGACGTCGACGCGCGCGACGAAGAACTTGCTGCCTTGCTGGATGTACGGGCGGAACAGCGGCTCGGCGCCGTCCGGGATCATGTACTTCTCTTGCTTCAGCCACGTATCGAGGCCGCCAGCGTCCTTCGCGCTGAGGATGACGACCTCGTACTCGCCGACGGTGAACTGCGCTTCGACCGTGACGCCAAGGTCATCCGCGCGTCCTGCCGCAGCCTTCCTCGCGACCGGCGCGGGCACGGCGCCGCCGCCGCCCTTCGCCTCGTTGTACATCGTGCGGCGACAAGGATCCTGCTCCCAGTATTCGACGAGGCGAGGCGCATCGAGCGCGTCGACCTTCGCGAGCACGTCGCGCGGGAGCGTCTTCACGTTCTCCTTTTGAAGGATCACGGGGACGGGGACGACCATCGCGAAATTCGAGGGAGGTCCCTGGTAGTTGTTCTGCATCGACAGGACGGTCCGTGTTCCTTCGCGCATGAGGACGACCTGCGTCGCGTTGTTGAAGAGCTTGGTGTCGGCGCCGCTCACATAGAAGCCGCAGAACGCATCGGCTCGTTGGGGGAGGAGGGCGACAAACGCGAGCGACAGAAGTGGAAGCAGAAGGCGCGAAATCCGCGTCTTGGCTCGGCTTCGAAGAAGCCCCTCCGCCATCCTCGCGATACGAAAAGAAACCGTCCGAGGAAAAGAAACCGCGACAAATCGAATCGAATTTCGGGGCCCACTCATGCCTCGCAGGCTACAAGCTTTGAGGGCACAAAAGCGGTAGGATGTTGGCGTGCTAGAAGCGTCGTCGGCGGCGTCCAAAGTGTGCGCGGTCTGTAGCGGACGCTTTCCAAACGACGCCCTCTTCTGCCCAACGGACGGTACGCCGCTGCAAAGCCAGGCGGCGGCGGAGCGCGAAGCGTCCGATCCGTATCTCGGGCAAGAGATCTCCGGCCACATCGAGATCCGCCAGCTCGTCGGCGTCGGCGCGATGGGACGTGTCTACCGGGCGTTTCAGCGAGGCATCGATCGCGACGTCGCGGTGAAGATCCTCCATCGCGAGCTGTCGGCGAACGCCCAGCTCGTCGCTCGCTTCACGCGTGAGGCGAAGGTCGCGTCGCGACTCCAGCATCCGAACGTCGTTCAAGTGCTGCTCGCCGGGCAGCTCCCCGATCGCGCGCTCTACATGGTGATGGAGTACCTCGACGGCCTCTCGCTCCAGAGCGCGCTCGCCGCGGCGGGTGGGGCGCTTCCGTTGCCGCGTGCGCTCCACATCGCGCTCCAGCTCTGCGAAGCAGCGGGCGAGGCGCACGCCCAAGGGATCGTCCATCGCGATTTGAAGCCCGAGAACGTCATGCTCGTTCGTCGCGGCGCCGACCCGGACTACGTGAAGGTGCTCGACTTCGGCATCGCCCGCATCAACTGGGGCGAGCAATCCGTCGCCACGGCGGCCGGCCTCATCTTCGGTACGGCGCGTTACATCTCGCCCGAGGGCGCGCAGGGAAACACGGTCGGGCCGGCCAGCGACGTCTACGCGATCGGCACGCTGCTCTACCAAATGCTCTCGGGTCGAACGCCTTTCGATGGGGATCAGGCCGTCGGGCTCCTCGTGCAGCAGATTCACGATCCTGCGCCGCCTCTTCGATCCATCCCGCGCGCCGCGTACGTGCCTGAGCCCATCGCCGAGGTCGTGATGGCGACGCTCGCGAAGGATCCCGAGAAGCGTGAGCCCGACGCGCGCGCGCTGGGCCAGGCGATCTTCGACGCGGCGAAGCTCGCGGGCCTCTCGCCCGACGAGTTCTCGCGACCGATGATGAAGCGCCAGCCGCCGGCAATGAAGATGCCGCCGGTCGAGCGAACGAAGCAGCTCGAGCTCTCGCCCGAGCTCGCCGAGCGGCTCTCTCCGACTTCTGCGCCGCAAGCGAACGGCAACGGCGCGGGCCCGGGCTCGGGCTCGAACGGCAGCGGCGCGAATGGCTCGCACGAGCGAGAGCGCGTCCCCACCGCAGCGACCGTGAAATGGGAGCCACCCTCGGAGTTCCAAGCGCGCCTCGCCGAAGGCGTCGCGGCGCAGCGTCAATCGGCGCCCGAAGCCGCAGGGTCGCGCCCGCGCATGCAGTCGACCGTCGAAGACACGATGGATGATGTCATGCTCGACGAGCACGAGCGATCGCGGATGAACGCGATCCCGACGCCATCCCCCAGCTTTCCCGTCGTCTCGCCTTCACGCCCCGTGTCCTCCCCGGAGATCCCACGCACGGTGCCCGGCGACGTCGAGGGCCCTGTGCGCACGCACTACACACCCCCGTCACCGGACGCGGCAAACCTGACGAACGCGGCGAGCGCCCCGCTGCGCGCGGCTCGTCCTGCGTCGAACCCTGAAATCCCCGCGCAACGTCCACCGTCGAGCCATCCGTCGAGCCCGCAAATCGACGAGCGACGGCGCGATCGCGAACGTGAGCACGCGCGCGCGCGAAACCGCGCATGGGTGCTCGTCGCGCTGTGTTTCGTCCTCGGCGCGGGCATCGCGCTCGGGTGGGCGTACAAAGTCGGAAAGATCGGCGGATCGTCCGACGCGGAGGAGGCGGTCTATGTCGCGCGCGCCACCGACGCGATGTTCAAGAACCGCTTTCACGAGCCTCCCGGCGACAACGTGAAGGACATCACCGACGAAGGACTTCGCAAGTGGCCCAACGATCGCAAGCTCTACGACATTCGTGTTCGCGCCGCGAACGAGCTCACCTCGCAAGCGATCACGCAGCGCTCGACGGGGGATGTCGTCGAGGCCTTGAAGCTCGCGAAGGTGGCGCACGAGCTCGACCCTCACGACGCGGCGGCGAAGAAGCTCGTCGATCAATACGAAGCGGAGCTCGCGAGCTTCAACAACCCGTCGGCGGCGCCCACCCTCGCGCCGACCCTCCAGAAGCCACCGCAAATTCTGCCGTCGAAGCCTGCGCCTCCGACGACGCTCCTTCCGGTGCCAGGCCCGCAGCCGCAGCCAAACCCCACGCCGGGCCCGACGAACAGCACCACCGCGAAGGTCGAATACAAGGCGATCGTCGATGTCTCGGTGAGCACGCCGCGTCTCGGACAGACCGTCGATTTCATCGCGCGTCTCTCTCCGTCGAAGGGTGACTTCGACCAACCCGGCTTCACCGTGGTCGGCCCCGGCGTGCCGGGCGGCGTGCGCATGCAGGCGCAGGCGCAGGCCCCGGGCGTGTTCAAAGCGAGCTATGCCTTTCTCGAAGGCGGAAAGTTCGACGTGACGTTCAGCACGCAAGCCGATGGCAAGACGATCTCGGCGAAGCGAACGATTCAAGCCGGCAACCCGCCGCAGCCGTTGCCCGGCCCCACCCCAACCCCAACGCCGTCAACGACCGGGAGCGTGAAGTGGATGTAATGCGTGCACTCTGCACGTGTTGTATTGCGTGGCCAGTCCTCTCGTATTCCTTCGCGGCGTCCGCGGCGGACGCCAGCCCCACGACGGGCGGCAGCTCGACCGCGTCCGCGTCGGCGACCAACGTCTCGACAGCAAGCGGCCCGGCGTCGATGCCCGTCGAGTCGGCCGCCGACGACGCGCTCGTCCGCATCATCGACCGCCCCCACACCGTCGCGGAGCTCGAGGCAGGGATCATCGCGCTTCCAAATGCGCCGATCTCCGCCGGTCAGCGAGGTGGTGACACGCCGATCGTCGGGAGGATCGGCCGCGGCGACGCGACCCTTCAAACGGGCATCCACGTCCTCTATCGCTGGAACAAATCCTACGCGATCGGCGCCGGAGCCATTTTCGCCCCGAGCCCCACATCGGACAAACAGTACGGCGGCCTCTCGTCCCTGCCGCGCACGCACTCACGCTCGTATCTCTTCTTCGGTCTCGAAGGTCGATACATTCCGGTGCACTACAAGTATTTCGAGGCGTGGGTCGGCCTCTCGTCCGGCGCGGTCATCGTCGCGGACCGGTTCGTCACCGAGGCGGGCGATGAGGTGCCGTCGATCCTCGGCACGCGTGAGGTGACGATCCGCACGGAAGGTTTCGCCCTCGGCGCGCAAGCCGGCGGCAGCTACTACCTCTCCGAGAACTGGATCGCGGGAGCGACGCTGCGCGGCTACCACTGGGTGTTGCCCGAGGCGCGCGGGTGCTCCCCGATCGGCGACTGCGCGACGCTCTCCGGCTCGGTCCAAGCCTTCGAGCTCGGGCTCACGATCGGCTATCGGCTCGCGCTCTGAGCTACGCGGGCGCAGTACGAACCGCGATCGCGATCACGTCGGCGACACGCTCGATCACGATCGCGATGATCGCGAGGAGTCCGAGCGCACGTAATGGCGCGAGCAGCGCATGGACCTGCGACGGGCTAGCCGCGCGCGCGATCAATGCGAACGCGATCTCGAGGACGACCGCGGCGGCGAGGAGAGGCGCGCCGATGCCTACCGCGAGGCCGATCCCGGCGACGAGCGCGTTCGACGCCGCGAGGAGGGGATGGTCACCAAGCGTCGTCGTTCGCGCGAGCGCCGCCGCGATCCGCGCCGGGCCACCGGTCGAGAGGAAGACGATGCTCGCGAGCAGCGAGAGAAGGATCGCGATCGGAGACGCCTTGTTGCCTTCGACGACGGCGAGGCCGGAGCCTTCTTGTGCGCCGCGGAGCGAGTCGACCATCCCGCCAGCCATCGTCGCCGCCCAGAGCGGGATCGCGGCAGCGAGCGCGACGGGCAGCCCGAGGATGATTTGCTCGATCGCGAGAAGGAACCACGGCGTCTGCGCGCGCTCGACCACGATCGGCTCGAGCGCGGGATAGATCCCGGCAGCGAGCGCAATTCCGAGGACGCCGCGCGCAGGCGTGGGAAGCGCGCGCAGCCCAAACGCCGGCACGATCGCGAGGGTCGGCGCGAAGCGCGCCCACGCGAGACCGAGCCCCTGCAAATCCGTTAACGGTCCCGCCATCTTCCCGCCGTACGCAGCACATTGACACGACCGAATGGCCATGGGAACAGGCTTGCCCAGCACCACCATGCCGCTCGACCTTTCTTTCATCGACAAGCCTTCCGAGCCCTCCACCTTCACGTACGGATGGAAAGACACCGTCCTCTATGCCCTCGGCATTGGCGCGAAGAACGCGACGAAAGGGTCGCCAAACGAGCTCGACTGGCTCTACGAGGGCCGCGGCCCAAAGGTCATTCCGAGCTTCGTCGTCGTCCCGATGTTCCAGCCGATGCTCGACTGCATCGTGAAGACCGGCGGCGACCTCGCGATGGTCGTTCATGGCGCGCAGCGCGTTCGCCTCCATGCCGCGATCCCTCCGAAGGGCACGATGACGACGGTCGCCCGCATTCGCGGAATCTACGATCTCCGCAAGTTCGCGATCGTGATCGTCGATACCGAGATCAAGGACGCGTCGGGTACGCTCCTCGCGGACACCGCGTCGCAGATCATCATTCGCGGAGCAGGCGGCTTCGGCGGGCAGACGCCACCCAAAGAAGAGAAGGTCGCCGAGATCCCGAAGGGCCAAGAGCCCGATTTCCGGATCGAAGAAGGCACCACGCACGAGCAAGCGCTGCTTTATCGCCTCTCCGGAGATTGGAATCCGCTGCACGCCGACCCGGCGATGGCCGCGAGCGTCGGCTTCGAGCAGGGACCGATCCTGCACGGCCTCTGCACGTTCGGTCACATGGTTCGGCATGCCGCCAAGGGCGCATGCGGTGGCGACGCGTCGAAGCTGACGGGCTTCGAGGCATCGTTCAAGAAGCCCGTTTGGCCGGGCGACACGCTCGTCACCGAAGGCTGGAAGCTGCCGGGCGGCAAGGTCGCTCTCTTGATGAAGGTCAAAGAGCGCGACGAGATCGTCGTCGGCGGCGCGTGGGCGACGTTCAAGGAGTAGTCCCCGCGACCGACGCTCGCATGGACGCGCATGAACGCGATGCTCAGGTGCTCGAGATCAGCAACGAGCGCCGTGATCGGCTATCCGCATACGCGCCGCGCGGAGCCGTGCTGCGTGTGACCTTTTCGATCGCTCGCTCGAGATCCGCCTTCGGAAAGGGCTTCTTCAGGCAGACGTTCGGCACGTGCTCGAAGAACTCCGTGAGCGCGGGCGTGAACGTTCCGCCCGACATGAAGATCAGGTGGTCGAGCAGCTCGGGATGATGCGTCTTCACGAGCGTGTGCATGTCGAGACCGGTGCGGTCCGGCATCATCACGTCGCACAGAATGGCGTCGAACGATCGCGTCTTTAGCGCGTCTTCGGCGGCGTCGACGCTCGGGACCGTCGTCACATCATGGTGCGAAAGAATGCGCTCGAACCACCGGCGTATTTGCGCGTCGTCATCGACGACGAGGATGGTGCGACGAGGCGGCTGGCGTGGAGCGACCTCGGAGGTGAGCCTCCGGAGCTCGTTCTCGCTGCTCGGCGGCAGCGTCACGCGGAACGTCGTTCCAACGCCAACCTGCGTCGTCATGTCGATCGAGCCGCCGAGCTTGTCGATGATTCCGCGGCAAATCGAGAGGCCGAGCCCCGTCCCTGATCCGACCGGCTTGGTCGTGAAGAAGGGGTCGAAGATGCGCTCGACATGCTCGGGCGCGATCCCCGAGCCTGTATCGCGAACGCGCATGAAGGCGTGTCCATTCGGGAGCGTGCCCGTGCTGACCGTGACGGTGTTCTCGCTCGCTCGGCCGTCCACCATCGCATGCGCCGCGTTGAGGAGGAGATTCAAGAAGACCTGGCCAAGCCGCGCTCCGTTCGCCGACACGAGCGGTGTGGGCTGCAGATCGCGAACGATGCGTGCCTTGTGACGAAGCTCGTTGTTCGCGATTTGAAGCGAGGTCTCGACCACGTTGACGAGATCGATCGGCTCACGCGTGTCTTCGTCGGCGCGTGAGAGCGTTCGCAGATCGCGCACGATGATCTTGATGCGCTCGACGCCGATCGCCGCATCTTCGAGCGCATCGGTCATTTCGGCCTGCGCCGAAGCGGGGTCCGTGCGAACGTCTTCACGCAGCATCGTCGAGACGAGGTCGACGTTGCCTGCGATGTACGCGAGCGGGTTGTTGATTTCGTGCGCGACGCTCGCGACGAGCTGGCCGACCGATGCCATGCGTTCGGCGACGACCGCCCGATGATGTGCGAGCTTCTTTTCCTCGGTGACGTCGCGAAAACACCAAATCCGCGCGCGCACGCCGCCATCGCTCCGCTTGAGGGGCGCGGTGTAGCGGCTGAGAACGCGTTTGTCGTTGAGCTCGATCTCGTCGGTCCCGATCAAGTCGGGATCGCGCATGATCGCGTGCACGCGTGCGCGAACGGTCGCCGAGTCGCGAATGAGCGGCCCGCAATGCATCCAGAGGATGGATTGCGGTACGCCGTTTCGCAGCGTCGCCTCGAGGTCACGATCGATGTCGAACAGCTCGACGAATCGTCGGTTGAAGTTGAGGACGGACTCGTCGGCCCCGATGACGAGGATCGCGTCGGCCACCGACTCGACGATCGCCGTGACGAGCGCCAGCGTCGCCGTCAGCTCATCGCTCTTCTTCTCGAGTGCCGCGTCGCTGGACGTCCGAAGCTCGTCGTAGAGCTCGCGCATCTCCTCCGAAGACTTGCTGAGCGATCGCTCGAGCATGTAACGGTCCTGATCGGCTTGTGCGTACGTCGTGGAGACCCGTTCAACGAGGGCGTGCCATGCCTCGGGTGACGGAGGACTCTCCGCGTCGAGGCCAATTTTACGTAGCTGCCTCTTGAGCAGCGGATGCATGAAACGCGATACCTCGGTTCTTGTCTCTGCGGCTGTGGTTGGTGGGTCGGGCGTAGCGATCGGTCGGTTGTTGGTCGCTTGTCGATCGGTTGTCGGTCAGTGCTCGGAGAAGGTCGTGAGCGTCATCGTTTGGTTGTGAAGGCGGCATCCGCCGCTCGCGAGCGGGGAAAGCTCGCCATACGAATAAAAGCCAATGATGGGGCAGTCCGCTGGAACAATGTCCGCGACCGCCTCCGTCTCTTCTTCCGCACGTTCGCCGAGGACGAGCCGGCGACCGACACAGCTGACCGCGACGCAGAGCTCGGCTTGATCGACCGCGCGCTTGCAGTCTTCCGCGGCATCGGCGGCAGCGAGGACGAGCCGATCGAAGTTGGCGCGCATCAGCTGCGCGAAGGATCCCTCGGGGACGTCCCCCGCGAACGTGAGCGACTGATCCGCTTCGGAGTGCGCGAGGACGGTGCGCACGAACGAGTCGGCCGCCGAGAGGTCTGCGCGAATCGCGAGCGGGTAGAGAAGCGCGGTCGCAGGCAAGCCGGCGGCGAGCTCACCGAGGTAGCTTTTGTACAGCTCCAGCGCCGGACGGCCATCGAGCTCGTAGAGGACATTGCCTTTCGACTTGGTGATCCGTCGCTCGTGACCAAACTTGTCCCATCCGCCCTTGCTCCCGTGGCCGAGCGAGATCGAATCTCCGTAGAAGCCGACCGCGCCGACGACGCCTTCGCGGCGCTCGCCTCCGGCGACGATCCATGTTCGACCAAAGCGCGTCCCGTCCGCTGCGAGCGCGCCGGAGATGGGGACGTCACCCAAGACGTCTTGCATACCGAGCGCGAGCTGGCTGCCGTTCACTCCGTCGCCCGAGCTCAAGACGAAGACGCCGCGCAGATCGTGCGCGTCGAGGGAGCGAGCGACCCGGACACCGGCAGAGAAGGACGTCTCTCCCGTGATCGGCTCGATCGCCGACTTCAGCCTCGTCTTCTCGAAGCGCGCAACCGCGACCGTGAGCGTTTCGTCGTCGATCGCCGTCCCAGTGATCTCACCGGCCGTCGAGCACCCGATCCCGTGGGACAAGGGGAACGCTTCACGAAGCTCGGCAAAGGCCGTTGATGTCTCGAGGTATTTCGGGGCGCCGAAGGCGAGGACCAGCGTGGACGGTGAGTCCAACTCCGTTGGTAGTGGTGTCTCCCAGCCGTCGTGAATGTGCTTCGAAGTCACCACTCGCATTCGCTGAGAAACGGCGCGCGAATGCGGGGATTAAGGGCCGGAGCGCAGAATCATCCGGTGCAGCATCACCGGCCTGCGGTGGCGCACGACGACGAGGCACAACGACCAGAGGCTAGTGGCTGATGGCCGAGACGCACGCACCGATCAGCGAGATCGAGATCGCGATGGCGGCGATGGCGAGACGCACCCAGAAGAACGTGCTCCACCCACTTGCCCATCCGCTCGAGCGGTATTGAACCTGAGGACCGTACCCGCCAAACGGCGCCACGTTTGGCGCGTACGGGTTTCCGTACGGGTTCGGCATCGGGCCACCGTACGGGTTTGGCGTCGGGCCGCCGTACCCGCCATAGCCAGCGGGCGGTGCTCCGTAGTTCTGCGCGGGAGGCATCGGGCCGCCGTAGCCACCGCCATACCCCGCCTGTTGCTGTTGCTGTTGCTGTTGCTGCTGCTGCTGTTGCGGCGCGTAGTTCTGCGGTGCCAACCCGTAGCCGCCAGCGATGAGAGGTCTTCCGCAGAATCGGCACTGGTTGGCCTGCGGATCCACATTCACGCCGCCACACGAAGAGCACGTCGGAGCCGCACTGTTCATCGCTTCAAATGGTAGCCCTTACCGTTTTCTTTTTTCGCACAAAACGCCTAAGTTCCCCGGCAACTACTAGTCCCACTCCAACCCCCTCGGAGCAAGCATCATGGCCAAGTTGTCCAAGTCGATCGTCATCGTTGGCGCCAAGCGCACCGCATTCGGAACCATGTCGGGAACGCTCAAGGGGGTGAGCGCGAACGACCTCGCCGTCCATGCGGCCAAAGCTGCGCTGGCGCAGTCGGGCGTCGCGCTCGACGCGATCGGCCACGTGATCATCGGCAACGTCATGCAGACGTCGCCCGACGCGATCTACTGCGCACGTCACATTGGCCTCAAGGCAGGCCTGCCGATCACGACGCCGGCGCTCACCGTGAATCGCCTCTGCGGCTCCGGCTTCCAGGCGGTCATCAACGGCGCCGAGCAGCTCCTCCTCGGCGAGACGGAGGCTGTGCTCGTCGGCGGAACCGAGAACATGTCGCAAGCTCCGCACGTTCTTCGCGGCGGTCGTGAAGGCTGGCCGTTCGGCAAGGCGCCGCAGGTCGAGGACTCCCTCTGGAGCGCCCTCACGGACAGCTACTGCAACACGCCGATGGCTGTGACCGCCGAGAACCTCGCCACGAAGTATGGCATCTCACGCAAGGACTGCGACGAGTACGCGCTCGCCTCGCAGCAGCGATGGGCGGCCGCCAACGAGAAGGGCTTCTTCAAGGACGAGATCGCCCCGCTCGACATCCAGCAGAAGAAGGCCACGGTCTCCTTCGCCGTCGACGAGCACCCGCGGCCGCAGACCACGATCGAGATCCTCACGAAGCTTGCGCCGGTGTTCAAGAAGGATGGCGTCGTCACCGCCGGCAACGCGTCGGGCATCTGCGACGGCGCAGCATGCCTCGTCCTCACGACCGAGGACTTCGCCAAGTCGAAGGGACTGAAGCCGCTCGCGCGCCTCGTCCAGTGGGGCGTCGCAGGCGTCGATCCGAGCATCATGGGCATTGGCCCGGCGCCCGCGATCAAGAACGCGCTCGCTCGTGCGGAGCTCAAGCAAGCCGACGTCGACGTCTTCGAGGTCAACGAGGCGTTCGCGCCGCAATACCTCGCCGTCGAGAAGGAGCTCGGCCTCCCGCGCGAGAAGACCAACGTGAACGGCGGCGCGATCGCGCTCGGCCATCCCCTCGGCGCCAGCGGCGCGCGCATCACGACGCATCTCGTGTACGAGCTCGCACGTCGAAGCGGCCGCTACGCCGTCGGCAGCGCATGCATCGGCGGCGGCCAAGGCCTCGCCGTCGTGCTCGAGCGCGTCTGATCGCGATCACGTCGCGTCGTCTGTCACGACGCGCGTCATGACCAATCCCGTCCTGGTTCACATCAGGACGGGATTCGTCTTTTGGTTTTGCAGGACCGAAGTCGCTGCGGGCGCCAGCACCGCGGGGATGAGTCTGCTGCTGCCAAACCGAAGGTGGCGAATCCACCTTGGTCAACCCTGGTCTGTTGCCGGACCGATGTCGCCCCAACGCGCCAGCACCGGGATGATGCCCGCTGCCGTTGTCCATGCGGGGAGCTGACGGGTGAATCCACCTTGGTCAACCAAGGTGGTGTGTTGCCGGACCGAAGTCGCTGCGGGATGGGCCTACCGGTGAATCCACCTTGGTCGTCGACCACGGTGGTCTGCTGCCGAGGCTGCGGGGCCGCCATCGCGGATGATGTCTGCCCAGACCGAAGGCGAACCACCTTGGTCAACCAAGGAGGTCTGTTGCCGGATCGAAGTCGCTTCGGGAAGCATCCCGATCACGCTCACCGTGGTCTGGTGCACGATCGCGCGCGTGGCCGGCGTGCTCGCACGCGTGGCCGGCGTGCTCGCACGCGGAGTCGGTTTCCAGGGCATTCCCTCGCGCGCGTCGACGAGCCTCCTGCGCTGAACGGTCGCGAAGCCGGCGTGAACGACGAGCCCATCATCGTCAAGCCTTTCGGCGATGGACGTATCCTCGCGCGAGGAGACATCGAGGCGCTCCTGCGACGTGCGCTTGGCGAAGGGGCAGAGTTGCATCCCGCGCTGCTCTTGCCGTCGAGCCCACGCTCCACGCTCGTGCGCATGCTGACGAACCTGAAGACCGTCTACGCGAGCAAAGGCGACCACACGCGCGCGTTCGTCGCGATCGATCGCATCGTCTCGCTCGTGCCCGACTCCGCGCGCATGCTCCGCGAGCGCGCCGGCGTCGCGCTGAAGCTCGGCATCCAAGAGCTCGCCCGCGCCGCTCTCACGCGCGTCCTCGAGCTCGAGCCTCAGGCGCCCGACGCGCCGATGATCCAGAAGCGTCTCCGAGCTTCGCACGTCGAAGAAGTCCGCGCCGAACTAGCGGCGCTTGTTCGCGCCGGGCCTCGTTGTTGGAGGACCGGTGAATCCACCTTGGTCAACCAAGGTGGTCTGTTGAGGTCGCGAGCACTCGCTGCGGGAACGCCAGCTCACGACCCACCCACGGGCGGTGAATTCACCTTGGTCAACCGCGGCGGATGATCACCTTGGTCGATGGTTTGTTGCCGGACCGCGGTGAGCTCGGGAACCGCGGTGAGCTTTACGAGAGCTGCTCGACGAGGATCGCGCCGTTCGCGCGGGCAGCGTCGAGGTCGGTCCAGCCGGTGCCCGAGACGATGCACCAGCCGATCGCGTTCTTCATGCGCTGGACGGCGTCGAGCGCAGCGCGGAGGCTCGGGAACGTCCATGACAGGAGACCAGGCTCGACCTGATGCCAGCCATGGACGAAGAGCGTGACCTCGCGAAGCGACTTCACAGGAGTAGAGGGCGCAGGCTCAGGCTTCACGAACACGTCCGATTCTTCCAGATGCTCGTACGACGGAAGCGTTGCGGGCACCCCGAGGGTGGGGAGGCTCTCGCTCGACGAAGGAGAAGGCTTCAGCGCGAACCCGGAGGCGGCCTGCCCAGCGGAGATGGGTGCGGCTCGCATCGACGACGACGATTTCGGCGCGAGCTCCTGATCGTCGACGATGAGGGCAGCGACGGGAGACGAAGGCGGGGGCAAAGGAGCGCGTCGCATCATGGGCGCAGCTTCCACGACGGCCGAGACGGCCTCGCGTCGTATCACCGACGTTTTCGTGTCACGTGCTCGCCGAAAGAGGCGCATCCTGTCTTCTTCTTTCCCCTGCCTTTCCTCCGGCGACAAGAGCCAAATCAACGAAATCGTACGGCGCGCCGCGTCGAAGTCGACTCCTCTCTTGACGAGCGCGTCGAACCGATGCTGCCCGATACGCGCTGTGTCCACCCCAGACGACGACGTGCTCGCGGATCTCTCGTCGCGGTGCGAACGATTTGTTCACAGGAGACACGCCGCGCTGCTCCTCTCGATCACGTTCGTTATGGAGAACCGGCGATGATCACGACACGGCGTCCGAGCGGACGTTGCGCAAGATGCGAAGCAGCGAGGGCGAGAGGCGACGACGCACTGCATCCATGGCGACTCACGTGCTTTCGTGCGCGTCGAGGCCGATGACGCAACCTGCGAGAGACGTCGCGTTTTGCGTCTGCGTCCATGTACGTCCCAATTCGGGACGCGGTCATCGCGTTGGTCGAGGGAAGCGATCGGGACGACTGGTTCGCCCAACTCTCGGTCGGGCGCGTGGCCAGGAGCCCGACGTTCTCCGGCCAGGAGACCGCGGAAAACAGGGCCTCGCAGCGCCAGCGCTACCTTTCCTGACCAAATGAGCCCCGCCCGCTAGATTAGACGACGGGCAAGAGGATCCGACCTCTGGGATTGCGTCGGTCGAACAGAGTCGCAGCGGAAGTCAGGCGGGCGAGCACTCGCTTTTGGGAACGATGAACAACGGCAATCGACCTTCTTCGCCTTCGTCGTCGCCGTCGCATCCGTTCGGTTTCGACGACGATTCCGGTCGCGATACACGGCTCGATCCGCTCGACGCCGCGCCCGATGCGACGCAGCCAGGCTCGATCCTGACGGGACCTGCGGCAGCCAAGATCGTCACGCCGTTTTCTCCACAGGGCGCAGGCGCCGGACTCTCGCCGCTGAACCCGAATCCGCATCTCCAAACGCTCCATGCCGACCGCACGCTAGGCTCCGCGCACCCCGAGGAAGAGGACGTCGATCTCGACGAGCACCCCTCCGCGACGATGGTCCAGCATCACCATCCTGCGATGGGGCTGCCCGGCGGACTGGCGAGCCTCCCCGGTGGCGGACTGGCCGGAGCTGGGACGGGATCGCTCCCACCGAACGCACCGGGCGTAGCGAGCATGCAGCCGGGCATGACGTACCCGCTGCACCCGGGCGTGCCGTCCATGCAGCCGCAGCCGTCGATGCAGCCGTCGATGCAGCAAGCTCGATCGCTCGCAGACGACGCCGATATCTTCCCGAACGCCGACCCGATCACTCCGGACGTGGCTCTTGCCTTCCGTCCGTCGGATCTGCCCCCCGGAGCCGAGGCCCTCCGTGCACCGCCGCCCCGCATGCGTACCGGTTGGCCGTTCTTGCCGATCGCGCCGCTTCTCGTCGTCATCGTCGGATCTGCCGTGGCGCTCGCGATCGGTCTCGTGGGGCTCGACCAGCTCACGCGCGCCGGTGACGAGCACGCGGGCGCGCGCGCCGACCTTCTCGCCGCGACCGTGGGCGCTCGCCTCGCGGCTCTGCCCACCTCGCGTCGTCTCGAGGCGACGCAGCTTGCATCTCGGCGAGGCGCGGCGGACCTTCTCGTCGTCACGCCCCAAGGCGAGATCATCTACGACACGACGCTCGCACCGCCCGACGAGAGGTCGATCAAGACGATGCTCTCGACCGTCCACGGTGTCGCGGACACGCGCAACATGGGGCGAGCTCGCTATGCCGTCCGCGCGATTGGATCGGCCACCGACGCGAGCGCGCCGCGGCTCGTCGTTCTCGTGCCCGAGCCGCGCGCCACGGAGGGCGCCAACGCTCTCGCGAGCGCGCTCGCCGCGCTTGCGGTCCTTCTTCTTGGCGTCGCAGCGGGCGTCGCCTACGCGGTGTCGCGCGACGTCACGCGCGACGTCGAGTTCGTCACCGACCGCGTCCGCACGATGGCGCAGATTCGAACCGAGCCGACCGGTGAGCTGATCCCTGCCCGCACGATGGACGAAGTCGGCATCCTGACCGCGACGTTCAACAAGCTCGTCGAGCGCTTCGGCCTGGCAGAGAAGGCATACCGAGGAGACCTTGCGCGCGCGAGCGCCGCTGACCGCGAACGAGCCGCCTTTCTTGCGGCGGTCAGCCACGAGCTCCGGAGCCCGCTCAACGCGATCCTCGGCTTTGCTGACATCTTGATGGAGGAGGTCGACGGCCCCCTTTCGCCGACCGCGAAGGAGGAGGTCGAGCAGATCCGCGGATCGGGCCAGCACCTCCTTTCGTTGATCAACGACATCCTCGAGTTCTCTGCGCTCGAGAGCGGCCAGCTTCGCCTCACGCGAGGTCGCGTGGACCTCCTTGGCCTTGCGAATGAGGTGATGAAGGAGGCGCGCGGTCTCGTCGGTGATCGACCGCTCGTCGTCCGGGTGGAGGGGGAGTCGGTCGTCGCCCGCGTCGACGGCCGTCGCGTTCGCCAGATTCTTGGCAACCTCGTCAACAACGCGATCAAGTTCACGCAGCAGGGGCACGTGATCGTCCGCGTGCAGCGGGAAGGCATGCAGGTCTCGCTGAGCGTGACGGACACCGGTCCGGGTATCTCCGAGCAAGAGCGAGCCCTCATCTTCGAAGAGTACAAACAGGCGCGCAGCGAGAGGCTTCGCCGTCGCGGCACGGGCCTTGGGCTCGCGATCACGAGGCGCCTCGTGATGCTCCATCACGGGTCCATCAAGGTCGAGAGCGAGCTCGGACGCGGCTCGACCTTCAAGGTGCTCCTGCCGATCGGCAACATCGACGCGCCGCCTTCGCGGAAGCTTGCGCCGCGTTCCAGCCCCCCTGGAGCCGCGTAGACCACGATGCCGATCGCAGGGAAGCTCCTCGGTCGTGTCCTCGCGATTCAAATCGCGACGCATCTCGTCGCGTTTCTCTTGACCGCGATCTTCGCGCCGCGCGTGCTCCTCCTCGAGAAGCAGGCGGCGAGCGCGTCGCTGCTCGTCATCTTCATGATGGGCTTGTGCTCTGCCGCATCGGCAGCCGTGCTGACGCTGGTCATGCTCCGGCGTGTGAAGCCGCTCATCACGTCGCTTGCTGTCGGGGCGACCTCGGGGGACCCGCGACACGTCCTCGCGCTCTACGACACTCCGTCGCTCCTCTCGATCGCGAACATCGGCTTTGCGTTCATCGTGTCGCTCGCCACGCTCGTGCCCGCCTTTCGCCCACAAGCGATCGACACCTACACCCAGCTCGCGCTCGTCGGTCTCGTCGTCACGATGGTGAGCACGGCCACGCTGCCGGCGTATGTCCTGATGCGGGCGCAGGTGTCGCGAGCGCTCGAGCAGGTCTCTGCGCGCAACGCCGAAGAAGCGCTCCGTATGCTCGGGCGCAACGTCCTTGGACGTCTGCGAAAGCGCTACGTCGCCGCCGTCGCTGCGCCGGTCGCGTTGGTCGCGCTTGGAGCATCGCTCCTGGCCGACGCTCATGCACGAGCGTACGACAAAGACGCACGCGCGAAGGATGCGGTGGACGTCGCGCATGCGGCGTTCGAGTCGCTCGGTACGGGCACGCCCGAAGATACGGCAGGTCGGACCGAGGCTATCGAGGCGGCGGCCGCCCTCGGCTTCCACATCCAGATCGTCCCCACCCACGACGGAGACGGCGACGGACCCATCCGCCATGGCGACGAAGGTGAGACCCAGGTCACCGTGCCGCTCCAGCCGAACGCCGCGCTCGTGCGCTTCGGCACGACGAGGCTCTCGCCTGCGTTTGCCGCGTATGCGCTGCTCGCGATGGCAGCGGTTGCCCTCGCCGCGATCCTCGGTACCCGCGCCTCGGCCTTCTTCGACTCCGACATCGCGCTCGCGACGAAGGAAATCCGTCGCGCAGGTGTGGCCGAGGTCATGCGTGGAACGATCATTCTTCATCAAGCGCGCTTCTCCACGATTTCGTATTTGCTCGAGACCATCGACACGCTCGGCGGAATCTTCCGCGAGTTCGCCTCCGCGCAGCAGCGCGCGATCGAGGCACGAGAAGCGACCGAGCGCATGCGCGGCTTGCTCCTCGCGTCGATGAGTCACGACTTGAAAGCACCACTCAACGCCGTGCTCGGATTCACCGAGCTCGTGCGTCGAAACCAGCTCACGAAGGAGCAGCACGAGAGTCTTGCGATCATCGAGCAACGAGGTCGTGAGCTCTTGGTGCTCATCGACACGATCCTCGACAGCGCGCGCGTCGAAGCGGGTGAGCTCGAAGTCTCGCCCGAGCCGACGCACGTCGGCGACGTCGTCATGTCCTCGGTCCTCGAGGCACGCGACCTTGCGGTGGGGAGTGAGGTTCAAATCATGGGCGAGATTCAGCCCGGCACGCCGACGCTTCTCATCGACGGCACGCGCATCGTCCAGGCCCTGACGGCGATCATCATGACGGCCGCCCGGTTCAGCGACAAAGGTATCGTCCCGGTGCGTGCGACCTTGCCCGCCGACCACGGCGAGCGGCTACGCATCGAGGTGGAGACGAGCGGCGAAGGACTTCCCGTCGCAGAGCGCGAGAAGATCTTCGACGCGTTCAAGAGCGCAGAGAGCGCACGCCGTCAGGGCGGCTTGGGCCTGGGTCTCCAGCTTGCGCGCTCGATTGTGGAGATCCACGCGGGCTCGATCGAAGTCGACAACACGGGATCGGGCGGTATGGTGTTTCGCGTCTGGCTCCCACTCGCAAACGACCGAGCTTCGATTCGAGCGCGTGCGAGCCGACCAACGATTTCGTCGTAGGTGTGTGAAGCATGCGCGGGACGTATGCGATCCGCGTGCCGTCACCTCGGTCGAATCATTTCGATGACTTGTGGACGTGCAAGCCTGGCCCGGCCAGGCCCTCGGGTGGCCCGGGCCACGTTTGGGCCACCTCCAAAGAAGAGATCGAAAGCGACCTGACCACGTTAAAACAGCTCGCACGGTCCCGCTGGAATGATCATGGTGGGTTAGCCGTCAAAGAAGACCGAAACGCGAACCGTCGAAGGAAGCACTGAAACGCGTTCACGTACGCTACGGTCAAGAGAGCAGGACAAGGTGGAGGCAGCGATGAGTGGAAAAGCGAAGATCGAAGGACTCACGAACGCTTGGTCTCAGCCTGTTCGTCAGCTTCCTCGTCATCTTCTTCCTCGGCCGCCGCCTCATCAAAAAGTCGAACCTCACCCGTATGGTTCTGCTTCTCGTCTCCGGCCTGCTCTCCATCCTCGGCGGTGTCGCCGCCGTGAAGACCTCGATGACGTTCGTGCAGACCTGGCAGTTCAGCCTCCTCTTCACAGTCGGCTACAGCGCCATCAGCACCTGGATGTACGGCCGCTCGTTCCGCGTCCTCATGGACGGTTCCGTGAAGCAATACATCGGCTGATCCGTCTCACCACCAAGCTCGTGAAACGCGCGGTCTCTCCGGAGGGCGCGCGTTTTGCCATTTGCGCCGAGCGTTCACCTTGGCCGAACAAGGTCGCTCGCTTCCTCCACACAAGCCAACCCTGCCGTTTTTCTTCACGATACGCTGTTCAGCGCCTCGGCTCGAGACGTCGACTCACCCTCGCGCGCTTCCCTCGTTGGTTGCTCGTGGTCTGTTGCCGGACCGAGGTCGCGGTCCGTTGCCGGACCGAGGTCGCGGTCCGTTGCCGGACCGAGGTCGCGGTCCGTTGCCGGACCGAGGTCGCGGTCCGTTGCCGGACCGAGGTCGCGGTCCGTTGCCGGACCGAGGTCTGTTGCCGGACCGAGGTCTCGGTCTGTTGCCCGACCGATCTGTTGCCCGACCGCGGTCTGTTGCCCGACCGCGGTCGGTTGACCGTCGCGCCCCTAGCGCCCTTGCGGGGCCGCCTCGATCGCGCAGAGCACACCGCGTGCTTTGTTGCGCGTTTCGTCGGCTTCCGCCTGCGGGTCGCTCGCCTCGACGATGCCGGCGCCGGCGGTGACCTCGAAGGTGTCGCCCTTGCACACGAGGGTTCGGATCGCGATCGCGAGGTCGAGGTCGCCCGTCGCGCCGACGTAACCGATCGCGCCGCCGTAGATTCCTCGCGGGCGGGCCTCGAGCTCGCGGATGATTTGCATCGCGCGTACCTTCGGCGCGCCGCTCAACGTTCCGGCAGGAAACGCGGCGCGTGCCACTTCGAGCGGAGGCATCTCCGGAGGGATCGTTCCTCGCACCTCGCTCACGATGTGCATGACGTGCGAGTAGCGCTCGATCTCCATCTTGCGAACGAGCTCGACCGAGCCAATTGTTGCGACGCGGCCGACGTCGTTGCGGCCGAGATCGATCAACATGACGTGCTCGGCGCGTTCCTTCGGATCGGCGAGAAGCTCCGTTTCGAGCGCGGCGTCCTCGGCGGGCGTCTTGCCACGTGGTCGTGTCCCGGCGAGGGGACGCACCGTCATCACGCCGTCTTGCAGCCTCACCATCGTCTCTGGGCTTGCACCCGCGATGCGCAGTCGTTCCGTTCCGGTCGGATCGAGCGACGGAAGATCGAGAAAGTACATATAAGGCGAAGGGTTAACGAGCCGCATCGCGCGGTACACGTCGAACGGATCGCGGTCGCCGCGCGCGACGGAGAACGTTCGCGCGAGCACGATCTGGAACGCGTCGCCAGCGGCGATGTACTCCTTCGCGCGGAGCACGCGCTCGCGGTAGGCGTCGTCGTCGAGGTCGGTCGAGATGCCATCCGGGATGCGCGTGCGATCGGGGACCTTGATGTCACCGAGCCTTGGCGACCGTTGCATGTCCGCGAGCGCGCGGTCGACGTCCGCCTGCGTCTCCGCCGCGATCGTCACCGTCTGAGCAAGGGCGTCGAACACGATGACGGTCGCTCCTCCGAGAAACCGCGCGAGCGGCACGAAGTGCTTCGTCCACGTCGCGTCGTTGCCAGGCGGGACCTTGTCGATGCGATGGACGATGTCCCACGCGAGGTAGCCGACGTGGGCGCTCGCGAATCGCGCGGCCATCGAGGAATCGCCTCGGGCAGCGCGGGCCTCGTCTTTGAAGAGCGACTCGATCGTCGTGATCGGGTCTTCGCCTGCACGGGCCGGTGGCAGCGACGGCATCCGCGCCCCGGTAGGGTCGCCGCTGCCTGGACGCAGCGACCAACCTTGGCGATCGAGCACCGCCTCGTACGCCGGCCGATAGCCGAGGATCGAGTAGCGGCCCCAGCGCTCACCTCCGACGACGCTCTCGAGCAAGAACGAAGCGCCGTGGGGGTCTGCCTCGCGGATCGCTGCGTAGACGCGCACGGGCGTGAGCGCATCGGCGACGAGCGTATGCGTGAAGATGGTCATGCCGTATGCGTGAAGAGGGTCATGCGTTGCTTCTATCGCCGTCGCCGTCCGGAGTCAGTGCGACGCGAGCAAGATCGCGCGTGCACGCGAAGGCTCGACGGGAATGCGTCCGATCGACCGTGCGTACTGCGCGGCGCGCGCCACGAGCGGGGCGCTTCCTTCGCTCAGCACGCCTTTCGAGAGGTAAATGTTGTCTTCGAGCCCCACGCGCGCGTGTCCGCCGAGACGCATCGCGAGCTCGGTCATCGGTTGCTGGAAACGCCCGACCGCGGCGACCGCCCATGACGCGCCATGCTGGGGCATGAGGCCGATCATGAAACGGAGGTTTTGCTCCGTCGCGCCGATGCCGCCCGGAACGCCCATCACGAACTGGAAGTGAAGAGGCCGCGGGATGATGCCTTTGTCCGCCAGGAGGAGCGCCTCTTCGACGTGGCCGACCTCGTAGCATTCGAGCTCGGCGACGGCGCCCGAAGCGCGGAGCTTGGCTGCGAGATCGCGGATTTGCGGGCGTGTGTTGATGAACACGTCGTCGCCGAAGTTGAGCGTGCCGCAGTTGAGCGTCGCCATTTCGGGGTGGCACTCGAGCGGCTGAGCGCGCTCGTCGATCGACATGCCGATCGCGCCGCCGGTCGATGTTTGGACGATGCAGTCGGTCTTGGCGCGAATCTTCTCGATCGCCTCGGCGAAGCGCTCGCGAGACTGCGTCGGGGAGCCGTCGTCGTTTCGAACGTGAAGGTGGATGACCGCGCAGCCGGCCTCACGGCAACGCGCGGCCTCGTCGGCGATTTCTTGTGCGGTGATGGGAAGATGCGGCGTCTGCTCGCGGGTGATCTCCGCGCCGACGATCGCCGCGGTGAGGATCAGCTCGGGCACGTGCGCCTCGGTCGAGCCGAGCGTTCGTGGTCCACGGCTATCGGCTTGCGACGCGGGTGTGACGACAGGTCCTGGCGTCGGGGCCTCGCCTGCGGTGAGCTGCGGCATGTACAGCTCGCGCGGCTTTCGCTGCAGCTCCTTTGGCGTGACGCAGGTGCCAACGGCCCGGCACACGATGACAGGCTCGGCGAGGACCTGCGCGGCACTTGCCGGAACTCCAACCTGACGCACGTTCGCGACGACCTTCTTCGCCTCGAACCGCATCTGTCGGCTCGTGTTGCCGACCTTCACGAGCTCGGCGGTGGCTTCGATGTAGTCACCCGAGAACACCGGGGCGAGGAACTCCACCGACTCGTAGGCACGAAACAACCCTTCGTCACCGTCCAGTCGGATCAGAAGCTCGGTGGCGAGGTCGCCGAACAAGGCAAGCATGCGCGCCCCATCCACGAGCTCTCCGGCGTAGTGCGCGTCATGCGCGCCCATGCGAAGGCGAAGGGTGACTTTTGTGCCGATCATCGTGAGGCGAGGGTAGTGGATCTCGGGGTTGCGCTTAACCCCCTATGAACCACGTGGAAGCATAGGAAACCCGTTCGTCCCCACACACAGCCGTGCGCCTCATTGGAAGAAAGGAACAAAGCTCGGCCGGTCTCGACCGAATCGACGATTCCGTCGAACAAATGCCCCCATTTCGTTCCGAAGGACACTGGGTTTGAGACCGAGAGCAGCAGGCGGAGAAAGAAGCGATCGCCTCGTCCTGTCGAGCGCACGGCGTCCGCTTCACGCGGTATTCTTCGCTTGGGCCAGGGAACCCGGCCGGCCGAGCTTCCCACTACGTTTTTTCGCTCCTTTCTCCGTCTCACCGTTCTCGTCTCAGCGTTTTCACCGGTCTGCCTTCTCTCCATGTCGTCGGTCGCCACCTCACGTTCGAAGACGTGTCCGAAGTGCCAAGGGCGCTTCGAGTCGGACGCCGCGTTCTGTCCGCGTGATGGCACACGTCTCGAAGACCCCGACGACCGGGACTTGCTCGCGCCCGATCCGTACCTCGGGTCCGTGATCGGCGGAGACATCGCCATCCAGAGCGTCGCCGGAGTCGGCGCGATGGGGCGGGTGTATCGCGCGCATCAACGCGGGATCGATCGCGACGTCGCCGTGAAGATCCTGCATCGCGAGCTCTCGAGCAACACGCAGCTCGTCGCGCGTTTCCATCGCGAAGCGAAGATCGCGAGCAAGCTCTCGCATCCGCACGTCGTCGAAGTGTTCCTCGTTGGGCAGCTGCCCGATGGCGCGCTCTACATGGTGATGGAGTACCTCGACGGCGTGTCGCTCGCCGGGGCGCTCGCGGCCGAAGGCACGCACACGAAGGGAGCCCTTCCGCTCCATCGAACGCTCGCGATCGCGCTTCAGATCTGCGACGCCGTCGGCGAAGGCCACGCGCGTGGGATCGTCCACCGCGATCTCAAGCCCGAGAACATCATGCTCGTGCGCCGTGCCGAGGTCGCCGAGTGGGTGAAGGTCCTCGACTTTGGCATCGCGAAGCTCACGCTCGGCGAGCAGTCGATGGAGACGCAGGCCGGGCTCATCTTCGGAACGGCGCGCTACATTTCGCCCGAAGGCGCGCAGGGCAGGCAGGTGGGGCCGCCCGGCGACGTGTATGCGATCGCGACGATGATCTACCAGATGCTCGCGGGCCGAACGCCGTTCGACGCGGAGCCGCTCGGTCTCCTCATCAAGCACATTCACGAGATGCCGCCGGACCTCCGAACACTGGGTCCGCACACAGCCGACATCCCCGAGCCGATCGCGCGTGTCGTGATGGATAACCTCGCGAAAGAGCCGGAAAAACGCGCTCCGACGGCGCGCGCGCTCGCGGGCATGCTCGCGGCCGCGGCGCGCGAGGCGAACGTGTCGTTCTCCGATGTCGGCGTCGTCGCGCGCATGAGCCAGCTGCCGGACGCGTCGCACGCTCCGTCGGCGAAGAAGTCAGGGTCACCGCAGCTCGATCCGACGCTCGACGACGCGCTCGCGATGGCCTCGCCGAACCGCACCGCGCCGGTCATCCTCGCGCCGCCGAATGCGCCGCCGATCGTGATCGGTCCCACGACGCCTGCGCTCGTGCCGAAGCCGGCGCCCGCGGCGATCATTCGTGCTCCGTCACGACCCGACGACGCGGAGGCCGCGAACGCGAAGGCGCGCCCGAGCGATCGACCCGCGAAGAAGTCGCTCTCCGCGCCGCTCCTCTTGCTCGCGTTCGTGCTCGGCGTGGTGCTCACCTCCGTCGTGATCTTTCGCTTCATCGTCCGACCCGATCAGGAGCGCGTCGCCTACCGCGAGCGGACACGCGCGGCCCTCGCCGAAGGCCACTACGTCACGCCTCCAGGAGAATGCGTTCGCGATCTCGTCGCCGATGGCCTCAAGCGATGGCCTGACGACGTCGATCTTCGCCAGATGAAGTCCGCCGCCGAGAAGGAAATGATCACAATGGCGATCGCGGCGCGCAACTCCGGCGACCTCGTCGGCGCGCGCAACTTGTCCCGCGATGCATTCGAGCTCGAAGGGACGGACAACTCCGCGCGCTACATGCGGGCGCAGTCCGAAGAGGAGCTCGAAGCGGCGATGAACGGGACGAGCGCAAAGACTGGAGCGCCGCGGCTGATCTTCGAGTCGCCCCCCGTCGTGAAGCCAGGGCAGCCGGTCGAGATGACTGGCAAGATCGTGTGGGGCGCGACCCCTCCGAGCGCGAAGGTCACCGGCATGAAGATCTCGCTCAACCCGAACGGCAAGACGACGGGCGGAACGCCGGTCGCGCTCACGTCGAGCGATCCGAGCGCGATTCGCGCGACCCTGACGGCGCCAACGAACATCGGCAGCTACGACGTTGCCTTCGAAGCCAACGTGTCGGGGACCGTCGTGCGCGCGATGCGCGACCTGGATGTCGCGCCCTAGACGGCGCCCTGCCGCGCCCCTGGAAGGTTCGCGGGCGCGCACGAAATTCGCGCAAATTTCACGAACAATCACGTCGTGAGCTAGCACGGTCGATGGCGAAATGACCGTTCGACGCGTTCTGGCGACCGTTCGCCGGGTGATCGTTCGACGGATGCCCTTTCCAGCACTTAACTACCCGGTACATCCATGGTACCGAGGCTTCCTTTTCAGGCTCCTTTGACGCTCCACTCCGACACCAAGGCCAGCGCCGACCAGCACGACGCCATGAACAACGCGCCCGTCACGATCGAAGCCACCAACCTCCCGTCGCATATCGGGATCATCATGGATGGCAACGGGCGTTGGGCGCAGCTTCGTGGCCACGAGCGCGTGGTCGGTCATCGGGAAGGGTCGGCCGCGGTGCGGCGCATCGTTCGCGCGTCGAGGCGTCTCGGCATCCGCGCGCTCACGCTCTACGCGTTCAGCGAGCAAAACTGGGCGCGGCCCGATCTCGAGGTCGACGCGCTGATGCACCTCCTCCAAGAGTTCTTGGTCTCGGAGCGCGAGGAGATCCTCGACAACGGCATTCGGCTCAACGCGATCGGCAACCTCGAACGCCTCCCGCCCTTCGTGCGGTCCGTTCTCGATCCACTTCGTGACGCCAGCTCGAGCAGCGAGGAGATGACCCTCACGCTCGCCCTGAGCTACGGCGGCCGTGAAGAGATCGCTGCGGCGGCACGTGAGCTCGCGCGTGACGTCGCGGCAGGAAAGATCAGCCCCGATGACATCGACGAAGACGCGCTGCACGCACGCATCCCGAGCGTCGCCCGCGTCGGCGATCCGGATCTCGTTATCCGGACGGGAGGGGAGCGCCGTATCTCGAACTTCCTCCTCTATGGCCTCGCGTACGCCGAGCTCCATTTCGCGAACGTGCTCTGGCCGGACTTCAAGGAGAGCGACCTCTACGAAGCGATCGCGAGCTACCAGGCGCGCGAACGACGCTTCGGCCTCGTGGGCAAGGGCGTGGAGCCGATCCTCGCACCTGCGACGACGCCGCCGCCGCCCGAGTCGAAGCCCGAGTCGGTGCCGCCGGCCGTCGAGAGCGCCACGGTTCTTCGTCGCGTCGGCTAGATAGGCCGCGGGGCACGTCGTTCAGACGCCCGCATTTCAGAACGCGGCGGGGAACCGAACGCGCCCGTCGTCGTGCTACTCCGTGATGATGCAGCGATCGCTCTGCGCGGGTTGGGTGCTCACGGCGATTTCCTTGTCACTCGGCTGCGCGCGGCCCCACCACACGGCCGTCCCCAAGAACATCGCGACGAGCACCACGGCGGGCGACGCGTCGCCAGCGGCGAAGCCGGATCTTCCAAGGTCCATCGGGCTCGCGCTTCGGTTCGATGACCAAGGCCTCCACGTCGTCGTCCGCGCTTCGAGCATCCATGCCGAGGAGCTTCGCGAATGGCGACTCGGTGACGACGCGCCCAAGAGCGGATCGCTCAAGGTGCGTGATGCCGGCGGCCACCCGCTGAGGCACGAGCTGCACGAGTCGACGGTGACGGTGACGTCGCGTGAGGACACCGTCACGTTCGCCTACGACATCGCGACCCCGGCCTCGGGCGGCGTGCACGAAGATCCGCGCGCCACGATCCTCGAGCAGGGGCAGTTTCGGGTCTCGGGCGAGACGATCCTCGCGCTGCCCGTCGCGTTCGAGAAGCGCGGCTTCGCGCTCGCGCTCGACGTCGATGGCCGGCCGAAGGACGCGCCCGTGGTTGGGTCGTCGTTCGGCGTGGGTCGAGCGTTCGTCCATCGCGATGTGCCGAGGGTGACGGGCAACGAGCTCCGGCGCTCGGCGTTCATCGGTGGCGCGGGCGGTCACGCCATCTTCAACGCGCCCGAGGGGCATGACGAGATCGCCTGGATCGGCTACTCCGCGTTCGATCCTCGTCCTATGGCCGCCGAAGTGGCGACATTTCGCACCACGCTGCGGGATCACTTCAAGTGGGGCGACGACGGCGCGCAATCGATCGTGATCTCGGTCGATACGCGGCCGAAGGGACACTTCCGCGTCCAGCGGCGAACCGCTGGCCTCGCGATCGCGCTCGCAGGGACCGATCCGTTCGACGCCGCGCTTCGCCTCTCGGTCGCGCACGAGCTCGTGCACGCGTGGATCGGCGATCGACTCTGGGTGGGGGACACGCGTGCGGGGCACGAAGCGGAGACGATGTGGTTTCACGAAGGGTATGCGCGGTGGGTCGCGCGCGAGCAGCTCTATCGCGTGGGACTGCTCTCTCCGGTCGAGTACGCCGCCGAGGTCAATCGACTCTTCTCGATCGTGACGACCTCGCCGCACGCGCAGCGATCACTCCGCGAGCTCGCTGACAATCCGAAGGCGGGCGGCGTGGTCCCGCTGCTCGTCGCGCGTGGAGCGCTGCATGCGACGCTCGTCGATGCACGCATTCGTGCGACGTCGAAGGGCCAAGCCTCGCTCGATGACGTGCTTCGTGCGCTCCTCCGCGACGTCGAAGAGAAGCAGCGGCCCATCGCGGAAGAGTCGTGGCATCAAGCGATCGCGAGCGCGGCGGGCGGCGCTGCGGTCGAGCGGGAAGACTTCGACGCGTTCGTCTCAGGAGCCGGCGCGCGGCGCCTCGCGCTCCCCGAAGGCGCGCTCGGTGATTGCTTCGAGCTCCAAGAGATGGCGTACGACATCTACGATCCTGGCTTCGACGTCACCGCCTCGCGTGACGCCGGAAAGATCGTCGGGGTCCGCGCGGACGGGCCGGCCGCGAAGGCCGGCGCGCGGGACGGCGATGTCCTCCTCAAGATCGAGGAGCCCTCGTCGAGCCCGAGCGGCACGAACGCGAGCTCCGCGGCGATCGGCGTGATGAAGCTCGACATCGAACGCGCCGCGAAGAAGACCACGATCAGCTACCGCGCCTCGGCCGGTGTGAAGCGCGGGCCGGGCTTCAAAAAGCGTGGGACCCTGAGCGAAGACGCGTGCCGGAAGCTCGCGCTTCGAAAATAGCGCCATCGCACGAGATTCAGGGGAGGGCGCCGACCTGGAAACCGTTCCCCAAAATCTGCGGGAGGTGCGAGCCCAGGCGGCCCATCCTCACCGGTCGCCACGCGTCGAAGAATTCCACCGGCCTCGGATGTGATTTGGAGATGAATCGACCATCCTGGGCAGGCTGCCCGGACGGCCTCGTGCTATGGCCAGACGCATAGCTCATGGCCGATGTGACCACGGCAGAAGACGAACGACGGCGAAAGCTTGCGCCGCGCGAGACGAAAGAGCAGGCCAAGAAGGCCAACAGCAATTTGCTCGTGCGCATCGCCACGGCCGCCGTGGGCGCGCCGCTCATTCTTCTCCTCCTCTACAAAGGAGCTCCGTGGGGATTTTACTTGTTGGCGCTGCCCGCGACGCTCATCGCGGCGTGGGAGCTGTTCAACATGACCCACCCCGGCGATCGCGCATCGCAGCTGATGGGCGTCAGCCTCACGGCGCTCGTCTCGGGCGCGACGTACTTCTCGAACGGTGACGCTCGCGTGCTCGCGACGCTCGTCATCTGCGCGCCGCTCGCAGGTCCGCTCCTCACGCTCGTTCGCCTCGGGGACATGCAGTCGGCGGCGCTGCGTGCGTGCGCGCTCGGTTTCGCGCCATTGTTCGTCGGGATTCCGATCACACTCCTCGCCGTGCTCCGGCGCGATCTTGGCGTCGAAGGGCCGGGTTACGTCGTCCTCACGATCATGTTCGCGTGGTTTGGCGATACCGGCGGCTACTTCGCGGGGCGGTTCCTTGGCCGGCACAAGCTCTATGAGGCGGTGTCGCCGAAGAAGACCGTCGAGGGAGCGATCGGAAGCCTTTGCGGAAGCGTGCTCGGCGCCGTGCTTGCCCACTTCTGGTTTCTGCCGCGCCTCCCGCTCGAGCACGGGATTCCGCTCGCTCTCGTCGCAGGCGTCTTCGGTCAAGCCGGAGATCTTGGCGAGTCGGTGCTCAAGCGATCGTTTGGCGTCAAAGACTCGGGTGCGATCGTCCCGGGCCATGGAGGCATCCTCGATCGCGTTGACGCGCTGATGCTGACGAGCGCCGTCACGTACCTCTACTCGCTCTGGTTCTTGCGGGCCTGACGGCCTGAACGGCCGTACCGCATTGCGTCACGAGCAACGTCTCGGCATGGTGGCGTCTTTCCGCGTCACGTAGGGCTGAGGCACGCCCGCTTGAAAGAAAGAATTTCGCATTTCCACGCAAAACAAATCGGCTAAGAGATGCCCACTCCCATGACAGATTCGCAGAGCGAGACGCTGAAGAACGCCAATAGCCCGAGCAACGTCGTGCCTCCGCCGCCAGGCTCTTCACGAACGATCATCGTGAAGGAGTACGACTTCTTCAAGGTCGTACAGGATTACCTCGAACGCGCCGCGCGCACGCTCGACCTCGCGGACTTCGTTCGGACGATCCTCAGCCAACCGAAGAACGAGCTGATCATCAACTTCCCGGTCCGCATGGACAGCGGCGAGGTTCGTCTCTTCAAGGGTTACCGCGTCCAGCACAACAACCTGCTCGGACCGTTCAAGGGCGGCATGCGCTTTCACCCGAGCGTCACGCTCGACGACGTCAAGGCGCTCGCTGCGATGATGACGTGGAAGTGCGCGCTCATGCGCGTTCCGTTCGGCGGTGGCAAGGGCGGCATCAAGTTCGATCCGCATTCGGTCTCGAAGGCGGAGCTGCAGCGCATCACGCGTCGCTTCACGCACTCCCTCGGCGAGAACATCGGCCCCGAGTACGACATCCCCGCGCCCGACGTCGGCACGAACAGCCAGACGATGGCGTGGATGATGGACACCTACTCGAACATGGTCGGCGCCGGAAACAAGCAGAGCGTGAAGGGCGTCGTCACCGGCAAGCCCGTCGCGTCGGGCGGCACGCTCGGCCGCGCGAAGGCCACGGGCCAGGGCGCGGTCTACTGCGTGATCGAGTGGGCGAAAGAGAAGGGCTTCGATCTCGAAGGCTCCACGATGACGGTGCAAGGCTTCGGCAACGTCGGCTCGCACCTCGCTGTCATCCTCTCGCGCCTCGGCGTCTCCACGATCGCCGTCGGCGATCACTCGGGCTACATGCTGAACCCCGAAGGCTTCAACGCGCACAAGCTCCAAGACTGGGTCGAGACGCACGGATCGATCGCGGGCTACCCCGGTGGTAAGGCGATCACGCGCGAGGAGTTCTTCCGCACGAAGGCAGACATCTTCGCGCCCTGCGCTCTCGAGAACCAGATCGGTGAGGCCGAGGCGAAGGCGATCGACTGCAAGGTCATCGTCGAAGGCGCCAACGGACCGACCAATCCGCAGGGCGAGCGGATCCTCCTCGAGCGCGGCATCGACATCCTCCCCGACGTCCTCGCGAACTCCGGCGGCGTCACCGTCAGCTACTACGAGTGGGTTCAGAACAAGCGCTCGGAGAGCTGGACGGAAGAGGAAGTCGACGGAAAGCTCGAGAAGGCGATGACCCGCGCCTACCGCGAGGTCGCCGACTTCGCCCGCCAGCACAAGGTCGATCGCCGCATCGCCGCCTATGCCCTCGCGCTCCAGCGCATCGAGGCTGTGTACAAGGAGCGCGAGATCTTCCCCTGATTATCCCTGTAGGTCTAGGTCGTCAGCCGCGACCACAAGCGGGAATTTCAGGCAATTCGAGGGTGCTCGAGGAAGGGAACATCCCTTTTCTCGAGCATTGTCGTTTGTGCAGGTAAAGTTGTCGTTCCGTCGATGGCCGACTCCGACGTCCTCGGGATCTTGTCCCTCCTGCTCGCCGCTGGCGGCGCCGCGTATCTCATACGTGTCCGCATGGTTAGCAGGAAGGCCACGCTCGAGGCCTCCCAACAAATGTATTCGCTGCCGCCGAGCGGCACGGACAGCCATGCGCCGAGCGCGGACGGCGTTCCATCCTCGGAGCCCGACAGCGGCCGGCGTCGCGACACCATCCCACCCCGCCTTCGGGACATCTCGACGCGCGAGCAGCTGCAGCAGCGCGAGCCGCGGGTCGACGTACCGCTCGCGAAGGCGACCCTCCAGTCGGCTCCCGACGATCCGGTGAAGGTGAAGCCGATCGCGAAGTGGGAGTCGAAGGGCACCGTCGAAGAACCAAAGTCGACGAAAGACAAAGACAAAGGCGCGAAGGACGGCGCGACGCCGTCGAAGGCTCCCGAGACAAAACCGAGCGCGAACGCGAGCACCGACAAGAAGGCGCAGCTGCGCAAGGGGATGCCATCGCAGGCGAAGAACACGATCGTCGGATCGTCGGCGGTGATCACGGCGCTCACGCCGACGAAAGAAGACGCCGCGCCGCCGATCTCCGGCGCGACCGCCAAGGCCGAGCCCACGCCAGCCGCAGCCGCGCCGCCCGCGACCACGTCGCCGGCCGTGGCCGCTGCGAAGCCCGCGCCTGTGTCCGCGCCAGCCTCCGCGCCTGTGCCCGCGCCGCCGATCTCGTCGACGAAAGACGTCTCGCAAATCGCGAACGCCACCGCGAAGGCAGCCGCCGCAGGTGGCGCCGCCGCGAAGACGCCCGCCGCGCCTGCCTCCTCGCAGAAGAACGTCGCCGTTCGTGCGAAGGACGCGCCGGCGCCGAAAGACGCGAAAGAGAAGGACGCCAAAGAGAAGGACGCGAAAGAGAAAGACAAGAAGGCTGCGGCGCCCGTCGCTGCGGTTCCGGCGAAGTCGCCCGCGACGACCAGCTCGACGGCGACGCCAGCGGCGGCCGCGAAGCCAAAGGCCGGAGGTGGGCCCACGCCCACGCCAACACCGGCCGCACCCATCGCTGCACCGCCCGGCGCCGTCGTCGTGGGGATGCCGGGCAAGGCGATCGTCGGCGGAGCGGCAGCGGCGGCGGCGGCGTCGGCGTCCCCTCCACCACCCACCGCGAAAGCGAAGCCGAAGCCCTCCGAGCCGGAGATCCCGCGCATCGAGGTCGAAGAGGACGAGGACCTCGAGCCGACGAAGGTCGGCAAGGCGGTGCGTCGCGCGATTCAGCCCATCGTCGAGAAGGTCATCTTCGATGAGGGCGCCGAGAAAGAGCCGGCGAAGGATCCAAGCGCAAAGCCGCTGAAGCTGCTCGTCTACGCGCTCGCGCAGTCGGATCCTGGCAAGCGGCGCAAGCAGAACGAAGACAGCTTCCTCGTCGCCGACAAGCACGGTCTCTACGTGGTGGCCGACGGCATGGGTGGTCATCGCGGTGGTCAGTACGCGAGCAAGCTTGCCGTCCACACGATGAGCGACGCGTTCGAGTCGAGGGCGTTCGAGGCCGACCCGCACCAGGGGATCCCGCTCGAGGCGTCCGAGCTCGCGCGTGCGATCCAGATGTCGAACGCCGCGATCATGGAAGAAGCGGCACGAAAGCCCGATCTCAAGGGGATGGGGACGACGATCTGCGCCGCGCGCTTCGTGCACGATACGCAACGACTCTACTTGGGGCACGTCGGTGACAGCCGGTGCTACCGAGTCCGCGGTGGCGTGATGAAGCAGATGACAACCGATCACACGATGGCCGACTACGGCGTCGCCGGGCCGGAAGGCGCTCACTTGAGCCGCGCCCTCGGTGTGTGGCCGACCGTCCCTGTCGACATCGTCTACGCGGCTCCCGAGCTCGGCGATCTCTACCTTCTCTGCTCTGACGGCCTCACGAAGATGCTTCCAGACGGCACGATCGCGACGCAGCTCCTCCACGAAGACGATCCACGCGCTGCGGTCGAACGGCTCGTTTTCTTCGCCAACGCGCACGGCGGCAAAGACAACATCACCGTCATTCTCCTGAAGGTGGTCGAGGCCGACTGGAAGCCGCCCGCGTCGAAGCGCCAGTCACGCCCGGATTACTGAACAGCGGCAGAGCCCCGTCCTCAGAATCTCGCGCCTTCGATGTCGCGATCTCCGAGGGTGGTCGTACACTTGACGTCGCATGGGCGAGCCGCTCCCTCCCACGCGACAAAGCGGGCATCGGGGTGATGGAGGCGGAGGTCCATCTCCGGACACCGTTCGCGAGCCGCCGAAGGGCACCGCCGTCATCGGCCAGATCGTCGCGGCTCGTTATCGGATCGAGAGCCTCGTCGGCTCTGGAGGCATGGCGCACGTGCTCGGCGCACGCCATGTCGAGCTCGGTCATCGCGTCGCGATCAAGGTGCTCGATCCGGCGATGGGCAACAACCCCGAGGCGAAGGAGCGCTTTGCGCGTGAGGCTCGCGCGATGGCGAACCTCTCGAGCAAACACACCGTGCGCGTTCACGACGTAGGCACGTTGCCGAACGGCCTGCCGTTCATGGTGATGGATCTCCTCGTCGGCAAAGACCTCTCGCAGATCCTGAACGAACGTGGGCCGCTTCCTTTCGAAGACGCATGCAGCTTCATCGATCAGGCCTGCGAGGCCGTCGCGGAGGCGCACGATATCGGCCTCGTGCATCGAGACATCAAGCCGCAAAATCTCTTCCTCAGCATCGAGAAGGGGGGCGCCGGCGAGGAGCGATCGGTCCTGCGTGTCCTCGATTTCGGAATCGTGCGCGCGGTGGGACGGCGGATGGGGGCGATCACGTTGACGAAGATCGGCGATGTCGTCGGGACGCTCTCGTACATGGCTCCCGAACAGATCCGCGATTCTTCGAACGTGAGCGCGCGCGCGGACATCTGGGCGCTCGGAGCGTGTCTCTACCGTCTCGTGTGCGGTAAGCCTCCCTTCGTCGCGAAGGGCGATGCGCTGCTCGCGGAGGCGATCCTGATGTGATCCTGCGCTGCCTTCGAAAAGAGCCCGACGAGCGCTTTCAGAGCGCGCGCGACCTGCAACGTGCGCTCGAAGAGGCGCGCATCATGATCGCGGTGGCGCCGCACAGCGCGCAGATGACGACCGAGCCCGTCCAGCGCGTCCCGCCCGAGATTCGCCTTCGCGACAGCCAGCCGAAGCTCTCCAAGAACGCGGCGGAGGCGAACGCGATGACGATGCGCGCCGCCGGAGTCGAAGAAGCGCATCGTCTCGTCGAGGTGAGCGCGCCGGTGAACGCGACGCTCGCGTCGGCGAAGCCGTACACGCCACCTGCTGCACCCAAGAAGATCGATACGACGGTCCGGATGAACGAGGGCGCCGGGCCGGATCCGCATGCCGTCACGCTTCCGAAGATGGGCGAGACGGCGCCGCTGTCACCGTCCACGCCCGCGCGCGTGAGCCGCCCGACGGGCCCAACTCCGCACGTGACGCTGGATCCCATCTCACCGGTGCAGCGCTCGCGACCTTCGTCCCACGTTCATCCGTACCCAGCGCCGCCGCCGAAGCGCGCCTCGGCTCGGCTCGTCTTCCTGTTCATCGTGATGGTGGTGGCCACGATCGTGATCGGGACGGGGCTCTTCGTGATCTTCGTGCTCAAGCCGTGATCGAACGCTGCCCGCAGATCCCGCCGAGTGAGGTAGTCTGCCGTCATCCCGATGGCTTACGTTCGCACGCGGCTCGGCCGCCTGTTTTACGAAGAGCGAGGCGCGCAGAAGCGCCCCGGCGATCCCGCGATCTTGATGTTGCACGGCCTCCTGTTCGACGGAGGCATGTGGCGTCATCAGATCGAGCCGCTGTCGGAGCTCGGTCGCGTGATCGTGATGGATGGCCCCGGTCACGGCAAGAGCGAGCCGGCGCCGCGGTTCATGCTCGAAGACCACGCCGATGCCCTCTTCGACGCGCTCGGCGAGCTCGACCTCCGGCGCGTCGTCGTCGTCGGCCTCTCGTGGGGCGGCATGGTCGGGATGCGTCTCGCGCTGCAACATTCGTCGCGCGTCGCCGGCCTCGCTCTCCTCGACACGAGCGCGTCGCCCGAGCCGCTCGCCAAGCGGGTGAAGTTCCGCGCGCTCATCGCGATGCACCGTCGTGTCGGGTTTCCGATCAGCATCTTCCACAAGGAGATCGCGCCGCTTCTCTTCTCTCCGCGAACGATCGCCGAGCGCCCGGAGCTACTCGAGAGCACGTACCAGCGGACGATGGGCTTCGATCGTGGAGGTCTCTCGCGTGCGTCGATCGCCGTCGTCATTCATCGCAAGGACATCACGAACGACCTGCCACGCATCCGAGCAAGCACGCTCGTGATGTGCGGCCGTGAAGATCAAGCCACCACGCCGGACAAGAGCGAGGCGATCGCGAACGCCATCCCCCACGCGAAGCTCATCATGATCGACGGCGCGGGGCACATGTCTCCGCTCGAAGAGCCCGCCGCCGTGAATGCGCATCTGCTCCCCTTCGTGCGTCGCTGCATCGAAGACGCGACGTGAGCGCTCGAACCAGAGCAGCCAGCCGAAGACGGCACCGCGAACGCTAGATCGTCTTCGCGACCGACGCGATGAGGCCGCGGAGCCAGATATGGGCGGGGTCGGCGCGGTGACGTTCGTGCCACTGGGTGGTGATCTCGAAGCCCGGGACGTCGAGCTCCGCCGGCGGCGCGAGGATCTTGAGGTTGGCGGAAGCCGCGAGCGTGCGTGCGACACGCTCCGCGACCGTGAGCACCAGGTCCGTGTGCTCGACCAAGAACGGCGCGACGAGGAAGTGCGGAACATCGACGGCGATTCGCCGGCGATGACCCAGCTTGGCCAGCGCGGTATCGACGATGCCGAACGAGTCGCCGCGCGGCGAGACGAGCGCATGCGGGAGCGCGAGGAATCGATCGAGCCCCAGGACGCGCGCGTTCTCACGGATGGCAGGGTGCCCACTTCGCACGACGCAGACGAAGCGCTCGCGAAACGCGCTTTGGGTGAAGATCCCGCTGCGCGGAGTCGTCCATGCGCCGCCCGGGCTGAGGACGAGATCCACCTTGCCCGAGTCGAGATCATCGCCCCCGCGATCGACCAAGCTGCGCAAGCGCACGACGATGCCTGGCGCGACCTTCCAGATGCGCTCGAGCACCTTCGGCATGAGCACGAGCTCTACGTAGTCGCTCGTGGCGATGCGAAACGCGCGCGTTGACCGAGCTGGCTCGAAGGGCTCCGGCGGCGAGAGCAACTTCGTCAAGTCGTCGAGCGTGCGTTCGATCGGCTCGGCGAGCTGCTCACCGCGCGGCGTGAGCTGCATTCCCGTGCGCGTGCGGACGAGCAGCGGGTCGCCGAGGTGCGCGCGCAGCCGTGACAGCGCATGGCTCATCGCGGGCTGTGTGATCCCGACGCGGGCCGCGGCGCGCGTCACGTGGCGTTCGGTGAGCAGCGCCCGCAACGCGAGGAGGAGGTTCAGGTCGAGATCGAGGCTCGCCGCCGGCGCGTCGCGGTGCCGCGCGCCCTCGCCTCGCCGGGAGCCAACCGTGCTTCGTCTCATGGTCGAGGCTGCGCATCATGCACGATATGCATGTGCACTATACGCTACATCGATTGGGCGCATGAGGCGAGCGCTCCTACGTTCTTTCTTGCGGAGGGGCCGCCGAGCCCGCCGCGAGAACAAGAACGAAGAACAGACCACGAAAAGAGAGATTGCCCATGTTCGTCATCGCTGGAGCCACTGGAAATACGGGGTCGGTCGTCGCGGATGCTCTCCTCAGCGCAGGAAAGAAGGTCCGCGTGCTCGTCCGGGACGCGAAGAAGGGGGAGCCTTGGAAGGCAAAGGGAGCGGACGTCCGCCTCCTCGACTCTCTTCAAGACGAAGCCGCGCTCGCGAGCGCGCTCGAGGGCGCGGAGGGCGCCTACCTGCTCGTCCCGCCGTCGATGGCGGCGCCTGACATCGTCGCGAACAACAAGAAGACGGTCGACGCGATCGCAGGCGCGATCGAAACGAGCAAGGTGCGTCACGTCGTCTTCTTGTCGTCCGTCGGCGGCCAGCACGAGGCAGGCACCGGCCCGATCAAGACGCTGCACTACGGCGAGGAACGTCTCGCGAAGACGCCGGCGAAGCTGACGTTCATCCGAGCCGCGTACTTCCTCGAGAACTGGGCCGCGGTCGCGGGCGCGACGAAGGGCGGCAAGCTCCCGTCTTTCCTCCCGGCCGATCTCGCGATCCCGATGGTCGCGACGCGTGACATCGGCGCGGTCGCCGCCAAGGCGCTGCTCGACGGCCCGCCCGCGTCGAAGATCGACGTCGTCGAGCTCGCCGGCTCGCGTGACCTTTCACCGCGTGACGTCGCCGCGTCGTTCGCGAAGATCCTCGGTCAGGACGTGAACGTCGACGTCGCGCCCCTCGACGCTGTCGTTCCCGTCTACACCGGCTTCGGGATGAGCAAGAGCGCGGCGGAGAATTTTCGCGAGATGTACGAAGGGATCCTGAACGGGAAAGTGGCCTTCGAGAAGGGCAGCGCCACCACGCGTCTCGTTCGCGGGACGGTCGATCCCGAGCAGCTCTTCCGCGCGTTCGTCGCCTGAAGCGGACACAAAAAAGCGCGCGGAGGTCCGAGCAGACCTCCACGCGCTGGGTGTTGGCGACCGGCCTAAATTCGAATCAGATGTCGTTCACCCCGTGCTCTTGGCGGCGGCGGCGTGCGATGACGGAACCTGCGACGAGGACCAACGCGGCGAGCGCGGCGTCCGAGCCGCTCGTGTGGGAGCCGGAGCTCGAGCAGCCACCGCTGTCCGAAGCCTTCTTCTTGCCGGCGAGCTCCTCTTCGGTGGCCTCTTCCTCGCTGCCCTTCGACTTGCTCTTCGAGCTGCTCGACTTCGGCGGCGGCGCGTTGTTGGCGGGCGGCGCGTTGCCTTCGCCGAGGATGTCGCCGTCGTCGTTGCCGTTGCCGGTCGACGGGTCGGTGCCCTCGCTCGTGTCGCCCTTCTTCTTCGTGCCCGCGTCGGCGCTCGTGCTGCCGTTGCTGCCAGACGCGCCCGCGTCCGCGCTGCCGGGCTCTTCGGTCGGCGTTCCGCCTGCGTCGGCGCCGGGATCGTTGTTCGTGTTGCTTCCGGAGTTTCCTTGCGGCGCGGGGGCAGGTTCGTTGTTCGCGGCGCCAGCGTCTGCCGAGCGCGTCGTGTTCGAGCCGGTCGTGCCGGTCGGCGCCGTGACGCCGTAGCTGATCGACTCAGCGAAGCGATCCCACACGGCGTTGTGAAGGCTCGCGCCACCGACGCCCTTCTGTCCGCCGCCGGCTTCACCGACGTATGGGGTGTACGTGTAGAGCGCGGCGGTCGCGGCGTTCTGCGGGACGACCTCGACCTTGTCTTGCGTCAGCTTCTCGGCGCCGCGCTTCCAGCCGCTGACCGTGCCGTTCGTCGTGACCGCCTTATCCATCGATCGACGGAGCGTGCCCGCGGCGCAGTCGGCCTGGTTGGCGAAGCCTTCGTACTTGGAGGAGCAGACGGGGCTGTGAGGACATCCACATCCGAACGCGATCGAGATCGACTCTTCGGACGCCGTCGTCTTGTTGATGAGGCCCTGCTCCATCTGGACGCGGACGAGCAGCTCGAGCGGGTTGATGCCGTACTTCTCGGCGGCGTCGTGCATGATCTCCGCGGCGGACTTGCCGCCTTCCTCGTAGGTCGCGAGGACGGACTTCTTGTTCCACGGCGTCTTGTCGAGGAACGCTTGGATGTCCTCGGTCGTCATCGCCGTCGAGTCCCGCATCGCGGTGTCCGAGACGAGCATGTTCTTGTCGAACTCGGACTGGGTGACGCTGGAGCGATCTCCTCCCACCACTTCGTCAGCAGGTTGGGCGGCGCACGCGACCGCAGCGACGCTGCCCGCGAGGAGACCTGCCACCGTCAAAAACCGAGATGCGAAATGCCACCGAGCTCCCATGAAGGAGTGCAGGTGCTACATGTATGCCATTCTGCGTACCGCGGAATTTTCGGCGTTTATTGGACGTACTGTGTAGGGAAAAGGGTGATCAAGGGGGACCTTTGATCCAGTTGGCGCCTGCCCCGTGAACACTTTGGGCGCCCGCTCGAAATCCCGTCAGACTGGACATCGAGCTGCCTCGATTGCGCAACCCTCCGCGCAGTGCACCGCACCTTCGTGCGCGGTCCGAGCGATGCAATGTCGTTGGGGCAGGACAGGGAAACCGAGCGGAGAGATTCGAGGAATCACGGCTCGTTCAACGTGTGCACACATCGAGCGCACGCGCGAGTCATCTCGACAGTCTCAAGAGAGGGTAGCGTTGCCATGAATTTCGCAGTAGTTACGAAGGGTATGTCTTCGAGGGATCAAGAGGGGACGGACCGCGACGGGCGGACCGAGCTCACCGCCAACTCCAAGGCTGATGCGGCGGCAGCCCCGAAGCTCACGGCGTTCTGGGATGGCGGATCGCTCTCGCGAACGCTCCCCGCGACGGGCTCGCTCTCGATTGGTCGCTCCTCGAGCTGTGACGTGCGCATCGATCACACGTCGGTCTCTCGTAAGCACGCCATCCTGCATCTCGGGACGATCAACAAGATCGAAGACGCAGGAAGCGCGAACGGAACGAAGGTCGCCGGTCGTCCGATCAACTCGGGGATGCCCATCCCCGTCGCGGTTGGCGAGATCATCGAGATCGGTAACGTCGTGCTCGTCATTCAAGGCGCCGATCAGGCCGCCATCCCGCCGAGCGTCTCGTCGCAAGTGCGACCGCCGCCCGCGCGACCCGCGGCGAAGCTTCCACCGACGCAGACGCAGACGATCGCTCCTCCAGGTGCACGCGCCAACGAGACGCCGATGGCTCGCCTCGAGCGCCTCGTGAAGCTCGTCGCTGCCGGCAACATTCACGTCCTCATCACCGGTGAGACCGGCGTCGGCAAGGAGGTGATCGCCGAGCGCGTTCATCGCCAGTCGCGCCGCGCAAACGCCTCATTTTTCCGGGTCGAAGCCGCTGCGCTCGCCGAGAACCTCCTCGACCGCGAGCTGTTCGGCGAGGGTGAGAAGCCGGGTCTCTTCGAGACGGCAAATGGTGGCACGGTGCTCGTCGACGAGGTGTCCGAGCTTCCTCTCGGCACGCAAGCCAAGCTCCTTCGTGTGCTCGAGCGCGGCGAGGTCATTCGCGTCGACACCGCCGAGCCGCGTAAGGTCGACGTTCGCTTCATCGCCGCGACCAACCGCGATCTTCGCCAGATGGTCACCGATGGAACCTTCCGCGAGGATCTCTACTTCCGCCTGAACGGCATCACGATCGAAGTGCCGCCGCTCCGCGAGCGTCGCGAGCAGATCTCCTCGATCGCCGCCGAGCTTCTCGTGAAGGCATGCGCCGAGGCGCGCCGCCCACCGCTCACGCTCACGAAGGAAGCGCTCGCTCGCCTCGAGAGCTACGACTGGCCCGGCAACGTCCGCGAGCTCAAGAACGCGATCGATCGCGCCGTGCTCCTCTCGCAGGGCGACACGCTCGATCCGATGGCGCTCCCCGCGGGCGACGTCGGCGATGAAGCGGCGGGCGCACGCCTTCGCAACGACCTCGCAGCCTTCGAGCGGCAGCGCATCGTCGAGGCCCTCGAGAAATGCGCTGGAAACCAGACCAAAGCCGCGCAGCTTCTGGGCATCTCGCGCCGCACCTTGGTCTCGCGCCTTGGTGAATACAACCTCCCACGTCCTCGTGGCGGCGGCGGCCAAAGAAACAGCGCATAGTCGCTGGTCTTCGCGAAGCTTTGATACGATCGCCGAGACGGGCGAACGCAAGGACGACAAGTGGAGAGCGAATCTCACGATGGCGTAGGCCGACGTGTCGGCCGATACATGCTCCATCGCCCAATCGCGGCGGGGGGAATGGCCACCGTCCATCTCGGTCGTCTCCTCGGCGCCGCCGGCTTCTCGCGCACGGTCGCGATCAAGCGACTCCATGACGGCTATGCGCGCGATCCGGAGTTCGTCGCGATGCTCCTCGACGAGGCACGCCTCGCGTCGAACATCCGCCATCCGAACGTCGTCCCCACGCTCGACGTCGCCTCCGAGCAAGACCTCTTGCTCGTCGTCATGGAGTACATCGAAGGCGACTCGCTCGCGCATTTGATCAAGCTCACGGGCGCGGCTGGCGGGCGCGTCCCGATCCCGATCGCGGCCGCGATCGTCGCGCAGTCGCTTCATGGTCTACACGCCGCGCACGAAGCCAAGGGCAAGAACGGCGAGCCGCTCGGCATCGTGCATCGCGACGTGTCCCCCCAGAACGTGCTCGTCGGGGTCGACGGCGTCGCCCGCGTCCTCGACTTTGGCATCGCGAAGGCCGCGTCACGCGCGACCTCGACCGAAGACGGTCAGCTCAAAGGCAAGACGGCGTACATGGCGCCCGAGCAGCTCCAACACGGCCCGGTCGATCGGCGAACCGACATCTTCGCGGCGTCGATCATGCTCTGGGAGCTGCTCACGGGACGGCGTCTGTTTCTCGGCGACTCGCCGGCGCAAACGATGTCGCGAATCATGACGGAGATCATCGAGTCGCCGCAGCGATTCGCGCCCGAGGTGCCGCTCGAGCTCGCGCTCGTCACGATGCGTGGCCTCGAACGCGATCCCGATGCACGCTTCGACACCGCCGAGGAGATGGCCCTCGCGATCGAAGACGCGCTCGCGTTGCCACGCGCGAAGGAGATCGGCGGTTGGGTGGCGCAGGTGGCGGCGGCGACCGTCGCGGCGCGCCGTGAGCTCGTTCGCGAAATCGAGCGCGTCTCTGCGCCGATGCAGACGGCGGCCGACACCGATCCGGAGCTTCGCCGCGCGATGGAAGAGGCAGAGCGGCGCCGCCAGCTGACGGACCTGCCCACCGATGTCGGGCGTCCCGCGCCTGCGCACGGATCGGGTCCCGTCTCGGCGCAGTTTGCGATGGCGTCGACGGCACGCGGCCGAGACGCCGAGGAGCAGCAGCTGATGCCGCGCGTGAGCGTAGGCCCGCTCGGAGAGGTCACGGATCTCGCGACGGTGCGCAGCTCGGCGAGCTTCGCGCCCGTGCAAGAGCGTGCCTCACGCCTCTCGCTCGTCATCGGGATCTTTGGCTCGCTGGCGCTCGTAGCGGCGATCGCGTTCGTGGTGATCGTGACGCGTGACCGCGAGCCGCAAGCCGCGAAGACCGACGCGCCGCCGCAGCCTACCGCGCTGGCGCTGCCCGAGCCTCCGCCGCCGCCTCCTGCGATCGCGTCCGCGCCGCCGCCGTCTTCGGCCTCGGCGTCGCCTGCGCCTTCCGCGGCGACGCCCACGAAGAAGCATCCGATCGCCCCCCATCCTCCCTCGAACAACGGCGCGAGCCCGAAGGCCGATTGCCGGATCCCCTACGTCGTGGACGACAAAGGGCTCAAGCATTTCAAGGTGGAGTGTTTGTGAGGCTCGCGCGCCTGGCTCCCCAGGCGACCTTGCTCGCAGCGGTCGTCCTGGCGACCCACGCGTCTCCATCCTCGGCGGCTCCCACGAAAGGCAATGCGAACGCGAGCGCGGTGAAGTCGTGCGTGGCGGCGCACGAGCAAGCGCAGACGCTTCGCACGCAGAAGAAGCTCCACGCGGCGCGCGAGAAGTTCGTCGCTTGCGCGAAGTCCGATTGCCCCGTTGTGCTTCGCAAAGAGTGCACCGAGCAGATGGAGCAGCTCGAGTCGAGCGCGCCCACCGTCGCGCTCGAGGCGATCGACGACAAGGGCATGGGCGATCCTCACGTGAAGGTCACGATCGATGGCCTCGTCGTCGCAGACAAGCTCACCGGCGGCGCGCTGCCGGTCGAGCCGGGCGAGCACGTCTTTCGTTTCGAACGTGCGAGCGACGGCAAGGCGATCGAGCAACGTGTGCTCGTCGTCGAGGGCGAAAAGAACAAGAAGATCGTCGCCGACTACCAAGCGCTCGTGCCGAAGCCGGAGACGCCACCTGCTACGCCGCAGCCTGGCCCGGAGAAGAAGGTTCCGGTGCTCGCTTACGTCGCCGGAGGCGTGGCGGTGCTGGGGCTTGGGTCGTTCGCGTTCTTCTCGCTCTCGGGTCGAAGCGAGGAGAGCGACGCCGCGAAGCGTTGCGAGCCGCGCTGCAGCGATAGCGATCTGTCCCCGATCAAACGAGACTATTTGATCGGCGATATTTCGCTCGGCGTTGCCATCGTCGCCGCCGCGGCAGCCGTGGTCCTTGCGCTGCCCGCGCTCTCGTCGTCGCCGAAAGGCGCCTCGTCGGGGAAGAGCCGACCGAATGCCTTGCTTACGTTCTAATTCGAGAACCGATGCGACCAAGCCCGAGAGACAACACGACGACGATGTGGAAGGCGGCTGCCTTCGGCGCGACCGTCGGCGTCTCGTTCGTGGCGTGCACCTTCACGCGGTCTCTCGACTACCTCCAGAATGGCGGACCGATCACCACCGACGGCGGAAATGACGCGCCGATCAGCTCGTCGTCTGGCGGAACGGACGGGACTGCCCTGCCGTTCGAAGGGTTCGTGAAGGCGCAGTTCGATCCGAAGCACGTCACACTCGACGCCGACACGATCTACTGGTCGACCGGTGACGGCGCGATCATGGCCGCGCCCAAAGCGACCGGCGAAGCGCGAAAGCTCGGGAGCGTCACCGCGGGAACGCAGGTGGCGTGGCTCGCGGCAGACCCAGGAAATGGAACGACCGGCAACCTCTACGTCGTGAGCGATCGCGAGCTCAAACGCATCCCGAAGGCGGGCGGCGACCTCACGCTCGTCGAGAAAGACATCGTCAAGCCCAACGCAGTGGTCGTCGATGACGCGAACCTCTTCGTTGCGCACTACGACGAGAACGGAGCGCAGACGGGCAACGTCGCGCGCTTCACCAAAGACGGCATGAACCGCGTGCAGATCTCGCTGCCCGATGACGATCCCAACGCCGTCGCGATCCAAGGTGGCTCCGTCTTCTGGCCCGGGCTCTCGGCGGTGGACAGCGTCGGCGTGATCTACGAGGCGCCGAAGAACGTCGGCCCCGACGCGGGCGCGACCGCGACGGTGCACAAAGCGTCGAACGGGGATATCGCGGTCGACCAGCCGGATGCCTTCGCCGTCGACGCGGACGCGATCTACTACTTCGCAGCGCCGAGCGTCATGCGTCTTGGGCGAGCCGGTAACCCTGCGGCGACGATCGTATTCGACGCGCCCACCGGCACGGACTTCGTGACGTTTGCGGTCGATGACGCGAACGTGTTCGTGGCGGAGCTTCGCGCCGACGGAGCGGTGCTTCGCTGTCCGAAGACGGGTGGCGTCCCCGCGACGCTCGCGACCAACAAAGGCACCGCGCCCACGTCGATCGCGGTCGACGATCAATACGTGTATTTTACAGTCGAGGGATCCAAGCGGGGGCCGGATGGCGCGATCGTGCGCGTCTCGAAAAAATAGGGCTAGAACACGCCTCGGAGGCCAAGGCCGTAGGCGGGGACCTCGCCGAATTTCGTCGCTGACGATCCGATCGTGCCGCCAAACGGCGTGACGTGGTTCGGTCCGCCAAGCACGCCGCCGATGCGTGCGTTGCTCGGGGCAGGGCGTGACGAAGAGCGATCGCGCGTGAACCACCACGCGAGCGCGCCTCCCACGAGGGTGCCGCCGAACGTCGCCGCGACGAAGCCGCGTGTCTTCTCTTTGTTGACGTCTTCGAAGACGAGCGGGCTGCCGATCGCCGCGCCGCCCGCCGCGCCGAGGCCGGCGCCGAGATCGATCAGGAGCACGCGTGAAGGTGAGACCTGCGTGAGGACGGCGAATGTCCCGCCAGCGAGCACGCCCGTCGCTGCGCCGAGGCCGGCACCCGTGTACGGCGTCTTGTTGAGATCTCCACGGTAGAAGTAGTCCGAGAGCGCGCCGAGGCCGAGCCCCACGCCCGCGCCGGAGTGAACGAGGACGGCGTCACCTTCGTCCGCGCTCTTTCGCGTGAGCGAGAAGGTGGCGAGGCCAAGCCCGAGAAGCCCACCGCCGACGCCCCATGCGTAGCGATCGGTGAGCGGCTGCACCTTCTGGCCGTTCGCGATCAAGATGCCCGCGGCGGTGCCCCACCACGCGCCACCTGCGAGCGTCCATGCGTCGCCGGTGCTCACGTTCCACTCCTCGGCGACGAGCAAGGCGCTGCCGAGACCGACGCCCGTGCCGAGCGCGAGGAGTGGGTAGAGTAGGCGCGGATCCTCCGAGCCGCTCGCGCGCTGGACGCTGAACGCCATGAACGCGCCGAAGAGCGCCGCGTTGACCGCGAGGACGGCGCGACCCGGCGAATGGAGCGGCGCCATGATGCCGGCGCCTGCGGACTCCTGCGGGCGCGGTCCGCTGTCGCTCGTGCGAGCGGGCGTCGCGGCGAGCAGGTCGCGGAGAAGCACGAGCCCGCGGACGGACACGTCAGCGCCTTGCACACGCTCGACGCGCACGCGGATCTGCTTTCCCTTCGGCGGGACGGCGAGGATGCGCAGGATGAACGAGTCGCCCGACGCAGGCTCGAGGCGAGCGCTCACGATCCACGTCCCTTGATCGGTCGTCGCGCCTGGCGTCGCGTCCGGCGGGGCTCCCGGAGGAGACGTCGGCTCGGGCGTGGCCCGGCTTCGTGAGTGCTGCGCGCGTTCGATCAGGTCGAGCTCGCGCGCGTGGTTCGAGGAGGGACCGGGGTCGGCGACGTCGAGCGTGAAGCCGAGGTCCTGCACGGCGTCACGCAGCGTGGCGTCGAGCTCCATCGCGCGCGCATGAATCACGCCTTCGGCTGGCGTGGGTCGATGCACGGGTGACCCGTCGTCACCTGCGGGCGTGAGCGTCGGCCACACGACGATCGGTTTGTCCTCCGACGCAGGCGGCGGAGGGGGAGGGACGTTGTTGTTCGTGGTCGGCGCGTCCGGGTTCTCTTCGGCAGCGGACGCCGAGGACAGAGCGATCCCGGTCGTGAGCGTCGTGACGCACGCAAAAACAGCCGCGTGGCGCTTCCACGACAACATCGGGTGCGGCTCTAGAACATGACCACGCCGCTCAGCCAAAGATCCACGATGGTGGTGTCGTCGACCGAGAAGCGACGTCCAGGCAGGTCGATGACCTGTCGGTGGTTGGGGTTCGGAATGCCCGTCGTGCTGCCGCCGCCTGCGGTAGCCGCGCCGGTGCGGCATGGGCCAGAGGCGCCCGCGTCACCCTTGAAGTCCGGGTTGCAGGCGTCCGCCGCGGTGATGAGGTGCGACTGAACGTATTCGAGGCCGAGGCCACCGGAGAACTTCACGAACTCACCGGCCTGCCACGTCACGCCGCCGGCGAGCTTGAACGCGCCGAACGCTTGTTGATCGGTGATGCCAGTGAAGAACACCTTGGAGGCGTTCGGATCGGCGATGCTCGTGAAGCCGTCGGGGCCCGCTTTGTACGCCGAGGGGTTCGCGTTGCGGAGCGTCGCGGCTTGCGAAGAGCCGAGCGCGTCGAAGAGCTCGGTGTAGTCGCGGCCGGGCGAGTGATAGGAGCCAGCGAGCTTGAAGTCGAGCGCGACGCGCTGAAACGCTTCGCGGTTCTCCCACGGGAAGACCTCGAGGCCGACCGTGAAGGTGCCGATGAGCGGCGGCCGATTGAGGAGCGAGCCTTTGAGGTCGCTCGTCGCGCCGAAGTCGCTGTTCGATTGCGGCAGATCGGCGTGGAAGCGGAACCCCGTGTACGGCTCGATGTACCCGTAGCGCCGAGAGAAGACCGTCTGCGCGATGATCGCGTGCATCCCGCGCGAGATGCCAGGATCGCGACCCGGGCCGGTGGGGTTTGCCGGATCGGGGCACTTGATCGCCGCGTTCTCGTTGCACGCGTGAAGTCGATCGCCGATCGCGAAGCGACCCTCTGCGCCGATGACCCACGTGGGCTTGGTGTCGTCGCGCTGTTGGTTGAACACAGCGAGGTTGAGGCCGACCGAGAACCAATCCACGCCGCTACGCGTGGGGCTCTTGAACGGAAGGCTGAAGAGCTGCTCGCCGTTCGGATCCTGGAGGCGCTGCGGGTTACGCGAGGAGCCGTCGAGGTCGGACAGCTCGCGCGAGTCGGCGAGGATGAGCGGAAGCCTCAGAGAGAGCGCGAAGTCGCGGAAGATGCCGATGTCGCCGCCGACCTCGAGGGTCGTGGTCGATTGGCTGAACGTCGCGACGTTCTCGTTCTGGGAGGTGAAGCCTCCGGTCGACAAGCCGTTTTGCGAGAGACCGGTCTCGCGACGGATGTTGGCGTGCTTCCACGACTGGCGGAGCGTGAGCAGGATGTTCGCGTCGAAGGGGTCGTCCTTGTCGAACGCGTCGATGACGGTGGTGTTCTCACCCGTCTCGCGGAGGAGACGAGGCTCCTTCGCCGCCACCGGCTCGTCGGCATGCGCTGGCCTTACCGAGCCGAGGCTCAGAGCGACCAACGCTCCCATTCCAAAAATGAGCTTGGTGGTGCAAACAACGCTCCGCCTTGAGCTGCACCCGCGCATGTGTTCAGCGACGCTAACATCCTTCCGCATGGCGCGTCATCCATGTCGTTATTCGGCGCAGCCTGCGTTCGGGTGGTCCGCGAGCCAGGCCCGAAAATCCTTCTCCACAGCGCAGAGAAAGCGGTCTGCCATGAGCTCCGAACCCTCCTTCTTGAAGTGGATCCGGTCACCCGCCGCCAGCCCTTTGCGGATGAACGTCCGGATCGACGTGTCGCCGCCCATCGCCTCCCGATAGTCCCAGAAGGCCACGCCCGCGCCTTTGGCGATCTCGCGCAGCTGCTTCGTGACCATGACGATGCGCTTGTCCGAGTGGGGATCGTTCCAATCGTTCATCGCGTCGGGCGGAGACATGAGGAGGATCGACACGCCGGGCAAGGTCTCGCGGAGCTCGGTGAGGATCCGCTTGGCGTCCTCCTCGTGCGTGTCGAGCGCGAACGTGTTCGTCCCGATCTGGAAGATGACGAGTTTGTAGTCCCGCTTCGCGAACATCGCGCGTCGTGTCTCGGGCTTGGTGAAGCGAAGCTGCGCGAAGTTGAGGGCGCTCACGCCGAGCGAATCCACGACGACGGATCCTTCACCGCGTTCGAGCGCGGCGCCGAAGAAGCGAACCGGCGCGGCCGACTTCGCCGTGCACGTGATCTCGTGCGGGCCGTCGGAGAGATCGAGGTGCTCGACGCCGAGATCGTACGCGCCGCTCTGCCCCGAAGACGACGCGGACCTCGTCGAGACCGTGCGCACGCTCGCGCCATCGACCATGATCTCGAAGTCGCCGCCTTGGGGCTTCTTCAAGAAGAAGACGTCGGCGCGGCTCACCTTCGTGCCGATGGGCGCGCCCGCGTCGGCCGTCTTCACCCACACCGACGCGCCGGCGCGTGTGCTCTCGGCGGCCATGTTCGCGAGGCCGTAGTGCTGATCGCCGATCGGATGCGTGCTCGTCGCGATCTGGCGAAATTGATCCCACTTGCCGAAGTGATGCACGTCCTGGTGCTCGTACCAGTGCCAGGGCAACGCGAGCGCGACGTAGCCATGACCCGCATCGCCGAAGCGACGCTGAAGCTCGCGGCGAAGCCGTCCGGTGAATTCGTCCATCGTGAGGTTCGAGTCGCCGTACATCGCCATGCGGACATGGCTGCTCGGCGTTACGCGGCCGCGAGCGATCGCTGCGTACGACTCGTAGAACGTCCGGAGCGCGTGCGATCCATCCTCGATCGGCGGAATGGGCGTGCTCAGGATCGCGTCGTCGCACGATGGCGGCTTGATCTTCGCTTCGTCGAGAGGCGGGCACGCCGATCGGGTCGCGGAGGTGAGCGCAGGAGCTGCGGAGGCCGAGCTCGGGGCGGGAGCGGGAGCCGCGGCAGCCACCGTCATCTTCGCTGGCGTCGCGCTCGTGTGCGGGGCAGGCGCGCCGCATGCCACGAGCAGCAGCACGCCAAGCCAGCACGCCTTGCTCCATGGCGAAGACTCGCTCCTTCGTCGCCACGCCATCATGCATGCAGACTACACGGAGCCCGCGCCAAGTCCCGTTTCTGGGGCGTTTTGGGGCTTAGCGGCGGCCGAAGGGCGAGTCGTTCGTGCCGTCGATGCCGGGGAAGATCTCGATCGTGACGTCGTCGGTGTTGATCTCTTCGGCGTGAAGCTCCTGCTTGGCGTGGCGGAGCTCGCTCGACGTGGCGTCGAGGCGGTCGGCGAGGACGCCGAGGAACTGCCAGAGCATCTTCACGGCGATCTCGTGCTCGCTTCGCAGGATCTCGAAGAAGTCCGTCCGTCGAATCGCGATGAGCTCGGCGCTGCCGTCGGCATGCACGGTGGCCGATCGCGGGACGGCGCGAATGAGCGCCATCTCACCGAAGTGTTCGCCAGCGCCGAGGCGCGTGAGCGTCTCGCCGCCGCGTGAGACGGTGACCTTGCCCGAGAGCACGATGAAGAGCTCGTCGCCTTTGTCACCTTCGCGGATGACGGTCTGACCGTCGTCGTACTTACGCACCTCGACCGACTGCATCACGCGCAGGAGCTCGCGATCGCTCAGGCGAGCGAAGAGGGGCATTCGCGCGAGGACGTCTCGCTTGAGGGCGAGTCGCTTGGCGCGCTCGTCGTTCTCGACGTCGCCGCCGAGCCGGACGATGACGACGGTGATGTTGTCCTTGCCGCCGCGTTGCTTGGCGAGCTCGACGAGGCCTTTGCTCGCGGTGTCTCCGTCTTGCGCGAACCACGGACCGAGCTCGTCTGCGCTCTCGAGATAGCCGGTGAGGCCGTCGCTCGTGAGGAGGAAGTCGTCGCCGGGAAGCACCTCGAGCATCAGCGTGTCGACATCGACGCGTTCGTACACGCCGACGGCGCGCGTGATCGCGTTCTTGTGCCCCACCTTCTCGATCTGCTCCTTCGTGAGCTTGCCGCGCTTGATCAGCTCGTTGAAGACGGTGTGGTCTTCGGTGATCTGCTGGACGTTGCCGCCACGCTGCAGGTAGATGCGGCTATCACCCACGTGCGCGATGAAGCCGCGCGTGCCGAGGATGAGGAGCGCCGAGAGCGTGGTGCCCATGCCGCGCTTGGCGCTGTCGTTCTGCGCCTCTTCGTGGATGCGTGAGCACGCGCGCTGAACGGCGTGCTCCATCAACGCGAGCACGTCTTTGTTCGTGACGCGGGACGCGCCGCGCGCGCCAGACACGAAGTCGGTCAAGAGATCGCGTTCGCGTTTGATCTCCTCGTGGATCGTGCGCACCGCGATGGCACTCGCGACCTCTCCCGCTGCGTGACCGCCCATCCCGTCGGCCACCATGAAGAGCGAGAGCTTCTTGTCGACGAGGAAATTGTCCTCGTTGTGCTCGCGGACGCATCCGACGTCGGTCGCTGCGAAAAAGCGGATGGCATCCGTCGACATATGACCCGCGAATCATGGCACGCCCCGACGGATTTCGTCGAGCAGAGTGCGTAAAAAGCGCCTAGTTTCCGCGTCGCTTGCGCATTCGGCACACCGTGGCGACAGCGAGGCAAAGGGCAAAAATCCCGCTGTAGGCATGGCCCGAATGCGAATTCGAGCCTGAGCTCACGGCGCAGCCAGAGTCCTCGGCGGGAGCGTCGCTCGAGGTGGGAGGCAAGAAGCCCGAGGGAGGCTCGTTCTTCGTTGGCGCGGGCGCCGCAGGCGGCGCCGACGCGGGCGCGACGTTGCACGTCGCGTCTTGGTCTTTCGCGGCGCCGTCGACGCACGCGCTCGTGCAGGTGAGCACATCCACCTTGTCGGTCGCGGTGACGCAGCGGAAGGCCTTCGTCTTGTCGTTCGAGCACGTGAGCACGGTGCTCACGTCGTTGCATTTGGCGGCGCCGTTGATGCGCGCCATGTACGGCGCCCATTCCCAGATGCCAGGGTCACCGTGGTTGTTCGCGCCGCCGTAGCTCGAGCTCGACTCGCAGGCCTTCGGCGACGTCGAGCAAGGCGGCGAGGCCGCGTCGATCTTGTTGCCGTTGGGCACTTGATCGTGACCGATGATGTGAGCGCGATCGCGCGCGACGTTGTACTTCGTCGCGAGGTAGTCGACGAGCTTCGCGCTCGCCGCGTACTCCGCCTCGGTGAAGGGCTTGTTCGCGTAGCCGACGTGCTCGATCCCGACGCTGCGCTTGTTGTACGTCGAGTTGCCGGCGTGCCACGCGGTGGTCTCTTCGGTGACGAACTGTCCGACGCGGCCGTCGGTGCCGACGATGTATTGCACGCTCTTGCCGGAGTCGTTCTGCAACGTCGCGACGCTGGCTTCCCATCCACCTTCGGTGTCGTGGATGACGATCGTGTCGATGTTGACGCCGCCGCGCCCGACGACGCACTTGTTCGTGCAGCTCGTGGGGATCCACTCCGCGCCAGCGAACTGTGGGGTGTCCGCGAGGATGTGAAGCTTCGCCGAGACGTCGATCGTGAGCGAAGGAGGGAGCTCGGGGTGAGCCGTGAGCTCGATCGTCTCGCCGTCACGCGCCTCGAACGTTCCACCACGTGCGAGCATCGCGAAGACGCGGTGCACGTAATGCTCGCGATGAGCGTCGTCGAGGAAGCCGCTCATCTCGGCGACGGCCTCGCGAAAGGACGCGAGATCGTCGTGGCGCGCCCCCGTCTTCGCGCCGAGCTCGGCGAGGACGAGCGCGCCAGCCTCGAGCGCGAGGTCGGAGTGAAGACGGAGCTCGACCTCGGAGCGATGGGTGAGCGCGGCGCCGCGCGCGAGCGTGTCGAGCTTTCCGCGTCGCAGCTGCAGCGGTCCTGCCGCGGGCACCTCGTTGTCGACGTCGATCGCGATCCTCTCGGCGGGAAGCGTGAGGCCATCTTCGACCTTCGCGATCGCGAGGAGGAGATCGCGAGGCACGGCTGCCTTCTCTGCGCTCACGCGCATCGCGCTCGAGAGCGAGCCGACGTGCGCTGGTTCGGGTGGCGTGGAGCTCACGTCGCCGCAGGCTGCGCCGAGCATTCCAAGCGACACAATCCCGACCGCGAAGCGCTTGTGGAGAGCAGACCCCATGAATGTCAGGACGAACCTAGCAGCGGGCATTCCAACGACCACGTCTCAGCTCGTCTCGCCTTTCGAATGGTGAGGGCCTGTAGGCAGCGCGTGATCTGCTTGGAAAACCAAGATCCCGATGGCCCCAAACCCGATCGGGTGAACGATTACCGTGAGGCCGTCGCGCGTGTGCCTCTGCGAGGCGGGCGCTTCGATAAGGAGCACCCACGTACGTCTTCGCTCGATCCACCACACGATCGCGACGCCTCAGGCAAGGGCGTTTGCCAGCGGGGTGCTTTTTTCCTCTATCTTTGAAAACGCATGTCTCAGCTCGCCCCGCTGCTCGAGAAGCTCAAAGAATCAAGCGCAGACAAAGTCATCTACGCACCGAACGAGCTGGCGTACGCGGTCGACGGCGAGACGAGGCGGCCGATCGCCGGAGGCCAGGTCAAAGGGGCGGTCATCCTCGAAGCGGTGAGCGAGCTGCTCTCGCAAGACGACATCAACGGACTGTCGAGCAATCGCCCGCGCATCGTTCGCCATGAGCACGACGGCGTGGAGTACGTGCTCGAGATCCTGCGCCAAGGAAACGGGATCGCGCTCGGTGTTCGTCTTGCGACGCGCGCTGCGCCGAATCGTGCGCCGGCTGCAGCACCCGCAGCAGCCGCCGCGCCCGCGCCGTCGCGAACGCCGAGCGGCTCGATCAAGCGCCCGAGCCGAAAGATGAAGGCGCAAGACCCTCCGAAGATGGAGACCGCCGCGACCGCGCCTCAGCCGAGGCCGGGGCCGGCGCCTCAGGTCGACGAGATCGAGATCAACCTCGGATCGCGCGTCCCGGTTCAACCGAAGATTCAAGTGTTCGACGAGACGCAGCCTTCGATCCGCACGTCGCGGGTGGAAGACGAGCCGACCCAATCCTCGGCGTCCGCCGCGATCAACACCTCGGAGCTCATTCACGCGGCACGGGAGGTCGCTCGCGAGGCCGCGCGTGAGGCGGCGCGTGATGTCGCGGCCGAGGCGGCGCGTGACGTCGCGCGCGAGGTGGTGCGCGACGCGATGCAAGGCTTCTCGGCGGCGCAGCAGCAGCACGGCGCCGCGAGCGGAGGCGTGGTCGCTCGCGCCCAGGCGCAAGAGTTCCCTCGCAAAGGACCGGCGAAGATCGACACGCTCCTTCGTGAGATGCTCCAGAAGCGCGCGTCCGATCTTCACCTCACCGCCGACGCGCATCCGGTGCTTCGCATCGACGGCGAGATTCACTTCGGCACGGATCGGCAGCCGCTCTCTTCGTCGGACATCCTGACGATGGTGCAGGAGATCATGACGGCCCGGGCTCGCCACGATTTCGAGACGCTTCACGACGCGGACTTCGCCTACGAAATACCGGGTCTCGCGCGCTTCCGCGTGAACGTCTTCGAAGATCGCCACGGCACGGGCGCGGTGCTCCGGCAGATCCCGATCGAGGTGCTCTCCGCCGAGCAGCTCGGGCTCCCGAAGGCGTGCATCGACTTCTGCTTTCTGTCGAAGGGCCTCGTGCTCGTGACCGGGCCTACCGGATCGGGCAAGAGCACCACGCTCGCGGCGATGATCGACTACATCAACAAGAACCGTAGCGATCACATCATCACGATCGAAGATCCGGTCGAGTTCGTTCACAAGAACCAGCGCTGTCTCGTCAACCAACGCGAGGTCGGGCAGCACACGTCGAGCTTCAAGAACGCGCTTCGGGCGGCGCTCCGTGAAGACCCGGACATCGTGCTCGTCGGCGAGATGCGTGACCTCGAGACGATCTCGATCGCGATCGAGACGGCCGAGACCGGTCACCTCGTGTTCGGCACGCTCCACACGACGACCGCGATCAGCACGGTCGATCGCATCATCGACCAGTTCCCGACGGATCGTCAGGAGCAGATCCGCGTGATGCTCAGCGAGTCGCTCAAGGGCGTCGTCGCGCAGGTGCTCTGTCCGAAGATCGGCGGAGGGCGCGTCGCCGCTCACGAAATCTTGATCGGGACGAGCGCGGTGTCGGCGATGATCCGCGAAGGCAAGACGTTCCAGCTCACGAGCACGATGCAGACGTCGAAGGGCCTCGGCATGGTCACGATGAACGACTCGCTGATGAACCTCGTGATGAAGAAGCTCGTCGATCCGAAGCAGGCGTACATCAAAGCGGTAGACAAGAACGGCTTCCTCACGATGCTCCGATCCGCGGGAATTCAGCCACCCGTCTAGCGATCCCGGCATCGAGCCGACGCAAGTTGCGCAGGTCCCCGCGCGATCGGCGCGGCAGGTCGCTCGCTCGGAAAAACCGAGGCGATGGCATGCGATGTGGACCTTGGTGGTTCATCCTCATGACCGGCCCTGCTCCTTCGTCCCGCTCTCAGATCACGTGCCGGCAGCCCGGGCGCGCTTCCTATGGGAACCCCAACGCGATCGCGGCCGGGAGTCCACCAAACGAGCTCCAGCGCCTTGCGGCTCGCGTGCCGTTTCCGGTCTTCTTCGTCGCCGGCGCGATGATCGGGATCCTCTTCGCGATGGCGATCGTCATCGCCGCTCGCGGACCACGTGGCCACGCGCAGCCGTCCGCTCCCGTCGCGATGTCGTCGGTGACGGCGCCAGCGTCTGTCCTCGTGATCGCGCCCGAGCCTGACATGACGCACGCGAAGCTCTTGTTCGTGTGGCGCCCCGAGGCGGTCGCCAACCGAGTCGCCGCGCCTTCGATGTCCTTCGAGCCGAGCACCTCCACGGTGGGAACGGTCGCCGCGACGCCGAGCCCGCGTCCTTACCGCGTCGCTTCGTCACGTCACCCAGGCAGCAAAGCTCCCTCGATGCCCTCGAACCTTCTCTCCGCAGGGCTCTGAGCGCGAGACCGCTACGAGCTGAAGCCCTCCGGAACGAGCTTCGCGTGCTCGGGGGACGTGCTCTCGAGGTAGACGGTGCCTCGAGGCACGTTCGGGTCTTCGGCCATGAACGTGCGAACCTTGTACGACCACGGCGTCGCGTCGTCGCCAGGTCGATCGGGACTCGGCCTCGGCGTGATCTCGAGCGTCGGATCCGTCACCAAGCCGCCGAGCCAACCGCCGACGAGCTTGAACGTCCCACTCGAGCGCATTCGATCGGAGTTTGAGGGTGAAGCCCCCATCGGATCGCGCTCGCAATCGTGAAAGGCGTAGGTGTACTTGCCGGTGTTCGCCGGACCGTTCGAGCGCTCGAGCGTGATCGTGTGCCCGCAGTCGCTCGCGCCTCCGCTCTTGAACGTCTTGCCGTCAGGGCCGCGACCGACGAGCTCCTCGAACGCCTGGCTCTGGGTGAGCGCGTCCGATCCGCCGGTGCTCTCCTCTTCTTGTTCTTGTTCCGGCGAGAGACAGCCGGCGTTGGCCGCCGTCAGCGTCGCTACCACCATGAAATACTTGAGAGAATGCATGGTCTACTCCTTCCGAAGAAGAGGTAGAGCGATGTCCGTGCCAGTGCGTCGATGTAGGTGCTCAGCGACAAAAAGACGAACGATTTCGTGTCTGCCATCGCCAACGCGCGCTGTGATGTGGGTCGGCGCGGACCAGGTCGCGTCTCACGTGAATGACATCAGGGCTCGTCGTCCGCGTCCTTGGCGTCGCCGCGAAGCCCGAGCGCGCGGGCCTTCTTGTAGAGATGGCTTCGCTCGAGATCGAGCGCGCGCGCGGTCGCGGCCATCTGCCCGCCGTGGTGCGCGAGGGCATCTTGGAGGATCTGCCGCTCCGACTCCTCGACGAGAACACGGAAAGGAACGCCTGGACGATAAAGCCCTTGTGCCTTGGGAAAGGCGCCGCCCGGCAAGCAGTTCCGGACGTCGGCCGCGCGGATGACATCGTCGGGCGTGAGGATCACGAGCCGCTCGGTGAGGTTGCGTAGCTCGCGCACGTTGCCCGGGAAGCTGTACGCGACGAGCACTTGGATCGCGTCGTCCTCGATTCGCATGCCGGGTCGATCGTTCGCCTTGGCGGCGATCTCGAGGAAATGCCGCGCGAGGAGCGGCACGTCTTCGCGACGCGCGCGAAGCGGCGGGATGTGGAGGGGGACGACGTTCAGGCGATCGTAGAGGTCGGCGCGGAAGGCGCCTTCTTCGCATGCCTTCACGAGGTCGCGGTTGGTCGCGGCGACGACGCGTGTGTCGACCTTGATCGTCTCGTTGCCACCGACGCGCTCGATCTCGCGCTCTTGCAGGACGCGAAGGAGCTTCGCCTGCATCGGCAGCGGCATGTCGCCGACCTCGTCGAGGAAGAGCGTACCGCCGCTGGCGCGCTCGAACTTGCCGCGTCGCTGCTTCGTCGCGCCGGTGAACGCGCCCGCTTCGTGACCAAAGAGCTCGCTCTCGATCAGCTCACTCGGAAGCGCTGCGCAATTGAGCTTTTCGAGCGGGCCCTTGGCGCGTGGCGAAAGAAGATGAATCGCGCGCGCGACGAGCTCTTTGCCCGTCCCGCGCTCCCCGGTCACGAGCACGCTCGCCGAGCTCTTCGCGGCACGTGCGATCTGCTCGACGAGCTTCTTGATCGGGCCGCTCTCGCCGACGAGCTCACCGGTCGCGCCGGTGGCGACGCGTAGCTCGCGGGCCTCGCTCTCCGCGCGCTGGAGTCGAAGAGCGGTCTCGACCGCGATGAGGAGCGCGTCGGTGTTGATCGGCTTCTCGAGGAAGTTGAGCGCGCCGAGACGCGTCGCTTTGACGGCGGTGTCGATCGTCGCGTGTCCGCTCATCATGATGACGGGCACCTCGCTCTTCGCCGCGCGGAGCTGCGCGAGGAGCGACAGACCATCACCGTCCGGGAGCTGCACGTCGAACAGGCAGAGGTCGTAGGAGCGCTTCTTGAGCTTCTCGTCCGCGACCTTCACGCCGCCCGCGACATCGCAGGAGTAGCCCTCGAGCGTGAGCGCCTTCTGGAGGGTGGTCAAAATCGACGGCTCATCGTCGACGACGAGGAGGTGAGCGTGAGGCATGGTGGAAGAGGAGGGTACTCTTTTTGACCGAAGCTGACCGGAGCAAGGAACAACGGTCGAGCCCGCGGGTTCATTCCATCGGGTCCCATGCCCAAGGTCCGTAAGGTGTCTCAGGTGAGATCGTTCTCCCCTCGTGGTTTTTCGCTCGAAGGCACGTTACGGGAGGGAAATCGCGGTGTTTTTGGCCCTCGGACCGTAGTTTTGTAGGACGACACCAGGTAACTTGAGCAAATCGCAGGCTCGTCGGCGTACAGACTCGTGATCGTTCGTTCGTTCGTGCGGCTCGCCGTTCGAAGTCACCTCGGAAATCCAACACTCGCATGAGGCTCGCTCTTCCCCTTCTTCTCGCTCTCTCGCTCGCCGCCGCGGCGTGCGGCGGTGGGCGTGCCCGCTACGGACAGCCCGCGCATCACGCCGAGCGCGCGACCGTGGCTGGGGTCGCGGTCAGCGACGATGCGTTTCCAGGCGCCGTTCGTGATCTGCTCGCGAGCGAGCCGCAGAGCAAAGAGCGACAGCTCCGCCTCCAGGGTGTCGTCGCGCGTCAGATGACGCGGGTGTCGTCGCGGTTCAAGGCGAAGAACCGCGACAACGCGGTGATGTCCCTCGCGGGAGCGATGTACCTCGTCCGTGCGGGCGAGCTGACGAACGAGATGCTCGGCCCGGACGGCTACGACGCGCTCCGGAGCGCTTCGGATGAGTTCGCGAAGAAGGGTGACGAAGGGCGCGCTCGCGCCGCGTACGAGATGCTCATGCGCGTCGCTCCGCCCAAGGAGAAGGGCGACATCAAGGCCCACCTCGACGCGATCGCCGCGTGGACGCGCGATACCGGCGGCAATGGCGTGATGCAGACCGCCGGCGCGCTGGAGGCCGCGGCGGTGACCCGGATGCTGCTCGAGCCGAGCGTCGAGGCGCGCGACGACGCCGCTGCCAAGACGCTCGACTTCATCGAGAAGGCCGTTCAGGTGAAGAACGCTCGCCGCACGCGCGGCACGCAGATCTCGAGGGAAGAAGGGCTCGAGGCCGTGCGCGCGCTCGAGACGGGCACGACGGTGCTCGTCGCGATCTATCTCCGCAACGCCGATCCGCACGGCGCGCTCGCGGCGCTCGACAAAGCAAACCTCAAAGACCCGCAGATGACGCGTCCCGAGCTGATGGGCGCGCTGAAGGCGGTCGTCGAGAAGCCCGACTCCGACCGATGGTTGGATCTTGCACGCATGCTGCGGCCCGCGCCGCAGAAGGCCCGCGCCGACGAAGAAGACTTCGGGCGCGACACGGATCTCCTCCGCGTCGCCGCGTTCGTCGCCGCGTGCGAGGCCTACCGCCTCGACGCGACGTCGGCGGAGCCCGCGGCGTTCGTCGCCGCCACGCTGGTCGATCTCGGCATGGGCGACGCCGCGCCGGCCGTGCTCTCGGACTCCGCCAAGGCGCAGAAGGATCCACGCACGATCGGCGTCGGGCTCGCGATCACGATGCAGGCGATGGGGCGCTCGCTCGACGCCGAAGAGTCGGACTCGGCGCGGCGCGCTTTCCGCGCGGCCGATCCGCTGCTCGGCGCGGCCGACTCGCTTCGCGGCAAGGTTCAGCCAAGCCCGGGGCGACTCTACGCGCTGATGGGCGAGATCGAGATTCGCGAAGGTCGCCTCGGCGACGCGAGGAAGCTCCTCGACGAGTCGACGGAGCGCGAAAAGTCGGGCGCGGTCCTGATGAACCTCGCGCGGCTCGACTGGCACGACGGCAAGACCAAAGAGGCGCTCGACCGCCTCAAGGCGGCGCTCGCGGCGGAAGACGTCGCGAAGGATCCCGCGCTCCGCGCCGAAGTGCTTCTCGTCACGAGCGACATCACGCGCGAGCAAGGCGACGCCAGCGGCGCACGCAAGCCCCTCACCGACGCGCTCAAGGATCTCGCGAAGGCGCGCTCCACGTCCGAGGCCGATGATCGCGCGCGCGTCGAGCGTCTCATCTCGCGTGTCCTCGATCGCTTCGGCGCCGCAAAGAGCGCCGAGAAGGCGCTCGAGCGTGCCCTCGAAGCCGCGCCGCGAGACAGGCGGCAAGCCGCGGCGACGATCGGGCAGATCATCGGACGCGCCTTCGTCCGTGGCGATCTCGCGGCCGCACGCGAAGGCCTTCAGCGGGCGCAGGCGCAAGAGCTGGGGCGTGACGATCTCGTCTACGACGCGCTCTGGGTGCGCCTCATCGAGCGGCAGCAGCGCGCCTCCGACGATCCGAGCGCCGAGCGCATCCTCGTCGGCGCCGAGGGCGATCCGCGCTGGATCGGGAAGATCGCGGCGTTCGGAGCCGGCAAGATCAAGGCGGCGGATCTCGTCGCGCAAGCGCAGACGCCGACGCAGAAGACCGAAGCCCTCTTTTACGCGGCGATGGACCGCAAGGTTTCGGGCGACACGAAGGGCGCCGACGAAGGTCTCCGCCAGGTGATCAGCTCGCCCGGCCTCGACCTCATCGAGTTCAGCCTCGCGCGTGAGATCCTCGGCGGAGCGCGCGCGCAAGTCGGTGGTCCCGTCCCCGAGGTCGGCCTTCCGTGACGAACCTTTGACGCGGAGCGGTTGTCCTCGTGGGTCCGTCTAGTCTTCGCATCCTCACGCCGCGCGGCGCCGTCATCGCGGAGCGTCCCGCGAAGAACGTTCGCCGTGCGATCGATTGGGGAAGCCTTGCGCCGCTCCGCATTCGCGCGCGCGTCGTCGCCGAGGGCGTCTACGCAGGCGCACATCGAAGCGCACGCAAAGGCGCGGGCGTCGAGTTCGGTGGCCATCGCGCATACACCCCGGGCGACGATCTCCGGCACCTCGACGTCCGCTCGCTCCTCCGTCACGATCACTTGCTCGTTCGTCAATTCGAGACCGAGACGGATCGCGCGCTGCGCCTCGTCGTCGATGCCTCTGCGTCGATGGGCTACCGCGGATCGCGCGCCCCAGGCGCAAAGCTCGCGTGGGCGGCGCTCGTCGCCGCGGCGCTCGCGCGCGTCGCGATCAAGAGCGGGGATCCGATCGGCATGTCCTTCATCGGCGGATCGAAGGACGCGCGGCCCGTCCCGGTGCGCGGCGGGCGCGAGGTCTTCGAGCGTGTCGTCGATGCGCTCGAGAGCCAATGCGCCGAAGGAGAGGCCGGCACGGACATCGCGATGCTCGACAACGCGATCGGATCGATCGCGCGATCGGCGCGGCGAGGCTCGGTCGTCGTCCTGCTCAGCGACCTCATCGATCTTCCTCCGCAGGCGGCGCAGCGCATCGGCGCGATGTCGACGCGGGGCTGCGTCGTCATCGTCGTCCAGACGCTCGATCCAGACGAGGCGGATTTCCCCTTCAAAGAGACCGTGCGGCTCCGCGCGCTCGAAGGCGGCGCCACGGTGGAGACCGACGAAGCGGCGAAGGGCCGCTACCTCGCCGCGCTCGCGAAGGAGCAGGACGAGTGGCGTGAATCGCTCGCTCGCCGCGGCGCGAAATTCCTCACGATGACGACCGATCGCGATCCGGTCTCCGCCGTGCGAGCGATCGTCGAGGCCGCGGCGGGGAGCGGCAGCGAGCCGCGGCCGAGGTATGGGAGAGAGGCCGCGGCGGGGAGCGGCAGCGAGCCGCGGCCGAGGTATGGGAGAGAGGCCGCGGCGGGGAGCGGCAGCGAGCCGCGGCCGAGAAATGGGAAAGAGGCCGCGGCGGGGAGCGGTATGCGATGAGCTTCCTCACGCTGCTTGCGCTCGGCGTCGCGGTGCTCGTCGTGGCGCCGTACCTGGCGCATCGCCTGCGCCGGCAGCGCGCCGACGAGGTGCCGTTCGCGCCGGCGCGTCTCGTCCCGGCGACGCCGCCGAAGGCTCGACGCCGATCACGCCTCGAAGATCGTTCCCTCTTCGGCATCCGCGCCGCGTCGATCCTCGCGCTCGCGTTGCTCGGCGCGTCGCCGCTCGTTCGGTGCTCGCGTCTTGCGCTCTCGCGCGGTGGCGCGTCCGTCGCCGTCGCGATCGTCCTCGACGACTCGATGAGCATGCGCGCGAAGGGCTCTGTTGACGACAAGACCCGCTTCGCGCGAGCGAAGAAGGGCGCCGAAGAGATCCTCGCGTCACTTCGCGAAGGAGACGCGGCGGCGATCGTCCTCGCCGGTGCGCCCGCACGCGTCGGCCTCGCCGCCACCACCGACGTGAGCGCCGCACGAGCCGCGCTCGAGGGCGTCGTCGAGAGCGACCGCGCCACCGATCTCGACGGCGCCGTCGCGATCGCGCGCACGCTCGTCGGTGAGCTTCCCCAGATCGATCGACGCGTGATCGTCCTCTCCGATCTGTCGGACGGCAAGCCCGACGCCCCTCCGCTCGGTGAAGGCACCGACAGCCGCGTCCCGGTGTGGGTGGCGATGCCGGAGCTCGCCGCCGCGAACGCGAACAGCGCGGACTGCGGCATCCTCGGCGCCGATCGGACGAACGGTCGTGTCCGCGCGCGCTTCGCATGCTCCGCGGCGACCGCAGCCGCGAACCGCGAGCTTCAAATCAAAGACGGCGACAAGGTGCTCGCGTCGGCGCCGCTTCCACAGACCGCGCTCGGCGAAGCGACCGTCGCGCTGACCGGCGATGACACCCACGAGCTCATGGCGGTGCTCACGGGCACCGACGCGATCTCGAGCGATGACCGAGCGATCATCGTCGTCGAGTCGGGACCGGCGGCGATCGCGGTCGTGGGAGATCGCGCCGACGACGAGCTCACGACCGGAGGCGCGCCGGTGGTCGAGCAAGCGCTCGCGGCCCTTCATCTCGACATGGCGGTGCGTCCGATCCCGCAGGCGCCCGATCGCCGGGAAGACACGACGCCGTTCGCGGCCATCCTGATCGACGATCCGCCTGGATTTACGCCAGAGCAGAGGCATGCGCTGTCGGCGTTCGTCGAGCGCGGCGGCGTCCTCGTGCTGGCGCTCGGCCGGCGCGCGGCGGCGGCTCCGCTCGGCGCGACGTTCGAGCCTTTCCTCACGCGCGCGGTGAGCTTCGGTGAGTCGCCGTCGAAGGGCGCAGACCCGAGCAGCGGCGGTCCTCTCTTGGGAGAAGGTGCGACGAGCCTCGGCGACCTCGCCGCCAAGGGCAGGGCGACGCTTGCGCCCGAAGACGTGAGGCTCGAGAAGGGCTCCGGCTTCGACGTCGTGCTCAAGTGGGCCGACGGCGCGCCGCTCGTGACGCGTGGCACGCGTGGCCGCGGAGAGGTGTGGCTCACCACCTTGCCGTTCTCGGTCGAGACGAGCGACTTGCCGCTTCGTCCAGGTTTCCTCTCGCTCCTCGACGCGATCGTGTCGAGCGCGAAGGAGCGCTCCGCTCCGCTACGCGGTGACGTCGGCGTCCCGTGGGCGTTTGCGGGGGCGCGCAGCGTCGAAGCGGACGGCCCGAACGGCAAGATGACCGCGTCGCGCGACGACGGAGTGCTGCGCCTCGTGCCGACGCTGATCGGCGCTTACCGGCTCACGATCGACGGCAACACGCCGTCGTCTACGGTGACGGGCCAAGGTAGCGCGCCCGTGAAGGCGAACGAGAAGGAGCTCCGCGTCGCGGCCCCGGTCGCGCGCGAGATCGACCTTCGACCGCGATCGATCGCGCCGGCTGCGACGTCCTCGTCGCTCGGTGGCGGCGTTTCGGTCGTCGATGTCTCGTGGACGATCGCGCTCGCGCTCCTCGTCCTCGTCGCCGCCGAGATCGTCGTACGCGCGATGACGAAGCCGCGGGGCGAAGTCGCCTGAGCTCTGAATACGCGCGAAAATGCGGGGCGCTACGAACTTCTCGCGGTGGGTTGCGACTTGTCGTAAAACCGCGCCATGTCGTCGGTTCTGTCCTCTCGCTCGCTCTCTTGGGTTGGCCTCGCCATCGCGACGAGCGCGCTCCTTCTTGGCCTCGTGGCGTGTCATGGCGCCGGGCCGTACAGCTACTCGCCCAACTACGTTCCGACATCCGACGAAGAGAGCGCAGCGAAGGACGTGCGCGAGTACGACCCCGTCATGTACCAGCGCGAGCCGGAGAGCTGGCGTAAGTCGAAGACGGTCCTCTTCGGTGTCGTCACCGGTCGCGGACCTGGCCCGGGCGGCGCAGCGTACCTCACGCTGAGCGTTCGCCGGCTCGAGCCGCGCAACCTCTGCTCGAATGCAAACGACGAAGACACCTGCCGCGTCACCGTCAGCGATCGCGACTTCGGCATCGTCCACACGCTCGTTGGGCTGAAGCCCGAGGATGACGTGGGCGAGCACTCCATCTCCGCCGGCTCGCTCGTGCGCGTCGTCGGTCAATTCGGAGAAGACGTCGATCCTTCGGATGGCGCTCCCGTCATGCGCGGAAGCTTCTATCGGCACTGGCCGCGTCACTTCTACGTGACCAAGGCAAATGCCGAGACGATGCGCCAATGAACGAGATCGAGCTGCCGGCGCTCACCACGACGCACTCGCATGCGTTCCAGCGTGGCATGCGCGGCGCAGCCCAGCGTAACGCTCCGCAAGCGGCTCAAGGCGGAACCCAAGGAGCCGCGCGCGAAGATTTCTGGTCGTGGCGTGGCGCGATGTACAAAGCGGCCCTCGCGCTCGACCCCACGTCGATCGAAGCGATCAGCCGCGTCGCGTTTCGCGAGCTCCGCTTGGCCGGAATTCGCACCGTCGGCGAGTTTCATTACATTCATCATCAGCCCGACGGGACCCCATATGGTGAGCGCACGCTCCTCAGCGACGCGGTCATTCGCGCGGCGCGCGCCGAGGGGCTTCGGATATCGCTTTTGCGGGTCGCCTATCACCGCGCCGGGCCTGGCAAAGAGGCAGAGCCCGGTCAAAAGCGCTTTTGCGATCCGAGCGTGGACGCTGTTTTGCGCGATATCGACGCTCTTCGTAAGACGTATTCGAACGATCCCAACATCGTTATTGGTGTAGCGCCTCACTCGGTGCGCGCCGTCCCGCCCGAGTGGATCCGAGAGCTCGCCGCCTATGCGGACAAGGACGCGCTGCCGTTTCACATGCACGTCGCCGAGCAGCCGCGCGAGATCGACGAGTGCGTGGCCGAGACGGGCAAGCGGCCCGTCGAGCTCCTCGCCGATCTCGGCGTCCTCTCGTCGCGCTTCGTCGCGGTGCATGCGACCCACCTCTTGCCGCACGAGGCGAAGCTCCTCGGCGACGCGCGTGCGTTCGCGTGCGTGTGCGCGACGACGGAGGCCGATCTGGGAGACGGGCTCCCCGATCTCGTCTCGCTTCGCGCGTCGGGCGCCCGGTTGTGCACGGGGATTGACAGCCATGTCATCACCGATCCGATCGCCGATCTTCGCGCACTCGAGACGCTCGCGCGCCTTCGCACCGGCACACGCGTGACGTTCGCCCCGGCGTCGTCCTCGCCCGCGAAGACGCCATCCGAGCAGCTTTGGCGTGAGGGCTCGCTCGAAGGCGCGATCGCGTGCGGCTTCCGCGACGCCGGCGGGACGATCAAGATCCGTCGCGATCACCCGACGCTCGCGCTCGTCGAAGACGAGCTCGTGCTCGACGCGATCGTCTTCGGTGGATCGGCCGCGCTGGTCTCGCCTACGTAGGCGTCACGCGCTCGCGCGGAGGAGCGCGTCCGTCTTTCGCGAGGCGCGCTTCTCCGCTTCGATCTCGAGGACGCCCGGGCGCTTGCGCCGGACCACGTCCACCGCGTCACGCACGCGCGTCGTGATCGGCACGTTCGCGTGGGGGCCTGCCGTCGGAAAGAGGAGCTCGCAGAGCCCGGCGAAGGCGCGTTGCTCTGGCGGGTCTTGCGGCCAACCAGGGAACTCCTCGCGCAGCATATCGTCGATGTCGGTCTGCTTGCGAAACCCAATGGCAAGTAGGCTCCGCGGATCGACGCCAATCGACAGTAGCGCTGGCTCGAGAGACTTCAGGCTCATGACCGCAGAGCCATAAAGGTCGAGATGAAATGCGGCCAAGTCGAGCCGCTCGAGCATGCTCATGTTCGCGATCATCTCGGGCAACATTTGAATGCCAAGGCCCACGTGGCGTGCTTCGTCGCGCTCGTAATAAGGCAATAGCTCGGTCAGCACCGGCTCGACCTCGAGCTCACGCACGCGCTGGAAGATCGTGAGCGCGATCGTCTCGATCGTAAGCTGCATTCCGAGGAGCTTCTTGGCGAGGCTCTTCGTGCCGAGCGTCATCGTCAAGACGCGCTTCGACCAGCGATCGAGCGGAGGAGGTGTCTCGCCGAGCGCCTCGAGATAATCGTGCATGACGTAGAAGTGACGAGCCTCGTCGTGCACCTGGCTCGACGCGGCGAGCTTGCCAGGCAACGGCACGATCACGTCGGCGAGCTGCGCGCTGATCTTCCACGCCGCGAGCTCTCCCCACATGATCACGGAGAAGATTTGAGCGAGCGCGCCACGCTCCTTTGCCCCGATGTTTGGGCGGCCATGTTTGGCGATGAGCTCGCGCAAGATCTCACGACCATCCCAAATGCGATCTTGGCCGACATGGTAGATGCTCTCCATGCGCTTGGCGCGGCGAGCCTCTTTGTCGGAATGGGCGACGTCGAACATGTCGTAAGGCAGTGAAGTGGAGTCGCTCGAACGCCGGAACAGCATGACTCGAGCCTAGCGCAACTCGAACGCGCCGCCGTCTCCGAGGTGCCTGACGCCTAGGATCAAGTGAGCGCTCGAGACCGCGACGGCGCCGCGACCAGGGTCTTTGTCCCGATGCCAATCGGCCGCAGAGGCAAGGCTCCTACCCATGGCCCTCAAAATGGATGCCCCCACCTTGGTCGACGCTGGCGTGCGCTAGAATCGTGGATGGGAGCGCCAGCTTCCGCACGGGGGTGGAACGACGAGAATGGCGAAGTTGAGCGAGCCACCGAGCTCGCGCGCACGACAATATGCGGAGGACGCACCGACGCAGGTGGACAACCTCGCGCCGGCGGTCCCTCGTGCGTCAGGTCGACCGGCGAAGCCGAGCGGCTCGGTCACTTCTTCACCAACGTCCTCGCTAGCCGAGTCACCCGCGCCTGCGTCGTCGCGCGACACGCTCTCGGAGGTCGGCTCGGGGTCGTCCCGTGGTGGCTCGTCGCGAGGCATCTCGGGTTCGTCCTCGCTCGTCACGGCGTCCGAGACGCTCGGGCTCCAAGAGGTCACGCGTACGCGCAAGTTCATGTACGTCGCGCTCGGCCTGGCTGTCTGTCAGTCGATCGCGCTCTTCTTCGTCGGCGGCGATCCCACCGCGAAGATGATCTTCTCCGGATCGATGATCCTCGTCGTCCTCACGGCGACGTGGTTTCTGCTCAAGCTTCGCGCGGACGACACGCATTACACAGTAGAGCGCGCGGTGGTGGTCGCTTACTCGACGATCCTCGCGGCGTTCTGTGGTGTGTATTTCTATGGCGTCTTTTCGCCCGCGCCCGTCATCGTCCCGCTCGGCGTGCAGTTCTATTGCACGGGCCAGAGCGACCGCGCGAGCGTATCCGTCATCACGACGTGCTCGGTCACGTATGGCCTCATGGCGATCTTGGTCATGCTGGGCGTCATTCCAGACGCTGGCATCGTGAACCTCGCGCGCTCGTCGTCGAGCACGATCGATCGCGTCGTCATCCTGTTGCTCGTCGAGACCGTCTTCGCGGCGGTCTACTTCACGGCGCGCTCGACGAGGGCGGCGACGCTTCACGCGATCGAGCAGCACGACGTCGTCGTGCGAAGCCTCGCCCAACGCGACGCGCTCCTCCGTGAAGCGCGGCACGAGCTCGTCCAAGCGATGCGCGTCGGTGGCGTGGGCCGCTACTCAGGAGAGGTCATCGGCAACTTTCGCCTCGGCGGCTTGATCGGTCGCGGCGCGATGGGCGAGGTGTACGAGGCGGTTCGTCTCGACGCGAAGGCCGGCGCGCCGAAGAGTGAGCAAGAGGCCGCGGTGAAGCTGATTCATCCGCATTACCTCGCGGAGCCCGACGTCGTGGAGCGCTTCTTTCGCGAAGCGAAGGTGACGAGCTCGCTCACGGTCCCGAACGTCGTGCGCGTCATCGACGCGTCGCCGGTCGACGCGCCGATCCCTTATCTCGCGATGGAGCGGCTCCACGGTGAGGATCTCGCCACGTTCCTCCGCGACCACAAACGAATGGGGACGAAGAAGCTCGTCTTCATGATCAAGCAGGTCGCCGCTGGTCTCGACGCCGCCCACAAAGCCGGCATCATTCATCGCGACCTCAAGCCGCGAAACCTGTTCTGCGCGAAGGCCCAGCGCGGTGAGGAGTGCTGGAAGATCTTGGACTTTGGCATCTCGAAGCTCGACGCCGGCGAGGGCACGCTCACGCGCGGTCAGATCGTCGGGACGCCAGGCTACATGGCGCCCGAACAAGCGCGCGCCCTCGAGGTGGGCCCGCGCGCGGACATCTTCGCGCTCGGCGTCGTCGCGTATCGCGCGCTGACGGGCAGCCCGCCGTTCTCGGCCGATACGAGCATCGAGATCCTCTCGAAGATCTGTCACACCCAGCCGATGCGCCCGAGCGAGATCGTCAAGCTGCCCGAGGACGTCGATCTCGTGCTCGCGATCGCGCTCGCGAAGAACCCCGCCGATCGCTTCGCGAGCGCCGGTGAGCTCGCGCAGGCGCTCGACGCCGCGTCGCGAGGCAAGATCGACGCGCGCCTCTCGACGCGCGCCCACTCGCTCCTCCTCACGATGCCGTGGGGCAGCTCGGATCACTGAGCTCGCGCGCGCATCTCCTGCACACGACGGCGCGCTCGATCAGTCGAGGCAGCTCGGCAGACCCGTCGGGAGGCTGTTGATCAGGTTCTCTTCGATGATCCGGCGCGCCTGTTCGTCTTGGCGTCGCCACAGACATTGCGTGTGGGGCTGGCGGAGATATCCGAACGCGTAGTTGGTCGGGTTCTCGTACGCGTCGGTGAGCCGAGCGACGTCGAAGCGATAGCCCTTCTCACGATCGGTCACCACCTCCTTCGCGAGCTCCGTCTTCGCGCGCGCCTCTGCGAGGAGCTTCTCGGCTTCGGCGGTGTTTTGCCGGGCGTAGGCGAGGATCGCTTTGTAGAGCAAGATCGAGTGCTCGATGCGGACGCGCACGATGCGTACGCCGTCGCGGAGCTCGGTGGACCACGGGGCGAGCGTCGCGTCCGAGCCGCGGGCGCGCGCGGCGATCGCATCTTCGAGCGGACGCACCTCGCGGACGTAGGTCTCGAGGTCGGCGAGGACGGTCGACTCGAAGGCCGCGCGATCGGCCTCGCTCCCCGTGACGAGCTCGTCGAACTTCTTTCGCAGCTCGCGGATCGTGATGCCGGCGACGAGCTGGCCGAGATCGACGGCGTTGTCTTCTCCGCTGACGTACGCGATGAGCTTCTTCTCGAACAGGAACGTACGCTGGAGCGCGACGAGCTTCGTGAAGTCGTCCGAGATGTTCGCCGAGCACGAGCCAAACGCGGACGTGTAGTGCGCATAGAAGCGCTCGAGCGGCGCCTCGGGCTCCCAAAGGATCTTCGCGGTCAGATAGTCGTTTAGCCAAAACCCCCACTCGTGTCCGGACGAGAACAGGACATGACCGTCGAGAGAGGGGACGCCCTTGGCTTTGACGTCTTCGTTGAGGCGATGAATGTCCGTCCAGCGCCCTTCGACGAACTCCGGCAGGAAGGCCGGGACGTCGACGTCCGTCGCGATCCAATACGCAGACTCCGGGAAATAGCGAATACGGCGGCGCTGTTTTTCATCGCCGTTCGGCGGCGCCTTGGCGAGCTCTTCGAAGATGAAGTCGCGCTGAAACTTGAAGTTGGGATGCTGGTACATCCCGCCTTCGCGATAAAGGTCGTACCAGAAGAGCGAGTGCACGGTCTGGCCGAGCCGCTGATCGGCAAAGCGCGGGATATGGTAAAAATAGGTGTTGGGCTGCCCGCGGAAATTGACGAAGAGCTGAGGGTAATTCCCGCAGTGATTCTGGACGGCGACATGCGTATTCGGCGCGATCTTTCCGAGATGCTCGACCGCCGTATTGAGCCATACGAGGAGGCCCTCCGGATCCGTCGTTAGAAACTCGCCCATCGCGAGCTCCACTTCGTCCCAAGGCACCTCCATGAGGCGGCTCAATCCCTCTTCGATTTGCTCTTTGAACTTCGTCTCGTCGTGGACGAGCACGTAATTGCGTTGAAGCGCGGCCTTGTAATGCATTTGCACCGCCGAGCCGACGGTGACTCCGCGCGAATGTGCATACTCGACAATCTTCCGCGAATGCTCCGCGAGCTGCGGCCAATCCACCGAGGCCATCAGCGGCCACTGGATGTGGTTTTGACCCGTCTTGACGATCCAATCGATCAGCTTCTTCGCTTCGGCGAGGTGGTCGTCGCCGGGCTGGTGCAAGGACGGCATGTACTCCAGCGGATGAAGCACGTGCGGCTGCATCCCGCGCACCTTCGAGAACGCGGTGCGGTGAGCGTCGAGCGCGCGCGGAAAGAACGGGGCGCCGAGCTCGGGGATGAGCTCCTGCATCGGGTGGAAGAAGCGTGCGCCAAGCTCCTCGAGCAGCGCGTACGTCGCCGACACGAGATCGTTCATCGCGGGGGCATACGCCACGAGGAGCTTTCGACCTCCGTCGTCGTTTCGTGCGAGCGAGTACGTGGACGCGGCATGGCGCGCACGAGCCTTCGCGTCGTCGGACGACGAGATCCAGATCGCATCACCGGTAGCAGGAGGCGCGCCGCTCTCGACGGACACCTGCGTCTTCCACATGCGGCCAAGGTAGAGCGCGACGTCGCTCTTCACTTGCGCCGGCAGCATGTCGTCGGCGAAGACGCGCACGCCCGTCGCGGCGTCCATCGAGGTCTGCACCTCGGCGGCGGAGCACGGGATAGGGTCGGGCTCCGGCTCGCGGACCGCTGCGGCTGCGTCGTCTCCGCCGCTCTTGCTGCTGCTGCAGGCGAGCACGATTCCCAGGGCAAGCGACGAGAGGGTGAGGAGGCGGTGAGACGGCATGCGGGGTGCGTTATGGCAGCAGTTTCAGATCCAGCAAAGCCCGGGTAAAACGCAGTAAGAAGGTTTGCCGAGACGCCCGCCGAGCGCAGACGATCGCCCCGAGTTTTCCGTGCGATTGACAAAGAGTAAAAGTGACTTAATCTTGAAGGAGCATGGCCTCGATCACCCGCCCAGGCGCCGGCTCCGAAGGACAGCATAACACTGTTACGTGCGACGCGCGAACCGGCCTCATCCTCACCGTGAACGACGTCCTTTCTCCGCAAGAATGCGAGTCCCTCATCGCGTTCGCCGAAGGGGTGGGCTTCGCGGACGCGCCGATCACCACGTCGCACGGCTTCATCATGGCCAAGGACATTCGCGACAACACCCGCGTGATGGTCGACGATCCCGACCGCGCTCACGACCTGTGGCGGCGGCTCGAGGAGGTCATCCCGAAGAAGCGGGGAGGTGGGTGGACGGCGATCGGCTTGAACGAACGCCTCCGTTTCTACCGCTACGAACCAGGACAGCGCTTCGCATGGCATCGCGACGGAGCGTTCGCGCGGGCGGTCGAGCTGGCCGGCCAGCCGAAGCGTCGCGAGCGATCGCACCTCACGCTGCTCCTCTATTTGAACGACGGGTTCGAAGGCGGCGAGACGGAGATCGATCTCGGGACGGGAGAGAGCTCGATGGTCTCACCCGTGCGGGGCGGCGCGCTTCTCTTCGCGCATCACCTTCGTCATCAAGGCGTCGCGGTTCGGCGTGGACGCAAATACGTCCTTCGAAGCGACGTGATGTACGTGCACGACGGGATGACGTTCACCGGCGCGTGACGCGACGCCCCGCTCGACCTCGCTCATGATCGCGCGCAGCACGGGCAGCTTGAGCCCGCACTCGTGCTGGAGCCCGACGTTGAGGGCGAAGTCTTTGAGCGCCATCGCGAGCGCGTAGTCTGGGGAGTAGTCGCGCGCGAGGAGCTTGTCGCGTTTGCCGATGTAGCTTGGCGTCGCGTAGGCGCCGGTCGTGAAGGCGTCGAGCAGCACATCGCGCGCGAGACCGGCACGCTCGCCGAGCGCCAGCATGCTCGTGAAGCCGATGAGATGATGCGCGCTGAGGCCGTTGAGGACGACCTTGAGCGCCTGCCCCTGGCCGACAGGGCCTGCGTGGATCACCTTATGGCAGAGCGCCTCGAGCACCGGACGTGCGCGTTCGACCGAGCGCACCGCGCCGCCGACGAGGGCGACGAGCTCGCCGCGCCGCGCAGGACGGACCGAGCCGCTCACGGGCGCGTCGACGAAGCGGGCGCCGCTCGACTCGACGCGCTTGCCGATCGCGATCGCGGCAGGGCGCCCGATCGTCGACATGTCGACGAGGACAGGCCTGGGGTGCTTCTCGTTCGGAGAGCGCTTCTCGTTCCGATGGGGGCCCCCGATCGGGCTGAGCCCGGCGAGGAGACCATCGGGGCCGAAGAGCAGCGCCTCGAGCGCGGCGGCGTCCGAGACCATCGTGACGAGCACGTCCGATCCGCGCGCGCACTCGGCGGCGGTCGGGCACGCCGTCGCGCCGGCGAGCGGCTTCGCCGAGAGCGTCGTCTGCGTTCGGTTGAAGACGCGCACGGTGAAGCCAAGATCGATGAGGCGCGCCGCCATCGGACGTCCCATCGCACCGATCCCGAAGAAGCCGACCGAGGGTTTGGGTTGCGCGGACGGCGTGCCTTGGGACGGCGGGATCGGGATCGTCGACCGCCTGGCCTTCGGCGGCGAAGGGACGATCGACGCCGGGATCTTCGGGGGAGCCGGGAAGCGGGAGGCCTTCGCGGTCGGAGCCGCGGGTGGCCTTACCGTCGCTCCGCGACGCGTGGTCGAGTTCTTCTTGGACGAGCTCACAGGCCAGGCGCAGCCTACGACGAATCACGGCTTTTTCGCCGCAGAAACATGGAGCTTTGGACGGCCAAAGCACAGCTTCCCCGAACCTTTGCGAGGACGCGCGGCGACAAAGCTGACATCACACTGTCACGCCGATCCCTCATAGAGATAGGTCATGGCCGCCAAGCTTACGCTTCTGAAAACGATCGGGCCGGGCGTGGATTCCGTCGTCCCGTCCAGGGCGGACGCGCCTCGGGACATGGATGAGCATGCGGTGTCGCTTGCAGGAGTGAATGACCCGGGGGTACGGTCCCAAGCTTCCGTTCGCATGTCCGCCAGCGCCTCTCCCTTCAAGCTTTCCTCGTCGTTCGAGCCCAAGGGCGATCAGCCCCAGGCGATCGCGCAGATCATGAACGGGCTGGCGCACGACGAGAAGCACCAGGTCCTGCTCGGCATCACGGGGTCCGGCAAGACGTTCACGATCGCGAACGTCATCGCCAAGCATGGCAAGCCCACGCTCATCCTGGCGCCGAACAAGACGCTCGCCGCGCAGCTCTATGGGGAGATGAAGGAGCTCTTCCCGGAGAACGCGGTCGAGTACTTCGTCAGCTATTACGACTACTACCAGCCCGAGGCGTACGTCCCCGCGAGCGACACGTACATCGACAAGGACGCGATCATCAACGACCAGATCGACCGCATGCGTCACGCCGCGACGCGTTCGCTCCTTTCTCGTCGCGACGTGATCATCGTCGCGAGCGTGAGCTGCATCTACGGCATCGGCTCGGCGGAGAGCTACCACGGCCTCCTCATCGACCTGAAGGTCGGCGAAGACTTCCGCCGCGACAACCTCCTCCGCATGCTCGTCGACATTCAGTACGAGCGAAACGACATCGACTTCCACCGCGGAACGTTCCGCGTTCGCGGCGACGTCGTCGAGGTGTTCCCGGCGTACGAGTTCGAGACGGCGGTGCGGATCGAGTTCTTCGGCGACACCGTCGAGGCGATCCGCGAGGTCGATCCGATCCGCGGCAAGGTCAAAGGCGCGCTCGAGCGTTACGCCATCTTCCCGGGCTCCCACTACGTCACCCCGCAAGAGCAGATGCGTCGCGCGATCAGCGAGATCCGCGACGAGCTCCGCGAGCGCCTCGACTTCTTCGACAAGGAAGGCCGCTTCCTCGAGAAGCAGAGGCTCGAGCAGCGGACGCTCTACGACATCGAGATGATGGAGCAGATGGGCTTCTGCAACGGGATCGAGAACTACTCGCGCCACTTGTCGAATCGCAAGTCGGGCGAGCCGCCGCCCACGCTCATCGACTACTTCCCGAAAGACTTCTTGCTCGTGCTCGACGAGTCACACCAGACGGTGCCGCAGATCGGCGCGATGTATCGTGGCGATCGCGCGCGCAAAGAGACGCTCGTGGAGTACGGGTTCCGTCTTCCGAGCGCGCTCGACAACCGTCCGCTCAAGTTCGACGAGTTCGAAGGCCACATCCACAACTGCATCCACGTCTCGGCCACGCCGGGTGAATACGAGCTCGAGAAAGCGCAGGGCTCGTTCATCGAACAGGTCATTCGTCCGACCGGCCTCATGGATCCGGTCGTCGAGGTCCGTCCCGTCGCGGGCCAGGTCGACGACCTGCTCGTCGAGATCCGCGACCGTGCATCGAAGAACGAGCGCGTCCTCTGCACGACGCTGACGAAACGCATGAGCGAAGACCTCACGGACTACTACCGTGAGCTCGGCGTTCGCATTCGCTACCTCCACTCCGACATCGACACGCTCGAGCGCATCGACATCCTTCGCGATCTGCGCCTCGGAGAGTTCGACGTCCTCGTCGGCATCAACCTCCTGCGTGAAGGGCTCGACTTGCCCGAGGTCTCGCTCGTCGCGATCTTCGACGCCGACAAGGAAGGCTTCCTGCGCAGCCCGCGCTCGCTCATCCAGACGATCGGTCGCGCGGCGCGTAACGTGAACGGTCGCGTCATCATGTACGCCGACTCGATCACGCCTGCGATGAAGAACGCGATCGAGGAGACGAATCGCCGTCGCACGATCCAGGCGAAGTACAACACCGAGCACGGCATCGTCCCCGCGACGATCATCCGCGCCATCATGAACATCAACCCAGCGGCAGGGACGACCGACTACCTCGAGGTCCCGAAGATCCCGAAGGCGGGCAGCAAGGCCGGAAAGAACGGCGCGTCGCGAGAGGTCGAGCTCGCCGAGCAAATCCGCGCGCTCCGTGCCGAGATGTTCGCCGCCGCAGAGAACCTCGACTTCGAACGCGCCGCCAAGATGCGTGACGAGCTGAAGAAGATGGAGAAGCTCGCGGGCGGAGCGGACGGCGGGGGTGACGTCAGCGCGTTCTACGATCCGTACGCCGACGCGCCGAAGAAGACCTCGAAGCGCGGGTCGGGGACGCGGTCCAAGCCATCCGCGCGGGGCGGTTCGTCGGCCTCGTCCGCGTCGACTCCGGCGTCGTCAGCGCGGCCGGCGAAATCCCGAGGCGGTCGCTACAAACGCTAGGGCGAGCTCTTGCTCTTCGCGTCGCTGCTGTTCCCTGATCTCACGGACGACATCGAGGGCGAAGGACATCGCGAGCGGGAGTCGGCAGACGGCTCCCTGCTCGGTCTTGGAGGGTTGCCCGCGCGCTGCGCGTGGCTCCCGGGATGAGCGGGATGACATGCCACCATGAGTACGTCTCGAATGCGCTTTTGCGAGCGCGACCGTGCGAGATTTCGCGCTTTATTCCCGCGGTTTTAGCCTCGTTGAAATGCGTCTGCGGGTTCGCGGTAGAGCGCATTCTTTGCCGGTTTTGTGAGGCCGCGGGACCGCTGCGTCGTACGCCCATCGGCTCGGTAACCCTTCTTTCCCCTGCGAAGCGCTTGATGCCGCATCGCTCGTGGATGAGCATCTCGCTGTCGAGCGTAGATCAAGCAGCCTGCAGTACGCGGCCCCCAGAACGATGACGATGATGATGAAGCTCCGGTCCCTGGTTCTCGTTTCCTTCGCGTCGATCGCGCTCGCGTCGGCCGCGGGCTGCTCGCATGCGCCCGCCAAGGCGCCCGCCACCGCAAAGACCGAGACGAAGCCCGAGCCCGCGATGGTCGCCCCGACGGAGCTGCTCCCGAACGTGCTGAAGGATCGCCGCGGTGACGCGGGCGTCCGCGCGGCAGCAAAGCCGCTCGTCCTCGAAGGCGCGCGTTCGGTGAAGTGCGGCGCGCTCACGAAGTCGAAGGCGGAAGACGCGGAGTCCGATCTCCTCGGTGGTCGCCTACGTGTTCGCGCCCCAGCTGGCGCGAAGATCCCGACGCCCGCCGCGGACGCGCCGCCGCTCGAGGAAGAGTCACGCGTGATCATCGAGCCGGCGAGCGCGAAGGAGAAGACGAAGCTCTCGCTCGCGATCGTCGCGCGCGAGACCTTCCAGCTCGACCCCGACATGTACGAGCCCGAGGCGGACGCTCCGACGAAGCCCGGCACGCTCGACTCCGAGGCGCCCAAATTCCTCAAGGCCACGTTCACCGCGAACGAAGGCATGGATGTCGCTCCTGTCGAGCTGGGCTCGAGCTCCCCAAAGATGCGCGCGTACGCAGGGCGACCGCGCGAGCCGAACGCGCCGCCAGGAAAAGACACCGCCCTCGTGCTCGCGATGCTCATCGCGCAAGACGACGGCGCGCTCGAGTCCGTCGCGTTCTACGTTCGCGGCGAGACGGTCCGCAATGCGACCGGCACGGAGCTCGTGGGCTGCACGCGCCTCGCCGAGCGGATCGCCTCCTCGATCGTCTCCGGTCCGCGCAAGCTCGAACGCGCCGCCGGCAAACGGCACATCATGGATGTGTCGAGTGACGAAGAGCTCGCTGTGATGGTCCCTGCCGACTACGTCGCGACGAAGCTCAATGGTGGCGCCGGTGGCGCTCGCCTCACGAAGCTCCGTCCGCTCTCGCTCTACGCAGGCTCCATCTCCGTCGCCGTCAGCGCGACGAGCCCCGAAAAGAAAATACCCGAAGGCGCCGACGCGACGGCCGCCGGAAAGCTCCTCGGGCATCCGATGGAGTGGCGAGGGAAGACGACGCCCAAAGGTGGCTTCTTCTTCGCCGCCGAGCCGATCGACGCAGACAAGAGCAAGCAAGCCGAGGTGCTCGTCAAAGCGACGCGCCAGGCGAAGGCGCTCGATGAGATGCGCGGCGTCGCCGAGACCTTGACGGTCATCAAACGCAAGTAGCGGTACGCTCGGGAGGCATGATGCTTTCCCGAGCCCGAGCTGGTCTCCGCCGCCCTCTTCCGCTTCTTCTTCGACTCATGCTCGCGGGCTCGATCGCGGCCTGTTGGGGGCCAGGTGGCTGCTGCGGCTCCGCCGAGCAAGCAAACTACGACAGCGCCTACAACGACGCGCTTCATCACGAGCTCGTCGCATTCACCTACAAGCGGCCGCTCGCCGAGGCGTGGCCCATCATCATCTCGGCCATCTCCGAATTTGGGTACACGATCAACGACAAGGATCCCGTCGAGGGTCGCACCGTCTATTCGCAGCGGAAGAAGGCGGCGCTCGGGGGAGAATACCGCGTGCTCTTGCACGTGATTCGTGTCGACGCCAGCTCGTGGCGGCTCACGGTCGAGAAGCAATACTGCTCGATCGAGGATGGCGGAGAGACGCTGTCGATCGAGTCGCACAAAGCCGACGAAGAGATCGACCGCATGGCGTGGACGATCGCCCAGCGTGTGGAGCCCGCGCGGACGGGTGAAATCGAGAAGCGTGCGCGCGAGAAAGCGGAGCGCGCTGGCGCGGTGGGTCGAGGCTGCGACCGCGGTTGTGCGGCTTGCGGCTCGATGGTGCCACGTTGACGTGATGTGTGCGCCGGACGATCGGCGCACGCCCGACGGAATTTCAAGGGCCAGAGTCCAAATCGGCGAAGCGCGTCGAAAGAGAGCGAAGAGCTCGGTCCTCGGCCACGTACAATCGAGGAGGTGCTTCGCATTTTCCGTCGGCACGGCTTTGGTGTGGTGGTCGCCACAACGGTCCTCGCTTTCGGAGCAACGGTCCTCGCTTTCGGAGCTGGCTGCGGCCCCTCACCCGAGACCGCCGCGAGCGCGGAGGCGGCGAAATCGGGCACGCTCGTCGTCGTGATCGTGACGGGACCCGATCGCGTCCCGTTTCGTCCGAAGGTCGACCGCATTCGTCGCGCGAACGAGCAGCTCACCGCGATCCTCGGTCACTCGATTCAGATCGAGCTCGACGGCTCGCTCTTGCCACAAGACCACGACGGCGCCGAAGACATCATCGCGTCTCTCGTCGAGAACGCAGCGCGTGACCTCGACGCGCTGGCGAAGGAAGACAAAGACAAGACGGCCCTCGCGTTTGCGCGCGCGAGCTTCGAGCGGCTCGTCGTTCGGTACGCCCCCGCAGAGGCCGCCGCGCGCGAGGATCGTTGGTCACGCAATACCGGCGCGAGGCTCGACCCGTCGTCGAAGACGATCGACGTCGTTCGCGCGGAGGCGCGGTGGGTCGCGCTCGATCGTGGAGATATCGCGCGCACCCTTTACCGTGCATTCGCGGCGAGCCAAGACGACCGCTATGCCAGTGTCTCGGTAGACGCTTTGCCGAGAGGTGAGCGCGCCGCGTGGTTCGATTATCACGTACACGGCGCGCACAATCCGGACGCAAAGAAGTATCCGCCCTTTACGATCGTCGGATCACTCAACACGATCGTCGTGCGAGGGATGATTACCCTCCAGTCACTCTGCAATCGAGACGGTGACAGCGAGCTCGCCAAAGAGGCGCGCAAATGGCTTATCGAGTCTGGCTCGTCGGATTTTGCGCAGATTTATCACCACCACGTCGAAGTGGAGAGCGCGCCTCCGCAGTCTCCGTTCAAGGACGCCGAGCGGGCGTACGTCCAATGGCTAAACGCCGAGATGCCTCGCATGAGCATCGAAGAGAAGGCCAAGGTCGCCGAGCACCTCTGGGTCATCGATTTTCGAACGCCGAGCAACGAGCGCGATCGCTTCGCGAGCTACGCGTTTCCTGGGATCGATTTGATGGCCTTCTCGTTCGAGACGGTCGACGCATGGATCGCCGCAGGTCACCCGCCGCTTCGAGGTGCGAACCTTGACGAGAGCCACCGCGTGCCCGCGCTCTTCGATCACGTCGTCTGCCCTGCCACCCAAGAGGTGCGGGATGGGCAACTGCACTATTCGCATCCTGGCCGGTGCGAAGGGACGTTCTACCAGTGGGCGCTCGCGACCAAGGCGCGTGAAGACGTGCTCGTGAGGAACATGCTCGCGCGCCCGGATCCGCTGTTCGGGCAGTCGGCGTTTTACAACGCGAAGCGCGCGCTACGCGAAGAGGTGGACTACCTGCGTTTCTTGCGTCGCTTCGAAGGCTCGCCGGTCCTCTGGCGTGCCGGCGCGGATGTTCATCGTGAGGTCGTGTATCGCCCGAGCCCCGCGCTTCTCGATGAGGCACGGCGCTATTGGCGTGAGGTGCCGATCGCGCGCGCCCATGCGCTGCTCTGGTTCGGGCGCCACACCGAGAGCTCGTATCACCCCGACGCGGACTGGCCGGATCTCATCCAAGACAAACCTGCCGACGACGCGACGCTGCGTGCGTATCTCGATCTCGGCTGGGATGCGTTCGAGATCTTGCCTGCGGCATGGCCTGGCGTCGCGAAGAGCGGCTCGCGCATGCGCGTCGTCACCGAGCGCGCCGAGAAGCAGCTCACCACGAACAATCAACCTCGCAGCGGTGGCCCGCGCGTCTCGAGCATTCTCGTCTCGCTCGCACGTCTGCTCTGCGAGGACCGCGCGACGTCGAGCGAGGCGGCGGAGCTCCACGCGTTCGCCCAAGCGCAGCTGCCGAAGTGGCCAGGCGCAGGTCTCTCGGACGTCGCCTCCGCGACCGACCCGGCGAAGGACTGCAAGCCGAAGGAACACCCCACGAGCGGCGGCGGAACGAAGCCAAAACGAACGACGAAGCCTTCTCGTCGCGCGCCCGGCAGCGAAGGAAAGCCGTGAGATCGACGCTTCGTTGGATCGTGCTCGGTTCGATGATGATGATGGCGTGCGGCGGCGAGACCTCGACCGCGCGTGCTCCAGAAGGATCGATCAAGGACGTCGTCGTCGTCCTCAAAGGATCGTCCGAGCCGCTCCCGTTCGATCCTCGCGGTGGTCGCCTCACGGTGGTCACCCAAGAGATCGCGAGGCTCGTTGGTCATCCGATCGTCCTCGAGCTCGACACCGCGCTCTCCCCCGAGCTCAAGGCATCGCTCGAGGAGACCGTCCTCGGCAGCTTCGAGACGATCGCACGCGAGCTCGTACGGTTGCAGAAGGACGATCCGGCGATGTTCGCCAAGGCACGCAACATCGAGCGTGTGGTCTGCAAGTACGACGCGGTCGCGAAGGAGAGCGAGGGGAAGATCGAAGGCGGAGGAAAGATCCTCGCGGTGAAGTCGCCGCCCGATCGCTTTCCGCTGCTCGAGCGTGGCGTGCTCAGCGAGGCGGTGTACTTCGGGTACATCGGCGACCTCGATGCACGTTGGGGTGAAGCCGACCCGACGAAGCTCTCCGCCTCGGAGCAAGGCGCCTACTTCGAGTACATGATGACCACGCGTCCTGGCGCTGGTCATTTGTGGATCTTCGCGCGAAGCGCCGAGGCAAAGCGCCAGCGGGAACATGATCGAGCGGGCGCAGGAAACGAGAAGAAGTGGGACGAGCTTCGCGTCGAGCACGTCGGACGCATCGTCAAGCTCGCTGGCGTCGTCGAACACGGGACGTCGCTCGAGAAGAAGGTGCGCCACTTCCTCCTCGAGCAGGCGCCGTTTCTCGGTCGCTTCGGCGCCGATCGCGACTCGCGGCTCGCCGACGGGATCAACCCCGAGGTCATCAAGCGTGTCGTGAGCTCGTACGAGACGTGGCTCAACCAAACCACGAGCTCGTTCGACGACGACGAGCGTCTCTTGCTCGAGAAGGCGGTGCTCGAGCGCGGGTCGAGCATGTGCAGGGGGGGTGGAGCGTGCTCACCCGAGGCTGTGTTTCCTCGCTTCGATCGGTTCGCGTTCGGCATGGCGATCTACGATCAATGGACGAAAGACGGCGCGAAGGTGGAGCTCCCGCAAGGTCCGCGCGGCGAGCTCTACAAACACGTGCTCTGTCCTTCGAAGCGGCGAGGTGAAGCCGAGACGGAGATCCGCTACGGATGCAGCTACTTCTTCGCGCTGGCGACGCGTGACGATCGCGAACGCGCGCGCCTGGCGGAGACGATCAACAAGCGACGCGACGCGCGGCTCCTCGAGCTCGTGCTCCTCAATACGGACTCGCACGCGACGAGCTCTGCGCTCGATCTCTTGCTCGCGATCGATGACGAGGCGATGCGGAGAGAGGGCATGCGCATCCTCTTTCACGACTTCGCGCGACGCGACGACGTGAAGCGCGCTCTCGAGGAGCGGGCGCCGGGATGGTGGCGCGACAGCACATCGCCGCAAGGCGCGCGCGGGCGAGGCTTCGCGTTGCTCGTCATGGCGCGGCAATGGGAAGGGCTCGATCGTCACTACGGCGACAGCCAGTGGTCGCGGTTCGTCGCCGAGTTTGGCGGGCCGATCAAAGCCGACGTGCTCGCCCTCTTCTTGTCGGAGGGACCTCGCGCCGTCGAGATGACTCCGAAGATGTGGCCCGCGCTCGAGAAGTCCGAAGGTCGCGACGACCTCGTCGCGAAGAGCCTCCCTGTTCTCTTCGAACGCGACCGCGCGTTTCGCTCGTCGCGTTCTCTTCCTGCGCTGCGACTCCTACGCACGCGCCTTTGTGAAGAGAAGAATGCCGGTGGGCTCGAAAAGATGCATGCCACGATCGAACGATGGGCGAGTGACCACCCGGACGACGCGGCGACCATGTCGAATGCACGCGCGGATTTCACGATTAAGCGCTGCGCTAAAAACGACGACTCCGCGAAGTAAGGCCTTTCTGGGCTTTCGCTCCGGACACACCAAACGCTGCCTGACTGTAGGTGGCGGGCGGCACTAAGATGGGGGGTCTCAACGCTGCGTTGCGGCCTCTGCGCCGCTGCCGTCCTGCCTTGATTCCCATGCTTTCAGGTGAAATTATCGGTATGAAAACGTGATCGAGCCGACGGAGCTCCTACCCGTACTCGTCGCGCACCTCACCAACGAGGAGGCGCGCGCTTACCTCGAGGGCGTCGCCCTTGCAGGCCGCAGTGTGTACATCCCTCTGGCGGACGCTCCGATGGATCGAACACCTCATCTCCTCGAGGTGATGACGCCGGGCTCTCCGTCGCCACTCCGGCTGCTCGCGCATCCCATCGGCGCTCCGACGGACAAAGGTTTCCCGCTTCGGCTCGAACCCTACAACGGCTTCACACCCGAGTCATCGACGCGTACGCGCGCGCGCATTCCGGCCGACGCAGCGAGCGGACCCGAGCTTCGTCCGAAGCGCAACACGGCGATGACGCAGGAGCTCACCAAGCGTCACACGCAAGATCTCGAAGGCGCAGACACGCTGTCGTCGGAGGCTCTCAACGTCGATCTCACCGGTCGCGAGATCGCGGGCGGCAAGCTCGTGTTCGAAGCGTGCGTCGGTCAGGGCGGGGCGGGGACGGTCTACCGCGCACGTCATCGCGACTTGCTCATGTCGGTCGCCGTCAAGGTGATGCACGAGTCGTTTCAGCGCGACATGGACTACTGCCGTCGCTTTCACGCCGAGGCGCTGTCCGCGAGCCGCCTCGATCATCCGAACCTCACGCGCGTGCTCGACTTCGGCCAAGAGCCCGACGGCCTGCTGTATCTCGCGATGGAGTACCTCGATGGTCAGAGCCTTCGCGATGTGCTCAACGAGGCTCCGAATCAACGCCTGCCCTTCGCGCGTGTCGCTCAGCTCATGATTCAAGTGTGCTCGGGCCTCACGCACGCGCATGCGCGCAAGGTCGTTCATCGCGACATCAAGCCCGAGAACATCGTGCTCACGAACGGCCTCGACGACGACGGCCGTGAGACCGAGATCGCGAAGGTCTGCGACTTCGGTATCGCGCACGGCGCGATGGCCGACCAAGCCGCCGCCTTCGCAGGGACGCCCGAGTACATGGCTCCCGAGCAGCTTCGTGGTGAGCCACCCGACGTGCAGAGCGACGTCTACGCATGTGGCGTCGTCCTCTACGAGCTGCTCACCGGCCGCGTTCCGATCGAAGGCGAGAACGTCACCGAGGTCTTCAACAAGCAACGCACGATGGATCCCGAGCCTCCGTCGCACCTCGTGCCGGAGATCGATCCACGCGTGGATCGCCTCGTGATGAAGGCGCTCGCGAAGGAGCGAGTCGCTCGTCACCTCGACGCACGCGAGCTACGAAACGAGCTTCGCGCGCTCGCGGAGGACATCGCCGTCTTCACGACAGGCTACCGCCGCCAACAGCAGCCTTCGGTCGTGAGCCATGGCGAGCGCATGTTGGACCCCAGCGGCGTCACTCCGAGCGCGCTCTCGTCGTCGTCGACGTGGCCAGCGTCTTCGTCCGGCCCACCCTCGACGCGATCGCGCTCGGGCGCGCCGATCCAAGAGACCGACGACAACGACTGGCTCGAGCGCGGCAACGGGTACATGGCGTCGATCATGCCCGGCGCGGCAACGCCAAGCGCCGGGAGCGGGCAGTATCCCGTCCCGCAGTCCTCGCCGCCCGGTTCGAATCCGCCGAGCGTTCGCAAGCCGCTGTCGGCGCCGCCGACATCGAACCCTCCTGCGACAGCCGAGCCGGCGGAGGTCACGAAGGTCATCGTCCCGTACTTGCAGAAGCTCGTCGCGACGACCGATCCGCAGAAGTTTGCCGCGCTGCTCACGCCGCTCGAGCCACAGATTCGCAAGCTCGCGTTTCACGGCTACACGACCTCGCTCTGGCGTGTTCGCAGCACGCTCGACATGATCGCGGTCGAGTCGCGTACCGCGGAGCAACGCGAGCGAGCGGCACACGCATCACTCTTGCTCAAGGTCTTCGCCGATCCGCAAATGCTCGGTCCGCTCGCCGAGCGCGCGCTCGATGGCCTCGAAGACAAAGAGCGCGTCGCGAGCAAGCTCGTCGTCCGTGCAGGCTATGGCGGTGCTCACGCGCTCTATGCCGCTCGCCTGAAGCACGGCGTGTTCGAAGCACGCGAACGTTTCGTCGCGCTCGTGCAAGAGATCGGCGCGCCGGCGATGCCGCTCCTTCGCGCGGGCCTCGAGATGCTGCATCCGAAGCTCGGCGTCGTCCCCAATGCGCTCGAGGTCGCTGAAGATCTCCTCAAGGCGATCCCCGCCGTGGCCGATGACGCCTTCGGTGAGGTCATCGCCCGGTATGCTCGCTCTCAAGCGACGAGCGTGGCCGTGCTCGCGACGAACGCGCTCCCGAAGGTGTGGGGCCAACGCAGCCGAGCGCTCCTCATCGCGCTCCTCGGTCACCCCGAAGACACCGTGTCGGTCGCCGCGCTGTCGAAGCTGCGCGAGCTCGGCGCGCTCGACGAGCACATCGTGCGCAAGCTCGAGCCGATCGTCATCGGATCGATCCCCGTCCGCACGCCGATGCGTGTCGCGTCCGGCGAGGCGCTGGCGTTCGTCGCTCCCGACGCCATACCCGCCGCGCGGAAGCTCCTCATTCAAGGGCTCTCTGCGACGGTCGGCAACACGCCCGACGCCGAAGACCTCACCGTTTGCTACGCGAGCTCGCTCCTCGCGATCGGCGGAGACGGCGCGGCGGTGGTGCTTCGCTGGAAGACGGCGACGACATGGCTTCGCACGCGCCTCGAAGCGGTGATGCGGCGGTATCCGCATCTTCGTACGAGCTGATCTCTAGATACCTTTGGCGCAGCGAAAGCCGATGCCATGGCTACGCGTGTCGGGCGGGCTCTCGTAGCGGAAGGTGGGACGAACCCAGTCGGCGTAGGCGCCGTTCCATGCGCCGCCGCGGATGACCCGATGCTCGCCAGACGACGGCCCGTGTGGATCCGTCTGGTCCTCGCTCGTGTAGCTGCCGTAGAAATCGGACGTCCACTCCCAGACATTGCCGACCATGTCTTCGATCCCCCAGCGTGACGCGCCCGCGGGGAACGAGCCGACCGGCGCGAGCGTCGCGAAGCCGTCGTCGGCTGCGTAGAGCGAGCCGTCGGTCTGCGCGCCGCGCTTCTTCAGCCAGAGCACGCACTCGGGGCCGCAGGCGTTCCGCACGGCAAAAGCGATCGGCCATCGACCAGTCGACGCAGTTGATCGGATGCGTGCCGCGAGACGCGTCGCTCGTGTTGATCGTGCACACGGGATCGAACGTGCGCGCGTCGCGAGCGGTCATCCCCGGCCACTTGTTGGTCGTTCCTGCGCGCTTGCAGTCGCCGCGATCGCTGCATTCACGATACGCCGCGACGGTCACCTCGCGCTTGTCCATGCAATACGCATGAAGCGAGACGTTGTGCGCCGGCCTCTCGGCAGGCAGATCGTCGTCGCTGCCCATGAAGAAGTGACCGCCAGGCACGAGCACCATCCCGTCGGGACATGTCGGTGTGGTCGTGCTCGAAGAAGAAGACATCGCCCCAGCGCGTGACGCCATGAACGCTGCCTCGTCGGCGACTCGGCTCTCGGCACGGCGCGCGAAGAAGACGAGCGCGACGCCGATGGCGACGGAGAACGTCGTCACGAAGAGCCCGATCGCGATCATGACGCGCCTCGCGCTGCCGTCGCTCTTTGCCGCGGAGGGCGAAGGGCCGTCGGAGGGCGCGGGCGGTGAGCTGTAGCTGCCGTAGGCGAGCGGCGGCGCGCTCGCCTGGAAGGGCGGGCTTGAGGTCGCGGCGCCGAGGTTGGGGGTCGAGCCGTCGCTTCCGCTGCCTACCGGAGCATTCGAAAGACTGCCCGTCATCGAGCGAATGCTGAGCGCGGCCTCTTGCATGCTGCGTCTCGAGGCGCGGGTCTCGACGTTCGCGATGACCCCAGCGCGCGCTTCGATCTCGGTCTTGCACGTCGCGTCCAGCAGATCAGTGAGCTCCGAGGGCGAGGCGAGCCCGATCGACTGCTCGATCGCCATCGCCATCTCCTTTGCGGTCGCAAAGCGCGCGTCCTTGTCACGACTCAGGCCACGGAGGATGACGGCATCGAGCATCGCGGGCACGCTCGCGTTGTTGATGCTCGGCGGCAAAACGGGCTGCGTCAGGATGCGTTGAACGATCGTTCCTTCACTCGGCCCGTGAAAGAGCTTGCCACCCGAGAGAAGCTCCCAAAAGACGACCGAAGCCGCATAGACGTCCGTTCGACGGTCGATCGGCTCGCTCTGAAGCTGCTCGGGCGCCATGTACGAGAGCTTGCCCTTGAGCGTGCCCTCCATCGTCGACGTGATGCGCTCGCTCGCCTTCGCGACGCCAAAGTCGAGGACGCGGGCGACGCCGTCGACGCCGATCAGGATGTTGTGAGGCGAGACATCGCGGTGGACGATGCCGAGCGGCTCTCCGGCCTCCGAGCGCGCTTCGTGCGCTTCATGAAGTCCCTGGAGCACGCTGACGAGGATGGTGGCCGCGATCTTCGGCGGAAGCATCGCGCCCTGCTTGGCGATCGCCGTCAGAACTTTGATCAGCGACTCGCCATGGACGTACTCCATGATGATGAACAGCTCAGCGCCGCCGAGGGGCTTGGATGGCTCGACGACGACGTCGATCGTCGACACGACGTTCGGGTGGTGGATGCGCGAGACGATGCGCGCCTCGTCGAGGAACATCGCGACGAAGTCAGGATCGCGCGCGTAACGCTCATGAAGGCGCTTGACCGCGACCATCCGCGCGAATCCTGCGGCGCCGAGCTGCCTCGCGAGATGGACCGTGGCCATGCCGCCGGACGCGATCTCCGCACAAAGCTCGTACCGCTGCCCGATCGTCCTGACAGGCTCCACTGCTGCTCCCTTCCCCATCCACCAACGCGACAGAGGTGCCCGCGGTTGCAACGCGCGAAGAAGCTGTGCGGGATGAAAGACTTGCCCTGCCTGTGGAAAACCTGTGGAATCACAGACATCACGCGCAACACTTAATGAAGGAGGCGAAGCCCGTCGTGGGAGCCGACAACTTCCCGACAAATCATTGACATAGAACAGTCTTCTTAATACCTTGCGACTTGTACGTGGGAAGAAGTGGCGGGAAGTGCCAAACAACGGCACGAGCGCCCATCACGTTCGGAAGCAGGGCAGGGCGCGTCGTCGATGTTTCGCGGTCGCTATGAGCACACGATCGACGCGAAGGGGCGAACGAGCCTCCCGGCGCGCTATCGCGACGTGCTCTCGTCGATCGGCGAGCGCCGCATCATCCTGACGAGCGCGCTCGACCCGTGTCTCGTCGCGTACACGTCGCCGGAGTGGACGGCGTTCGAGGATCGCCTCGCGAAGCTCCCTCAGTTCGATCGCGCCGTTCAGAAGCTGAAGCGCATCTACGTGTCGGGCGCCGTCGAGTGCGACGTGGATGACTCCGGGCGCGTGCTCATCCCGCCGACGCTGCGCGAGTACGCCGGGTTGAAGAAGGACGTGCTCTGGGCAGGCAACGGCAAATACGCCGAGCTCTGGGACGCCGAGCAATGGAAGCGCCACTTCGAGGCGACCGACGAAGAGCGCGAGCAGATCGGCGCTCGCCTCGCGGAGCTCGGGCTATGACGAACGCCCAGCTCGCGCTACCTGGTATCCCGGTACCGAAGCCGGAAGACTCCATCGCGAACGACGATGGCCAGAGCGGCTTGGCGAACGCCCCCACGGCCGACGCCGATACGACCAACAACGCCGAGTGGGTTTGGAGCGAAGTGATGGGAGACGAAATCGACTCGCCCGCCTTCGTCCACGAGACGGTGATGAAGAGCGAGGTGGTCGCCGCGCTCGCGCCGAACCCGATGCGCGAGCCCGGCACGCTGGTCTTCGTCGACGCGACGGTCGGCGGTGGCGGCCACACCGAGGGGATCCTCGAGGCGTACCCCGACTCGAAGGTCATCGCGCTCGACCGCGACGATCGCGCGCTCGAGGCCGCCCGGCATCGTCTCTCTCCGCGCTTCGGCGACCGCGTCACGTTCGTGAAGACGCCCTTCGCAGACGTCGTGACGGCGCTCGCGACGATCGGCGTTCGTGACGTGGACGGGCTCTGCGCGGATCTCGGCGTGAGCTCACCGCAGCTCGACGACGCTGCGCGCGGAATGAGCTTCCGCCGTGAAGGCCCGATCGACATGCGGATGGACCCGACGACGGGCGAGACCGCCCTCGAGCTCATCGACCGCCTCACCGACGACGAGCTCGCCGACGTGATCTTCCAATACGGCGAAGAGAAGCGATCGCGACGCATCGCGCGGAGCGTGAAGCGCGCGCTCGCCGAGGGAGAGCTCACGACCACGCTCGATCTCCGCCGGGCGATCGTCCGCGCCGTGGGACCCGTGCGTGTGGGCGGCGTCGACCCCGCGACGCGGACGTTCCAGGCCCTCCGCATCGCCGTCAACGCCGAGCTCGAGCAGCTCGAGGATCTCCTCTCGATCCTGCCGAAGATCGTCCGCGTCGGAGGCAAGGTCGCGATCCTCAGCTTCCACTCGCTCGAAGACCGGCTCGTCAAGCGCGCCTTCCACGATCGCGAGCTCTGGGCTCCGCTCACGAAGAAGCCGCAAATGGCAGGCGAAGAAGAGGGCGCCGCGAACCCGCGCGCGCGAAGCGCAAAGCTCCGCGCGGCCACGCGCATCAACGGACGCGACGAGAGCGGGCTGCGCCCGGCGGCGCGGATGTCTTCGGCGAGCAGCGCAGAAGACGAGCGAGAAGGAGACGACACATGACGCTGAAGCGTGCGCGCGTGTTTCTCATCCACTGGACGCTCGCCGTCCTGGCGGCCTCGCTCGCGTTCGTGGTTCACCTGGCGATGCGCGGGCGAACCGTCACGCTGGGTTACGAGCTCGGCAAGGCGCGGCAAGAGCAAGCGCGCCTCCGTGACGTCAAGCGCGTCCACGAGCTCGAGGCCGCGAGCTACAAGACGCCCGAGCGTGTGGAGATCGTCGCGCGATCCCTGCTCGGGATGGAGCCGCCGCCGCCGGATCGCATCGTCCCGCTCCACTCGCACATCGGCGGAGCGACGGCTCTTCCGCAGGCTCAAGCCCAGGCGCCCGCGCCGAACGCAAACGCCAAAGGCGCTTCGGGGTCTCCGTGAAGAACCTCGACCCTGCACGCGCGAAGTGGATCCGCGTTCGCATGGGTCTTCTCTGCGGGACGATGGCGATCGGGCTCGGAGGATTCGTCTCGAGCGCGTACCGCGTTCAAGTCGAAGACTCGGCCGCGTGGAAGGAGACGGCGGAGAACCAGCGCCAGCGCCGCCTTCACATCGAGCCGAAGCGCGGCGGCATCTACGATCGAAACGGATCGGCGCTCGCCGCGAGCGTCGAGGTGCCGAGCATCAGCGCAGACGTCGTCGAGATGCTGAAAGGTGTCGAAGGGCAGAATGCGCAGGCCGCGGCGCTCGTTGATTTCTCGGCGCGCATCGCCGCCGCGCTCTCGATGGACCCTTCCGACATTCATCAGAAGATCGCGTCGCGACGTCGCTTCGTGTGGCTGAAGCGTCGCGTGACGGCCGAAGAGGCGCAGGCCATTCGCGACCTCGGCGATCCGAAGAAGTCGCCGAAGCTCGTCAAAGGCCTCGCGGTCGAAGGCGAAGGCCGTCGTTACTATCCGGGCCGCGAGCTCGCAGGTCCCGTGCTCGGTTTCGTCGCGCCCGACGGCTTCGGCAAGGACGGCCTCGAGCTCTCGCTCGACGAAGAGCTTCGTGGTCGCGTCGAAGAGGTGCGTGGTCTTCGTGACCGCTCGGGGCGCCTCATCTTCTCCGAGGGCACGAACGACGAGACAGCGCTCGCAGGACACGACGTGCAGCTCGCGATCGATCAAGCGATCCAGCGCGTGGCCGAGCGTGAGCTCGACGCCGCCTACCGCACGTACGAGACGAAGGGCGCATCGCTCGTCGTGATGGATCCGAACACGGGTGACGTGCTCGCGCTCGCGTCGGTGCCCGGATACAACCCGAACGACTACGGCGAGAGCGAGGTCGACGCGCGTCGCGATCGCGCGGTGACCGATCGCTTCGAGCCAGGCTCGGTCATGAAGGTGTTCACCGTGGCGGCGGCGCTCGCGGGCGGGACGCTCAAGCCCACCGAGACGATCTTCTGCGAGCACGGCACCTACCAGCTCGGCAACGTCACGATCCACGACACGCACGAGAACGACTGGCTCACCGCGACGCAGGTGCTCGCGAAGAGCTCGAACATCGGCGCGCTCAAGATCGGCCTCGGCCTCGGCGAGCCAGCGCTCTACGCGGCGTACCGCAAGTTCGGCTTCGGCGAGCCCACGGGCCTGCCCATTCCGGGCGAGGCGGCTGGCGTCTTGAGGCCGAAATCACGTCCATGGTTCGAGGTCGAGACCGCGAACGCCTCCTTCGGTCAGGGCATCAGCGTCACGACGATGCAGCTCGCCGCGGCGATGACGGCGATCGCCAACGGTGGCAAGGTGCTCGAGCCGATCCTCGTCAAGCGCATCACCGACTCGCGCGGCAACGTCGTCAAAGAGTGGGCGACGCACGTGCGACGCGAGGCCGTTCCGCAGTCGGTCGCGAAGACGGTCAGCGAGATGCTCACCGCGGTCGTCGAGGACGGCGGCACCGGCGTCGAAGCGGCGATGACGGGCTTCCGCGTCGCCGGCAAGACCGCGACCGCGCAGAAGGTCGATCCCGCGACCGGCAAATACTCCGAGGACAAGTACACCGCGTCGTTCGTGGGGTTCGTGCCCGCCGAGAAGCCGCGCCTCGTCGTCGCGGTCGTCCTCGACGAGCCGATGATCGGTCGCTACGGCGGTGACCTCGCCGGTCCCGTGTTTCGACGCGTCGCCGAGGCGAGCCTCCGCTACCTCGGTGTCCCGCCGTCGGGCTCGGCGCCGAAGATCAAGAACGTGAACCGTGAAGGCGATCTCGCCGACACCACGCTGCAAGCGATGAAAGACGCGAAGGACGGCGGCGCGCCGCTCGTCGCCGCGAACGTCGCCCCCGACGGCAAGCCGCAAGCGGCCGTCGCCGGTCCTCCGACCCCGGCTGGGCCGCCTCTTCCTAGCTCGGTGAAGGTGCCCGATACTGCGGGCATGGGCGCACGTGATGCGGTTCGTGTGGTGGGCGCCGCTGGCCTCGTCCCCGTCGTCGAAGGCAGCGGGCGGCTCGTGAAACAAATGCCTCCCGCGGGATCCGCGGTCCCCAAAGGAACGAGCGTACGCCTCGTCTTCGAGCCCGCGTCGTAGGCGAGTCGCGAGCGATCGATCATGGCGGACGATGATCTCCTCGATGAAGCGCGCACCCGCGATGGAATGACGCTCGCGGATCTCGCGCGCGAGGTCCCAGGGCGCACCGTCATCGAGAACGGCGGCGAGGCGACGCGCGTGTTCGGCGTCCAGCACGACTCGCGCCGTGTTCGTCCTGGCGATCTCTTCGTCGTCCGAAAGGGCGAGAGACACGACGCGCGCGCCTTCATCGACCAAGCGATCGCGTCCGGCGCCGTCGCTTTGCTCGCCGCCGAAGACCTCCCGCTCGCGCCGGTCGGCGAGCCGAAGAACGAGACGCCCATCCTTCGCGTCCCCGACATCGCCGATGGCCTCGCGTACGCGGCTGCGGCCGTCTATGGACACCCCGCCTTCTCGCTCGACATCATCGGGATCACCGGCACGAACGGAAAGACGACGACGACCCACCTCGTGCGCGCGGCGATCGACGGCGCGCATGGCGTCGGTCCGATCACGGGCGTCGTCGGGACGGTGGGCCACACCTACGCGGGAAAGACGGTGGCCGCGTCCCACACGACGCCCGAGGCCGACGAGCTCGCGCGTGTGCTCGCCGTCATGCGCAAGCGCGGCGCGACGCACATCGCGATGGAGGTGTCGTCGATCGCGCTCGTGCTCCGGCGCGTCGCCGCCGTTCGCTTTCGGGTCGCCGCGTTCACGAACCTCACGCAAGATCACCTCGATTTTCATGGGTCGATGGAGGCCTACGCGGCCGCGAAGCTCGAGCTGTTCACGAAGATGAGCCCAGGCCTCGCGGTCGTGAACGTCGACGATCCGTTCGGTCCGGTCATCGCGAAGGCCTGCAAGTGCAAGGTGCTTCGCGTGCGCACGCGCACCGGAAACACGGACGCGGACGTGTATCCGATCCAAATCGACACGAGCGCGAGCGGAATGCGCATCCTCGCGCAGCTCCCGAAGGGCAAAGAGGTCGAGATCAAGACGCGGCTCGTCGGAGATCACAACGTCGAGAATCTCCTCGTCGCGATCGGTACGGTTTCGGCGCTCGATCTCGACGTCGATCGCGCGGTTGCTGCGCTCGCGAACGAGACCGGCGCGCCAGGACGCCTCGAGCGATGCGACGGTCCGGGCGACGACATCGTCGTGCTCGTGGACTACGCGCACACGCCCGACGCGCTCGGACGAGCGCTCGACGCCGTTCGAAGCGCCGCCTCCGAGAAGAATCGCGTGCTCTGCATCTTCGGCTGCGGCGGCGACCGCGATCCCACGAAGCGCGGGCCGATGGGCGAGGCCGTCGGCAAGCGCGCAGAAGTTGCGATCGTGACGAGCGACAACCCCCGCACCGAAGACCCTGCCTCGATCGCGAAGCCGGTCGAAGAGGGCGTTCGCTCGGCAAAAAGGCTCGAACGTGCGTCCTTCGACGAGATCGCGAACGGGAAGAACGGCTACGTGGTCGAGCTCGATCGACGGAGCGCGATCGAGGCGACGATCCTCGCCGCGAAGGCTGGAGACGTCGTGCTCGTTGCCGGCAAGGGCCACGAGGACTACCAAGTGATCGGAACGGAGAAGCGGACGTTCGATGATCGTGTGGAATCGAAGCGAGCACTCGAGCGTAGGCGTGAAGCGGCGAAGGCGAAGGCCCATGCGAAGAGCTGACGAAGGAGCAGCGCGCGCACGGCAGCACTAGACGAGCCGCATAGCCGCGGCAGCAGCAGCACCCCATGGCGACACCCATCCCTTCGAACAACGCGACGTTCTTGCTCCCCGAGGTCGCGCTCGCGACGCACGGAGCCGTCGTGCATCGCGGCCTCCACTCGGACGAGCCGGCGGTCGGAGTAACGAGCGACAGCCGCGCAGTGAAGCGCGGTGGCCTCTTCGTCGCGCTCCGCGGAGAGACGCACGACGGCCACGCCTTCGTCGACAAGGCGATCGAGCGAGGCGCGCGCATCGTCGTCGTCGAGAGGCGACGCGCCGTCGAGATCCCGATCGCGCCTGCGGAGACGAGCATCGTCGAGGTCGACGACACGCTCCTCGCTTGGGGCGCGCTCGCGAAGGCCCACCTCACGAAGTGGCGCAACGACTCGCTCGACGGCCGCGTGATCGCCATCACCGGCAGCTCCGGCAAGACGACCACGAAGGAGCTCACCGCCGCGCTCCTCAGCGAGGTCGCGCCCACGCACTTCACCGCCGGCAACTTGAACAACCGGATCGGCGTCCCCGCGGTCATCTTCGCGCTCGAGACGAGCCACCGCTTCTGCGTGCTCGAGGTGGGGATGAGCCTCGTCGGTGAGCTCGACAAGATCATGGAGTTCGCGAAGCCGGACGTGTCCGTGATCGTCAACGTGGGGCTCGCGCACTCCGAGGGAGTCGGCGGCCGTGAAGGCGTGATGCAAGAGAAGGGCGCCGTGTATCGCGCGCTCGGCCACGACGGCATCGCGATCATCAACGCGGACGACGACTACGTCTGCCGCGCGGCGCGTCGCGCACGCGTCCGCAAATTCGAGACGTTTGGCCGTGGCGTCGCGCAGGCGAGCCGCCGGCCGGGATCGTTCGCGGAGGAAGACGGCGCCCTCAGCGCGACGCGCGACAGCGTTCGCGTGCGCGCGTCGCTGCCGCCCGACTCGTTGGCGGCGCGACCCACGCAGCCTGGCAGCTCGCCCCCGCATCAAGGCGGGTCGAACCCACCCAGCTCGGATCGGCTCGGCGGCCCTCCTCACTATCGCCTGATCGATCGCATCCCTACCGGCGCCGGCTCGCGTCTCATCATCGCGTGCGCAGGCCGCGATCTCGTCGTGCAGATGCCGCTGCCCGGCGAAGCGCCGGCGATCGACTTGATGGCTGCCCTCGCCGCGCAAGAGGCGGCGAGTCGCGAGCTCTTGTCGGCGGCGGCGATCGAGCATGCGCTCGCGAGCATCCGGCTCGAAGGTCGCGGCACGGTCCGGCGGCTCGCGGGCGACATCGTCGTCCTCGATGACACGTACAACGCGAACCCCTCGAGCATGCGCGCGGCGCTGAAGACGCTCGCCGAGCTGTCGGGGGTCGAGCGGCGACGGGTGGTCGTCCTCGGCGAGATGAAGGAGCTCGGAGATCACGCTGAGGCCGAGCACGACGCGCTCGGAGACGAGATCGCGATGTCCCGCGTCGCCCTCGCGATCGGATGCGGCGGCCTCATCACCCGGACGCTCGAGCGCGCCGCCGCAGGAAATGGGGCGCTGGTCGTCCTCCCGTGCGGGTCGACCGAGGAGGCCGCTCGGGAGGCCGCCGATCGCATTCGCCCCGGAGATGCCGTGCTGATCAAGGGGTCCCGCAGCGTTGGGGCCGAGCGGGTGGTCGCCGCCCTTGTCGCGAAATCGCCGGAAACTTTGCCGAATTCGTCAGAGTCTGCTTCGGATGGATCCTGATGATCTACGAGCTTCTCTATCCCTTGCGCCATAGCGCGAGCTGGTTGGGGTGGCTCAACGTCCTCCGCTACGTTCCCTTCCGCGTCATCGCCGCGACGATGACGGCGATGTTCATCTGCTTCGCCTTCTCGCCGTGGTTCATCCGCGCGCTGCAGAAGAAGCAAATCGGGCAGGTCATCCGCGACGAAGGTCTCATCCCCGAGGCGCACATCAAGAAGCGCGGGACGCCGACGATGGGCGGCGCGCTCCTCCTCATGGCCGTGCTCGGCTCGACGATCCTCTGGTGCGACCTCCGCAACGTGTTCGTCCTCGCGGCCACCGCGGTCACCGCCGGCTACGGCGTGATCGGGTATCTCGATGACTACCTGAAGATCCGTCAAAAGAGCTCGAAGGGGCTCGCGGCGCGCTACAAGCTGCTCGGGCAATTCCTCGTCGCGCTCGCGGTGATGATCTACGTCTTCAACGCGAAGGAGCACGTGCCCGCCGATTGGTGGGAGATCCGCGCGCGGCTCGGCGTCCCGTTCCTCGCGTTCGCGAAGCACCCGATCATGCTCCCGCCGGTCGGCTACATCTTGTTCGCGGTGCTCGTCATCGTCGCGACCTCGAACGCGGTGAACTTCACCGACGGGCTCGACGGCCTCGCGATCGGTCCCGTCATCTTCAACGCGGGCACGTACCTCATCTGGGCCTACCTCTGCGGCGCGACGTTCGGCATCGCGAACGTCGCCCAGCGCTTCGTCGTCGCGAAGTATCTCGACATCCCGGCGATCGCGAGCGCAGGTGAGCTGTCGATCTTCTGCGGGGCGATGCTCGGCGCGGGCATCGGGTTCCTTTGGTACAACACGTACCCCGCCCAGGTGTTCATGGGCGATGTCGGCGCGCTCGCGCTCGGCGGAGGCCTTGGCATCTGCGCCGTGTTCACGAAGAACGAGCTCCTGTCGATCATCCTCGGCGGCGTCTTCTTCCTCGAGGGCGCGAGCGTCGTCACCCAGATCGTGAGCTTCAAGCTGACCGGCAAGCGCGTCTTCTTGATGGCGCCGATCCATCACCACTACGAGAAGAAAGGGTGGCCAGAGCCAAAGATCATCGTCCGATTCTGGATCATCTCCATTCTCCTTGCGCTCGTGAGCCTCGCGAGCTTGAAGCTTCGATGAGCAGCACCGTCACACCTCCCTTCGACGTGAAGAACAAGCGCGTCGTCGTCGTCGGCCTCGGCACGAGCGGCGTCGCGGCATGCCGGCTCCTCGTCTCGCGCGGCGCGAACGTCGTCGGCACCGACGCGAAGGCGTCGCTCGCCGGATCTCCGGCGATGACGTCGCTCGAGCGCGAAGGCGTGAAGCTCGTCCTCGGCGGTCATGCCGACGCGCGGATGTCCGAGGCGGACCTCATCGTCGTCTCGCCCGGCGTGCCGATGTTTCGTGAGCTCGAAGACGCCGAGAAGAAGGGCGTGAAGATCTGGGGCGAGGTCGAGCTCGCGGTGCGTGCGCTGAAGAAGCCCGCGCCCGTCGTCGCGATCGGCGGCACGAACGGCAAGAGCACCACGACGTCGCTCGTCGCCGAGCTCCTCAGCGCTGCCGGCAAGAAGGTGTTCGCGGGCGGAAACCTCGGTGAGCCGCTCGCCGCGCATGCGGACGAAGCGTTCGATGTCGTCGTCCTCGAGGTCTCGAGCTTCCAGATGGAGCGCGTCGAGGCGTTTCATCCGAAGGTGTGCGTCCTCTTGAACGTCACGCCCGATCACCTCGACCGCTACCCGAGCATGGCAGCCTATGCCGCGGCGAAGGGCAACTCGTTCCGTAACCAAGGTCCTGACGATCTCGCGGTCGTGCCTGCCGGCGACGACGTGTGTCTGGCCGAAGCCAAGCGCGGCAAGGCGCGCGTGATGACGTTTGGGCCTGGAGGCGACTTCGACGTCCAGCCCGACGCGATCCGCGCTGGCGCGACGTCGTACGATCGCTCGAAGATCGCGCTGCAAGGCGGCCACAACGCGCTCAACGTCGCGGCGTCGCTCGCGGCGGTGAGGCCGTTCGAGATTTCGCCGGACACGATCGCGAAGGTGCTCGCGACGTTCGAGGCGCTTCCGCATCGCATGATCTTCGTGCGCGAGCATGCTGGCGTTCGCTACTACGACGACTCGAAGGGGACGAACGTCGGCGCATCGGTCACGGCCGTGCGTGGCATTCGTGAGGACAAGGTCGTCCTCATCGCCGGTGGTCGCGACAAGGGTGGGAGCTACGGCCCGCTCGTCGAGGCCTTGAAGGACCGCGGGCGCGCCGCGGTCTTGATCGGCGAGGCGCGCGATCTCATCGCGAAGGAGATCGGCGGCGCCGTCCCGGTGAAGCTCGCGTCGAGCATGGAAGAGGCGGTCGGCCTCGCGCGCGACCTCGCTCGCGCGGGCGACGCGGTGCTTCTCTCGCCGGCGTGTTCGTCGTTCGACATGTTCCGCGACTACAAGGAGCGCGGAGACGTGTTCGTGCGTGCGGTGCGTGCTCTCAAGGAGGACCCGTCATCATGATGGCGATTCGAAATCGACGCCTCGCGCCTGCGGTGGTCGTACCCGTCGACATCGCCCTCGCCGCGATCGTCATCGCGCTCATCGGCTTCGGCGTGGTGATGGTCTACAGCGCGTCCGCCGTTCAAGCGACGCTGCATCTTCACGACGCGCAGTTCTTCTTGAAGCGCCAGGCCGCCTACGCGCTCGTGGGGCTCACGATCTTCTTCCTCGTCGGCGCGGTCGACTACCACCGCCTCTACAAGCTCACCTATCCGGTGCTCGGCGCGGTCGGCGCGTTGCTCGTGCTGTGCGTCATCGGCTTTGGCCACTCGGGAGGTGGCGCGACGCGCTGGCTCTCGGTCGGACCGGTGCACGTGCAGCCCGCCGAGATGGCGAAGCTCGCGCTCGTCTGCTGGCTCGCGTATTCGCTCGCGAAGAAGGCCGACAAGGTCAAGTCGTTCACCGTCGGCTTCCTTCCGCACTTGCTCGTCGCAGGTCTCTTCATGTTCTTGTGCATGAAGCAGCCCGACTTCGGCTCGAGCGTCGTTCTCCTGCTCCTCACGTTCACGATGCTCTTCGTCGCGGGCGCGAAGGTGGGCTACATCCTCGGCGCGTCCATCCTCGGCGGCGCGTTCGGCGCGATCTCGATCATGTCGAAGCAGTACCGCATCGATCGGTACATGGCGTGGATGAACATGGAGCAGCACCGCGCCGACGTGGCGTATCAGCCGTTCCAGTCCGTCATGGCGTTCGGGTCGGGCGGCACGTGGGGCACCGGCATCGGCAAAGGGCTTCAGACGCTCTACTTGCCTGAAGCACACAACGACTTCATCGCGGCGATCATCGGCGAGGAGCTCGGCTTCGTCGGCATCCTCGCGCTGTGCATCGTGTACCTCGCGCTCGTCGCGCGTGGCGTCCGCGCCGCCTATCGCGCGCCCGATGACTACGGCTCGTACCTCGCGTTCGGCATCTCGACGATGTTCGGCGTGCAGGCGCTCGTCAACCTGTGCGTCGCGCTCGCGGTCCTCCCGACGAAAGGCCTCACGCTCCCGTTCCTCAGCTTCGGCGGGTCGTCGCTCCTCGTGAACGCCGCCGCCGCGGGCATCCTCTTGAACGTGTCGCGACAGGGAATGGATCCGCCGAAGGAAGAGCGCGAGACACCCGAGGCCCCGCCGGTCACCGACGGGTACGACGACGTCGGGCTCGAAGGCGCGCTGGACGCCGCGGAGGAGAGGACCGACGGCGACGAGGTGAAGGCGTGAGCAGCGAAGACGCCAAGCGCTGGATCATGATCGCCGGAGGTGGCACCGGAGGCCACGTCTTTCCTGGCCTCGCGATCGCGCGTGCGCTCGCACGTCATGCCGACAACGTCGACGTGGTCTTCGCCGGCTCACCGCGTGGCCTCGAAGCGCGCGTCGTGCCGGAGCAGGGCTACGCGCTCGAGCTGCTCGACGTCGAGCCGATGAAGGGCGGCGGGCCCGAGCGCGCGATCCGCGGCGCGCTCATCGCCGCGAAGGCGACGCGAAAGGCGAGCGCGCTCGTCCGCCGGATCAAGCCGGCCGCCGTGCTCAGCGTGGGCGGTTATGCCGCCGGTCCTGCGGCGCTCGCGTGCGTCTCGCAGCGCATTCCCCTCGCGATCCTCGAGCCGAACAGCACGCTCGGTCTCGCCAATCGACTTCTCGCGCCGTTCGCGAAGCGCGCGTACATCGCGTGGTCGGAGACGGGGCGACACTTCCGCGGCGACAAGGCGCGCATGTATGGCGTGCCTCTTCGCCCGGGCTTCGAGCCGCGTCCTTACGTTCCGCTCGCGGAGTCCGCGGGGCCGAAGCGCGTGCTCGTGCTCGGCGGAAGCCAAGGCGCGAAGGCGCTGAACGATGTCTTGCCGCGCGCGCTCGCACGCGCTGCGCAGGAGCTCCGATCGAGCGGGTCGGGTGGACCTGGCGGTCTGAGCTTCCTCGTCACGCATCAGGCTGGACGCGATCGCGAGGCCGACGTGCGGACAGCCTACGCCGAGAGCGGCCTTCCGCCGGCTTCGTTCGAGGTCGTCCCGTTCCTCGACGATGTGGCGGAGCGCATGGCGTCGGCGGACTTGATCGTCGCGCGCGCAGGCGCGGTCACCGTCGCAGAGATCTCGGCGATCGGTCGCGCGGCGATCTTCATCCCGTTTCCTCACGCGGCCGATGATCACCAAGCGAAGAACGCGCTCTCGCTCGCCGAGCTCGGCGGCGCGGTGTGCATCCGCCAGGAGGCGGCCGACGAGGCACGCCTCGCGGGGGAGATCGCGACGCTCCTCGGCGACGACGCGAGGCGCGTTCGCATGGCAGACGCCGCGCGCGAGCATGGAAGGCCGCTCGCCGCCGATGACATCGCGAAGGACCTGCTCGATCTCGCGCGGATCGCGGTGAAGAAGGCGGCGCCGCCAGCGAACAAGAAGAACGGCGCGACCAACGGCAGCTCGTCGCGATTGAAGATCACGATGCCGGAGAGCTCCGGCGGTCCGAAGGGAGTAGAGCGATGTTTCGTGGACGCGTTCGGCGAGCTCACTTCGTGGGCATTGGCGGCATCGGGATGAGCGGTCTCGCCGAGATCCTGCGTACGCGTGAGTTCGACGTGTCGGGCTCCGACATGAAGCCGAACGACATCACGCGCCGTCTCGAGACGCTCGGTGTCCGCGTCGACGTCGGTCATCGCGCCGAGAACGTCGAAGGCGCGGACGTGGTCGTCTTCTCGAGCGCGATCAAGAACGACAACCCCGAGATCGTCCGCGCGCGCCAGCTCGAGATCCCGATCATCCCGCGCGCCGAGATGCTTGCCGAGCTCATGCGCGTGAAGTACTGCGTGCTCATGGCCGGCTCGCACGGCAAGACGACGACCACGTCGCTCGTCGCCACCGTGCTTCGTCATGCGGGGCTCGACCCGACGGTCGTCGTCGGCGGCAAGGTGAACGCGCTCGGCTCGAACGCGCGACTCGGTGAAGGCGATCTCTTCGTCGCCGAGGCGGACGAGAGCGATGGCTCCTTCTTGAAGCTCACGCCGACAATCGGCGTCATCACGAACATCGACGCCGAGCACCTCGATCACTACGGCACGCACGAGAACGTCAAGGAAGCGTTCGTGCAGTTCGCGAACAAGATCCCGTTCTACGGCCTCGCGGTGCTCTGCATCGATCACCCGCACGTGCAGGCGATCCTCCCGAAGATCGGCCGCCGCCACGTCACCTACGGCGTCTCTCGCCAGGCCGACTACCGCGCGAAAAATCCCCAATTTGCAGGCCTCGAGACGCACTTCGAGGCGTATCGCCGCGGCGAGTCGCTAGGCTCGTTCACCGTCCGCATGCCGGGCGCGCACAACGTGCTCAACGCGCTCTCGGTGATCGCGGTGGCCGACGAGCTCGAGATCCCCTTCGACGTCGTGCGTGAAGCGATCGCCGGCTTCCACGGCGTGCAGCGTCGCTTCACGATCGTCGGTCAGCCTTCGCTCCAGAAGGGCGGCAAGAAGGGCGACGTGATGATCGTGGACGACTACGGCCACCACCCGGCCGAGATCGAGGCCACGCTCGACGCCGCGCAACGAGGCTTCGATCGGCGCGTGGTCGTCGCCTTCCAGCCGCATCGCTATACGCGCACGCAAGCCCTCTTCGACGACTTCACGCGCGCGTTCAACAAGGCCGACCTCGTGATCGTCACCGACGTCTATGCCGCGGGCGAGAAGCCGATCGAAGGCGCGACTGGCAAGGCGCTCGCCGACGCGATTCGTGCGCACGGTCATCATGCGGTCCGCTACATCGGCGACAAGAACGCCATCGCCGACGCGCTTCACGATGAGGTCATGCCCGGCGACCTCGTCATCGCGCTCGGCGCGGGCGACATCAACGCGAGCGCGCGAAAGCTATTCGCGATGCTCGAATCAGGCGACGCGAAGAAGGAAGGAGGCAAGACGTCATGAGGTCGATCCCTCCGGCTCCGCCTTCGTCATCGGTGGGGCTCGCCTCGTCTTCGGGAGTGCCGGCCGCGAAGAACGTCCGCAAAGCAAAGAGCCTTCCGCCTGGCAGCGTGCCGGCGTCGAACGCGCCGGCGCCAAACAGCATCCCGCCGGTCACCTCCTCATCACCCTCGTTGCCGAGCTCGCCGCCGAAGCGCGGCGGTGACGGCGACTCACGCGCGCTCCGCGTCTTCCGGGCGGTCGTGGGCCTCGTCATGATCCTCGGCATCGGCTCGGGCGTCGCGTGGGGAGCGCGTCGCTACGTCCGGACGAGCCCGCGCTTCGCGGTGAACGAGATCGTCACCGCGGGCGGCAAGCATCGCGGCCCGGAGGATCTCTCGAGCATCGCAGGTGTCTCGAAGGGCCAAAACATCTTCTCGATCGATCTCGACCGCAGCCGCGCGAGGCTCACCGCCGATCCTTGGATCGAGAGCGCCGAGCTCACGCGCCAGCTGCCCGGCACGATCACCATTCGCGTCGTCGAGCGCGAGCCTGCGGGGATCGTCGCGATGAACGAAGGCACCTACCTCGTCACGCGCGACGGGCTCGTCATCAAGCGCGTCGAGCCGAACGATCCGCTCGACTTCCACATCGTCACCGGCGTCGCCCTCAAGGCGCTCGTCGACGATCGCGAAGGCGCGACCCGCACGATCCGAAGCGCCCTCGATCTCGCGTACGACTACGATCGTTCGCCGCTCGCGCAGCGCTCGCCGGTCCAGGAGGTCCATGTCGAGCCGAACGGCGACATGACGCTCATCGTCGGCAAGAGCAACGTCGTCCTCCGCATGGGGAGCGCTCCGTATCGACGAAAGCTCGATCAGGCCGTGCGTATCGTCGCCGAGCTCGACCGTCGCGGCGCCAAGCCGAGCGTCATCATGCTCGACGACGAGGCGCGGCCCGACCGCGTCGTCGTGCGAATGCGCTGACGGGCTCTGCTTTCAGGGAGGGCCTTTCGTGGCCCGAGGTCTCGCGCGGAGATGACAAGACGAGCTCACGTGCGCATCATGGCGAAGCCGCCATGATCTCGCGTGACCTCGTCCATGAGCTTTGTTCGCCCGCATGCGCGGGGCGCGCGCCCGGTACGCCCGGAGGAATTCGCGCGCGCGGCCTCGTGCGCGACGCGCTCCGCGACGTGGGGCTCGATCCGGCGGAGCAGGCGATCGCGCGTTCGCGTGGCGCGAACCTCGTCGCGACGTTGCCAGGGGACGTGGACCGATGGGTGCTGGTCGCCGCGCATTATGATCATCTCGGCGGCAACGCGTCCCGCTTCTATCCAGGCGCCGATGACAACGCCGCTGCGGTGGCGATCCTCGTCGAGGTGGGCCGTCGCTTGAAGGCGAAGCGCGCGGATGGACGCGGCGTCATCCTCGCGGCGTTCGACGCGGAGGAGCCGCCCTACTTCCTCACGGGCGAGATGGGATCGGCGTACTACACGAAGCGAGCCACCGAGGTCGGCCCGTCGATCGATCGGATCGACATGATGGTGTGCATGGATCTCGTCGGACACGCGCTCGGTCCCGAGGGCTTGCCCGACGACGTGCGAAGCTCGCTCTTCGCGCTCGGGGCGGAGCGGAGCGAAGGCACCTCCGAGATCGTCGACGATCTCGCGCGCCGCGAAGAGGGGCTCGTCATTCGTCGCGTGGACGCCGAGATCATCCCGCCGCTCTCCGACTACGATCCGTTCTGGAAGCGCGAGATCCCGTTCCTGTTCCTCACCGGCGGTCGATCGGCGCGGTACCACACGCCGGAGGACACGCCGGAGCATCTCGCGTGGGACAAGATGGATCACACGGCGGCATGGATCGAACGCTTCGTTCGCCAGACGTGCGCGCGTGCGGACGCGCGCATCGACTTCGTCAAAGGCGCGAAGGACGACGCGTCGACGCTGCGAAGCTTCATCGATCTCGTCAGCCCGCTCGCCACGTTCTCTCCGCTCGCGAAGAGCTCCCGCGATCACGCCGCAGCGCTGCTTGCCCAATGCGATCCCGACGGCCGTCTGCCGCCTGCGCTGGCGTCCGCGCCCTCGGAGCTCGTGCTCGGCCTCGAGAGCGCGCTCTCGGGCTGAGGATTTTACGGTGCAAGGCTGGCGTCTTCCTGCGCGGTTTGTGTTCGCGTAAGGGCTCGGAATCATGAGGTATCCGGCATAATGTGTGGCTCGTCACACGATTTCACGCAACGGCCGTGGGGCCGGGCCGAAGACGTGGGCATGACAACACGCACGTCTCTCTCTTCGTCGGTGCTCTTGATGTCGCTCCTCAGCAGCGCGTGCAGCATCTTCGGCGCGTCCGAAGACATCAGCGCGGCCCCGCCTCCCGCTTCGGAAGAAACCGACGCAGGCACCGCGGACAATCCTCCCGCGCCCGAGCCTCCTCCGCTCTCGGGGACACCGCTCGTCGGCGTCTTCGTCTCGGCGTCGCGCGGAGTCGCTGACTCGGACGGCGCGAAGAACCGTCCGCTGAAGACGCTCGCCAGCGCGATCGCGCTCGCCAAGACGCGGAAGCAACCCGTCTACGCGTGCGCGGAGACGTACAACGAAGCGCTCGTGCTCGTCGATGGCGTCTCGCTCTTCGGCTACTTCGACTGCAGCGGCGCGGAATGGACGCGCGTCGCAGCGCACGCCACGATCGCCTCGCCGACGAGCCCCGCCGTTCGCGCCGAGAACCTCTTGCTGAATGCACGCTTCGAAGGATTCGACGTCGCTGCGCCCGACTTCGCCGGCAACGCGGAGCCCAGCGTGCCCGCGAAGTCGTCGATCGGAATGCTGATCAAGTCGTCGAGGAACCTCGGGATCGCGAGCGCGATCATTCGATCCGGCAAGGCGCAGGGCGGCGCGGACGGCGTCGAGCCGTCGAGCAACGTCGAGCTGAACGGCACCGACATCGCCGGGAACACGGCGTATCGGCAAGCCGCTGGATGCGTGGACCTCGTGGTCGGCTACTGCCAGAACACGAAGCAATACGAGCTTGGCAGCCGCGGCGGCACGAGCAAGTGCACCGTCGGACCGAACGGCGGACCGGGAGGCGCAGGCGGTGACGCGGCCTTCTACGTCGGCTTCACACGCAAGACCGGCGCCGCGGAGTTCCATGGCTTGCCTTTGGTCGCGAACGCCACCACCGCAGCAGGCGGCGCGCTTCGCAGCGGCGGAGCGAACGGCAGCGCAGGCGCGAACGGCGTCGCAGGCGCGAACGGATCGTGGGGCTTCGCGATCGACGGCACGTTTGCTCCTGCAAACGGAACCGCGGGTGGAAACGGACAACCTGGGCTTGGCGGCGGCGGCGGCGGTGGCTCGGACTTCTGGCAAGTCGCTGGCGGCGCGACGTCACCGCCCAACGACGGCAACCAGTACCACTACGCAGGCACGGGCGGCGGTGGCGGCGCCGGTGGCTGCGGCGGTCTCGCCGGTACGCCAGGCACGGGTGGTGGCGCGAGCGTCGCGCTCCTCGTGATCGACAGCGCGAGCATCACGATCGAGGAGACTCGGATCGAGTCGGGCGCAGGTGGTCGCGCGGGCAAGGGCGCGCTCGGGACGATCGGCAACCAAGGCGGAGTGGGCGGTGGCTCAGGCTCGCCGGTCTACGAGTGGGGCGGCGCAGGTGGCAGCGGCGGCGCGGGCGGCGCAGGCGGTCCGAGCGGCCACGGATCGGCAGGCCCTTCGATCGCGATGGCCTTCCACGGGACGAGGCCGACGCTCAAAGGCGCCGTCGATCTGATCGCAGGCACGCCAGGCGACGGACAGCCCGCGCTCGTTCGCGCCGATCGCTCGGTGCCCGCCGTCGCCGGCGAAGCGAAGAAAGAGCACTCCTTCTGAGCAGGTTGGGAACCAGTGACTGGTTCTCCCGCTTTTACTCCCGCGTTATTGCAGGACGCGCAGGTAGTTGAACTTCTCTTGGATCAGGTCGTCGACGGTGAGACCCCAGTCGTCGTCGCGCGGGATGAGGTACATCACGTCCGATTGAACGCTGGCGAAGTTGATCACGCCCATGCCACCGAGGATGCGTCCGAAGACGTCGCGTCGCCAGAGATGCTGCTCTGGGATCATGCAAAGACGTCGAAGCGCATCGTCGGTGGGTGACGGATTGACGATGAGGAACGTCATCGTGAACGTGAGGTAGCGCGGCTCCCCGCGATACGGATCCGGCGCGCCCGAAGGCGTGCGGCGCGACCCTTCTTCGGTGGTCATTCCACCGAGCCACATCTTGAAGTCTTTCTCGGCGCGCTGGTGGTTGTCGAAGTAGTCCCAGCAGCCTCGCTCGATGAGCCCCAAGTTGCCGAGCAATGCCTCGGCGGCGCGCCGATAAGCTTGCCATTTCTGCTGGAGGCCGACCGATGCTTGCTGATCGGTGATCGTGCTCCGGAGGAGTGGCAAGAGGTTCGGCGCGCGATCCATTCGCGCCGCGACCTCGATCGAGAAGATGGAGCTCATGGTCCTTACGAGCCTCCCGAGCTCGACGAGTACGATGAGGTTCGATTCCACGAGCCGCTTCGACTGAGCCGCGCGCCGAGGATGACGCCGGTGCCGACGGCGACCGCGACCGGCACCGTCCCGAAGTTCACCGGCCTCGGGTGTGAGGTGACGCCCGGCGCGCCCGACGAGAACGGCGTGGGCCGCGGAGACGGCGTGTAGCTCTGCACGTTGTTGGTGCCGAGGCCGACCGTGGGCGAGGTCCAATGGGTCCAAAACGTCCCGTGGGAGCTCTTCGATCCGCCGTAAAAATAGGGCCCGGAATAGGGGCCAGCGGCCGGCGACGCGTCCGGTTTGCTCGGCGTAGAAGGAGAGGAGAGCGACGACGAGGACGAGTCTTGCTCGAACGCGGTCGCCGGGATCGTGTGGATCGCGATCTTCCCGCTGTACGAGACGAAGTCGTCGTTGAGATCGTCGAGCTCCGAACGCTCGACGGCGTTGGGCGCGACGTAGAGCACGTTCTTCACGCCGAGCGCGGTGAGGTTCGCGACGCTCGGGAGCTTCGCGGTGTGGCGATTGTCGAACTGCGACGCTTCGTCGGTGTAGGACGCGAGTCGTTTTCGATCGAGCACGAACATCGGCCGCGCGCCCTTGGGTCGCGCTACGCGAGCATTCGCGAAGAGCGGCTGGTAGTACACAGCCGACGCGAGCGTCATGTGGGCGGGGACGACAGCGCGTGGATGTGGCCAGTTGTCGAAGAGAAAGATCGGATCGAGCACGCTCGACGCGCCGGCCGCGAACGCGACGGCCTCCGGACCTTGCAGGTCGACGATCACGGCGAGATCTTTTGCGCGCGGCTCTTTGTCGAGGAGCGACGCGAGCGCGCGACCTTGCTCGAACGCCGTCTGCGTCAGGTAGTTCGAGACGGGAACGAGCGCGTCTTTGAGCGGCGCGACGGGGGGCGCATCCGTCTCGCCGGTGGGCACCGACTTCGGCAGCGCGGTGGGCGCTTGAAAGAGCGTGGCGACGAAATAAGGCCTGTGACGTGTCTCCGACGGCGCGAGATCATCGGGCAGGCGAGCGATCGAGGTGCGATCGAACGCTTGTGTCGATTGTCCGTCGAACACGAGCGCTTCGTCGGTGGCGCCGAAGCTCCAGCCGAACTCCTTTTGCATCTCGAGCGAGCTCTTCGGCGTGAACGTCACGTCCGTCGTCGTCCCGCCGGACGAGGAACCCGAGGAAGGAGATCGCGCGACGACGGAGACGCACGTTCCGATCGCGGCCATCGCGCCGAGCACACCTCCAAGGACGAGGAGGCCAGTCATCGCTTGGCGGCGTGGCACTTGGGTGGCGACGCTCTCTTGCCACCAACGCGCGCCGATGATGCCGGGTTTGTCGACGGTCTCTTGCTTCTGGAAGTTCGTCACGGATTCGCTGTCCTACGATTTGCTGCTGCTTCGAGGCGACCCAAAAGCTCGGGGCGAAACACCCCGTCCACTCGAATGGAGTACCGGAAGAACGGATCCGCCTCAACCCCGTGGTAGTCGTGGTCGTTGAACCAATAGGCGCGACCTTCGACCGGCGTCTTCGTCTTCGTCTCTTCGTCCCAGAGAAAGAGCCGCTTGTCTCCGGCGGGACAGAAGGTGATGAAGTGATCGGGGGAGACTTGCTCCTCGGGCTCTCCGTCACGGTGGACAGTCCCGTGGTCATGCGCCTCGAGGCCCATGATGTTGCACCGGCCGATGTGCTCGAAGGGAAGGCTTCGCGCGAAGGCGATCGTCTTCGGAAAGAACGTCTTTGCGATTCGCGTGAAGTCCTTTCCCTCGGGGTTGGCCTTCTCGGTCCACCAGCGATTGGGGATGAGCTCGATGTACGCCTTCCACGGGAAATACACCTTGTGGCGAACCTTCAGCCAAAGCATCTGGCGGCGTGAGAGCGGGTATTCGCGCTCTTCGCCGAACTCGAGATCCTTGCCTGCGCGCTCGCGATCGATCGACTTCGGATCGTCCGAAAGCGAGATGAACGTCGCGAGCTCCGCCTCGGAGAAACCTCGGATCACCTCGCCATAGTCGACGATCGCCTCGTCGGTCCGCGACGGCGGCATGATCCCCATCGAGCGATGGCTACCGCCGGTGTAGTCGACGGAGACCTGCGTCATCGCGAGGCACACCTCTTCGTGAATCGCGTCGAGCGCGCTCAAGTCGAGGAAGGGCTCGAGCCGCACGTAGGGGAGTGGAGCCGCAGGAAATACGCCTCGCAGAGCCATCGCGTTCGTCCGTCCGTCCTTTCGCGTGATCGTACAAGCAAATGCGAAGAGCGAGCGAACTGGAAGTTGACTCCTATCGGCGTGCCGGTAGCTTCGGTTTGGAGCTTTTTTCCGATGGATGACGTCGACGTCAAGCCGCTCTACATGATCTGTTTCGGTGCCGCGACCACGCTGGTCATGCTGGTGCTGCTCCTGCTCACACGACGGAGCCTCGGCTCCGATCTGACCAAGGGCAACTCGGCGCAGCGTCTCTTCGCGGTCGGCCAGGTGACCGCGATCTTCCTCGTCGCGGCCAACGCGGTGAAGTCGACGGTGAAGGGCGATGACATCGCGCATGACGCGATGTGGGTCGCAGCGTTCGGTATTGTCGGTGTTCTCATGATCGTCGTGACCGGCGAGATGGGCGTTCGGCTCCTTCTCTCCTCACGTCTCCCGAAGGAGATCGAGCGCGGCAACACCGCGGCGGGGCTCGCGGCTGGCGCACATTTCGTCGCGACGGGCATCATCACGTCGCATGCGATGGCGGGAAACGACGCAAAGACGCTCGGCATCTCGGTGGTGTTCTTCGTCATCGGCCAGCTCACGCTGCACGTCTTCGTGAGCGCCTTTCGCGCGCTCACGACCTACGACGACGCCGAGCAGATCGCAGGAGAGAACCTCGCGGCCGCGCTCAGCTATGCAGGTGCCGCGATCGCGATCGCGATCATCATCGCGCGCGCGACCGAAGGTGACTTCACGGGCTGGACGAGCTCGCTCAAGGGCTACGCTGGGGTGCTCGCGGGCGGTCTCGCGCTCTATCCCGTGCGGCAAGTGTTCGTGCAGATGCTCCTTCTCCGCGCCCCGCTCAAGCTGCGCGGTGGACCGATCGACGAAGGCATCGCGGTCGAACGCAGTGAAGGCATCGCTGCGCTCGAGGCCGTGACGTACGTCGCGACAGCGCTCGCGATCACGCGCTTGGCGTGAACCTACCCAAACAGGCAAACGCGATGTCGGTGGAGAGTGACTACGATGCGTTCGCGCGGCGTATCGTCGCGAGCGAGATCCTTTCGGATCCGTGGCTCGACGGACAGCCACGCTTTCGGCAAGCGCCCGTCATCGTGAGCGCCAGCCTCGCGCGCGATCTCTATCGCGCGTCGGAGGAGGTGGCCGCCGTCTACAACGAGATGTGCCTCATCATCGCGGATGAGCCGCGTTTCCTTGACGATTTCTTCATGCTCACGCCTTTCCAGAAGGCGATGTGGATGGCGTCGCAGCCGCACTGGCATGGCATCGCCCGCGCCGACGTCTTTCTCACGAGCGACGGCCTCGCGTTCACCGAGATCAACTGCGACACGCCGACGGGAGAAGCAGAAGCCGTCGTCCTCGGGAAGATCGCGATTGAGGACGCCGAGCGCGAGACGAAGACGCGGATCGATCCGAACGGCGATCTCGAGCAGCGCTTCGTGACGATGGTCGACGCCCTCGTGATGCGCGACCTCGAGGCTGACGCTCCGAAGACGATCGGCCTCGTCTACCCGACGGAGTTCACCGAAGACCTCTCGCTCGTGCGCCTCTACAAGAAGTGGTTCGAGTCACGAGGTCGCGACATCGTCCTCGGATCGCCGTACAACCTCGCGGCCAACGAAGCCGAGGGCCTGACCACGCTCTTCGATCGACCCGTCGGCGTCGTGCTGCGACACTACAAGACGGATTGGTGGGGAGAGCGAGCGAGCGTCTGGGATGACGACGTCGTCCCCGACACCGAGCCGCTCGCCGCGCCGCTTCAGTCGCTGCTCGTCGGCATGGCGACGGGACACGCCACGGTCGTGAATCCGTTCGGCGCGGTGCTCCCTCAGAACAAGCGCGCGATGGCGTTCTTCTGGGAGCAGATCCATCGCTTCTCTCCGCATGCCCAAGAGGTCATCCAGAAATACATCCCCGTCACCGCGCGGCTCGAGACGATGCACGAGGAGCAGCTCAAGGCGCAGCGTGGTGAGTGGGTGCTGAAGAGTGACTACGGAGCAGAAGGCGACGAGGTGATCGTCGGCCGGCATGTGCCCGAGGAGATCTGGAACGCCTCGATCCTCCACGCGCGACCCGGCCGATGGATCGCGCAACGCTTCTTCGAGGCGACGCCGATCGACGCAGCCGGCTCGATCGTGAACCACGGCGTCTTCCTCGTGGCGGGCGAAGCGTGCGGGCTGTATGCGCGTGTGCAAGTCGGCCCCACCGACGACCGCGCACTTTCTGCACCGGTGCTCGTCGAAGAGTAAGCCGCGAGCCGAAGCGTAGGTCTGGAAAAACAGGCGGGACGCGAACGCGACGCGGGCGGCGCGAGCGACGCGGGCATGCTTTCATGACTACGTCATGGACCTTCAGCGAATGCTTCGGATGTGTCATGAGGGGCAGTGGAAGATCGCTGACCTCGACTTCTCCCAACGACCGCGTCCGATGAGCCGCGACGACGAGATGGCGGTCGTCCAATACTTCACGGACATGTCGCAAATCGAGCGGCTCGCTGGCGCGCTGTTCGTGGAGCAGGAGAGGCGCGCGAAAGATCCGACGCTGAAGGAGATCTTCGCGACGTTCGTGGTCGACGAGATGCGCCACGCGCACGCCGCGCAGATGCTCGCCGATCACTACGACGTGCATCACTACAAGGTGTACCGAACGAGCGACAGCCTCGCGCACTTCTTCCCGAGCTTCGTCGACGCGATCCGTCACCTCTCCGACGACGTCGCGAATGCGTACATCACGTCCGGCGAGCTCGTGCTCGACATCGCGCTCCTGCGATCGATCAACGACTTCGTCAACGACCCGCTCTCCGCGCAGGCGATGGAGCTCATCAACCGCGACGAGTCACGTCACATCGCGATCGACTACTACATGGTCGGCTACTACGCGTCGGCCGAGTATCGCGAGAAGCGAAAGCAGGAGGTCCCGAAGCGCTCGCTCGCGGAGCAAGCGGCAGGCGCGCGTGCCTTTGCGTCGATGACGCGATGGGGACGCCCCTTCTTCCGCGACGTCTTCTTCGCCCCGATGCAGCGGGTCGACCCGACGGGGAAGCGCCTGCGCGAGGCGTTCAAGCGGATGCAGATCCTCGGGTCGAAGCCTGGTGTCGGCGACCTCCCGCTCGCCCGCTTCTGGAACAAGATGATGGATCTGTACAACCACCCGCGCACGGGACCACGCGCCAAAGACGTCATCGCGAGCATCGTGGGCGCAGAGCCCGAGTTCATGGAACGTCTCACGACGGACGAAGAGCTCGCGCGCGCCCACCGCCTCTCCTTCGAGGAGCTCGCCGAGGAGGCGCTCGAGGTGAAACGCGAGAGCGACGCCAACCGTCGATCGCCGTGACCGTCGCGCGAACGCTCGTCGTGCTCGCTCGCGAGGCACTCGACCTGCGTGCGCGATCGCGTAGGATGCGACCGTCGTGATGAGCGGCCCAAAGCGGCAAGGCGAGCCACTCGCGCTCGAAGAGATCGAGGGCGTCCTCTTGCCGCTCGAGCACGCGCGGCCGTTTCCAGGGCGTGCGTTCGTCGACGAAGCGGTGTTCGCGTTCGAGCTCGATCGCATCTTCGGTCGCACGTGGATCTGCGCCGGACGCGCCGACGCGATCGCGCTTCCGGGCCAGTGGATGCGTGTGATGGTCGGCGCCGAAGCGATCTTGATCGTGCGCGGTCCAGACCTCCATGTGCGTGCGTTTCACGACGTCTGCCGCCATCGCGGCGCGTCGCTCGTCGCGCTCCGAGCGTCCGCGCCCGACGATGCGGCAGAGGCACGCGACGCGTGCGGTCGCGTGTCGAGACGAATCGAGTGCCCGTACCATGGCTGGGCATACGAGCTCGACGGTCGCCTCGCGGTGGCGCCGCACGCGCCACCTTCGCTCGATCGATCACGAAGCGGCCTGCGCGAGGTGCGCGTCGACACGTGGTGCGGGTTCGTCTTCGTGACCTTGGGCAAGGAGCACGAGACGCCTCCGCTCGATCGATGGCTCGGCGAGCCTGCGCCGTGGCTCCTTGCCAACGACGTGCTCTCGTCGCTCCGGCTGGGACGCGCCGTCACCTACACGACCCACGCGAACTGGAAGCTCCTCGTTGAAAACTTCCAGGAGTCGCATCACTTCCCGAGCATCCATGGCGCGCTCGAGGAGCTCACGCCGGCGAGCGACGCGCGCACCTGGATGAGCATCCATGGCGGCCCGTGGCTCGGCGGAACGATGGAGATCGATCCGAAGCGCGAGACGGTCTCCGCAGGCGGTTCGATGAACGGCCGCCCCACGCTCGCCCACGCGCGGGCCGCGCGCTCGGACGCGACGCTGCACCAAGATCCGAAGCGCACGGTCTTCGACGCGATGCTCTTCCCGTCGCTCTTCACGAGCCTTCAGCCCGACTACCTCCTCACGTACCAACTCCGCCCGCTCGCGGTCGATCGCACCGAGGTCACAGCCAGCGTCTACTTCCATCCCGCCGCGC